>JBGSVW010000046.1:0-127802 GCA_041752735.1 Anaerovoracaceae bacterium | reverse complement strand
GTGAATTTTACAATTCTGGAACGTTCTGCACAAGGCTTGATGCAAACCAACAGCAAAGTGCCGGTGGTAGCGGGATATTTTTTGCGGTTACCAATCTACGGCCTCGTTTTTTATGCCTGTCTGATGTCCGGGACTAGAAGTGTTATCGGATGTGCCTTGGGCTTTGTGACATTGCCTCTGGCCTTGATATATATTTACGGGATTAAGAGTTGGTTCCCCGGAGCCGAAAAGAATCCTTTGAACGATTGGACTGAACCAAAAGAATGGAAAGACTCCGCTGACTGGGATGACGAGGAAAAAGACGACGAGTGGGAGCCTTTACCAAAATGGACTGACAAAAAGCCAAAATAAATGCAATGAGGTGAGTTTTTCATGGAATTAGGCCCAAGAATTATATTTACAATAGGCACTATTCATATAACCGAGACGGTTATTTTTTCGGTGATTATTAGCCTGATGATACTACTGTTTGCTTATTTGGCCACACGTAAGATGGAAGTAATCCCCCATGGCTTTCAAGCTTATGGTGAGCTGATTGTGGGGACTGTTTATAATATAGTCGCAGACACCATGGGAAAAGAAAATGTAAGGTTCGCCCCATATATCGGGACACTTTTTATGTTCCTGGCCTTTGGAAGCACTTTAGGAGTTCTGGATTTGCGCCCGGTGACGGCTGACCTGAATTGTACCGTTCCCCTGGCGGCGGTTTCATTTGTGATGATTCACTACAGTGCAATCAGAGCACAAACCCTCAAAGGTTACATCAAGCATTTAGGATCGCCCTATGCTTTTATGCTACCTCTGAATATCATGAGCGAAATCATGTTCCCCATCACACTGGCTTGCCGAATCTTTGGAAACATCCTTGCCGGCGTGATTGTCATGAGCCTTCTATTTACTGCCCTCGAAAGCCTTTCAGAAGCCGTGGGAACGCATATCCCATTTTTGCTACTTGTCCTGCCACTGCCCTTGAACTTCTTCTTTGATATGTTTGAGGCTGGTTTGCAGGCATTTATATTTGTCATGTTAACTATGGTCTTTACATCGAATGGCTTGCATGCCAGCGAAGATCACGAATAAAACTAAGGAGGAAATCATTATGTCACAAGTCACACCGGAAGCTTTCATCATGGGGTTGTCCGCCCTGGCCGCAGGCCTTGCTATGCTGGCCATGGCCGGCGTAGGTCTCGGTATCGCGTTTATTTCTGCCAAGACGGTAGAAAGCACAGCACGCCAGCCTGAAGCCCAGGGAACCCTATTAAAAACCATGCTAATCGGTATTGCTTTAACGGAGACTGCAGGAATTTTTGCACTTATCATTTCAATCATCCTGCTCTTCGCCAACCCGTATGCATGATTTCGGACAATGTTCGTTATCGATGTTTCATACGATTGAAATGAGGCAATGGAATGTATTCACCAATTATTGAGTTGAACTGGACATCGTTGATGATTCTTTTCAACATTGCTATTTTGTATTTCATAATGAAGCGCTTCTTCTTTGAGAAAATACATAACTTTATGGTCGCCAGAGAAAATGCCATCAAGGATGCATTTGAGAGTGCAGACAATACCAATAAGATGGCCATGGAAAAGCTAGAAACTTACAACAAGCAGTTGGCACAGATTGAAGGGCAAGGCCGGGAGATTATCCAAAAGGCAAAGACCAAAGCGGATACCCATGCACTGGAAATCCTTAGTGAGGCCAATGTCAAGGCTAGCAACATCATGGTGCAGGCCGAAAATGAAATAGAGAGGCAACAAACCAAAGCTATTTCTGAAATGAAAAAAGAGGTTGGCACATTGGCTTTGATGGCCGCTGAAAAAATCATGGAAAAAAACCTTGAGGATTCAGGCGATCAGGATGAAATTATCGAAAAAATACTGAAAGAGGCAGGTACGTCAGGATGGCAGAACTAACCATTGAAATGACTTACGGAAGTGCCCTTTATCAGGCTGCCCGAGAGTTAGGAAAAGAAAAGCAAATTCTTGATGAAGCTCAGGCTTTGCTTGGCGTCCTAAAACAAGCTCCCGATTTGGAAGCTTTGTTGGGCAATCCAACAATTTCACCAAAAGAAAAGAAACTGGTAGTTCAAAAGATTTTTGAAGGCAGAATCTGCAGCGAGCTGTTAAACCTGCTTTATATTTTGCTGGACAAACGCCGTACTAGGAATTTGCACAGTATCATTAAAACCTACAAAAAACTCATAGACAAAGAACATGGTGTTTCCTATGGCAAGATTTATTCCGTTCAGCCCCTTGGCGCTGCTCGGCTCAAAGAATTTGAAGAGGAAACCAGCAAACTGCTGAGAAGCCGGGTATCCCTGGAAAATGAGATGGATCAATCCCTCATAGGAGGGGTCAAAATATTTGTTGAAGGCAAGGTTTTGGATGCTTCGTTAAGAACGCGTTTGCAGGACCTGGGCAACACCTTTAAATAAGAAGGGAGGCTTACGGACGATATGAATTTAAGACCTGATGAAATAAGCTCAGTCATAAAAGAACAAATCAAAAATTACAAGAATCAGTTGAACGTATCAGATTTTGGTACTGTTTTGCAGGTTGGCGACGGCATTGCAAGAGTCTATGGACTGGAGCATTGCATGGCGGGAGAACTTCTGGAATTCCCCGGTGAAATCTATGGAATGGCGCTGAACCTGGAAGAGGACAACGTCGGTGCCGTAATACTAGGGTCCGATCAGGACATCAAAGAAGGAGATGTGGTAAAACCTACCCAGAGAGTGGTTGAGGTACCCGTAGGCCCTGAACTGGTGGGACGTGTTGTCAATGCGTTGGGACAGCCTATTGACGGCAAAGGGGTAATTAAAGCCACAGAAACCAGACCAATCGAAAGCCCTGCACCCGGAGTTTTGCAACGGCAATCGGTCAAACAGCCATTACAAACAGGACTCAAGGCAATTGATGCCATGATCCCCATCGGCAAAGGTCAGCGGGAGCTGATTATTGGTGACCGTCAGACAGGTAAAACCGCCATCGCTATCGATACCATTCTCAACCAAAAGGATGAAGATGTCATTTGCATTTATGTGGCCATCGGTCAGAAAAAATCCACAGTTGCCCAGTTGGTGCAGACCCTAGAGAATAGAGGGGCCATGAAAAATACCATTGTGGTGGCCGCTACTGCCAGCGACGTGGCACCATTACAATATATTGCGCCCTATGCCGGTTGTGCCATGGGAGAATATTTTATGTATCAAGGCAAACACGTGCTGATAATCTATGATGACCTTTCCAAGCATGCCGTGGCATATCGTGCCATGTCGCTGCTTCTACGAAGACCGCCAGGACGGGAAGCCTATCCGGGTGATGTCTTCTATCTCCATAGCAGATTACTGGAGCGGGCCGCCAAACTGTCCGATAAGTTGGGAGGCGGTTCCATTACCGCGCTACCTATTATCGAGACCCAGGCGGGCGACGTTTCCGCCTATATACCAACCAACGTTATTTCCATCACCGACGGGCAGATCTTTCTGGAGACGGAGTTATTCTTTTCTGGACAACGGCCGGCAATCAACGCAGGTATTTCCGTATCCCGTGTTGGCGGTAGCGCTCAAATCAAAGCCATGAAAAAAGTTGCTAGCAAAGTAAAACTAGAACTGGCTCAGTATCGTGAGTTGGCCAGCTTCTCACAATTTGGGTCTGACATTGATGCTGAGACCAAAGCCAGACTGGATCATGGTAGGATTCTGATGGAAGTGGTCAAGCAGGGCCAATACAAGCCGGTACCTGTAGCTCATCAGGTTATGATATTCTACGCAGCGGTCAACGGATATATGAAGGGACTGGCCGTGGAGAAAGTACATCAGTTTGAGCATGATTTCTATGAGTTCATGGATACCCATTATGCCGAAGTAGGCAAAGCCATCGTGGAGACTGGAGACTTGAAGGACGAAAAAGAAGCAACCTTACGGCAAGCCATTGAAGAATTCAAAAAATTAAGAGCTGAGGATGAATTTGCCGATGTATAGAAATAAACAGCAAAGGAGGCTAAGCGATGGCATCCAGTGATATGCAAGATGTGAAACGACGCATCAAAAGTGTAACCAGTATGGAACACATAACCAATGCGATGAAGTTGGTTTCCGCAGCGAAACTTAGACGGGCCAAAGCCACCTTCGAAAAAACACATGAGAATTATGATTATCTTACCCATTCTATTGCGGAGATTTTCCATAACATCAGCCAGGTACCACAAAAATATTTAGCTGGGAACCGGGAAATCGTTAAAACCTGCTATATTGTGGTGACCAGTTGCAGAGGTTTGTGCGGTAGCTTTAACAGCAACGTAATCCGTGAAGCCGAAGCTGAAATCAAAGCTGATCCGGAAAAGCCGGTCATTGTCGCTATCGGGTCTCGAGGAATGGATTATTTTATGAAGCGGGGGTATGAAATCAGAACCGCTTATTGCCTGCCCCCCGAAAACATTTCGTTTTTAGAAACCAGAGAAATAAGCAAGCCAATAATAGAGATGTACGAGACAGGAGAAATCGATGAAGTGGTGATGATTTACACCACCTTTATTAGTTCCCTGGAACAGCGAGTCAAAAAAATTACCCTACTTCCATTTGAAGTGGAAGCAGGACCGGATATCTTAAAACACGAGAAGGAAGTAGAATACGAACCCTCCTCCGATGAAGTTTTCAACTATTTGGTCCCCAAATTCGTTGAAATTATGATATACGGCGCGGTGGTGGAATCTGCCACCTGTGAACACGCTGCAAGGCGGATTGCTATGGAGAATGCAACGGAGAATGCCAGGGACATGCTGAGTGAACTTTCGTTGTTTTACAACAGGGCGAGACAGGCTTCAATCACCAAAGAAATTGTTGAAATTATAGCCGGCTCGGAAGCCCAAAAGTAGGAGGTAACCTAAGTGAGCGAATTAAATAAAGGACGAATTCACCAAATCATCGGACCTGTTATTGACATTAAGTTCGAATCAGAAAAAATGCCTGAACTTCTTAATGCCATCAAGATCCCTTTTGGTGACAAAAATGTTACAGCTGAGGTTGCCCAGCACATTGGTGACGACGTAGTAAGAACCGTAGCACTTTCATCCACAGATGGGCTGACCCGAGGCATGGAAGCGATTGATACCGGTGCCCCTATCGAAATTTCCGTGGGCAAAGAAGTGCTTGGCAGACTATTTAACGTCATTGGTGAAACTATTGATGACCTAGGACCGGTTGAAACGGGGTTGAAGTATTCCATACACCGTCCCGCACCCGCTTTTGAAGAACAGGACACTTCGTCTCAGATATTTGAAACAGGCATCAAAGTCATTGACTTGATTGCACCGTATACCAGAGGCGGCAAGGTCGGATTGTTCGGCGGTGCCGGTGTAGGCAAGACCGTTTTGATTCAGGAACTGATTAGCAATATCGCCAAAGAGCACGGAGGCATTTCAGTCTTTGCCGGTGTTGGCGAGCGTACCCGTGAAGGAAACGATCTGTATTTTGAAATGATTGAATCCGGTGTTATTGAGAAGACGGCAATGGCCTTCGGACAAATGAACGAACCCCCGGGCGCTAGAATGCGTGTTGCATTGACAGGGCTTACCATGGCGGAGTATTTCCGTGACGTGGAGGGCCAGGATGTACTGCTTTTCATCGACAATATTTTCCGGTTTACTCAAGCCGGTTCCGAAGTATCCGCATTGCTTGGTCGTGTGCCCGCAGCCGTAGGATACCAACCGACCCTAGCCACCGAGATGGGTGCGCTACAGGAGAGAATTACATCGACAAAAAAAGGATCCATCACTTCGGTTCAGGCTATTTATGTTCCTGCTGATGACTTGACGGACCCTGCTCCTGCAACAACCTTTGCACATTTGGATGCAACCACAGTACTTTCCAGAGGCATCACAGAACTTGGCATTTACCCTGCAGTCGATCCGTTGGATTCCACATCAAGAATCATGGACCCCTTGATTATCGGAGAGGAACACTATAACACCGCCAGAGGAGTGCAGGAGGTCCTGCAACGGTATAAGGATTTACAGGATATTATCGCAATCTTGGGTATGGATGAGCTTTCCGACTCGGACAAACTGGTTGTCAATCGTGCTCGAAAAATTCAAAGGTTCATGTCTCAGCCATTCCGCGTTGCAGAACAATTCACAGGAACCGAAGGTAAATATCTGCCATTAAAGGAAACCATCCGGAGCTTCAAAGAAATTCTGGAAGGCAAGCATGACAACATCCCTGAGCATTTCTTCCTCTATGCCGGTGGCATTGATGAAGTCGTAGCGAAGTACGAAAAGGAAAAGAGCAATGGCTAATGCAGTAAAATTGGAAATCATGACCCCTTCCAAGCGGTTTTATTCCGGTGAAGTGGAATTGGTTATTGTTCGTACCCTTACAGGAGATGAAGGATTCATGGCCAACCATGCATGGGCAACCAAATTGCTTGATGTTGGAGAATTGTGGATTCAGGAAGCCGGCAGTAAGGATTATCGAATTGCAGCCATTTCTGAAGGTTTCATTGATGTGAAAGAAACCATTGTTATCTTCACTGATGCTGCAGAGTGGGCAGAAGACATCAATATGGAGCGGGCACTAAGCACGAAGGCGACCATGGAGGATTGGCTGATTCACGATCAGACACACAATCCGGATGAGGTGGCCATAGCTAAGATTAACATTGCCAAAGCCATCACCAGAATGAATGTTGCTGAGGGTGGCGCACGAAGGAAACACTTGACCGGGAGGTAAACTGAATGGAAAAGAAATTCCTGTTAATTTTAATGTCAACAATCATAATTGTCATACTATCCCTGTCTGGTTGCGGAAGTGAAGAAAACACAGCATCGGACACTCAGCCAAAAACTCTTTCTGATACGGTTCGCATCGCGACACTAACAGGAGCGGGAGAAGAGGCTACAGCATCCATGCCGGAAGGATTTCAAGTGGATGTATTCCAAAAAGACAGTGAAGTGGAAGCCGATATTTTAAACGGTAGTTATGATTTGGCGGTAGTTTCTGCCAATACTTCCTCCAAACTTTATCAGCAAACAGCAGGCGAAATGGTCGTCATTAGCCCTGTGTCCTTGAATGACTGGTTCATTGTATCCAACAAAGGCTATATTAAGAGTCAGGAAATACCGGATCTTCGAGGTAAAACCATCGTCGCCAGCGGAAAAGGTGGCACAGGGGAAGCAATTCTCCGAAAATTACTGGAAGATAACTATATCAATCCGGATTACGGTGTTCGTATGAAATGGGTGGATACGCCGGCGCAGGTCTTGGAAGCGCTAAAAGAAACCTACACCGTTGCGTTGCTTCAAGAACCTTTCGTCACTCAGGCCTTGGGTTTGTCATCAAGTAGCAATGGATTGACGGCCGATATCGATTTGGGAGCACTGTGGGAAACCCAATATCATTCCCCCATCCCATCTGATGTAATAATAGCAAATAAAAAATTTGTCACAGAACGCCCCGATGATTTATGGCTGTTTATATCGGCTTATGAAGAATCCTTAAGTAAGGCAAAAGAATCTACCACTACGAATCTTGTTTTTTATGGCAAGAGTAATCGTGGAGTGGACTTAATAAAAAGTTTTATGACATCAATTGAAGAATACGACATCAGTTTATTGGGTGGAAAAAGCCCGGATGACGCATTTTATTACGGAATAGGAGAATAATTATGGCAGGACCCATCACCATCAAACTGACCGAAACCCTTACAGATGAGCAGCTGTATCAACGAGTTGCCGATGGCTGGAACGAAGAAAAATATGGAAAAGCTACAATTCAAGAAGTGAATGCGAAGCAATATCTTGGCTTTCCGGGAAGTGCCTGGATATTGGCATTAGTTTATCCCGGGCGAAAAAAAGTAGTAATTCAATCCATGCCGGTCAATTATCAGATTGCTTTTACCAGCGAAGGCAAGGACCAGCTTAAGTATGTTAATAAAGAGGTGTTGCCAGTAATTGCTGAAGGATTCCGAGAGCTTCTGGCTGACATTCTCAAATAAAAATTTCTCCCTTTGCTAGAATCACACCGGTGCCGCCCACCTGAATTGATGGAGCGGCATCTTTTATTTCTAATAGGGCTTCAATTCTTGAAGGCCGGTTCATTTCTCTTCCTTGTATAAAACTGACCTGGTCACCGGGATTGATTAATTTATGTAAATATAGATAATAGGATAATGCGCCATTTGACGTCCCGGTGGCAGCTTCTTCCGGGATGCCGTACAAGGGAGCAAAATTCCTACAATATGCGGTAACATTTTCAACCGCTGATGATTGCTCTTCTTGGCCTGTCAGGGAAAAGGCATGGACTCCGACTACGCCATATTTTTTTGAAAGTTCGGCAAGCGCTTCGTAATTCGGGTTGATTTTTGAAAGCTGGGTTGACGAAGAGACAGGTAGGATAATGTCTGGCAACCCTGTAGAAATTATGGCTGGAAAAAGCCTCACCGCATTTCCTTGGGTATCCGTTACCTGGATGGGTTCTACAGGAATACCCATGACGCCATAAAGCTCAAGTAGTGCTTCCGGCGCTCGGATTGAGCCAAGGTCTTGAGGTGCAGCCATCCCCATCATTACCAGATCCTCTAAAATATGAATTTGAATTTCCCCCGCAAGCGTCTGGTTCAAACAAACCTGACCTGCCTTGACCTCGCCTACTCGGTTTAATACTGTGAATGCGGCGATTGTGGCATGCCCGCATAGTTCCACTTCATCCGTAGGGGTAAAATATCGGGTATGATACATATCCTCACCCAAGTTTTGTACAAATGCAGTTTCAGAGTATCTTAACTCAGCAGCTGTAAGTAACATTGTCTTATCATCCGGAAAGGCAGATCCTTCATCCAAGAATACAACGCCGGCAGGATTCCCACCAAAAGTGGAATTGGTAAACGCATCAACAATATAGAATTTCATAGAAACTGGCCTCCAGTCCGATGTGCACTCCAAAAATATATGTTACAACATGCATATAACATGCAAATTTGTGGTGAAAGCACCACGGGTTTCTCACTTGAAAGAATATCACAAATACCAAGGCTGTCAACCATTGCCCTTCGTGTATTTCGTTGCTTTTTATGGTGCCATCGGTTAAAATAGTAGAAGTGTCAACGGTGATATTTTTAGTTATTATGCGGAACAAGAGGGAGCATTAAGATGTTTGAATGGCTGACAGCCACATTTATTGGGAAAATAGTCATGACCATAGCTGTGTCAATGGTACCGGTGGTTGAACTTCGTGGGGGGCTTCCCTATGGTGTTGTACAGGGCCTTCCCATTTGGGTTGCATACCTAGCTAGCGTGGTGGGGAACCTCCTTCCAATTCCTGTCATTCTCATTTTTTTAAACAAAGTCTTCGACTGGATGAGGTCCTACGAAAAGTTAGCGCATATCGTCCATAAATTGGAGGCCAAAGCACATCTGCAGGGGAAGAAAGTTAAGAAATACAAGAAACTTGGTTTGATGATATTGGTTGCCATTCCCTTGCCGGGAACAGGCGCCTGGACCGGCGCATTGGTGGCAACTGTCTTGGAGATTCCGCCCAGAGAGGCCATTGCTCCAATTATTTGGGGTGTTCTTGTTGCAGGGGTGCTTGTCACCATTGCGACTTTTGGAATATCCAGCTTATTCGCACTTTGATAAAGTATCAAATGTGAGATTAACGGGCATGATTCGTACAAATTATAAGAGAATATTTTGACAAATTGTGCCGAATAGAAAAACAATTTAATCGGTAATTATATACAAAAAATAAATATAATGCTCCACCCCTTGAAATCAATGGGATAAAAGGGTGGGAGCATTTTTTTTTGTTCGCAATGATGAAATATTGGCATAAAACTTGTACTAATAGTAAGAGCAAAGTTATATTGAATGTCATCATATGCTGGATGGCAGAATAGAGGGAGGTCATAAAATGACTGAAATGAACAAAGCAAAAGCATTAGAATTAACTAAACGCGTCTGCGGCTATATTGAAGCCGAATCTCTTACAGAAGTAGACAAAAAAGCGATTCATGATGATTCTATCAAAAACTTCAACGAAAACGTAAACCCTGGTTGGTTGGAATACAGAAAATCCGTTTCCAACGATGCAGCGTTTATTGAATGGACAGACTCCGAAGAACATTTCGAAGATCTTCACGGAACTCAGTTCATCGACTGCCTGGGTGGGTTTGGTATCTACACATGTGGACACAGAAATCCTGCAATCCTTAAGACCGTTAAAGCGCAGCTTGACAGATATGCACTGCATTCACAAGAACTGGTTGACCCATTAAGAGGTTACCTGGCAAATGCACTCGCTATGATTACCCCGGGCGACCTGCAGTATTGCTTCTTCACAAATGGTGGAGCAGAAGCTGTTGAAATGGCCTTGAAATTAGCAAGACTGGCAACTGGTGGCAGATGGTACATCTCCACAGTTGGCGCATTCCACGGCAAATCCATGGGCGCAATTTCCATGGGCGGCAAGGGTGCTTACAGAGAAGACTACACACCGATGATTCAGCAAGTTCAACACGTTGAATATGGTAATGCTGATGCGATGGAAGCTGCCATCAAAAACTTGATTGCTGTTGGCGAAAAAGTTGCAGGCGTAATCATTGAGCCGATTCAGGGTGAAGCAGGCGTTATCATTCCTCCCGCCGGATACTTCAAGAAAGTCAGAGAAATCTGCGACAAGTATAATGTAGCATTGATCTGTGACGAAATTCAGACAGGTATGGGACGTTGCGGAACCATGTGGCGTTGCGAATACGAAGGTATCGTTCCTGATATCATGACTTACGGAAAAGCTTTCGGTGGCGGCATTATGCCTATCACCGGAATCATTGCAAGACCTAAAATGTGGGTAGAAAAACTGATTGAGAATCCTTGGATTCTTGGTTCCCCAACTTTCGGTGGCAATCCTCTGGCTTGCTCCGCAGCCCTGGCTACTATCAAATTCATGCTTGAGAACGATGTTCCCAAAATGTGTGAAGAAAAGGGTAACTACATCATGGAAGGCCTTGCAAAACTGCAGAAGAAATATCCCACCGTTCTGAAAACATTCAGAGGCGCTGGCCTGTTGATTTGTATGGAATTCCCCGAAGCAGAAGTTGGTTACAAAGTAACAAAGGGACTTTTCGAAAGACATGTCATGACAGCCGGTACGCTGGTTAATGCCAAGACCGTCCGAATTGAGCCCCCTGCAGTACTGACCTACGAAACAATTGATTCCGTTCTGGCTAAGCTGGACGAATCCATAGCTGACGCAAAAGCAGCATTCAATCTCTAAATTTAATAGATCCTTATGGGAAATGGCAAAGCAATCAGACCGGATTCAATGAATCCGGTCTGATTGTCTTTATAATGGTTTGCGTTGTGATTTTTTGCGGATACTGATATAATTTATATTACAGAATGGAGATGATTATCATGAGTATGAAAACCTATGTTTCAAATAAAATGTCGTTCCTGATGAATGGTATCAAGCGGTTCGCTTTCCCATTTGCCTACACTGCATTGATTTTTTTCGTTGCGTCGTATGCTATCATCAGGGAAACAGATACCGAACCTCTGATTCGGATCATCCTATCATTATCCTTTGGTTTCTTTGCATCGATTCTTCTTACATTGTTATTAGAGCGCTTTGCAATTAAAATCAATGGATATCTGTTTCAATCCATATCGGTGCTTGCAACCATCGGGTGTTGGCTCTTGATGAGAGATTTTGACAATAATGTATATGTGACCACGGGGTATTTAGGTGTGATGTTTGCCGTGGTGGCTTGCATTATGTTTTTCCTGTATAACGAAGTGAACAAAGACCTATTGGCACCACACCTATTGAAAGGCTTCGTATTTTCTGCGGCTGTTGCAGGAATACTACAGAGCGGGCTGACATTATGTATTGTGGCATTTGATGCCATTGTCCTTGATATCCCTGAAATGGGCAAATACATTGGAATCTTAGCGGTCTTTACAGGTGTTATGGTTGCAGTGAATCTTTTCCTATCAGGGGTGCCTAAAAAAGATGAAACCATTATACTACCTAAAGTCATAAAGATTCTGCTTGGTACCATAGGGCTTCCGATTTACCTATTACTGCTGACGATTTTATATGTGTATCTAGCAAAAATCCTAATTACATGGAATATCCCATCCAATGAAATCAATTTGTATGCCTCCTTCGCGGCCTTGTTTTTCATCTTGTTTTACTTTACCTTGGGTAGCTACAGGGTAGAAAACAAAATGATAGACCTATTCATGAAATGGGGAAAATTTGCGTTGATGCCAATCATATTAGTGCAACTATATGCCATTAATATTCGGGTATCGGCATATGGGATTACCACCTTGCGTTATATTTCGATTATCCTGGTTTCCATTGTGTTGGCGTTTTTAGTCCTTGCGATATTCAAAAAAGGCAAATACCTCAAAGTGATTTTCGCCGTTATCGCAACCGTGGCGATTGTGTTTACCTTTACCCCGTTAAATGTCATTGATGTACCGGACAAGGTTCAGTATAGTCGGTTGGTTAACTATTTGGAAGCAAACGACATGTACAGGGATGGCACGGTGATTGCCAAAAAAGACATACCGTTGGAGGATAAACGAGAGATTACAAATATTGTCGAATATCTTGTCAACAGCGGTGGCAAACAGATTGATTTGATTACCGAATTGCGGAAAGATACAGGATACATGGGATACGATAGTGAAGATTTTCGTGATACCTTTGGCTTCCTGCCGTACTATGTGGGACAGGTAGATCCAGACCAACCGGAGACAGCCTACTTCAGCACAACGTTTATGTATACCGACCTAGATATTAGCGGTTATGCACAATACATTTCCAATGTTGGAAATGCGGCGGGCAAAGAGGGTGGAGAGCCCATAGAATTCAGCAAAGACAAAAAAACCATGGAGGTACTCAACGAAACTGACAAGATCTTTACTGTGGACCTGTTTGCCGTGATGGAACAAATCTCAGCTATGGGAGACGCAGGCAACGGTTTCTTGGACCAAGAAATGAAGGTGACCGTGGAAGGTGGCGATTACTTTATCCTTGCTATTAATTTCAGACAAGAGGGCGATACCTACTTCTTAGAGTTCATCAATGGCTTTGTCCTCGTTAAATAGTTAGTATTACCTGAAGGTATGAAAGGAGTCATCGTGAAATTTAATGAAATGGAATACAAACGTGCGGATTGTCAAGCCCTGGGCATAAAGTATCAGGCGCTAATCACACAAGCTACGGAAGCAATTGATGCCGATAGTCTGATTGCCTTGGTTTTGGAGCACGAGAAATTGGCCAAACACATATTAACAATGAGCATCCTGGCTGAAGTCCGCAATACTATCAATACAGAAGATCCGTTTTATAAGGCGGAAAAAGAGTATTATGATGAGAATTTGCCGGTTCTTCAGGAACAGGTTCAGGAGTTTTTGAAATCATTATTTCACTCTACACAGCGAACCAAACTGGAAGAACGTTTTGGCAAATTATTCTTCATCAATATGGAGATGGAACTAAAAACCTTCAAGCCGGAAATCATCCCACAGCTTCAGGAAGAAAACAAACTGACCAGCCGATACCAGGAATTGATTGCTTCAGCGCAAATTGAATTTGACGGAAAAGTTGTGAATCTTTCTCAGTTGTCAGCCTACAAGGAAAACCCGGACCGAGAAGTACGACACAGTGCCTATCTGGCCGAAAGCGGATTTTTCACCGACAACCAGCAGGAGCTGGATCGGATTTTTGATGAGCTGGTACGGGTTCGAACAGAAATCGCCGTTGCTTTGGGGCTACGAAATTTCACAGAGCTCGGATACCTGAGAATGACACGGAATTGTTACAATCCATCCATGGTGAATACCTTCCGTCATCAGATTGTTGACGACATTGTTCCTTTGGTGGGAAAACTCAAGGAGCTTCAGGCCGAAAGAATTGGCATTGACAAGCTTAAGATTTACGATGATGCATTTGGATATCGGGAGGGGAATCCCAAACCCGATGGTACGCCGGAACAAATCATGGCCGCAGGAAAGCAAATGTATGAAGAGATGTCCCCCGAAACAAACGAGTTCATCAACTTTATGTTCGACAATGAGCTCTTTGATGTCATCACCAAAAAAGGCAAAGCAGCTGGCGGATACTGTACAGAATTCCCAGATTATAAATCACCATTTATCTTTGCCAACTTCAATGGTACCTCGGGAGATGTGGATGTGCTGACTCATGAAGCGGGCCATGCATTTGCTTCTTATCAATCCAGAAATTTTGAACTGGTTGAAAACACCGCGCCAACCTATGAGTCCTGTGAAGTCCATTCTATGTCCATGGAATTCATAGCCTGGAAGTGGTTGAACCTGTTCTACGGCAAAGATACCGACCGAGCCAAGTTTATGCATTTGGAATCATCATTGGTTTTCCTGCCTTACGGCACCATGGTGGACGAGTTCCAGCATGTGGTGTATGACAATCCAAAGCTGAGCCCCAAAGAACGTTGCGACGCCTGGATTTCCCTGGAGAAAAAATACAGACCTTATATGGACTTTGATGATGTGGATTTCTACAAAAGAGGCAGCGGTTGGCAACGACAGCTTCATATTTATCAATACCCGTTCTACTATATTGATTATTGCCTGGCACAGACGGTAGCCTTATATTTCTGGAGTCTGACCCAAAAGGATTTCAAAGATGCATGGGAAAGATATATGGCCTTTACCGCACAAGGAGGAACTAAAACCTTTGTTGAGCTTTGCGCAGTTGCAGGGATTAAAACGCCATTTGAAGAAGGTAGTGTCAAAGATATCACTGAAATGGCCGGAGACTGGCTGAAGAAATAGGGATCCTTACAAACGGTATTTACGATTGGGACCAAGATGAAAACAATATTTTTACAAATGAAGCCTTTCCGATGGCAACTGATTCTCATTGGCCTGTTGGAAATCTTCGCAACCATGGCGGCGCTTGCTATGCCGTATCTGATGAGTGATATCATCAACACAGGCGTCCGGGAAAAACAACTCCAGTACATTATGGACAAAGGAGTGGCAATGCTGCTCCTTTCCATTTTTGCGTTGGTTTGCGGTATTTTTGTGACCAAATATAACGCCAAGGTGGCATCGGGATTTACCTACAACTTGAGAAAAGCTATTTTTCAAAAGATCAACACACTGACCTTCCACGAATATGGCCAGTATGGTGCAGGAAGTCTATTAACACGATCGACGGAAGACATACTTATACTACAGGAAGCCTCGGGAGGATTGGTCTATGCCCTGGTAACAGTGCCAATTCTTTTTATTGGTGGTTCGGTCCTGGCATTCAAAAGTGATTGGCTACTTGCATTGGTATTAATTATACTGGTGCCGCTGGTCCTGTTTATTGTTTGGATTGCCACGCGAAACATGGGGAACTTATGGCTGAATTCCGATAAGTTCATAGATGTACAAAATAAAGTGGTCAATGAGCGACTTAGCGGTATTCGGGTCATTCGGGCATTTGATAAAGAAGACCATGAACAAAACCGGGTGGCTTGTGCCACCAGGGAAATGGCTAAAAACATTATTAAAGCAAACATCCTTGCAGGATTGATTAATCCTTTATCTATGTTTTTCCTGAACGTGTCCATTGTTGTGATGCTGTATATCAGTGCGATTCGGATTCAAACTGAGCCTCTTTTGAACGCCGGGTCGGTCATCGCCACCATCCAGTATGTAGCGTTGATTATGAATGGACTCTTGATTTTATCCTGGACGTTTGCCTGGCTGCCACATCTTAAGGTATGTGCCGTCCGGGTGGCGGAAATTTTAAACCTAAAGGGTTTGCCGGTGGATCAACCCAGTGGAGAAACCCTTTCAGGCCACTTGGAAATAAGAAATTTGACCTTTTTTCATGAGGGTTCGGAGCATCCGACTTTGAACAACCTATCTCTGGAGATCACCGAAGGTGAAGTTGTTGCCATAATCGGCGGAACCGGCAGTGGCAAATCCAGCCTGGCAAAATTAATTATGGGATTTTATCAGGCAACCTCAGGTACAATCTCCCTGGGTGGGAAACCGTACGGTGAAATCAATATGGAAACGGTCCGTGACAACATCTCCATCACCTTGCAGCGGAACACCATTTTTCATGGAACTATTGGTGAAAACATCCGTTTTGGCAACCGGAATGCTACAATGGATAAGATGGAAGAGGTTACGAAGGTAGCAGAGATCAACAAATTCATTCACTCCCATAAAGAGAATTATGATTATATTCTCGCCCAGGCTGGTGCAAATATCAGTGGTGGCCAGAAGCAACGGATATGCATCGCCAGGACACTAATTAAGCCGGCATCTGTGTATCTATTTGATGATAGCTTCTCATCTGTAGACTATCTGACTGAAAGTAAACTTCGGAAGAAACTAAATAAATACCTGTCCGGGAAAACACAGATTATTGTCACACAGCGGGCGGCTACCGCCATGCGTTGCGATAAAATATACGTGCTGGATCGCGGAGCATTGGTGGATAGTGGAAATCATAAGGAGTTGCTTGAAAGGTGTACCATTTACAGGGAAATATATGATTCCCAGTTGGGAGGCACCCTATGAGCAAGATGAAGAAAGAAATAAGCAAGAAAGCAAAAGTGCAAAAAACAAAAGTTAAAGAAGTCCGAACAGGAATGAAAACCTTGGCTAGGCTAATTAGGGAAGCCAAGCCCATTTGGAAATGGTTGGCTGTCAGTGGGATTTGCTCTTTGTTTTCTGTGGTGCTGATGCTGATTGGTCCAGAACTATTGGGTAGACTCACAGATTCAATCTATAGTTACTGGGCGTCAGATACCCCCATTGATATGGACTGGTTCATCAAGCTCAGCCTAATTCTTGCAGTAATTTATCTGGTTGTCTGCATTTGGGATCTGATTTCCATGCTTATTATGAACAATGTAGTGTCCAATTATTACACCTGTGGCATGCGAATCAAAATCAGCGAAAAAGTCAAACGTCTACCGGTGAAATATGTAGACGACACACCCAACGGCGAAGTGATTTCCCTGATGACGAAGGATGTATCAGTACTAGGCATCAGCATACACAACTTTTTCAACATTGCCATCACAGGATTTATCAAGTTGGTTGGAATTGCTGCAATCATCTTCTGGATTCACCCGGTGATGGCAGCAATGGTCATTGTCCTAGTTCCGCTATCCCTGGTTATGGCAGCTAAAATTGCCGGCAACAGCGAAAAATACTTCACAAAATACAGCGACACCAATGGCAAGATTTATGCATTTCATGAAGAAAATTTTACCGGTTTTGAAACCATCAAGGCCTTCAACATGGAAGAACGCCAGAAGATTGAGCAAGATGCACTTTGTGAAGAAGCGCGTCAGCAGGCTGAAAAAGGATATTACCTGGCAGGGGTGGTACAGCCCATTGTTGGACTCACAAATAATATTTCCTATATTGCCATCTGCCTTTTGGGAGGAATATTTGCAATCCGAGGAACACTCAGCGTTGGTGAGGTGGTAGCATTTATCCTGTATGCCAAAATGTTCGCAGGACCACTGGAAAGCATCGCAAATGGACTTTCCATGATGCAAAACACCTTTGCCTCAGCTGCCCGGGTATTTGCCATGCTGGATTTGCCTGAGATTGAAGAATTGAAAACAAATGCTGATATTGCGGACGAAGGGAACATTCGTTTTGAAAATGTAAGCTTTTCTTATAAAAAAGACAAACCGTTGATTACCGATTTGAACATTGATGTGAAGTCTGGACAAAAGGTTGCCATCGTCGGCCCAACCGGCGGGGGCAAAACCACAATTATTAATTTGCTCATGCGGTTTTACGATATTGACGAGGGTAAAATACTCATTGATGGTGTGGACATCCATTCCATGAATAGAGCGGAACTCCGATCCAAATTCAGTATGGTGCTTCAGGACACCTGGCTATTTTCCGGATCTATCTATGAGAACATTGCATATGGCAAGGAAAATGCAACCAAAGAAGAGGTGTTTGAGGCGGCTAGACAGGCGAAGATTGACTTTTTCATCGAATCCCTCCCCCAGGGATATGACACCTTCATCAATGAGGAATCCACCAATATCAGTAGCGGACAAAAGCAACTTTTGACCATTGCCCGAGCATATCTGGCCAACCGTAAGGTTTTAATCTTGGATGAAGCAACCAGCAGCGTGGATACCAGGACGGAGTTACTCATCCAACACACCATGGATCAGCTGATGAAAAATCGAACTAGTTTTGTTATAGCCCATCGGCTTTCGACAATTGTCAATGCGGATATGATACTGGTGGTTCATGACGGCCAGATTGTGGAGCAGGGTGTACACAAAGACTTGCTGGCCAAAAACGGTTTTTATGCCGAAATCTATAACAGCCAGTACGACTTGTTGAAATAAGAGAATCTTAAAAGGGACTACCGGAAAAGACGGTGTCCCTTTTTTATTTGTCTCATAAAAGATGAGCAATTTTAGTTAACGATTCTTGTAAGCGAGAAGCCCCATTTCAAGGGCTTTCATGGCACTAATGATTTCTTCGGGTTCACTGGCGCAAAAGGAGAACCTAGCCTTGGTTTTTCCTTTGGTTTTGTCCGCATAGAAACCTGAACCCGGCGCAAATGATACGGTTTCACCCTGAAAGTCGAAAGAGGTGAGCATCCAGGAAGCAAAGTCGTCTGTATCTTCCACCGGCAATCCCACCAGTACATAAAAAGCGCCTGTCGGTCGAACACAAATGACGCCATCTATCTTTTCCAGCGCATCACAGATAACATCCCGCCGCTCCCGATAGGCAGCAACGACATCTGTTATATATTCGCCTACGTTATTGAGCATTTCGGATGTGGCGAACTGTTCGATTGTGGAAACCGAAAGCCTTGCCTGGCAGAGTTTGAGGGTTTGGGCAATAAAATCTTTATTGGCAGAACCAATAATCCCAATCCGTGCACCACAGGCACTATAGTGTTTGGAGACGCTATCCACCAATACCACTCGGTCTTCCAATCCATGCATATTCATGAAGGATTGATAGAAGATTTTATCAAAGATAAAATTTCGGTAAACTTCATCAGCTATGATGAATAAGTCGTTTTCACGAGCAAGTTCTCCGATGGCAATCATTTCTTCTTCGCTGAGGATGGTTCCTGTGGGGTTGTTTGGATTTGAGAATAGGATGGCCTTAGTTTTCGGGGTAACCAACTTCTGCATCTCTTCTGTTGATGGGAATCGGTAGCCCTCTTCGATTTTCAGATTGATGGGAACCATAACCGCATCCACCATCTTTATAAAACTCTCATAATTGGAGTAAAAGGGCTCCGCCACCAATACTTCGTCACCGGGATCGCACAGGGTTGAGAGAGCAAACACAATCGCCTCGCTACCACCCTGGGTAATCAATAGATTGTCGGCGCTCAGCTGAATGCCAATACTTCGGTAGAACTCTTCAAATGCCATACGCAGATCCGAGGTTC
Source organism: Anaerovoracaceae bacterium (assembly GCA_041752735.1). Taxonomy (GTDB): domain Bacteria; phylum Bacillota; class Clostridia; order Peptostreptococcales; family Anaerovoracaceae; genus UBA1422. The sequence goes on along the minus strand of JBGSVW010000046.1, from coordinate 108,336 downwards.
CCATGGAGTTGGTATATCGAACGATATGATCGCTGTAACTTTGAATCCCATCCATAAACCGGTCCGGAGTTTTGATATTCGGCTGGCCGATATGCATTTCGTGTACTTTGATACCACGGGCTGCAGCGTCTTCTATATAGGGAACCAGCTTTCTCACCGGCGAGTAATCCATTTCAATAATGCGTTTGGAAAATTTCATATTACGCTCCTTAGTTGCTTGTCAAAAGTAGTGATTTAGGTATTTATAGACAAACCATTGAGTCATTATATGTGTTTCATCACAAAATTTCAAGAACTGATTGTTATGTATACTATATTATGAAAAATACATGACATCCGGCCATGTATTGTGACAATATAACGGTTGACAATAAATGAATGGTCATTTATTATAGAAACATTGAGGTAACAGAATGCGCAAAAAAGACGACGAAAAAGCAAGGTGCATCAAGGAAGCGGTAGTGAAGCTAATCCTTCAAGAGGGCTTCCATGGCGCTTCCATTTCCAAGATTGCAAAGATGGCAGGTGTATCACCGGCAACTGTCTATATTTACTTTGAAAACAAAGAAAACATGCTTCAGGAGATTTATCGGGAATACTCTGAAGAAATTTTTGCATACATGTTGGAAGGTGCAAGCAACGGCATGGATGGACATCAACTCATTGAGTTTTTAATCAGGGGCCACTATAACTTCATATTGAACCACAAAGAAATTTTCAACTATGTGGAACAGTTTTCAAATTGCCCAGCATTGGCCGGTGGCTGCTCAGGCAAAAAAGGCTTCGCTAAAATCAACAATCTCCTTGATGAGATGAAAAAGAACAGGATCATCAAAGACTATAGCAATGAGATTTTAGCTGCCATCATGTTCTCGCCCATCAAAGCTATTGCAGCGGATACAAAAAAAACCAGCGTGGAGAGGGAGACCCAGTTGCAAGAGATGATAAAAATCATACAGGAAGCAGTGCTTCTATAATTATAAAAATGAAGTAATACATATAACAAAAAAACAGAAAACAGAGGTAAAGATTTGATCAAGCTAAAGAAATACTTAAAACCTTTCATGTGGGCACTGATGTTGGCCATCCTTTTGTTGTTTGTGCAGGCACTTTGCGAATTGAACCTGCCCAATTACATGTCACGTATTGTTAACGTGGGCATTCAACAAAGCGGCGTGGAACATGCCACACCGGACCAGGTCTCCACTGATGGGTATTCTTTGATGAGTGTCCTGATGAGTGAAGACGGACAATCACTTTTGGCTGCCAATTATTCCAAAGGGGACAAGGCTGTCAATGGCAAAGACGTATATATTTTAAAGGACAATGTATCCGCCACAACGTTAGCCCAACTGGACAAGCAATTCGGTCTTGCGACCTGGACCATGATCAATATTCTTTCGGAGATGAACAATGCCTCAGGAACAAGCGGTGAAAACGACGGTGCCATGTCAACCGAAGGAATAGGGAAGTCTGAGTTGGAAGGAATCTATCAGTTGATTCCAGTCATTGAAAGACTGCCAGCATCTGTGTTGGATGATGCAAGGCAAAAGGCCGCTAAACTGGACGATTCATTTTTAACCCAGTCCGGTGTTACCATGACAACTGCCTTTTATGATGAGCTTGGCATTGACATGGGGAAAGTTCAAACGGATTATATCATCAAAGTCGGATTGTGGATGCTTTTGATTGCCTTGGCCAGTGGAGTTGCCATCATTATTGTGACTTTGCTTTCCGCCAAGATTGCGGCAGGAGTTGCCAGAAATCTAAGAAATGATATTTTTACAAAAGTTGAAAGTTTTTCCCATGTGGAATTCGACAAATTCTCTTCGGCATCGCTGATTACAAGAACAACCAACGACGTATTGCAGATACAGACACTCTTAGCCATCGGAATTCGTATGCTAATCTACTCTCCAATATTGGCTATTGGTGGTGTCTTTATGGCCCTACAAAAGTCCGTTTCCATGGGATGGGTTATTGCGGTGGCATGTCTGGCAGTGATTGGTGTAATTGGCGTGATTTTAGTCATCGCGGTGCCAAAGTTCAAGATGCTGCAAAAGTTGATTGACCGGATTAACCTGATTACAAGAGAAGGTCTCAACGGTTTGCTGGTCATTCGGGCATTCCGAACGGAGGACCATGAAACAGAACGGTTCGATGTCGCAAATAAAAACCTTGCGGACACCTACTTGTTTGTCAATCGGGTTATGGCCGTTATGATGCCTGTCATGATGTTGATTATGAATGGAATTTCCGTACTAATCATTTGGGTAGGCGCTCATCAGGTGGCGGATGCTACCATGCAGGTGGGTGACATGATGGCCTTTATGCAATATGCCATGATGATTATTTTTTCTTTCTTGATGATTTCCATGATGTTTGTGTTCATCCCACGTGCCGCAGTGGCAGCGGAGCGAATTGCTGAAGTTTTGGAAACAGAGCCAGCGATTGTGGATCCCATCGAACCGGAACATATTGCATTGGGAAGGAGAGGACTGGTCGAATTTCGGGATGTTAGTTTCGCTTATGATGAAGCGGAAGAACCTGCTATTGAGCATATCACTTTTGTGGCAAGCCCCGGCGAAACCACAGCATTTATTGGTGCAACCGGCTCAGGAAAGTCAACCTTGCTGAACCTAATCCCACGCTTTTATGATGCAACTCAGGGAGAAGTTTTGGTAGATGGGGTGAACGTCAAAAGTATGAGCATGAAAGAGCTACGAAGCCACATCGGCTATATCCCGCAACAAAGTGTCTTGATGGGTGGAACAATCGCCTCTAATATCAAGTATGGAAATCCGGAACTGGACGAAAATGAAATGACACAGCTGTCAGAAATCGCCCAGGCCATGGAATTTGTGGGTTCCTCGGAGAATGGTTTTGATGCCGAAATCTCTCAGGGAGGCAGCAATATCTCAGGCGGACAGAAGCAGCGGCTTTCTATTGCCCGGGCCTTGGCGGTCAAACCGGACATCTACTTGTTTGACGACAGTTTTTCTGCGCTGGACTTTAAAACCGATGTGGCGCTTCGAAAAGCGTTGAATGCATATATCAAAGGAGCCACAGTTTTAATTGTGGCACAACGGGTCAATACAATCATGGATGCAGATCAAATTTATGTTATGGATGATGGTAAGATTGTAGGACATGGCACCCATAAAGAACTACTGGCAGGTTGTCCGCAATATTATGAAATAGCATCTTCCCAATTGTCTGCGGAAGAGTTAGAAGAAAGGGGTGGGCAACATGGCAGAAAATAATACGAGCACAAAACGCCCACAAAAAGGCGGAATGGGTGGCCCCGGTGGCGGACCTATGGGTGCGTTTGGTGGCAAAAAGGAAAAACCAAAAGATTTTAAGGGAACCCTAAAAAAGTTGATTGCCTATTTGGGTAAATACAAAGTCGGTATCGTAGTGGTTATGGTATTTGCAATTTGTTCTACAGTGTTTGCAATCCTTGGACCAAAAATTCTGGGGAACGCCACCACCATGCTCTTTGAAGGAATAATGGGAGAAATCACAGGTTCCGGCGAAGGTGTGGATTTCAGCGGCATTGCCGGGATCCTGTTATTGCTCATGGGCTTATATGGACTCAGTGCACTTTTTGCATTCATCCAAAGTTGGATGATTACCGGAATCGCCAATAAAGTGACCTACAAAATCAGGAATGAAATACAGGCAAAAATTCATAGACTACCCTTGTCCTACTTTGACAAGGTGCCTACCGGCGATGTATTGTCCCGCATGACCACTGATGTGGATGTCATCAGCCAGACCTTGAACCAGAGCGTTTCGCAAGTTATTATTTCCTTCACCACTTTGGTTGGCATTCTGATTATGATGCTTACCATCAGCTGGCAAATGACGCTGGTAGCGATTTTGACACTACCGGTATCCTTTGGCTTCATCGCCATGATTGTCAAAGCCTCCCAAAAACACTTTTCTAAGCAGCAGGAATATCTGGGAAAAGTCAGCGGTCAGGTGGAAGAAAACTATGGTGCACATGTGGTTGTCCGTGCATTCAATGGGGAAGAACGAGCGCTGACGGAGTTTAAGCGGGACAACGATATTCTTTATGTATCCGCCTGGAAGGCCAACTTCCTTTCCGGTATGATGATGCCGATCATGAACTTCATCGGGAATATCGGATATGTTGCGATTTGTATCCTTGGTGGCTACTTTGCGGCACAGGGCACCATTAATGTAGGTGATATCCAAGCATTTGTACAATACACAAGACAATTCACCCAACCCATCGCACAAGTGTCCCAGAGCGCCACAATCATACAGCAAACTGTGGCTGCGGCAGAACGCGTCTTCGAATTCCTGGAAGAAAAAGAAGAGCCTCAGGATGGACCAAACGCACTGACCCTTTGTGATCAATCAGAGACCCCGGGAAAAGACTGTGTGGCACTGACAGGTGCAGTGGAATTTAAGAACGTTCACTTCGGATACAGCGAAGACAAAACGATCATCAATGATTTTAGCGCTCGGGTAGAGCCGGGTCAAAAGGTGGCCATTGTTGGACCCACAGGCGCAGGCAAAACCACCATCGTCAAACTGCTGATGCGTTTTTATGACATTTCCCAGGGACAGATTTTGTTGGATGAGCATGACATCCGCTCCTTCAAACGGGAAGAACTGCGCTCCACCTTCGGCATGGTACTTCAGGATACTTGGCTGACCAATGCTTCCATTGAAGACAATATCAGATATGGTCGGTTGGATGCGGACAAAGATGCTGTGAGAAATGCCGCGAAAGCCGCACAAGTGGATCATTTTGTGTGCACACTGCCTAAGGGTTATCATATGATCATCAATGAAGAGTCCAACAACATTTCCCAGGGGCAAAAGCAGCTGTTGACCATTGCACGTGCAATTTTGGCGGATCCCAAGATATTAATCCTGGATGAAGCCACCAGCTCCGTGGATACCAGAACGGAAGTGTTGATCCAAAAGGCCATGGATAACCTGATGCACGGCAGAACCAGCTTCATCATCGCTCATCGGTTGTCAACCATACGGAATGCCGACTTGATTCTTGTCATGGACAAGGGTGACATTGTAGAGATGGGCAACCACGACGAGCTAATGAAAAAGGCCGGCTTTTATGCCAACCTTTATAACGCTCAATTCAGTTAAACGGATTACCCCTCCAGGGAAGATGCTCCTTGCATAATCATCAGATTAGCCAGTTGTGCCATTTCTTCCACCGATTCTGTAAACCCGTTTTTCATCCAGTATTCCAAAAGGCCGATACACCCATAGGCGATGAATGTATAAAAAAGTTCAAGCTGATGTGAGGAGGCCTTTTTATATATCTGGCCATATTGGACCATGGTGGTTTCTTTGGCAGTGTCAAGCAAGTTCATGACAAACTGTCTGTCGGAGTGGGGACCGAGGAATACAGCACACATGTCGGCATTCCGCTTGAGAAAACTAAAAATGGTCAGCATAAAGATTGGGACCTTGTCTTCAGAAAGGTTGCTTGTTAGGTTTACTTGCGATAGGGTTGTCTGAAATTCCCCATAGATTTCAAATTCCAGTTTCTGCTGAAGATCGTAGATGTCAGCGTAATGCGCATAGAAAGTAGACCGGTTGATTTCCGCACGAACACAAAGTTCCGCAACCGTTATATTTTGAAGTGGTTTTTCGGACATAAGTTGTGCGAAGGTTTGCCGCAAACGTTTCTTGGTGTTCCTGACCCGAAGGTCGTTTTTTTCGCTGGTCATAACGATACCTCTATCATATAATAATGCTATTATATACACACATAGTTTGGAAATGCAACAAACGTTGAAACAGAAATGAACCGTATGCGATAAAAGGAGGGAAAAAATGAAAATCGAAAAATTGACAATTCTATGGACTACAGACAATGTGGAAACAGCGAAGAATATGCTTTTGATGTATACTTTGAAGTCAAACCTGAACAATTGGTGGAAAGAATGCAACCTGATCACTTGGGGCCCTTCCAACAAATTAATCTGTGATAACCCGGAAATCCAACTCTTACTCAAAGAAATCCAGGAAGCCGGTGTGAGGATTTACGCATGTAAACGTTGCGCAGAAGCATATGGTATCGTGGAGCAACTTGAGGCCATGGGGATTGAGGTGAAACTAATGGGAGAACCGTTCACAGAATATCTTCAGGATGACAGTTACCGGATTCTATCCATTTAAGCAGTAAAGATTATAAAATGACACAAAAAAAGGGTGTGCAACGAATCGTTGCGCACCCTTTTTAGTGCATTCAATGGATTATAAGCTTTTCAGATAGGCAACTTCCTGGGCGGTCAGCTTTCGGTAATGACCCTGTAGCAACCGGCCAAGACGAATTTCGCCCATGGATACACGTTCCAGTTCCTGGACTTTGCAACCCACAGCGGTGAACATCTTACGTACCTGGCGGTTTTTACCTTCACTGATTTCGATTTCCACAATGGTGGATTTATCTCCTTGTTTTAAAATCTCAACCCGGGCTTTGGATGTAACAAAACCACCGATATCAACACCACTGCGCAATTTGTTCAATCGCTCATTTGAAAGCACACCCGAAACACGGGCATGATAGGTTTTGGTTACTTGGTGCTGTGGATGAGTCAACTTCTGAGAAAGTTCACCATCATTTGTCAGGATGAGCAAACCGGTTGTGTTATAATCCAGCCGACCAACTGGGAAGACCCGTTCTGTGATGTCAGTGATTAGGTCCATTACAGTGGGTCTGTCTTGTTCGTCGCTAACCGTGGTAATATACCCTTGTGGTTTATTTAGAACAATGTATATCTTTTTTGTGGCGGGGTGTAAAACCAGACCGTTGATTTCAACCGTATCTTCCGGCTGCACATCATATCCCGGCTCTTTCATAACCTGGCCGTTGATCCGCACGGCACCATTGATGGTTAGCTGGTCGGCTTTGCGACGACTGGCCACACCGGATTGTGCGATATATTTGTTTAGCCTCATTGTAGCTCCTGTCTGACAAAATATTATTCGTCACTAGTATGGGTTTCTCCCGGAAATTCCAGGGCGATTTGTTGAAGATCCAACGGGTCTTTCGGCTCATCGTATTCGATGGCAGCCTCGATGTCTTCGATTTCAGGGAGTTCCCGCAATGTTGAAAACCCGAAGTATTTCAGGAAAGCATCGGTGGTCCCGTATAAAATAGGCCTGCCGATACCGGTGGAACGGCCGACTTCTTCAATTAATTCACGTTTTTGCAATCCTTCCAGAACCCGATCGCACTTGATGCCTCGAATGGCTTCGATTTCACCACGGGTGACCGGCTGTTTGTACGCCACAATGGCTAAAACCTCCAAAGCGGACTGGGTTAGTCTCCGATGTTTCATAGGTGTGCACAGCCGCTCTATATATTCAGAGTTGCTGCCTTCTGTAACATACTGAAAACTTTTGTTCACTTCTCTGATTCGAATTCCACGACCTTCTTGATCGTACTCTTGTTGTAGTTCCTTAAGATACGCATAAGCCTCTTTGGCATCAATGTTGAACACTTCCCCTGCAAGTTTGGAAGAGAGGGGTTCTCCCCAAATGAACATCATGGATTCAAATGCGGACTTGATGGATTTTTTACTTGTCATAGGTGGATTCCTCCTGTAGTGCCACTGGTTCTGTAAGGCCGGTCATTAAATATTGGGTTGCCCGAACTGTGATGTCCCCATACAGGGATTTCTGACGAGCTTCAATTTTACGTTGTTTCATCATTTCCAAAATAGACACAAAGGACAGAGCGGTGTCATAACGGCTTTCCCGGTCAGGAATCAATTCATAGAATGAAAAAGTTTTATCATTTTCTCGGGAGATCATTTCTGTAATTAGCTCAATCCGCGTTTCAGTAGTAATCCGGTGTCGCTCGTCCCGCTCATAGTTTCTGCGAATTTCATCTACCTTCCGCTTTTTGACAATAAAGTCATTAAAGGCGCGGATGAATTGATTGATGTCCAGGGTAAGCAACTCGTCAGGTTCGCTGACATAGGGGGACAAATCTTCTTTTGGTTTTTCGAACACCCGAAGTGTCTCGTCTTCCCGTGCGGTGAGCATTTCTGATGCTCCTTTGAACTTTTTGTATTCCAAAAGCTTTTGAACCAGTGCAGTTCTGGGATCTTCGTAATCACCGCTATCACCATCCGGTGCCATCCTGGGGAGAAGCATCTTGGATTTTATATCAATCAGTGTGGCCGCAAGAACCATAAATTCTGAGGCCATCAACACATCGGTTTTTTTCATTTCTTCTATATAGTGCAGGTATTGGGTGGTAATTTCGGATACTGAAATATCATAAATGCTCATCCTGGCGTTTTCGATAAGATACACCAGCAAGTCGAAGGGGCCTTCAAAGATATTAATTTTGACTTTATAGCTCATATGAATTGGTGTCCTTTCAGCATATTGAAACAGGCTAACCCTTTCTACGTCGATTCATTATAACTCAAATATAGCTATGCCGCTATACTTTATTCCGCTGCCCCGGAGCATCGTTTTCATGATAATTGTAGTATAAAAGACCTGCGATGACGATGACCCCTCCTATGATTTTTGTGAGGCCGGGCATTTCACCAAAAACCCAAAGAGCCAGTAAAGGTGCGGACACAATTTCCGCAGTACTCCAGGCAGAAACATATAGAGAGGGTAAAAATCGCATGGACCAGTTCATCACAGCATGGGCGCCAAGCTGGCAAAGGATGGTCATCACAACCAGCCAGAGATAATCAGATAGGGGATACCCGAAAAAAGGAGTATCGGTGATTACCATACCAAGGGTAAAACAAATCCAACAGACGGTAAAAATCAGCGTGATATAAATATCACCCGGAATATCTTTTCGAAGAACACCACCGATGCAGAAATAAATTCCCATGGCAACTGCGGCGAACAAGGCCATGACATCCCCATAAATGTGAGAACCAACAATACTGTAGTCAAAACCCACCACGACACCGGCGCCTAACAAAGCCACAAAGACTCCCACAGCAGCACGGACAGGGATTCTCTTTTTTAAGATGACCACCGTGATGCCCATCACAATCAACGGATGCAAATCCGCCAGTATGATCGCACTTGCGATGGTTGTATTTTTTACAGCGATAAACCAACAAAGGAAATGCCAGAATAAAAACATGCCGCTGATGGCGCTCCAAACCAAGTCCCGGGTGGGTATTGACTTGAGGGCGCTCCGTTTTCGTAATAGTACGGGAATCAGAAAAAAAGGCAAGGCCAGGGTAAGGCGGTAAAAGCCGATTGCCATGGAATCTGCAGTGATGAGTCGCCCCAGAATTCCTGATGTGGATCCGGAAATAACTGCCAGAACAACTATAAATTTGACATATCGCTCAGCGGTTTGTTTCATTTAAATAATCCCGCCAATCCGGAGGTATAGGGAGGGCGGATGATCCCTTTTTCAGTTATGATAGCAGTAATATACCGGTGATTGGTCACGTCAAATGCCGGGTTGTATACAGCCACGCCTTTGGGCGACATTTCCTTTTCAAACCATCTGGAGGTTACTTCTTCTGAAGACCGACACTCCACGAAGATATCATCACCAGTTTTTGTGTTCAAATCAATGGTGGATGTCGGAACAAACATATAGAAGGGAATTTTGTATTCTTTGGCCAAAATGGCAAGACCTAAGGTGCCAATTTTGTTTGCACCGTCTCCATTGGCAGCCATTCGGTCGCAACCCACAAGGACTGCATCCACCCATCCATTTTTCATAACCATGGCAGCCATATTATCGCAGATTAGAGTGACATTAATACCGGCCTTATGGAGCTCCCAACTGGTGAGCCGTGCCCCTTGCATCAGTGGGCGGGTTTCTCCTGCAAAAACCTTGAAATTGTAATCTTTTTCATGACCCAGATAAATGGGTGCCAAACTGGTGCCGTAACGGGCGGTAGCAATGGTACCTGCGTTGCAATGGGTCAAAAGTCCCATATTGGGTTTCAAAAGCGACAAACCGTATTCACCCATAGCTTTGCATGCAGCTTCATCTTCATCTCGGATTGCATCCGCTTCCAGATGCAAACAGTTAATCGCAGCCTCTTGCAAAGCCTGCCAATTTTGTGATGATGGATCATCACTCTCTTTTAGGGCAGTAAAAAGCGTACGCTCCATCCGATCCAACGCCCAAAAAAGATTGACTGCCGTAGGCCTTGAAGTCCCCAGATATTCCTTTAAAGCATGGAACTGTTTTTCAAAATCTCTTCGGTCATTGGCGCGAATGTCTTTAGCCAGACAAAACAGACCATAGGCTGCCGCGATACCAATTGCAGGGGCGCCTCGTACTTTCAGAGTATGGATGGCATCCCAAACATCTTCTTTAGTTTTTAGTGTCAAATACCGCTCCTCCCAAGGCAATGCGGTTTGATCCAGGATTTGAAAAACGCCGTTTTCATATTGTACCGGTGAAAGAATCATAGGGCACCTCCGTTTATATTATCCATTGTATTATAGATGCCCACTTATACTTTGGCAAGACGTATGGACTGTTTACAGCATTATACAGTGCTATAATGTAAGAAAGCATAAAAATACATTTTTTGGTATATAGAATTTACTTGACGGTTGCGTTGAAAACTATATTATCAAAGATAAGTATATCCTGAATTTTCATACAAATTTACTAGATTGTTGTATGGAAAAGCCAACTCCATTAAAATATTTTTTTATAACAATGAGGAGGGATTAATTACTATGAAGAAACTGCTTATTCTACTATTGGTGTTGACATTCAGCATCGGCGGATTAGCCGGTTGCGGAGGGTTTGGCGCCACACCGTTGGTTGTAGGCTACAGCCAATTCTCTGAGAAGTTTTCACCATTCTTCTCGGATACCGCCTACGATGCCGACGTGGCAGCTATGACGCAAGTCGCATTGCTGACCACCGACCGTTCGGGTGCAATTGTTTATAACGCCATCGAAGGGGAAACCCATGCGTATAACGGCACCGATTACATGTACAAGGGTCCGGCCGATCTAGAAGTTGATTATGACAAAGAAGCCGGCAAAACAACCTATCTGTGGACCATTCGCGATGACATTATGTTCTCCGACGGTGAACCGATGACTGCAGATGATATCATTTTCTCCTATTATGCTTACTGCGACCCATCTTATGATGGCTCTAGCACCGTATATTCTGTACCAATCCTTGGTCTTCAGAACTACAGAACACAGACCACCGACACAGTTTATGCCAAGTATGATACACTTTTCGACACCATTTATGCAACAGGCGCTGACTACACAGTGAAAGCCAGCGATGGATTCACACAGGAACAACATGACAGCCTGTTCACTATTCTAGATGATGTCTGGAAAGATGACGTTCAGTCCATTGTTGATGTTTGTATCAATGACTACATCTCCTATGCAGAGGATGCTTTCGGTGGCAGAACTGCAGATGAAGTAATGGCTGACGAAAATTTATATGTCGCTTTTGGCATGGCACTGTGGGGATACGGAACAGTTGAAGAAGATGGTTCCCTGACTTCCGCAGTATTGGGCGAAAAGTGGAACTTGACAGATGAGTTCCCGACCATTGATGATTATCTGGCTGAAGTCAAAGCTGCTTATGAGAATGACCCAGAAGCTTACTGGGCTGTTGAAGCACCGGATGACTCCGACGTTTATGAAACCACCAGAGCAAAGTTCATCAGCACAGAAGGTCCTAAAGATCCAGAACTGGGCGGCAAAGGCATTGCCAATATCGCCGGTATCGAAAAACTATCCGATACACAAGTTCAGATTACAACCGAAGGATACGATGCTGCAGCAGTTTATACGCTTGGCATTCAAGTTGCACCGCTTCACTATTATGGCAGTGCAGATATGTATGACTATGATGCAGACAAATTCGGATTCGAGTTTGGCGACTTGTCCACCATTCGTGACAAGACCACAATGCCCATGGGCGCAGGCCCCTACAAGTTCGTAAAATACGACAAAAAAATCGTATACTTTGAAGCCAATGAAAATTACTACAAGGGCGAACCAGTAACGAAGAACCTCCAATTCAAAGAAACTGCAGATGCCGACAAGATCTCCGGTATTGGCACAGGAACCATTGATATTACAGATCCAAGCTATGGCACTGCTGGTGTCGAAGAAATCAGTGGGTATAACAGCAATGGCGAAGTCACAGGTGATGTGATTACAACCAGTACTGTTAACAACCTAGGCTATGGCTATGTTGGAATCAATGCAAAAACCGTTAAGGTTGGCACAGATTCAGCATCAGTCGCTTCCAAGAATTTGAGAAGAGGCTTGGCTACAGTCATTGCAGCCTATCGAAACTTGACCGTAGACAGTTATTATGGCGAAAGTGCTTCCGTCATCAACTATCCGATTTCGGATACTTCATGGGCAGCACCCAAACCTACCGATGACGGCTACAAAGTAGCATTTTCCACAGCAGTTGACGGAACAGACATCTACACATCCGATATGGATGCTGATGCCAAATATGCCGCTGCGCTGGAAGCCGCAAAACAATACTTTATAGCTGCAGGTTACACATTCAACACCGCCACCGGCAAATTTACCGCTGCGCCTAAAGGTGCATCCTTAGAATATGAGGTAATCATCCCTGCAGACGGTAGTGGCGACCATCCATCCTTCATGCTTTGCACCCAATTCAAAGAAGCCATGGAGACCATCGGCTTTAACATCATCATCAATGATCCTTCAGACCAAAATGTTCTGTGGGATGCACTGGATGCTGATACCAATGAGTTATGGTGTGCAGCTTGGGGCGCAACAATTGACCCTGACATGTATCAGATTTATCACTCAGACAACACATCCGGATCTAACCATTATGGAATTGCAGATGCAAATCTGGACGAACTGATTATTAAGGCGCGAACATCCGATGATCAGGCATTCAGAAAGGCAACCTACAAAGCATGCCTGGATGTCATTATCGATTGGGCTGTTGAAGTGCCAATTTATCAAAGACAAAACTGTATCATTTTCTCTTCGGAGAGAGTGAATATGGAAACCGTTACCCCGGATATCACTACTTTCTGGGTATGGTGGAATGACATTGAACTGTTGGAAATGAAATAGGTTAACAACCAAAAACGGTTTATGAAACGATACCGGTTGGGCTCCAATGGAGCCCAACCGGCTGTCATTTCCTAGAAAGGATAGTGTTTTGCAAAAGTATATCATTCGGAGAGTTCTCACTTGTCTGGTGATTCTCTTTTTTGTCGCATTGCTCATCTATTTGTTGATGCGGTTGATGCCCACATCTTATGTTGAATCCATTGCCCGCCAAAGGGCCAGTTTGCCAGGTTCCAAAAGTTATGAAGAGTGGCTAACCCAGTTGAATGCTGTGTATGGTCTGGATTTAGGCGTGGTGGAAGGATTCTTTCAGTGGATCGGGTCAGCCTTAAGAGGAGATTTCGGGGATAGCTGGTATTTCAACGTACCGGTAACCGAAAAATTTAAGGATGTTATCTGGTATTCGTTTGCCTTGGCATCTATTGGACTGTTGCTGGAATTGGCAATTGCAATTCCATTGGGGATTTTATCCGCCAGGAAACAGTATACCTGGACGGATTATTCGGTTACGGTATTTGCCTTAATTGGCATATCCTTGCCCACCTTTTTTGTGGCGACTCTATATAAACTAGTTTTTTCCATCAAAGGCGGGGTTTTGCCTTTGTATGGCGTGGTGGGTCGTTATTACGAACAATTATCACCTATGGCGCAATTCTTTGACATCGCCATACACTTCATTTTACCTATCGCTACCATTGTCACTGTCAGCATCGGTAGTCTGATGCGTTTTACAAGGACCAATATGCTAGAAGTGCTGAATTCGGATTTCATCCGAACCGCACGTGCCAAAGGTCTGCCTGAAAACAAAGTCATCAACCACCATGCGTTTCGAAATACATTAATTCCTATTGTAACCATCGTCGGTGGCACATTGCCGGGTCTTTTTGGAGGCGCCTTGATTACTGAGACGCTATTTCAAATTCCGGGTATTGGCTGGACCTCATATCAGGCTATGGTCGGCGGGGACATTCCTTTCTCCATGTTCTATTTGTTATTTCTTGCGATACTGACCTTGACGGGTACCTTGATTGCAGACATCTTGTATGCAGTTGTGGATCCTCGCGTCCGTGTCAACAAATAGGAGGGAGGGGAAGAAATGAGTATATTTAAAAGCATAAAAAATGAACCCGTGGTTGAACCCATTGACGAACCTGCTATGAATTTAGGGGACTCAACCCAAGAAGAACCGCTCCTGACTCCGGAAGCATGTGATACGGCTTTAGCATTGGATGATGAGCAACGTGTCAAGATTCTTTCACCTGGGATGTTGGTGTTCAAACGGTTTATCCGCAATAAGCTTGCAATTGTAGGAAGCATCATATTGTTGACCATGTTTCTGTTTGCATTTCTCGGTGGATGGCTGATGCCTTACGGTGAAAAACAAGTTTTCACTGAGTATGTTGACATGTCTAAGGACTATGCCGGCGTTACTGTTAATACGGAATACCGTTATGTGGAGGCTCAATCCGGAATCTTCCCATCAGTAGCAAGAGCAGAATTCATTTCAGCCGCACTAAATGGCGGAATCGCATTCTCGGCTGACGGTGTTGATTATCAGCTTCAAAAGCTAGGTGAAAATTACTTTATTGTTTATGGTCTGTTCAAGGTCAATTCCACTGCAGGAATCCCTGCCAGTGAATTGGTCACCATCACCAAGAAAAATCTGAGCCAGACGTTTCGTCGACAGATTGTTGCGTTTGCCTCATACAACGTATTTGATTATGCCAAATCCGACTCTGAAAAATCCTTTGAGTTCCAATATCTGGCGCAACTTGCCATGTTAGCTCCAGCTGCCGGAGCACCTTCTCCACTGGACGTCACTCAGAGCACGCCGGGAATTCCAGAACCTGATTTTTCCAGGATTACAGTGACTCAAGACAATCGACGGGAGTTCACTGTCAACGGGAGTAAATACACCGTAACCCTTGGAGAAGATTTTGCCACCGTGAGCAATGAAGATACAGAAGAATATGCGGCAATTTCAAAGTATATCGTTCAGGCGATTATGCCGGATGTGTTTCTTACCATTCGATTTAAGGACGAGTTGAAGGTTGCCATCGAAAACAATGATACCAGTTTTTCTTTCACTGATGATGATGGCAAGACTACGAATTATATCATCAGCCGAGACAATCTAAGGTGGAGTATAAAAACCGACGAGCAGACCGACGTTATTTTAGACTACAATCGACCAAATACTGAGCATTGGGTGGGCACTGACGGCAACGGCATGGACCTTTTAACCAGACTGATGTATGGTGGTCGAGTTTCCTTGCTCATTGGTTTTATCGTTGTAGTCATTGAAACACTGATTGGTGTAGTCCTGGGCGGACTGTCCGGCTTCTTTGGACGCTGGGTGGACGACCTGTTGATGCGGCTTGTGGATATATTCAACTGCATTCCTTCCTTGCCTTTAATCATCATTATTGGCGCGATGATGGATCAAATGCGGGTGGACCCAACGCAACGAATCATTTATCTGATGCTGATCCTCGGTATACTTGGTTGGCCCGGCATTGCCAGATTGACCCGTGGACAGATTTTGTCTCTCCGCGAGCAGGAATTTATGGTGGCGACGGAGGCTTCCGGTCTTTCTGTTTACCGTAGAATTTTTAAGCATCTGATTCCAAACGTTATCCCCCAACTGATTGTCGTCAGCACCATGGCATTGGGCGAAGTCATCCTTTTGGAATCTACCCTGTCATTCCTGGGCTTGGGTGTTAAATATCCATTTGCTTCCTGGGGTAATATTATCAACGAAGTGTCCAACGTTTACGTTATGACCAACTATTGGTTTGTCTGGATCCCTGCAGGCTTCCTGATTCTCATCACCGTACTTGCATTCAACTTTATCGGTGACGGGCTTCGAGATGCGTTTGATCCAAAAATGAAGCGATAGGAGGTTTCGCATGTTTAAGTTTGAAAAGAAAGCCAAAAGAAGATTCAGTTATCTGTCGGCAAAAGAATCCAGTAACATCAGCAAGAAAAACCGACGGATTACTGCAGAATATGAAAAAGAGAACAACCGCAAAAATGTACAGCCGGAAGAGTATTTGACTCAAATGCGGGACCCCAACAATGTTGTGGAATTTGACGATCTGCACACCTACTTTTTCACCGATGCCGGAACGGTCCATGCAGTAGATGGCGTTAGTTTTGACGTGCCCAAAGGAAAAACCGTTGGCGTAGTTGGAGAATCGGGATGTGGAAAGTCAGTGACTTCTTTGTCTTTGATGAAGCTGATTCAAAGACCCCAGGGGCAAATCACTGGGGGTGCCATCCGTTTCAATGACGATGAGGAATGCTATGACATTGTTAAAATGCCCATAGAGGCTATCCGGAAAATCCGGGGCAATAAAATGTCAATGATCTTTCAGGAGCCAATGACCAGCCTGAACCCCGTATTTCGGATTGGCGCACAGGTGGATGAAGTCATTGAGTTGCATCATCCCGAAAAAACCAAAGAAGAAGTCAAAGAAAGAACACTTGAGATGCTTGAATTGGTTGGAATAGCCAATATTGAAGGGGTTTATAAAATGTATCCTCACGAATTGTCGGGAGGTATGCGACAACGTGTTATGATTGCCATGGCTTTGGCCTGTAACCCCAAACTGATTATTGCCGACGAACCAACTACAGCGCTGGATGTTACAATTCAGGCTCAGATTCTTGACTTGCTTCGCCACTTGAAAGATAAAGTGAATTCAAGCATTATGCTCATTACCCATGACTTAGGCGTCATAGCAGAAATGGCCGATTATGTTGTGGTAATGTATGCAGGCAGAGTAGTAGAAAAGGGGACTGCCGTTGAGGTGTTTGCCAATCCATCCCACCCATATACCATTGGGCTGATGGAATCCAAACCGGTCATCAACAGAATTACAGACAGACTATATAGCATTCCGGGGAAAGTACCCAATCCAATTAACATGCCGGACTATTGCTATTTCCGGGATCGTTGCGAAAAAACGGTTGATGCGTGTTGCGGCCAATATCCACCCATGATTCGACTAACGGACAATCATTATGTTAGTTGTTATCGTTATGCCGAGGAGGTGAATACAAATGTCTAAATTCGGATTCAAAGAAGCCGCGATCGAGAACATTTTTACCCCCACGGTGCACAATCCCGAAAACATTCTTGAAGTCAACGAAATGAAAAAATACTTTCCCATTAAAGACGGCATCATGCAACGGACAGTGGGGTATGTTAAAGCTGTGGATGGAATCAGTTTCAACATAAAAAGAGGAACGACCATGGGGCTTGTCGGTGAAAGCGGTTGCGGAAAAACAACCGTTGGACGGACCGTACTTCGACTCAACGATATCAGTGGTGGAGAAGTACTGTTTGACGGCATCAACGTTCATAAATTGCCATCAAATGAGTTACGGCAAATGCGGCCACAAATGCAAATTATTTTCCAGGACCCTTACTCCAGTTTGTCGCCTCGCCTTCCCATTGATGAAATCATCGGTGAAGCAGTGCGGGAGCATCGGCTTGTGCCGAAACCGGAGTACAATGGTTATGTAGATAAAATTATGGAGGATTGTGGTCTTCAGCCTTATCACCGGGATCGATATCCTCATGAATTTTCAGGCGGGCAAAGACAAAGAATATGTATTGCCAGAGCCTTGGCATTAAACCCGAAGTTTGTCGTTTGCGATGAACCGGTTTCCGCATTGGATGTATCCATACAGGCACAGATTATCAACCTGCTCATGGAATTGCAGGATTCTTATGGATTGACCTATCTGTTTATCTCCCATGACCTGTCCGTGGTGGAACATATATCTGATGTGATTGGGGTCATGTATCTGGGAGACTTGGTGGAATACGGCGATAAAGTCGATATTTTCAAGAATCCGCTGCATCCCTATACGGAAGCCTTGTTTTCCGCAATTCCAGTTCCGGATCCCACCACCAAGATGAAACGGATTGTGTTGGAAGGATCGATTCCATCTCCCGCAAATCCCCCGGCTGGGTGTAAGTTCCACACCAGGTGTGCCAAGTGTATGGAAATATGCAAAACCGTACCTCCGGAATTAAAAGAAATGGAGAGGGGCCACTATGTGGTCTGCCACTTATATGACTAATAATCAACCATATAACAATCACCCGGATAACAGCCATGCGAATAGCAAATATCCGGATGACGATGGAAGAGTCGTCGCTGACATGAGCCAGGTAGTAAAAGTTGGCATGCTGGACCTCATCGCCCCAGAGGGTTTGCGACAGAGGCTGGGTGGCAGGCGGCCCGGCGGTTCGGCGGGGACAGGGGCCATGCACCCGGGAGACTCTCAGAACCAACCGACCCAGAATCAATATGGCAATTCGGAACCCATTGAACTGACAGAAGGGGAACTGAAAGCACTGATGAAGGCCTCCCTGAAGGCGGCATTGCTCCTGGCAGGGGTGTTTATCGGTGCAGCAGGGCTATTCATCCTTTTCTGTATTTATGTGTGGTTCCGCTAAAAAATACATGTCAAAATAAAACCCCCCAAAGGATGATTCCAAATGGGGGGTTTTTTATGCAATTTTGTTTGGATGGATTATTCCAATTCAGATAGCCAGGCGTCCGCTTCGGCATCGCTGGGCATGGCCCAGTCGCCCCTGGGCGAAAGGCCCACCGAACCCACTTTGGGGCCTTCGGTGCTGCAGTTGCGCTTGAACTGTTGAGTAAAGAACCGGTGATAGAAAATCTTCAGCCAGCCCTTTACAAACTCCTTGTCATATTCATCGGCGAAACTATTGGCCGCGATGAATAACAGCTTTTGGGGAGACATGCCTGAACGGATGGTATGGTAAAGGAAGAATTCATGGAGGGCATAAGGACCCACCTTTTCTTCTGTTTTTTGAGAAATGTTGCCATCAGCATCCGGAGGCAAAAGTTCCGGTGAAATGGGATTGCTGCAGATGGCATCCACTACTTTCAATAGAGTCTCCGGTGTTGTTCCATCCACGCCAAGTTTGCGGTTATTGGCCACCCAGCGGAGAATATGGGGAATCAGGGTTTTGGGTACACCGGCGTTGACACCATAATTGGACATATGGTCTCCGTTAAAAGTGCACCAGCCCAATGCGATTTCTGATAGATCCCCGGTACCGACAACCAAGCCGTCCTCGTTATTGCCAACATCCAAAAGAATTTGGGTTCGCTCTCTGGCCTGGGCGTTTTCGTAAGTAACGTTACGGATTTCGGAATCATGTCCGATGTCTTCAAAATGTTTGAGAACGGAAGGCCCGATGGGAATCTTTCGCAGCGTAGCTCCTACATAATCCACAATAGCCAAGGCCGCATCAAAGGTACTGTCGGATGTGCCAAAGCCAGGCATAGTAATGGCAATTAAATCCTCCCGAGGTTTGCCTAATAGTTGCAAGGCTTCCATGGAGACCAAAAGGGCAAGTGACGAATCAAGTCCGCCGGAAATGCCCAGAACCACTTTCTTTGCGCCTACATGCTCCAGCCTCTTCGCCAAAGCGGCGGCCTGAATGGAAAAGATCTCCTTACAGTGGGCATGCAATACGGCAGGGTCAGAAGGGATAAAGGGTTGCTTGGTATATTTGCGCATCAGTGGCTTGGCGGTATCCACCATGGGTACCGGATCCAGAAGGACCGTATCCGCCTCGCCAAAGTCCAGCCAGTCCGCACGGGCAAACTGGATTTTGTCGACGTCAATTTCACTATAGGTGATTTGGGCTTCTCTGCGGAATCCGGCATCTTCAGCCAGAACATTTCCGCATTCGGCAATAAAGGAATATCCGCTGTAAAGAAAATCTGTAGGAGATTCACCAATGCCTGGAGTAACATAGACATACCCACAGGCATTTTCGCTACTGACCACTTCCACCCATTTACGCCTATAGGCCGCCCCATCTACTTTGGCATATCCTTCGTGGGAGCTGTCAAAAATAATCTGGGCGCCTACGCCACATAGCTCAAATCCTTCCAATCCGATGCAGATGCCGTTTTGGTCGTCCGCGAAGGTCAGGGCACCACAGTCTATGGCCTCGCCCATAATCACCGCTTCCTCGGTTTCTCCCTCTATGAAGTCTTTGGGAGTGAACCCTTTGATTTGTCCATCCTGTAGCAGAAGTGAACCATTGACCAGGCGACCTCGTATACGAAGGGCTATGCCAAGAATCACACAAAGGGAGCGTCCAACTGACGCTTCAAGGATATCGGAAAGTGCTGCAAGCTGTTGTTGGTATAGGTTGTTTTGCTTGAGCAAATCACCGCAGGTACAGCCTGTCAGGCATAATTCTGGAAAGACCACAAAGCCGGCGCCTTTTTCGTGGGCGTCGTCAATGCATCTGATTATTTCTAAAGAATTTGCGGCTGGATTGGCCACGTGGACCCGGGGCACAGCCGCCCCAACTCGGACCATGCCGATGGATTTCTTTGACATGTCAGTCTCCTTTTTGCTTCAATAAATCATGGAAAATTATATCACTGGGTAGGCCATCCGTCAAACATCCGGCGTATTTGGTGCTATGAAACGAGAGTCGAATAGGATATAATATAAAGAACCACCTAGCACAAAGGAGAATGCCAATGAAAGCTTTATATGTTACCGGAATCAGCAACGAAAAGGAAGTCACAGACTTCTTTATGGTGAAATCCATTGGCCTCAAACTGGGTGCCAACAAAAAACAATATCTGGATATTTCCCTGGGCGACAAAACCGGAGAAATATCAGGCAAAAAATGGGACGTGACCGATGAAGAACTGATGGAACTACAAACCATCAACGAAGGTGATTTGGTTAAAATACGGGCCCAAGTGACAGAATGGAACGGCACCAAGCAGCTGAGGGTGATGCGTATCCGCAAAATAAGTGGCGACGAGGGTTTGGATCTCCGAGAGTTTATCAAAGCGGCTCCCGAAGCGCCTGAAGAAATGTTCAAATTTCTGATGGACGCAGCAGAAGCCATGACCGATGAAGATCTGAAACGCCTTTGTGTGCTTTCCCTGAATCAGGGGAAAGAAAAACTCATGTACTATCCGGCTGCACAACGGAATCATCACGCGGAGATGGCAGGACTGCTTTACCATGTAAAAAGGATGCTTATGACCGCCGAACGCGTGTGTCAGGTGTATGATAACCTGGATCGGGACTTGCTTTATGCCGGTGTGATTTTGCATGATATGGAGAAATTGCACGAAATCAATGCCAACGAGTGGGGCATATCAGACGGATATTCTTTTGAAGGGAATATGTTGGGACATATCATTCAGGGAATCAAAGTCCTGGACAAACAAATGGAAGAATTAAGATTTCCTAAAGAAAAAGCCATTATGGTGGAGCATATGATCTTGTCCCACCACTACGAGCCGGAATTCGGAAGCCCACGAAAACCACTTTTCCCTGAGGCGGAGATGCTCCATTATTTGGACATGATTGATGCCAGAATGTATGACATGCAAGAGGCACTGGATGCCACCGCACCCGGCCAATTCAGCGATAGGGTATGGACCCTGGACAACCGTCGGTTGTACAAAAAAGAAGGTAACAACAAATGATGATGCTCCCTGCCAAAGTCAACCAAACCATGGAGGCCCTAACAAACAGCGGCTTTGCCGTGTATGCGGTTGGCGGTTGTGTGCGGGATGCGTTACTGGGAAAGGAACCGTTGGACTGGGACCTTGCCACCAATGCGCGACTTTGGAATTTAGAAGAAATTTTTCCGGAGGCAAAAATCATCAGCGATAAATACAGCGTCGTACGCAGGGATTTCCCTGACGTGACGCCAGATACGACGAGCAATCCTGGAGACCAGGACATTTGGGGAACACCCAAACCGGTACCCCATGTGGATATTGCAACCTTCCGGACGGAAGGCGCGTACTCAGACAGCAGAAGGCCTGATCGGGTCACATTTGTAGACACAATTGAAGAAGATTTAAAACGGCGGGATTTTACCATCAATGCCATCGCCTATGGATATTCAGGTTTGTTGGTGGATCCGTATGGGGGTCAGCAAGATTTGTTATCAGGAGTTATTCGTTGTATAGGCGAACCGAAAGTCCGTTTTAAAGAAAACCCCATCAGGATGCTTCGCGCTGTTAGAATGGCTGCGGAGTACAATTTTAATCCCGAGTCCCATGCATTTCAGGCCATGCTTCACATGGGCAGACTATTGTCCAAGTCGGGGCCCGACCGAATCAGAACAGACTTTATTAGGCTGATTTACGCACCCCATGCATCCAGAGGCTTGAAACTGCTCATAGATACCAATTTGCTGGAAGCCATTTGCGGAATCCAGACCGAAAGCATAGAGCAATCCACAAAAGAGGCACTTCAAAGCTTGATTCAAACCATCGACGGAACATCCATTGGAACCGAACAACGACTGGGATTATTTTACCGGTGCTTTGGTCGGGACCTAGGTTCTTTAGCGATTGAAACCCTTCACTTTGACAAAAAAACCCGTAAACGGTTGGAACAAAAACTGACAGAGGTATAATGCTTACAGAAAAGAAATGTACAATTACAGAAATCATCTATCGAAATGCGGAAAACGGCTATACCATTGCTCTGGCTGAAACAGAATCCGAGCAATTTACTGCTGTGGGCACTTTGCCGTCCTGTGATAAGGGGCGGTTGTTCATTTTGCGTGGCAATTTTGTCAGCCATCCCAAATATGGAGAACAGTTTGCTTTCACCGAATGGGAAGAGGAAATGCCTTCCTCTGAATCGGGGATTGAAGCTTTTCTGTCTTCAGGTGTGTTGAAGGGAATAGGTCCCAAAGCCGCCAAGTCCATCGTTGACCGGTTTGGGCTGGATACATTTCGAATTATTGAAGAGGAACCCAATCGACTGACAGAAGTCAGTGGCATAGGGGAAGTCAAAGCAGCCTCTATTGCCGAAGCCTTTGCCGCCCATCGGGAAATTGCTGAAGTCACCCTGTATTTTCAACAATTCGATATCAAACCCGATACGGTCATTAAATTGTACCGTGTTTATGGTTCGGATACCATTAAGTTGGTGCAAGAAAACCCTTACCGGCTCATGGAAGAAGTTTATGGAATTGGTTTCCGCAAAGCAGATCAAATTGCAGAGAAGCTTGGCATTCGCCGAGATGACGAAGCCAGAATACGTAGTGGCATTCGCTATACACTGAGCTACTATATCAATGAAGGTCATACGTTTTTGCCACAAAAGGAGTTATGCGAAAAGGCTGCCGATTTATTGGAGTTGGAGAGTCACGGAGTTCATGATGTGATGATTGGCATGGCGTTTGAGGGTGACTTGCGGCTGGAAGAGTTAGAAGGCCGAAATGTGGTTTTCCTGATGCCCTATTATGTGGCGGAAGTATATGTGGCACATGGCCTGAAACTAATGAATGAAGCGAAACTGAAGCCCATTTATGCCAAGGTAGAAGAGCTTATAAGAAAATCTGAAGAGGAAACGGGAATCTCGTTTTCCGAACAGCAAAAAATAGCCATCCGAACCTCAATGGAAAACGGAGTGACGGTCATTACAGGTGGACCCGGAACCGGTAAAACAACGATTATCAACGCCATCATTCGAATACTAAAACAAAGCGGTCTTACTACTGCGCTGGCAGCTCCCACTGGCCGAGCAGCCAAGCGAATGACGGAAACCACCGGGCATCCGGCATCTACCATTCATCGGCTTTTAGAGTACTATTATGCTGAAAGTGAAGCCACCATGCGGTTTGGAAAAAATGATGAAAATCCGCTGGATATCGATGCACTGATTGTGGATGAAACGTCCATGGTAGATCTGATGCTGATGAATGGCCTTATGAAAGCACTCAAGCCGGGGACCAGGCTCATACTCGTAGGCGATGCAGATCAACTGCCTTCCGTTGGCGCCGGCAATATTCTGGGAGATATCCTGCAAAGCGAATATATCTATGCGGTCAGGCTCAAGGAGATTTTTCGCCAAGCCGGTGAGAGCTTGATTGTGGTTAATGCCCACCGTATCAATCGGGGGGAATATCCTTTTTGTAACGAAAAAGACAAAGATTTTTTCTTGATGAAAGAACCGACCGAAAAAGAGATGCTGGCCACCCTGCTTGATTTATGCAAAAACAGGTTACCGGCACATTATACCCATTTGGTAAGCACGCGGGATATTCAGGTACTAACCCCGGTCAGAAGGGGCATGCTGGGCTCCATTAGTTTGAATAAAGAAATGCAGGCGGTCCTCAATCCACCTAGAGTGGGTCTCTCCGAAAAAAAGATGGGGGACAAGTTGTTCCGCGAAGGGGACAAGGTGATGCAAATCCGCAACAACTACAGTCTGAAATGGCGTAAGGCGGGAGATTTCACTGAGGGTGAGGGGATATTCAACGGAGATGTAGGGTTCATTAACAAAATCGATGTGGAATTCAATGAGTTGGTGGTGGCCTTTGACGAAGATCGGATTGTCACATACGAATTTACCCAACTTGATGAGCTGGAACTGGCCTATGCGGTCACGGTTCATAAAAGTCAGGGAAGTGAATTTCCCATAGTGGTCATGCCTGTCTCATGGTTCCCTCCGGTGTTGGCCACCCGAAATCTGTTGTATACAGCAGTGACCCGGGGAAGAGAAGCGGTCATCTTGGTGGGCTCCGAAGGAAGAATGCAGGCCATGGTGGATAATATGCGAATTTCCGAGCGTTATTCAGGGCTTCGAATTCGTTTGCATGGGTATCTATAGTCAGAATAGAAAGTTATGATTCAAAGTGATTCGGAGGGGGCATCGAGCAGGGGAATGAGATGATACGGCTAGAAAGATTTTGGGAATACATTTTCCCTTCCAACATTTACTGTATCTGTTGCGAAAGCGTGATTAATCAGACGCGCCCATATGCTTTGTGTGATCGGTGTGTCCAAAAATTTCACTGGATGGGCAAAAAAACCTGTCAGAAATGTGGTAAAATCTTAGAAGAAGGATACCTTCACAATCTGTGCATTGGCTGCAGGACCATGGACCACCAGTTTGTCAAAGGCTTTACCTGCACACGCTACGGTTTATATGAGCGGGTGCTGATGATGGATTATAAATATCATGACAAGGCTTGGATTGGCAGAAAGGTTGGGGATATGCTGGCCGATCGAATGAAAAGAGAATCCTTTCGACCGGATCTGGTGGTGCCGGTGCCCATCCACAAAAACAGAGAAGCCAAACGTGGATATAATCAGGTGGACATCATAGCCAGACAGTATACGAAGCTGGCAGAGCTCCCCTTAAACAACCGAATTTTGATTCGGACAAAAGACACACTTCCCATGAGAAATCTTGGGGTTTCCCAAAGGATTGCCAATGTGCGGGATGCTTTTTGCATCAGAAAAGGAGCAGAAGTCATTCTTGCCGGCAAAACCATTCTACTCATTGATGACATCTATACCACAGGAAGCACAGCGGACAGTTGCACTCAAACCTTATTGCGGGGCGGTGCTAAAGAAGTCTGGCTGCTGACCTTTGCAAGTGGGAGCAATGTCATCCCATCAAACAGTTTACAGTAGTCCACTTGGGTCTGTGGTTGAAAGTCCATGCCAGTTGCGGGCAAAAGGACCCACGTAACCTGTCTCAAAGAGGCAGGGATCATGGCGCAGCCTAGAAGTAAGTCCTCCGACAAAGTCGGGTCAAGGCGAATGTGGGGTCAAAGACCAGGTCAGCCAAGTGGCTATTGTAATAAGAAAAGGCTATGCTATAATTGTAAGTAACCAACCATTATTGCCAGATGTTATAAGGGAGGTCGAAAAATGAAAGTAATCATAACGAGCAAAAATGTAAATGCAAGCGATCACTTAAAAGAAACCATCGAAAAGAAGCTTGAAAAACTTGGCAAGTACTTTTCCGATGACATCGGCGTCAACGTCATGCTTTCCGCTGAGAAGAACCGACAGAAGGTCGAAGCAACCATACAGGTTCGTGGAATGATATTTCGGGCAGAAGAAACCACCACCGATTTATATGACGGGGTGGACAGAATCGCTGAAAAGCTGGCTACGCAGATGTCCAGATTCAAAACAAAAATTCAAAGAAAACACAAAGACAACAAAGAATTCAGTTTTACCGACTGGCCTGAATCAGAATTTTCGGACGAACTGAAAGTGGTCAAGAAAAAGAAATTCCAACTAAGCCCCATGACGGTGGATGAAGCAATCGTTCAAATGGAAATGCTGGAGCACACTTTCTTTGTTTTTCTCAATACCGAAACGGACACAGTCAACGTTGTGTACAAACGGGAAGATTTGGACTATGGTCTATTGGAACCCACTTATTAGAATACTGAAGTAAAATAACGGGACCGGGGGCATTGCCCCCGGTCGTGGAGGAATATGAAAGAGTTAGTCAATAATTTGTTGACAGGAATCGGAATCACTGATGTCATCGACATTCTTATAGTAGCCTTTGTGGTCTACAAAGTGTTGGGATTCATCAGGGAAAGCAGAGCAGGGCAGCTTGTCAAAGGCTTGCTGATTTTGCTTGCTGCTTTTTTTGTGTCTGACATCTTTCAACTCTATACACTAAACTGGATTCTCAAAGGAACCATGACCGTTGGTATCATTGCATTGATAGTAGTTTTTCAGCCGGAACTTCGTCGTGGACTGGAATACATGGGTAGAAGTAAATTGATTAGACCCGTCTTTGGCAAAATGAATAAAAATAAAGCCAAATCAATAAGCATTGAAGTGGCCAGAGCCATTGAAAATATGTCCACAACAAGAACCGGGGCATTGCTGGTGGTGGAGAGACAGACAGCGCTTACAGACATATGTGAGACAGGTACCCTCTTGGATTCAAATATTACTGCAGGCCTTATTGAGACTATTTTTTATGAGGGATCACCCCTTCATGATGGCGCGCTCATTATTCGTGGAGACAAACTACATGCAGCCGGTTGTGTGCTTCCTCTTTCAGAAAATAAAACAATTTCAAAAGCACTGGGCACCCGCCATCGTGCAGGAATTGGAATTACCGAAAACTCAGACGCCTTGGTCTTTATAGTATCGGAAGAAACCGGAATCGTTTCCATGGCGGAAGACGGAAAACTGGACCGCTTCCTTGATGTCAAAACCGTAGAGAAATCAATGCTGAATATTTATCTAAACACCGAAGGGGAAGAACCTTCGGCTTTTAGTATTAAAAAAATCATAGAGCGTTGGGGAAGGAGAAAAGATGTTTAACAACAAAATTGTCAATATTATTTTCTCCATTTTGGTCTCCATTGGTCTGTGGGTTTATGTGGTGGGCGAAGTCAATCCGGAAACCACCGAAAAGTTTCAGGACGTTCCCGTTCGCTTTATCAATACTTCTGTGTTGGCAGAGGACGGTCTGGCGCTGGCCGACCCGGGCAATCCCACGGTCACTGTGGTCATTTCCGGAAGCCGTTCCGATATGAAAGGCCTGACAGAATCGGAAATCGACATTATTGCTGACCTATCGGGCTTGGTTAAGGGCGAAAACCAAATTCAACTCACCGTTTCACTACCAAATGAAATGAAACTTCAAAGCATTTCCAGTGGGAAGGTACGAGTGACCATTGAATCATTGGTTACAGCCGAAAAACCCATTCAAATAAAGTATCAGGGGGATATTCCCGAAGGGAAAGAACCCGGAGCGATATCCATTCTACCGTCCACCGTACAGGTTAGCGGTGCAGTATCTTCCATCGAAAAAGTACAATATGTCAAAGCGGTGGTATCAGTTGATGATTTAAAAGCAATTTCACAAGAGCTGGAAATTGACTTAATACCAGTGGACAAAGATGATGCCAAGGTATCCTATCTGTTTTTATCCCAGAAACAGGCTATAATCAATGTAACGTTATTGGAGCTCAAAACCGTTCCTTTGAATGTGGAGGTCACAGGCAGCGTGCCCAATGGATTTGTGTTGGATTCAAAAAAAATACCGGAAACAATTACCATAAAGGGCACATCTGATGAAATATCCAAAATCGTTAGCGTTGCCGGCACGACCATCGATATCAGCGGAGAAAATGCTTCGGTGGAGATCCCTATTCAATTGACCCTTCCTGAAGGTATTGAAGTGGCCAACGCTTCGGCGAACCCAACCTTGAGTTTGGTAATCAGCCCGGTAACCACAAAAACCTATTCTTACGACATGGACAGCCTAACAATATTGGGACTATCTACAGGACTTGTGGTGGACCTGCCAACTCAAACGGTCTTATTAACGGTGGAATCATCCGCCGATGCCGCAGAAGGTCTTACAGCTAAGGATTTCACCTTGAGTCTGAATCTGGAAGGCTTGAAAGCCGGAACCCACAAAGTTATTATTCTTGTTGAAACACAAAAGGCTGGACTCGCCTATTCAACTACGCCAAAAGAGATACAAATCATTATTAGAGAGGAATAGACTATGAACAGACTGTTTGGGACTGATGGTGTCAGAGGCATAGCAAACGCTGAACTGACTCCCGAGCTCGCATTTAATTTGGGCAAAGCAGGCGCTTACATCCTAAGTAAAGATCAAAAAAATCCAAACCCCAAAGTCGTGATAGGAAAAGACACTAGAATCAGCGGAGATATGCTGGAAAATGCTCTCTCTGCAGGCATTATGGCCATGGGAGGAGATGTCATCCAAGTTGGTGTGCTACCGACCCCGGCGATTGCATGTCTTGTGAAAACCATGGGTGCGGATGCTGGTGTCATGATATCAGCATCACATAATCCATTTGAGTACAACGGCATCAAATTTTTCAACCGGGATGGATTCAAATTGGATGATGATATTGAAGATGCCATTGAAGACATCATTGTCAGAGATATAGATGTAAATAGTCATATAACAGGTGAACGGTTGGGACGTTGCATCAAAGAGGAGCTGGAAGCCCAACAAATATATATAGACCACCTAAAAGAAACCTTTGAGGGATCCCTTTCAGGTTATAAGATTGTGCTGGATTGCGCCAATGGCGCCGCTTTTCCGGTTGCACCATTGGTATACAATGAATTGGGTGCCGAGGTGGTTTTAATTGGGAATCAACCTGATGGCATCAATATCAACGCAAACTGTGGTTCCACCCATCCCGCCTTGCTACAGGCAACTGTGCTTCGTGAAAAGGCAGATATCGGTTTGGCCTTTGATGGAGATGCTGACCGACTCATTGGCGTGGACGAGAAGGGACGTATCATTGATGGGGACAAGTTGCTTTGCATCTGCGCCAATATGATGAAACAACAAGATCAGCTACCCAACAATTTGGTGACAGCTACCGTCATGAGCAATGCAGGATTTTTAAACTATATTCGATCCATCGGCTGTGATATTGAGATTACAGGTGTTGGAGACCGTTATGTCTTGGAAAGCATGCAGCAAACAGGATGTATGCTGGGAGGAGAGCAGTCAGGGCACATTATTTTCCTCAATCACTCCACCACAGGTGATGGTACATTGTCATCGCTACAGGTAATGAAAGCCATCCTACTATCAGGTAAAAGGCCATCGGAACTGGCGGATGAAATCACAATCTATCCTCAGATTCTGATCAATGCCCCCGTCAAAACCGAGAACAAAAATAAATACTTGAAAGATCAAGAAATTGTCATAGAAATAAAGGCTATCGAAGAAAAAATGAACGGCAACGGTCGGGTTTTAATACGCCCTTCAGGCACCGAACCCTTGGTACGGGTAATGCTGGAAGGAGAAGATCTGGTTAAGATGACTTCGATGGCAAAGAGTCTTGCTGCGTTAATTACATTAAAGCTTGGATAAGGAGAAAAATTTATGTGTGGAATTGTTGGGTATATTGGAGACGGCAAAGCCAAAGAAATTATTATAGAAGGATTAAAAAGACTGGAATATAGAGGGTATGACTCCGCGGGGATTGCAATGGTCATCGACGGAAAAATTCAAACCCGCAAACACGTCGGCGGCATCGAGAATTTAGAAAAAATCATTAAAGATGCTGATTTTGACTCCAACATTGGAATCGGGCATACCAGGTGGGCTACCCACGGGGTTCCTTCTGACGTTAATGCACATCCCCACAACAATCAGGACGATACCATCACGGTGGTACATAACGGCATCATCGAAAACTATACAGAATTAAAAGAAATGTTGATCAAGGACCATGGGATTACTTTCCGATCGGAAACTGATTCGGAGGTTATTGCTCAATTGATTGGCGTTTTATATGACGGCGATTTGCTGGATGCTGTGAACCGTGCAGTAGCACAAATGCGCGGCGCGTATGCCATTGGAGTCCTTTCCGCGCGGGGACCGGACAAAATCGTTGCGGTCCGAAAGGATGCGCCGTTAGTGGCAGGACTGGGGAAAGGATGCAATTATATCGCCTCTGACATTCCCGCCCTCCTAAAATACGTGAGAGAAATTTACCTAATCGAAAACAACGAAACTGTTGTATTGACGAAGGACGAAATAGTCATCTATGATGCTGCCGGTAACAAAGTGAAGAGGGATGTATTTCACGTGACCTGGGATGCTGATGCTGCAGAAAAAGGTGGATATGAACACTTTATGCGCAAAGAAATCCATGAGCAACCTGACGGTCTAGCTGAAACGCTGAACCGGCGGCTGAACGCTGATGGAACCATCAATCTGGATGGCATTTCCATGACCAAGGCCGACATCGAGAAATTCACCAAGGTATATATTGTGGCTTGCGGCACTGCATACCATGCAGGGCTGGTGGGCAAATCCATAATAGAAAAACTGGCGAAAATACCGGTAGAGGTGGATGTTGCTTCAGAATTCAGATATCGGGATCCTTTTGTTGATGACAATACACTGTTCATCGCCATCAGCCAATCCGGCGAAACACTGGACACTTTGGCTGCTCTTCGGGAAGCCAAACGAAAGGGTGCACGCGTGTTGTCGGTGGTTAATGTAGTTGGAAGTTCCGTAGCCAGAGAATCGGATGATGTGTTTTATACCTGGGCAGGTCCTGAAATTTCAGTGGCCTCCACAAAAGCTTACACAACACAGCTTATGTGTATGTATCTGTTGGCGCTGTATCTTGGACGGACCAAAGGCGTGCTGCCCGAATCAGCGTATCATCGCGTATTGGATGAGCTGATTGCAATACCAGACAAACTCAGGCTGCTTTTGACTCAGGAGCAGGCCATCGAAAAAATCGCGGAACGATTTTACAGGCGAGAGCAGGTATTTTTCATCGGTCGAGGACCGGATGCAGCGGTTTCCTATGAAGGTTCGCTTAAATTGAAGGAAATTTCATACATAAACTCCTTTGCCATCGCTGCAGGAGAACTGAAACATGGCACCATTGCCTTGATGGAAAAAGGTAGCCTAGTGTTTGCCCTTTCTACCCAGGATCGATTGTTTGAAAAAATGCTCTCCAATATTGAAGAAATCAAAGCCCGTGGCGCATATGTCATCGGTATTACCAAAGAGGGAAATACCGAAATCGAGCAAAAGTGCGACGAATGGATTTATATACCCCAGTGTATTGATGAATGCACCCCCATATTAACCGTTGTTCCACTACAACTATTTGCCTATTATGTGGCAAAAAATCGTGGATGCAACATTGACAAGCCCAAGAATTTAGCCAAATCCGTCACAGTGGAATAGACGAATTGCAGCATAAGACCAAAAAAGGAGAACGACACATTGAATCAAAAACCATATGAAGTCCGGGATATCAGTCTGGCCCCATCAGGACACCAAAAAATTGCATGGGTTCGGGAAAATATGCCATTGCTTCGTGACATGGAAGAAGAATTCGCCAAGACAAAGCCGTTTGCAGGTATCAAGATTTCTCTTTCTATCCACATGGAAGCCAAAACCGCTTATCTTTGCGAAGTGCTGGCCATTGGCGGGGCTCAATTGGCCGCTACCGGTAGCAATGTGTTATCTACACAAGACGACGTGGCCGCAGCCTTAGCTGATTTTGGTATTAACATTTATGCATATCACGCCGCCACAGGCGAGGAATATCATCGACATTTGGAAATGACCTTAAGCCAGAAATCCAACATCATCATTGATGATGGTGGGGATTTGGTGGGATTGCTCCATCTGGAACGTCCGGATTTGGCTGAAGAAGTTTGGGGTGGATGCGAAGAAACCACCACGGGAATTCTTAGGCTTCGGGCAATGGAACAGCAGGGAGTTTTGAAATTCCCCATGGTTGCCGTCAACGATGCCGATTGCAAGCACCTGTTTGACAACCGGTACGGTACCGGTCAATCGGTATGGGACAGCATTATGCGAAACACCAATTTGATCATCGCGGGAAAGACGGTGGTGGTCGGTGGGTACGGTTGGTGTGGCCGAGGCATCGCCCAGCGTGCAGACGCCTTAGGTGCAAGCGTGATTGTTACTGAAATCAATCCAATACGGGCCATGGAAGCCAAGATGGACGGGTATGCAATCATGACCATGGAAAAAGCGGCGCCACAGGGAGATATATTTGTCACAGCTACGGGCTGCGCAGGAACCATTCGCATGGAACACATGGAACAAATGCGAAACGGAGCGATTTTGTCCAATGCCGGACACTTCAACGTAGAAGTCGATATGGCAGCCCTTGAAGCCATCACAACAGACAAAAAAGAAAGCCGAAAAAACATTATGGGATATCTCTTGCCCAATGGAAAAAGGCTTCATGTCATTGCTGACGGAAGACTGGTGAATATCGCCGCAGCGGATGGACACCCTGCAGAAATAATGGATTTAAGTTTTGCAGTCCAGATTATGTCTGCATTATATATCAAGGAAAATCATCAATCCCTAAAACCTGAAGTCATTGACGTTTCTAAAGAAATGGACAGGGTAATTGCCAACAAAAAACTAAAAAGTTGGAGCATTGAGATTGATGTTCTGAGCCCGGAACAAGAAGCCTACCTCAAAAGCTGGCAGGTCTAGAATCGGAGACATTATGAAATATGCGAAGCGGTTGAACCGCTTGGAAGACAAATCGTTACTCAATGCATTTCAACTGGTGGAAGACAATGATATGATATCCTTTTCCGCCGGGTTTCCATCTTCCGAAACCTATCCGGTGGATGCCATCCGTGAATCCATGGACAGGGTGCTTCAAAAGGACGGAAAAGAGGCGTTGAGCTATTGCTCCACCAGTGGGTATCAGGGGCTTCGTAAGATTATGCAGGAGCGCATGGCTAAGAAGTTTGGGCTTCATTATGACATGGACGAAATCATCATAACCAGTGGATCCCAACAGGGACTGGATATGAGTGGTATGCTGTTTATCAACGAGGGCGATGTGGTTATTTTTGAACTGCCATCTTATTTGGGGGCAGTCAACGCGCTTCGTGCATATGAAGCGGAATTGGTTTCTGTTCCTACGGATCGGGATGGCATTGTGATTGAATCCCTAAAAGACGCACTAAAAAAATATGGCGATAGGATTAGAATGATCTATGTCAACCCGGATTTCCAAAATCCCACCGGCCGAAGCTGGTCAGAGGAACGCCGCAAGGATTTCATGGATTTGATGAAGGATTACGACATTCCCATCCTAGAAGATGCCGCCTATAGCGAAATTTCTTTTGATGGACCTCCACCGAGACCCCTCGCTGCCTACGATCAACGGGGACAGGTGATTTATATCGGAACATTTTCTAAAATATTTTGCCCCGGCCTCCGCGTTGCCTGGCTATGCGCCAGAAAAGAAATCATGGAAAAGTACCTGGTACTAAAAAATGCCGCGGATTTATCCTCCTCCACATTGGCACAACTGCAAATGGCGGATTATATGACTCACAACGATATTGACGAACACATTAAAATGATTATTAAGCTGTACCGACAACGCCGGGATGCCATGGTAAAAGCCATTGCCGACCATTTTCCAGAAAAAGCCCAATATGTGCTCCCAAAGGGTGGATTGTTCATCTGGATTGAAATGCCGGAAGACAAGGATGCCACAGAGCTTTTACTGCGAGCCGGCAAAGAAAAGGTAGCATTCATTACCGGTGCGGCCTTTTATCCCAGCGCCAGGAAAAACAACGAGTTTCGCTTAAATTTTTCCAATATGAGCGAAGAGGACACCCATCGGGGGATTGCCATACTTGGAAGACTGATGAAAGACTATCTGTCGGAATAACGCAGATTTTTAGCCTTTGAGAGGTGCGAAGCCACGGCATGGCATTAAGAGACATAAAAAAAGAAAAGCCGCTAAAAAGCGGCTTTTTTGATGCGTTCAATGGATTTTGCTTCTCCAAGAATTTGTTGAATTTCCCACAAGTCAGGAGATTGGCTGCGGCCCACCAAGGCCAAACGAATCACAGTGCTGACATGGCCCACATGACCCTTATATTGGTCCGGGCTATTTTTGAAGTCTTTGGGTCTTACCGCATATCCTAAATCTGATGTGATGGTTCGTATTTTTTCAAACCAGGCAGACTGATCATCGGCATGGTTGTAGGTTATGGCATAACGGTTGAGTATTTCTGCTGCATCCTCTCTGCTAACTTCCGTGGGTAGGGGCTCTTCAATGGAGAAATATCTATCGAAGAAGTACCGAATGAAATCAAAGATTTGACTGGCTGAAATAAAATCCTTTCGTGGTTTGGCATCGTTACGACCAAGATCCAATATCGCTTCCAAGATTTGCCGGTGATCATTTAGGACGTTCCATGCGTTTTGATTGTACAGGGCAGCCCATTCAATGAGAAAATCAACCAATTCATTGGCAGGAATACGGACCAGGCAGTCCTTGGACACGTCGTTTAGCTTGTTGATGTCAAAGAGGGCACCTGAAGCGCTCATCTTTTCGGTGGTGAAAGGAAAGTCATCACAGGATGCTTGGGGATTGAGAATACGCCATTCTTCAAAATTTGAATTCAACAGGGTCAATAGATATTCTCGAATAGCCAGAGGATGATACCCTTGTTCCTGATAGTATCCAAGGGATAATTCGGGATCCTTGCGCTTGGAAAGCTTTCGCTTGTTTCCGTTTTCGTCCAACTTCATCAGCTGAGCGGTATGACAGTAAACCGGAAGATCAAAACCCAGTTTTTCAAAAAGTTCCACATGGATGGGCAAGGAAGAAAGCCATTCTTCACCTCGTACAACATGGGTAGTGCGCATCAGGTAGTCGTCCACTACGTGAGCAAAGTGATAAGTAGGCATGCCGTTCGCCTTAAGGATTACAACATCCTGATTGTTTTCAGGCATGGAAAGGTTTCCTCGTATGCCGTCTTCCACTTTGATGTAGCGAATCAAATCCTGGGGCAAATCATGGTTGCCACCGGACTTTAGCCGAATGGTATATGACAACCCCTTCATAAGGTTGTTTTCGATTTGATCCATAGTTAATTCACGATGCAAGGCGTATTTGCCATAGATGCCGGGATTTGCTTTGGTTGTTTCCTGGTCTTGCCGAATCTGACTAATTTCGTCTTCTGTCAGAAAACAAGGATAAGCCAATCCTTGGGTCACCAATTGTTTCACATAAAAGTGGTACAAGTCTTTTCGTAGGCTTTGAGAATAAGGTCCGTAGTTGCCTTGGTCTCCCGTTTTGGTAGCACCTTCGTCAAAGGAAATGCCAAAGAACGAAAGAGAATCGATAATCATATCAACAGCGCCTTCTACCAGCCTTTTTTCGTCAGTATCTTCGATTCTCAAATAGAAAATACCATCACTTTGGTGTGCTAGTCGTTCATCGACAAAGGCACCATACAGATTTCCAAGATGAATGAAGCCTGTGGGACTGGGCCCCAACCGTGTTACTTTGGCACCGTTGGGCAAATTACGTAGTGGAAACCTGGCATCCAGATCTTCCTTGCTATATGATTGCTGGGGAAACAGTCGATTTGCCAGCAGTTGGTAGTCCATTTTGTACCTCCGGAGTATTATTTGGTTTTATTTCGTTTGCGCAGGGCTACATATAACAGGCTCCTGACCGCCAATGCAACTGCAGAAATGACCAGAACAACTGTCAATATAATAACCCACGCCAGGTCTGCAAAGGAACCGTTGGAAAAAGCACCCATGCTACTCATGACTTTGACTATAAGCAGTCCAACCACAGAGAAAAGCAGGGGCATTACCATGGTAGCAATCACATACTCCTTAACAGTCAATTTGAAAAAAGCCTCGATGAAGCTTTCGAGTATGTAAAAAAAGGCGAAATAAGCAAGGCCACAAGCCATAAGCACCGCCAGGAAGTATTCATTGAACAAAGTCATGCCTAAGGCAAAGAGTCCAAACATAATGGCTATTCCGATAACGAATAAGAAGAATCCTTTAATAAATTTACTCATTCTGATACACTCCTTTTCACTCGATCCAATGGTCCGCTTTTGGAGCCCTCAATACTAAGAGCGGCAACAGCAGAAACAACTAGGACAATCCCCAGCAACTGCATGGGAACCATTATTTCTGATAGGAATAAATATGCCAGCAAGACCGTAATAGGTAATTCCAAAGTGCCAATGACGGTTGCTCGCTCCGAGCCAATCAGTATGACGCCTTTGGCTAACAGGAAAGAGGGAAGTACAGTCGTGACGGAGCTGATGATAATTATCAAAGCAATCATCTGTGGCGAAAGGACTACGATGCTTTTGAAGACCATCGGATTTAAAATCAGCATAATCAGTGCGGCAATTCCCCAGTCGTAGAAAAAAATTACGGGGATGGGGTATTGAGATAATTTCAGATCCAAAATCAGGAAAAATCCCGCGCAGCAAAGGAATGAAATGACCCCAAAGAAAATGCCCAGCCAAGTCCAGGTGTGGGATTCTCCAAAGATGTTGAGAACCAAAAGACTGCCTAAAAGGACAACTCCTAATGAAACCTTGTTAATCAACGTCAGTTTCCTGACACCGCTGACGAGAAAGAAAATGCAGATGACTACCGGGTGCAAAAACAAAAGCATTGAGCCGATTCCGGCATCCACCCGTTCCAGGCAATAATACAATGCCAACTGAACGCCTAGGCCGCCAAGAACCGCTATCCAAAAGAACCATTTATAATCAGAGCGTTGGACGGTATATTTGGTCCGGATTCCTTCAGGCGCCTTTGAGACACCGATGACGAACATGACCAAGGTGCTAATCACAACCTGCATAAAGGTTAAAGTCCAAGCACCGGTACCTGCCGTGAGAATATATTTGCCCAGAATAACCTGGGATGCATACACACATGCTGCTGAAATAGTAAAAATATAGCCTTTCATTCTGCCTCCTTGATGGGCATATTATATCATATCCCAGCAGGCAAGATGAGAGAAAAATTAATTCATTTTGAGAATAAACGACTTAAAGCCTGAGGTATATTCCATTGAACCGTCGTTCATCACGAAAACTGCTTCCCCCCCCTGACTTTGCACCAAAGACTTCGCTTGTTCCAGTGGAAGGATGAATGCTGCTGTTGAAAGGCAGTCAGCAATACCCGAATCCGGTGCCACGATGGTAACCGCGCGGCAGTGCATCGCCGGGTATAGCGTTAGAGGATCGATAATATGATGATAGGTTTTATCGGCCACCACATAATATCGCTGATAATCGCCACTGGTTACCATGGAATAATCGGATACATTTAATGTCATCAACATGGCCGATTGGTCATTGGGGTTGGTAATGCCAACATTCCAAGGAATGGTTTCTATGCCGGTTTCTTTCATGCCTATGGCCTTTACATTGCCACCCACACTGAGCAATATGGAGATACCTGGCCATTTGGAGTCAAGATTTAGAGATACCTGCTCTGTGGCATAACCTTTAGCGATTGCACCAACGTCCAGTCTCATTTCTGGGTCAGAAAGATAAACTGTCATGTTTTTTTCGTCAATAATCACATCATTGATATCGATATGTTTATTAGCGGTTTCCAACAGGTCTTGAGGTGGGAGTGCTGCACGATCGGGATTTGCTGTACCGGCGTCTCTGTAATCATGCCATATTTTTAATACGCTTCCAAAGGCAACATTCACACTGCCGTCGGAAAGGTCATATACTTCCTTGCTGAATTTCAGAAGGTCGATGATCTTCTGATCCACCATGACAGGCGCTTTTCCGGCGTTGTCATTGATGGTTTTGATGTTGTTTATTCCATCATAGTCGTTATAAATATCATACAGTTGATGCATTTCTTCTAAGTTATCATAAACGTAGTTGACTTGCTCGCCGAATAAATCCTCGCTGTCGCTATAACCGACAATCTGGGTCATGGTATCAAACAAATCTAAAAACTCTGCTTGATATCGAGTTTTCTCCTTGGAGGTGACTTGTCCACATCCGGACAAAACCAGAACAAGGCACAGGGTGATGGCGATGGATAACACTTTTTTCA
This sequence comes from Anaerovoracaceae bacterium, assembly GCA_041752735.1. Classification (GTDB taxonomy): domain Bacteria; phylum Bacillota; class Clostridia; order Peptostreptococcales; family Anaerovoracaceae; genus UBA1422. The sequence continues at coordinate 70,020 of JBGSVW010000046.1, read as the reverse complement.
TAGAATCCTCTTTTCCAAACGGACCTTCGTAATGAGTCAGTATCTTCATGGAATGTTTCAATAAATAAATAATGGGAGCAGGCAAGCTGCTCCCATTACCTTTTTAGTAATTACATGGTTGCCAATTCAAGACACTTGATGAAATCTCCAACGTGAACGGTTACCATGGTAGCCAGTTCTTCGTCGGTGACCAGACCTTCAGCGTCCATGGAAACGCCCTTGACATCGTCAATGGATTTTCCGGTTGCGAATGCTGCAAATGCAGCAGCCTGCTCAAACCATTCTTTTTCGATTGCTGAAGCAACTTTCATGCCGTAGTCGTCGCCCAATTCGTTCTTTGTTACGAAAGAAGCGGCAACGTCAACAGTCAGCATGCCAGCTGCATCAAATGTGACCTTAGCCTGTGATGCATCGATGATTGCGCTGGTAATCACGCCATCAGCATCTTTGGACGCCAATGCATAAGTGGAATACAGAACTGCAACGCCGTCGCCTTCAGCAGAGAAATCTGCGGATTGGCCGATGTTTGTTACAGTACCAAGACCCAGCATGTCGCCTTCTTTTGCGCCAAGATCTGTTGCGTTGGCAACAGCTGCTTTGATGACGTCAAGGTAAGGAGCGATGTGAATCGTTACGCCGGCAGTCAATTCTTCATCAGTCGGTGCGCCTTCAGCATCCAGTGCAATTCCATCAAGATCTTCAACGGTCTTGCCAACAACATAGTCGGCCAGGAATGCTGCCTGCTCGTTCCATTCCTTTTCAATTCCGGAAGCGACTTTCATGCCATAGGCATCGCCAAGAACGTTCTTGGAATCAAAAGTGGTATCAAGCGGTGTGACAATTTTTCCTGCGGAGCTGAATTCGACTGCAGGTTGAACTGCATCAATGACACAATCAACAATTACGCCGTCTTCGTCAACCAGGACGCCGACCATTTTGGAATAACCAGCGGCTTCGCCATTGGTCTCCCCATCAGCAGAAATGGAATCAGCTATGGTTGTGCTTGATGCAAAGCCGGTTTTTACCGCTTTTGCTTCTTCAGTACCACCACAGGAGACAGCCAGGACGCCGATTAGAAAAATGGCCACTAAGATAGTAAGCTTTTTCATATTTTTCCTCCTTAAATATAGAAAATTATTTATTATTAAGCCTTAGTCTTTGGAACACAGGCATAATAATCCTCAGTAGGGTTGCCGTTGCTACGCCGGCGATGACCCCGGCCACCAGAAGCACGGGGAAGTAATATAGCAGGTAAAAGTTGGTGTAAATCAGCGATACGGCCACAAGTTGGCCGATGTTATGAAATACTGCGCCTCCAATTGACAAGACCAAATAGGATACTTTGTTTTTAAAAATCAGAAGTAGCAGAACCATCACAGTGATGGATAGCAATCCGCCGGTCAGACTCAGGGTTGCAGCCACGAAGCCCCGGGTACTAAAGACAAATACCGCTTTCATAATGGCTACGGCATAAGCTTCTTTTTTGCCCACGAAGAATAGTACGTACATGACTGCGATGTTGGAAAATCCAAACTTCACGCCCGGGATGGTGCCCGGCAAAGGGGGAAGAGAACTTTCAACCACGGCTATGATCAATGTCACTGCGAAAAACAGTGCTACAACGACCAACCGTTCCGTTTTGCTCATTCCGTCAGTTATGCGAATCATTCCTGTTTTGCTCATTTCATTTGTCTTTTGTTTCATATCACCACATCCGGGTCGCCGTTACTATCGCCTAAGGGAACAATCCGAAGTACCAGGCCGTTAGGCAGGCATGCTGCAGACTGACCGGAAAGTTTTTGCTTCCCAGCATTGACACAGACCTTATCTGGACAATCGGAATGAGCAAAAGCAATGGAGCCATCGGCATATACGTGAAAGATTACATCTTCATGTCCTTTCACGGAAAAATCATAGTCAGTACCATCAGTTAAAGAAACAACCTCAACCAATTTGTTTTCAAAGTATATTCTGGCCTCGACCTCCGTGTCCTTTGCCGACTGCAGATATATAAAATACATTGCAGCGGCCACTAATAGGATCCCGCAGATGATGGCAATATCGGTTTTTTTAAAAAATTTCATCCTATGTCAGTACTCCGCACAGCAGCAAGGCGATGCATTGACCGGCCATCAAAAGGATATATATTTTGATGGAAGTGACAAAGGTCAACGATTTAACTTGCTTTTTTCGGAAAACCCGGAGATTCATTTCTACCGGGATCAGGGTAACCAGCAATAGCAAATACCATGGAGGTAGGAAATTCAGGATGACCAGCAACACGGTTACTACATACACTGAGTAATAAAGCAGTGAATACAGCGAAATCGCTTTTTCCTTGCCGATGTAATACGGCAGTGTATGGCGGTTCACCAGGATGTCTTTCTCCAGGTCACAAATGTTATTGGCCAGCATAATGTTGGCCGTACAGACCATAGGCGCCCAGGAAATGAGGCCGAGGGTCAAAATAGGTAGCAGGGCGACCTCTAGAGAGGCGACTCCTTCCTGAATCCCGAAGGATAACAGGGTGCCTGCAGGCAAGTTGATATATAGGAGGAGGAAGGGAATCAACAGGCCATAAAAAACGCCTGATAATACTTCCCCCAGAGGAATTCTTGAAATGGGAACCGGTCCAAAGGTATAAAATACACCACAGATGAAACAAAGTCCGCCAATACCCAGCACCACCCAGTCTGTCAGAAACACCAGCCAAAGACCTAAACCTATACTGATGGCCAGCATAATGTAAATAATTGCTCGTGCCACAGATCTCTTGAATTGTAGAATCTGGTCATTGGTGCGGGTATCTATATAGTTGTTGATCCCGGTAGTCGTCAGGTCAAACAGGAACATTGATGCAAAAAAGATTGCTGTCTTGGCCCAATCCAAGGGTTGATCTAAATACTGCAGATAAGCCAGAGCCATGGCAAAGGCAAATAGGCTTGTTATTTTAGTTTGAATCTCTACAAAGGACAAATAACGTTTTATCATGTGCTCTCTTTCATTATAGATCCAGCATTGGCCATTTTCAAAATATCTTTTAAGAGCTGTATTTTTTCGGGTGTGCCTTGAAGTTCATCAATGATTCTTTCTGCTTTGATATAGTATTTACCCGAAATGGTCCTAGTATAAGCAGTCCCACCGTTTTTCTTTACAAAATTCACCAACGCTTCTGGGTTGCCAAGAAAAGTCGCAATCTTGTTTGCTGCCGAGGGTTCTTGAGCTAGCGCGGCAATCAGGGGAAGGGTAACGACACCTTCTTTAAAGTCTTTTGCAACCGGCTTCTTGGCATGGTCCGCTGAAAACTCATAGTCGATACAGTCATCGGACAGTTGGAAAATCATCCCAACGAACCGACCTAGCTTAGCATACTTTTGCCAGAGGGTTTCATCCGCTCCGGCGCAATAAGCACCTGCCCGGTACGCAGCCTCAAACAGTGTGGCGGTTTTGCCACGAATGATTCTTAAATAGGAAAGCATTGATAATCCGAAGTTGCGATTGTTCTGGTGCTGTTCCAATTCGCCGATGCAAACCCGTTGTATATAATCCAATAACAGGTTTTCATGGTGGCCTTTCCCCTGGCTTTCGCTTTCCGGCCCCTCTGTTTTTGCGGCTTCCCGCAGGGAGATACTCAGGAGATAGTCACCGCATATAACGGCAGTCCGCTTACCAAATTTCTTTTGGAGAGTTGGCAGCCCTCTTCGTGTATCCGAATCATCAATGATGTCATCGTGAACCAAAGTAGCCAGATGAAATAATTCGATGGCGGCTGCCAATTGAACACTGTCTTGGTTTACCATATTCTCCTGATCCAGGCTACACGCCAGAAGGGCACGGGCACGGATTAGTTTCCCTCTAGATTCAGCCAGATGTCCTGTATATTGTGAAATAATATTGGGTGCATGGAGCAAGAGGTCGTCTGTTTTCTTAATGACTTCTGTGATACCTTCATCAAAGGTGTATTTAGTCATGATAGACATACCACTTTCTGACAAACTTCAGTTTGCCCCAACCTTTCTTCAATGCAGGGATGGCATAATAGTCCAGACCTAAAGTGCTTCCACCACCGATTAATACGGCAATGGCTGCAAATATCATCCAGAATGTGGACAAATACAAACCGGTTGTCATGATGAACATGACTTGCAACACCAAAGATGCCGAAGCAGAGATGAAGTTCAACAATCCGGCAATCAGTGCAAGACCAATCAAAATCTCAGCCACAACAATTCCAATCTGCATCACAATTTGTAAACTGTCATTTCCTATAACAAATTCGTCAATAAACCAAGTCATTGGTGCCACGTCGATTTTTATTGCAAAATCAGAAAGCCCGGAATCAATCACTTCTTTGCCGGAAACAAACATCACACGAATGAACTCAAAGAAGTCAAAGTCAAAGATGCTGACACCGGAAACTTCCGCGCCACCGCCTTCGCTTGTTGCAGCAGAAGCTGCATCAACCACAGCGCCTCCTTCACTTTCATAACCTTCACCACCGCCGGTAATGGAATTGTACCATGCCGCAGCTCCGCCAAAGAAATCATCCAATTTTGCTTCTGTCATCCAGCCTTCAAGAACCTTCTTAATTCCCTCAAACAGCCATACGCCGCCAAGGAATACACGCAGGGGCATCAGTAGAAAGCTGGGTGTGCGATTGGAAAGATGTCCGCCCACAAAACTTCTCTTGTTTCGGATTGTAAAAAACTCATGCTTGCAATAGCTTACCACTTTGTTCCAGCCCAATACCTGCATGAAGTAAATGATGTTGATAAAATGTTTTGAGAGCATTGCAAGGAAAGAAGGCATGTTAAACATAAAACTAGGTAATCCTACACGGGCAACACCGTATCGACCACCCACACAAACCATGACGCCATGGAATGAGGGATGATATGCTTTCATGTTTCCACCCTTGATTGCAGTCGTGATGTTGTGGGCAGCAGTGCTGGCACTGTGTTCACAATTTTCAACCATTTGGGGCACCGGGGCTTCTTCGCCTTCCGGAATGTAGAACATATTGTCGCCAACAATGTAAACATCTTCTTTGCCTTCAGCACGAAGGAAAGAATCCGTCTTCAGGCGACCGCGACCAATCATCGGGAGTTCTTTGCCTGCTTCATAAGCAATGTCGGCAGACTGGATGCCTGCAGCCCAAACAACGGTACCGGCTTCATGACGGGTGGTCTCTTCGCCAACCTTCAGCTCAATATAGTCTGGACCAATTTCAATGACACCTGTGTTGAGCTTAACGATGACCCCCATTTTGTTCAGCCGCTTTTCAACCTTGTTGGAAAGCTTTTCGGGTAAAATCGGAACCACTCGTGGTAGCATATCGACATTGATCATGGTGACTTGGTCAAAGGGGATGCCATGTTTTTTGCAGAGGATTGGTGCATATTCGGCCAACTCTCCGGCCATCTCAACTCCGGTAAAGCCTGCACCAACTACATAAAAGGTAAGCATATGCTTTCTTTTTTCAAGATTGGGCTCTACTGCAGCTTTTCTGAAAGAGTTTTCAATACGTTCTTTCAGTTTAATTGCATCATCAAAAGACCATAGGTTAAAAGCATTTTCAGCTGCACCTTTGGTACCAAAATAAGTAGGCTTCGATCCGGAAGCCATGACCAGATAATCATAGTTATATTCTTTGACTGCTCCCAAAACACGTTTGCCTTGGAAGTCGATGGAAGTAATGTTGTCCATAACCACTTCCACATTTCTACGGTCGAAAACTTTGGAAAGGCTGATTTTGATGCTGTCTTCATCAACTCTGCCGGCGGCGACTTCGTGAAGTTCGGTCAGCATTGTGTGATAAGAATTCCGATCAATAATTTGAATGGACACTTCTTCTTTGTTTTTAAATTTTTTGGCCAACTTCTTTGCGGTCAAGATGCCTGCATAACCGGCACCAACAATTACTATTTTTTTCATCTTTTGTCGCTCCAAACGTAATTTCACTATTAAGTATACTATTTTTTATTGTTACAGTTACCGTTGTACATTTTATTATATGTATTCTATTGTAGCAAGTGTATTCTTAAGAATATTTTAAGTATACAATATTAATATAAAAACAAAAAGTTTGTTATTTTTTACACAATAATTGGGTTTTCAAACATGGCAAACAAAAAAATGTTTTTTTTGTTATAATAACAGAAAAACACCTTACTTGTTGCCTGTAACTCAACTTATGACAGGAAGTGGATATGAAATTATTAATAGTCGAAGATGAAATCAGATTGTGTGAAGCGCTGGCGGAAATCTTGAAAAAAAACAAATATATTGTGGACATGGTTCATGATGGAGAGGCCGGACTGGATTATGGCATGAGCGATGTTTATGATGCCATCATTTTAGACATCATGCTCCCTAAGATGGATGGAGTGGAAGTGCTTCGGCAGCTCCGAACCAACCATATCAATACCCCGGTGATCATGCTGACAGCCCGATATATGACCGGGGACAAAGTGGACGGGCTTGATGCCGGTGCAGATGACTACCTGACCAAGCCATTTGAGACAGAAGAATTACTGGCAAGACTTCGAGCGTTGACCCGTCGAAAAGGGGAGGTACAATCAGAAGATCTTTCTATAGGAGATTTGACCTTAAAGACCCATACTTCTGAACTTTCATGTGATAACAAAAGCATTCCACTTTCTCTGAAGGAATTTCAGATGATGGAAATCCTATTCCGCAATGCGGATAGAATCATAACCAAGGAGTTGCTCATTGAAAAAGTATGGGGGTTTGACAGTGAAGCGGTTCACAATAATGTGGAAGTGTATGTTTCGTTCCTAAGAAAGAAAATGAAACATCTGGGATCCCAGGTGGAGATCCAAACAGCGAGAGGAATCGGGTACCGAATAAAACAATGAATAAAACAGCAAACAAACCAAATGTGGTCACTAAATTAAAGAGAAATTTCATCCTAATTGTTATGGGTATGATGACTGTCCTACTATTGGGTTCTTTTATTGTAATTAATTTTTCCAACCATCAATACAACCAAAGAGACATCAATGCTAGGCTTGCTGAAATTGCCAGCAGGGATGGGCTACAGCCTCTGTTCGATGATGGGAATAGACCGGATATCGGCAAATACGACGACCCGAGTTTTCGAATTGATGCATACATTGCAGTCAGAATCAGTGAAGAGGGAGAGATTATAGGCATCACAACCGGGAGCATTGCCAACTTGAACGTTACGAAGATACAGGCGTTGGTGGATCTAACCTTGGAGAAAGCAAATAACACAGGGGAAATACAAGGATGGAAATTTTTATTACAAGAAAAATCCTATGGATATATCCTGGTATATATAAATGTTTCCACCCAGAGTCAGCTGGAAAATAACCTGATGATGATTTCGGGGGGAATCCTATCGTTGGTTTGGTTGGTTATGTTGGGGCTTGCCTTGTTTTTGTCCCGTTGGATTGCACGGCCTGTAGAAAAAGCCTTCGCCACACAAACACGCTTTGTGGCCGATGCAAGCCATGAGTTGAAGACACCGATTGCCGTGATTAATGCCAATTTGGCTGTGCTGGAAAGTGCTGGCAAGAAACCGAATAAGTGGCTAGGCTATATCCAGGCCGAGACAGTTAGGATGAACGGACTTGTTAACAGCCTTTTGACATTGGCAACTATGGATGATCCATCTTTTAGGCGAAATGATTCCACTTTTATGCTGGACGATTTAGTAGAGTCTTGTGTATTGCCTTTCGAAAGTTTGATGTTCGAAAGCGGGATTAAGCTAAGAGTAGATTGTGAAACCGGGGTGGCCATGACAGGCGACTGGGACAAACTAGGGCAAATGATTCGCATATTGCTGGAAAATGCTGTGAAGCATACCAAAGAAGATGGCACGATTTCCATAGAACTGAAACGCAAAGGTAATAAAAAAATATTAAGTGTCTTCAATCAGGGAGAACCGATTTCTGCCTTGGACGCCGAAAAAATATTTGAACGGTTTTACCGAACTGACTTTGCCCGAGATCGGGATAGTGGCGGATATGGCCTGGGATTATCCATTGCCAGAACAATCGCAGATTTGCACAAAGGGAAAATTTATGTGGATTCCACGACATTAGACGGTGCGAAGTTTGTCGTTGAACTCTAATCTAAGACCATAACTCAAAATTAAAACTAACATTTTTGCTAAATAGAACCTTAAGGAATTGATTGATTCTTTAAGGTTCTTTTCATGTACCGGATGCATAATAAGAACATAGATAGGAAACACAACAATAAAAAGTGTTTTTTCATATAACTCTCCTCTTAAAACACCTGGGCCTCACCGGGTGTTTTATATTGTTTTGGACTATGAATCAGGATTGAATAAAGTGCTGTCTCCTAAGGTGGCGGATATGGTATAATAAATAGGAATTATCCCTAAAAAATAGGAGAATCAATATGGCAACATTTTTAGTTGACTACGAAAATGTCAACGCCGCAGGACTGCAGGGAATCGATCAATTGATTCAGGAAGATGTTGTGCTGCTGTTTTATACAGAGAAGGCTGCAACCCTACCTATTTCTCTACACAAAAAAATCAATGCCTCAAAGGCCAAGACTGACTATTTTGAAGTTGGCTCAGGAGCCAAAAATAGTCTGGATTTCCAATTGTCGTCCTATATTGGCTATCTGATTGCCAAAGACCCCACGGAGGATTATTACATTGTCAGCCGTGACACCGGGTTTCGGGCAGTAAAAGACTTTTGGGTCAAGCGGGACATCAAGATCGATCTAGCAATGAATCTTCTCAAACAAAGCACCGCCATCATTGAAACCAAGCTCAAAGAAATTATTCCACAATATGCGGATGATATTCCTCTAGTGAGGGAACTCATGGAGAGATACAAGACGAAACAGGGGCTGAACAATGCCCTGATAAAAGAATACGGCAGTGAAAAGACAGGCATTCTCTACAAGGCAATCAAACCGCTGCTGGGGGATAAAAAAGGCCGGTAGACCGGTTGATTGTGAAAGGAGAACACCATGAAATACGCTTTTATTTTTGATTGCGACATTCCATCCGGAGAGGATTTTTTCTGCGAGATTGGGATGGGTCAGGAAGTTTGTTTGGCCGCAGGCGTATCGCCCATTGAAGATGCCATCGCTCTTGCCCAAAAGCTGGCATCCGCGGGATTCACAGACATGGGATTTTGCGGTGCCTTTGATGATGCGATGATTGCAAAATTACAGGAGGCCGTTGGTGCTGAAGTGACAGTGAACCAAATGCAATTTTTACCTGAACAGATGGAAATGCTTGGCGAAATGAATTCCTTCCGAGAATACGGTGTCTTGATACAAGCTGATGGGTTAACCAGTAACGCTCGTTTCCTACTCAAAAATGAAAGCTGCAATGCGAAGATTTGTTTCGTTCCCAACTGGAATAGTGCAAGAGAAGCAGTCAAAGAACTTTTTGAGGAAGGCATTTACTTCATTGAATGCTGTGGCTATTTTAAAGAGTCAATGGTCCGCGAAATGATCACAATGACCTGTGGTACCATACCCATTGGCAGCACAGCGTTAGAAGTATAATTACATAGAGAACCAAAACTCAACAGTCAATACATAACTCGACAATCAACATAGAATTAGGAGATACAAAATGACAAATCAAGTCTTAAAAAATATCAATAGTGAACAAGTGCTGTCTTTGGCCGATCAAGTCACCATTATGCCCGGACAGATTGTAAGCAAAACACTTGTCCAGAATTCTGCGGTCAGCATTACATTGTTTGCATTTGGCAAAGGTGAAGAAATCAGCACCCATGAATCTGACGGGGATGCAATGGTTACTATTTTGGAAGGTACAGGCAAATTAACGGTAGACGGCAAAGATTATGTCGCCAAAGCCGGTGACACGCTGATTATGCCCTCCCGCAAACCCCACGCAGTATACGGGGAAGAGGACTTTAAGATGATGCTGGTAGTGGTTTTTTAATAGGAGGAAACAATATGCGCGCAGTCGTAACTGTAATGGGAAAAGACCGGTCTGGCATCATTGCCAAAATCTCCGGTGTACTTTATGAATACAATGTTAATGTACTGGACATCCGCCAAAATGTCATGGAAGATATTTTTGCCATGACGATGCTGGTGGATTTAACCAAGTGTAGCGTTGAACTTTCCCAGCTTTCCAAAATCATGGAAGAAACCGGAAACGCTATCGCCGTCAAGGTGATTATCATGCATGAAGATGTCTTCAATGCCATGCATAGGGTATAGGTGAAGTGGAATGTTAAACACCTTTGACATATTAGAAACAGTAAAAATGATTCAGGAAGAAAACCTGGACATTCGAACGATTACAATGGGCATTTCACTTCGGGATCTTGCATCAGACGATGTGGGGGTTTTGGGCAATAAAATCTACGACAAAGTCGCCAGATATGCACAGAATTTGGTCTCCACCGGCGAACAAATCGAGCAGGAACTGGGTATCCCCATCATAAATAAGAGGATTTCAGTCACACCCATCGCTATGATTGGTGCAACTTGTTCCGCCAAGGATTATGTGCCTCTGGCGCGTGCCTTGGACAGAGCAGCGGATGCCACCGGTGTGAATTTCATAGGAGGATACACCGCACTGGTCCAAAAGGGCTTTGCATACGGGGACGAAATTTTGATTCGGTCCATTCCCGAAGCATTGGCTTTGACAAAAGCAGTCTGCTCTTCGGTGAATGTGGCATCCACCAAAGCGGGCATTAACATGGATGCAGTGGCCTTGATGGGCAGAATTATCAAAGAAACAGCCGAAAAAACAAAAGACAACAATTCCATGGGCTGTGCAAAGTTGGTGGTATTCGCCAATGCGGTGGATGACAACCCTTTCATGGCTGGCGCATTTCACGGAATCGGCGAGCCGGAATGCGTCATCAATGTGGGCGTATCAGGCCCGGGCGTAGTACACAAAGCAATTCAGCGGGCCGGTCGTGATCGCCCCTTGGATGAAATTGCAGAAATCATCAAAAAAACCTCGTTCAAAATCACGAGGATGGGGCAATTGGTGGGAACCATGGCGTCGGAACGTTTGGGTGTGCCATTTGGCATCGTAGACTTGTCTCTGGCCCCAACCCCTGCAATCGGAGATTCGGTAGCCAGAATACTGGAAGAAATCGGCCTAGAATGCTGCGGAGCCCATGGAACCACAGCAACTCTTGCGCTCCTTAATGATGCAGTCAAAAAAGGCGGCGTCATGGCATCTTCGTCTGTTGGCGGATTGTCTGGTGCATTTATTCCGGTTTCTGAAGATGAAGGAATGATTGCAGCGGCAGAATGTGGCTCCCTTACCATTGATAAGCTGGAAGCCATGACCGCAGTTTGCTCGGTGGGCATCGATATGGTGGCCATTCCTGGAGATACTTCTGCGGATATTATTTCCGGAATCATTGCGGATGAAATGGCCATTGGCGTAGTGAACTCAAAAACCACAGCAGTGCGGATTATACCCGCAGTCGGCAAAAACGTGGGAGATCGTGTGGAATTTGGTGGACTGCTGGGTTCAGCACCGGTCATGCCGGTGAACACCATGTCCCCTGGGATCTTTATTGCACGGGGTGGTAGAATTCCCGCACCTATGCATTCCCTCAAAAACTAAAGGGAAATAGAATCTTGGTGTGACCCAGGTGGGTTGATTTGATTGTTAGAAAGGAACCAATTATGTTAAGAATTTTGAACATAACCGCAATCGCATTTTATACCCTTTGGGGCTTGTTCACCTTGGGGATCCGATTTTTCGCCGATCATCCTGTCGGGTATTCTATAGAGCTGTTCACCGTTGACATGATGGTATTCTTCTGCATTATGGCAACTTTGGGATTTGTCGCATTGATGCAACAAAAGAAGCTTGGGCTATCCTTGATTATGGTAGCGACCGCAGGCTTGTTGATTTTATCTCCTTTCACAGAACAAATACTCTTTGTGCCTCTATATGCTATTCTGGCAATCATTGCCTGGCTGATTTCCCGACAAATCGGAAAACCGATTCCTGTCCCAAAGAAATAAAATTAATATTACAGTCAAAATAAAAACAAGCACCACGAAAACCATTCGTGGTGCTTTTATTTCTATGCTTCAAATGCCTCGCCGGGCTGATTCAATTGCGAGGATATTGATTTTTTTCATCGGCAGAAAAGCTTCAGTTACCCGACGGGCTTCCTCCCTAGAACCATGGTACATAATTTCATCTAAAACCGTCGGTGTGACTTGCCAGGATACACCGAATTTATCTTTCAACCACCCACATTGCTCCGCCTCCGGATCTGCGGATAGTGTATCCCAATAGTAATCGATTTGTTCTTGGGAGTTACAGTAGACCATCAATGAAAAGGCCTCATTGAAATTAAAATCTGCAGGATATCCATTGTCCATGGCAGAAAAATTCATACCGTTGAGGGTGAAACCTGCAAAGTTAATTTTGGCTTCAGGCAATTGGGCTTCTCCGTCCCCATAGTGACTAATCAAATCAATGGAAGAATTCTTAAAAATGTCGGTATAAAAAGTGACTGCCTCTTCGGTTCTGCCACAAACAGCTCCACTAAAAAGCAGGCTTGGGGTAATTTTTTGTTTGCTGTTTTCTTCTTCGGCGAGAATTAGCTGCCAGGATAACCCGTAACGATCCTGGGTCCAGGCATATCGTTTGCTAAAAGGATATTCACCCAAGGGCATTAAATCGACACCCCCTTTGGAAAGCGCAGCGTACTTCTTATCTATCTCCTCGGAGGTGTCGCAGGAAACCATCAGAGAAATGGACGGATTCAATTTGAAAAATGTACCGCCACTAATTGCATTGAACAACTGACCCTCCAGCTGAAAACTGAGCATCTCAGCATCTCCGGATGGTGTACCTTCAATGACAGTCACATCAAGGATTTTTGCATCATCAAAGATGCTGACATAAAATTGAACGGCTTCTTTTGCCTCTTTGTCATACCATAAATTTGGCACAATTCTTTCCATTGCAAATTACCTCACTACTTTAAAGTTGTTTTGGCCTTGAACTTTTCAACACAATTAATTTCTAAGTCTAATAACTTAGCAATTCTAATTTTAGCTTCTATCCCTCGGGATGCGGCACCGTACCCCATAAAGACAGTCCCAATGTCCAATTCCTCCCGAAGTTCTCTCATGATGACTTCATCAGAAAGATCCGATACGGAAACACCCAACTTCTCTGCTACATATTCCTTTGCTTGGGGAAGACGCATGCTCTTGGCTAGTTGCACCCTGGCAACCAAGTCTCCTGCAGTACGGATTCCGCCCATTCCTGACGCTTGACTGTGTACGATGGCCATCCCGGAAGGATCTCCGTAACCCACCTACAATCCGTCAAGTTTTCCGATTTCCGCCATGGCAGTGGAAGCTCGGGAAACACAATCGATGGGTGGAGTGATTTGCATAGGCACACCGCCGACGCCCATACCCACATTGGCATGAACCGGGATTGGCGAGACTTCCGCTGCGTATTTGCACATGGTCACCGCACGGGCAATATTCCAGGGAAAACTACGGTTAGAGTTGGTATTAACCACCACACCGGCTACATTGACCCCGGCTTCAGCCAAAATCTTACACTGATCGTGGGGATACATGCCAGCCAGTCGTTTCCCATTATATTTAAGAGACCCGTGAAAGCCCAGCACAAATTCACCGGACATTCCCACAACAATATTCATGTTTGGATATAGCGCCCGGAGCTTCTCTACGGCATTCAGACATGCGTAGAACTCCCCATCACCCCCGGCAGCAGTGGTATCAAAATTCAGACCGTCCGCTCCGGCATCATTCATAGCTTTTCCCAACAGAAGAATATCCTTTTCCAGCATGGCAGCCGATTCTTCCTGAGAAGCCAGCGCTTCTTTGATTTGGCCTTTAGGCATGATTTCCGAAGGATTTTCACAGGGCCCGTCCGGCTTGGTGTAAAGTGGCATGTTGGGCATAAAACCGTATAAAAGCGCGGGAATTGTGGTAAGAAGACTTTCAGCCACCGCATATTGTTCTTCCGGCAATATGGTTTTGACTGTCTTGGCGCTATAGTGTACATAGGCCATTTCAAGTGTATCCGCCATTAGTGCCCGCTCATAAATCTGCAAAATTTGAGGCATGGCGATGGGAATGCCCAGGCGGGTAAATTTTAGAGGCTGGGAGTCATAGGTTAGAACCAACTCGTTACCCGGCTTTACACTGACGAATTTCCGGGGGTTGCAGACGATATCCATCAGCGAAGTGATATCATCCGCTGTGAGGGGCGGACACTTTGCACGGCTAACAGCATCGCTTATCCCATTTTCAATTTCTTGCAATACTTCTGCTTCGGTCATACAAATCGTTGAGCCATCGCCCATTCTGGTGGCAATCATAAGAGCCTCCTTTGGCTTATCCAGGTGATATCTTCAGAATCTTATTGTTACTTTTGATTTTTTTATATCTGCGTCACGTTACTTACGATGATACCCCTGAATACGCTATTTCGCAATGTGTTTTCAACCAATTATATTTGCTTGTTTTTGTTGGAAAATACAAGTAAAATATAGGTATTCTTGGGTTGTTATTTTAATGCTATATGTTATAATTCTTTGATGAAGAGGAAGGAGGCATTGCGATGAAGAATCGAATGGATTTGACTGAGGTAATGAATACCCGGAGGTCAATTAGAAAGCTTACAAAGATTCTAGATTTTGACGATCGCATGCTGGAAGACATTCTCAAAGAGGCCATGCGCGTCCCTTCAGCGTTTAACATGCAAAGTTATCGCATCGTTGCGTTGAGTGGAGATGGACATGACAGGTTATGGGGCATTGTGGAAGCTTCCCTGTTGGCCAAACTGGGAGAAGAGAGATTTATCTCTACCAAAACACCCGAAAAAATAAGCGGATTCCGTGGCGGAAACGGCACACTTCTTTTCTTTGAGGACCTGGCGGTCGTCGAAGAGAAGGGTGACATAGCCAAATCCTACAAAGATACTTTCCCGGACTGGTCTCAGCAGGGTAGCGGTATCATTCAGTACGCAGTATGGCTGCTGCTGACAGAGCAGGGAATCAGCGCATCTCTTCAACATTATCACAAATTGATCGAAGACGAAGTCAGAGAAAAATGGCATATCCCACCAACCTGGAAACTCATCAGCCAAATGCCCTACGGCAAAGCTGACGAAACACCGGGCATCAGGGAATTCATTTCCTTTGAGGAAATGGTCAAGTTCTACTGCGAGTAATCGAGACTGGGGAACAAATATTTGGGGAGGATACTAAAAAAATGAATAGGAGTAAAATTATGATTCAATTGAAAGTTGCTTATACCCCCGGGGTAGAAAACTATTTCACAAAAAAAAGGGACAGGGTGCTCATTGGGCAAACCGACTATACGGATATTGCAGCAGCCATCCTGACTGATCAGGATCTGGACATTATTGAAGAAATCCACCAAACAATGTTCGGAATCCCCATATTTGTGTTTTCCGAAACCAGCGAATATGCCTATCCCGAGTTGCGGGACAAAGTATATCGGTGGGTGTACCTGAAAGGTTATGACAAAGGAATTTTGGACATCGAAATCGATAATGCCGCCGAGCAATACGAACTACGGACTTTGCCACCGTTCTTTGAAGCCCTCAATGAGTATGTGGCGCTGAAGAATCAACCCTTCAACTGCCCAGGACATCAAAGCGGCAAATACTTTAAGAAACACCCGGCCGGACGATACATGTTTGACTTTTACGGTGAAAACATTTTCACATCAGACCTTTGCAATGCAGACGTGGAGCTGGGAGACTTGCTAATCCATCAGGGACCGGCTCAGGAAGCCCTTAAGAATGCGTCCAAGGTATTCAATTCAGACAGCACCTATTTCGTCATGAACGGTACCAGCACCTCCAATCTGGTGGTTGGAACCGCCCTTGTGACTCCGGGAGACCTGGTGCTATTTGACAGAAACAATCACAAATCCATCTACGATTCCACCTTGATACAGGCAGGCGGCAAAGCTGTTTATCTGGAAACGTCCAGAAACCCATGCGGTTTCATCGGCGGAATTGCAGACCATTGTCTGGAAGAAGACTATATCAGGCATCAGATAGCCAAAGTAGCCCCCGAAAAAGCCAACGATGCCAGACCATTTCGACTGGCTGCCATTCAGCTGGGGACCTATGACGGCACCATCAGCAATGCTCGAAAAATCGTAGACCGAATTGGCCACCTTTGCGATTACATTCTGTTTGATTCGGCCTGGGTAGGATATGAGCAATTCATCCCCATGATGAAAGACTGCTCCCCGCTGCTCCTGGACTTAAACGAAAACGACTCCGGCATCTTTGTGACCCAGTCGGTTCACAAACAGCAGGCAGGATTTTCTCAGGCATCCTATATCCACAAAAAGGACAAGCACATCATGGGTCAGAAACGATACCTGGATGACAAGCGGTTCAACAATTCCTACCGTTGCCATGCAAGTACCAGTCCGTTCTATCCCTTGTTTGTTTCTCTGGACGTCAACGCAAGAATGCAGGACGGTCCTGCAGGAAGAAGACTCTGGGATGACTGTGTCAAACTGGGCATCGAAGCAAGGAAAGCAATTTTCCGCAATTGCACCATGCTAAAACCTTTTGTGCCCCCTATGGTCAACGGCAAGTGGTGGGAAGAGTGTGACACTGCAACCATCGCAGCAGACATTAGTTTCTTTGAATTTGTTCCAGGTGAAAAATGGCATTCGTTCTGGGGTTATGGAGAGAAGCAATATTTTGTGGATCCCAACAAGCTGATGCTCACCACCCCCGGCATTGATATTGAAACCGGCGAATACGAAGAGTTCGGCGTGCCGGCCACTATTTTGGCCAATTTTCTGCGAGACAACCGAATCATTCCAGAAAAGAATGACTTCAACTCGATTCTGTTTCTCATGACTCCGGCTGAGAGCAAGTCCAAGATGGATTTATTGGTTGCCAAGCTAACCCAGTTTGAAAAGGCCATTGAAAACAATGACCCTGTCAATAAAGTCTTGCCGTATCTTTACAGCAAAAACCAAGACAGATACCGTGGTATGGGTATCCGGGAGCTTTGTCAGGAAATGCATGACTTTTATAAGGGACATGACGTCAAAACCCTTCAAAAGAAGCTTTTCATGGAAGAAAACTTTCCCAAGCCAGCAATATCTGCATACGATGCATACAATGAACTGATGAGAAACAACGCCAAACTGGTGAAGGTTTCTGAAATCAATGGTGAGATCGCATTGGAAGGTGCATTGCCTTATCCTCCGGGCATCTACTGTGTAGCCCCCGGTGAGAGATGGAATGAGACGGTTCAAAAGTACTTTATGATTCTTGAAGAGGGCATCAACCGATTCCCGGGTTTTGCTCCGGAAATACATGGAGTCTATCTGGAAGAAGAGAATGGCCAGACCACTGCTTACGGATATGTACTTGACAACATGGATGATATGAGGTAACTCGAAACTGTAACAGTATCCAAAGCAAATATAAAATTCCAAGGAGCAATAAGATGAAGAAATGTATCGTTGTATATGAATCGAAATATGGTACCACTAAAAAATACGCAGAGTGGATTGCAGAAGATCTGGGAGCAGACCTTATTGAGCGGAAATCCGCTTCGGCAGATGCGCTGAACGGATATGATGTGATCGTCTATGGTGGCGGCCTTTATGCCGGTGGTGTCATTGGCTTTTCTTTCATCAAGAACAATTTTAATATCATTAAGGACAAAAAGATCCTCCTGTTCACATGTGGACTGGGGGATCCGGCAGTCCCAGAAAACGTCAACAATATACAGGAGAGTCTGGACAAATTCATGACGCCTGAGATGAAGAAAAAGGTGGAAGTGTTTTTTCTCCGAGGCGGGATGGACTACAGTAAACTCAGTTTCGTCCATAAGTCTATGATGTCTATGGTGCAAAAGACCGTCGCCAGAAAAGAGCCTACTAATAGAAATCCGGAAGAAATCGCCATGCTGGAAACCTACGGCAAGGTGGTGGATTATACGGACCGTAGCACCATTAAACCCTTGGTTGACAGCGCTTTACTTTAGCCATTGCAAACATTGGAGGCATCATGAGCAATCTCACAGGTGGATCTCTCCGCCAGGATACTAAGCACAATACAAAAACATATGTCATCGGTGTTATCGGCGCTATTTTTTGGGGAATATCATTTTTGGGTACCAAGGTATCCATGTCATATTTGGAACCAGCCGGATTGATGGCCGCCAGAATGGTGGTGGCTGTCTTTTTTATGGGCCTGATGATTATGTTCGGTCTGGCAAAAGTCCGTTACACAAAAAAATATATGTGGTCCATGATTTTTCTGGCGCTTTTGCAGCCTTGTTTCTATGGGCTTTTGGAAGCCATGGGCGTTCGGCTGACCACCGCATCTGAATCGGCCATTTTGCTGGCATTCCTACCTCTTGTGACGACTATGCTGGCAGCCATCTTTCTCAAAGAAAAAATTACCAGGATTCAGTGGGGTTTTATTGCCATGTCATTTCTGGGCGTTGTGGTTACCGTAGTCTTTGCGGAAGACTTTTCTATGGGTGGAAAACTTCTGGGTTACGGATTCCTGCTTCTAGCCGTACTATCCGGTGCGCTGTATAGTATCTTCGCCCGCCAGGTTTCGGAAACCTATACACCATTTGAAGTGACCTTTGTCATGAGTGTGGTAGGCCTTGTCTTCTTTAATATATTAAATGTATTTCAAGGCAATGGCCTTGAATCGTATCAAATCATATTTGCTCATCCCAAACTCATAGCAATCGTAGTGTTTTTGGGGTTGGTATGCTCTGTCATCAGTTTCCTGGCCTTCAATTATTTGATCTCTCGAATACCGGCATACAAAGCAGCGGTGCTGACCATCAGTGTACTGACGGTTACCGGTGTTGTTGCAGGCATTGTCATCCTTGGTGAACCGGCAACCTGGTACAAAATCGTGGGAATGATTATAATCGTGGCAGGTGTCATTGGCACCGGTCTTGGCGGCGCCAACAGTCCGGATGCAGCCGGACGTAGCGAAATAGGGGATGCTTCCGGGATGAAGGGAGCCTAATCTGCCCGAAAATTAAGTCTCTGTGAACAATATAGGTGAATAAGAAGTGCCAAAACCGTTCAAAAATGGGCGGTTTTTTATTTTCAAAAAAATAGTATATTATTTAAAAATATACCTTGACAGGCGAGGTATGTTGTAATAATATCTACTCATACAGAAGCAGTAACTACTGAAAGGAGTCCCAAATGTCAATCGCATCAGATCTTATTAGGGGACATACCGATACCATTATCCTGGCGCAGCTCCAAAATGGAGACAGCTATGGTTATGAAATCAACAAAGCCATCCGGGACAAAACGGAAAACCGGTATGAACTCAAAGAAGCCACCTTGTATTCAGCTTTCAAACGGCTTGAAGAGGTGGGCTGCATCAGCGCTTACTGGGGAGATGAGCGCAGCGGTGCAAGAAGAAGGTACTACACCATAACCTCCCTGGGCAGGCAGACATATGAACGCCTGCTGGTGGACTGGGAGTCCGCCAAACATCTTATAGATAAACTCATAGTGACGGAGGAATCAAAATGAATAACAGACTAAGAGAATACATCGACAACCTCTTTGCCACAGCACCTTCCAACATGAAGGCGGTGGAAGTCAAAGAAGAAATCTTGCAAAATTTGACGGACAAATACAATGACCTGATTGCTGAAGGCAAAAGTGAAGACGTCGCATTCAACATCGCCGTGGCCAGCATCGGAGACGTCAGCGACCTGATCCGAGAGCTACAGGGATTGCCTCAGCAGTACAGCAAAATGAACGAAGAGAATGACAAGCAAAAGCAGCGGACAGCACTGATGACCGCCATTGCCATCGGGCTTTACATTTTCAGCCCAGTCCCAATTATTCTGCTTCAAAACGAAATAGGCATCGTATTTTTGTTTGTCTTTATCGCCATTGCCACCGGCATCCTGGTATTTAACGGTATTACCAAGTCAAAGACTCAGCAAGTGCCTGACACCATGGTAGAAGAATTCAAGGAATGGCGGGAACGAAACAGTGGCAAGAACCAACTTCAAAAATCCGTCCTCTCAGCCATTTGGGCAATCGGCGTTGTGATCTATTTCTTGATCAGTTTCAGCACCGGTGCATGGTATATCACCTGGGTAATTTTCCTAATTATCGCTGCGGTTGAAGGCGTTGTCAAAGCCGTATTTGACATGAGCAAATAGGAGAAAGGAAGAACATCAAATGAAAACATCTGCACTAATTCGAATTTTTGTTTATGCCTTCATCGCTCTTGCGTTGACCGGCGTATTGGTCTGGGGTGTCAACGGCACCCATAGCCTGAACTTCTTCAGCTTCAACTTCTTAGGTGGATCCGGATTCAACTATAATGACGATAACTATAAAATCGGAGAAGGAGAAATTTCCAAGGATCAGGTGAAAGAACTTGAAGTCAATTGGACTGCAGGAGATGTGAAGGTTAATGTATTTAACCCGGAAATAACCGGAACAAATGAAATTTCAATCTCCGAAGAGAGTGATACTCCATTGGACGAAGATTACGAAATGCGATACAAAGTTGAAGACGGGGTTTTAAAGATAATGTTTGCAAAACCTAAGGTGAAGTTCCAGGGCATTTTCAAATCTCTGGACAAAGAATTAACCATCAATATCCCCATCAATCATGAATTGACCGATGTGGTCATCGACACCGTATCAGCGGATATCCAAATCGATGGTCTGTCGCTGCCATATCAAATCAATTTGGCGACAGTATCCGGCGATATTAATACCAACCAATTGGATGCGGTTTCGATGTATGCCGAAACCGTTAGCGGTAAAATTCGTTGCACTGAAGCAATATTCGGCAGTACACATATGGAATCAGTATCCGGAGAAATATACGCAACTTATCTGGGAGGCGCGCCGGATTCTGTATCTATTGAAACGGTAAGCGGTTCAATAACCCTTGGTTTTCCCAAGAGTACTGAAGGATTCAAAGTGGAATATGACAGAGTCAGTGGTAATTTTGACTGTGAGTTTGATGTGAAAATCAACAAGAACATGGCAATGTACAAAAATGGCGAAAACAAAATCAGCCTGGAAACCGTCAGTGGAAACATGAAAATCCTTGCCCTTTAAAGAATAACTGTACGGTTATTGACACCAAAAAATAAGAAAATGCACCTTCCCGGCCAAATGAATTTGTCTGGCTGAGTGGGGGTGCATTTTTTGTGTCTGGAACTTAAATGGATTGACGCTATTTTTTCGTCTTTGGAAAATCAAATTCTTTTACTGAACTTCCTCAAAGTAACTGGGATTTTTGCCGTCCCACACGACAGCTTTGTAGTGTGCCAGGTCGGTGGCACCTTCAGTGCTAATAATCAGTACTTTAGCAGATTCATTAAAATGAAGTTGCTCTTTAAAATCTGCCAGATCGGGGTTTCTCATAATTTCGCGGATTAAACCGGCACCAACTGCACCACTTTCACCGGAGACAATTTTAGGATCACCATCTATGGGATTTGCCAGCATCCGCATACCTTCCGCAGCCACAAAGTCAGGGCATGTGATAAAAGCATCGGCGTAGGCATCAAGTATTTTCCAACTGATAATGCTGGGTTCCCCACAGGCTAATCCAGCCATTATGGTAGGCATATCTCCTTCCACAAAGTGAACAATGCCGTCATCGATTTTGGCAGATTTATAGTGGCATGCTGCTTTGGTAGGTTCAACGATTACTGTGATGGGGCGATCTTCACCGTAGGTGGAAGTAAAATATCCAAGTACGGCGCCTGCATAGGAGCCAACGCCAGCCTGTAGGAAAATATGGGTGGGTTTTTCATCGCCCAATGCCACAAGGCTATCATGGATTTCGTCAGCCAGGGTCATATATCCCTGCATAATCCAGGCAGGAATTGTTTCGTATCCTTCCCAGGCGGTGTCTTGAACCAAAGTCCAGCCATTAGCCGCCGCGTCCCGTTCGGCTAGATGAACAGCACCGTCGTAATTGAGCTTCGTAATATGGGCATCGGCATTTTCTGCCAGAATATTATCCAATCTTTCCTGCGCGCTACCTTTTGGCATGTACACAACAGAACGGTACCCAAGCTTATTAACGAACCATGCCAAGCCCCGACCATGATTTCCATCGGTGGCAGTGATAAAAGTCATATCGTCCGGAACCAGAGGGGAACTACCTTTAATGAGTTGCTCAAATCCAATGGTTTCAAGAGGTAAATTCATCTGTTCCGCTAAAATATTGGCGACCGCATAGCTACCACCCAAAGCCTTAAAGGCATTAAGCCCAAACCGGGAGGATTCGTCTTTAACATACAGTTGCTCTATTCCGAGCTCTTTGGCCATTCCCTCCAACGTGAATAAGGCTGTAGGTTTGTAACCTGGGATTGTTTGATGAAATTGTCGCACAGTCGCAGCAACAGCCACTGAGGCGATTGATGTGTCCGCACCAGACCTGGTGCCACGCTTTCGGATGATATATTTATAATCCATTTGTACCCTCACGATTTCGATTTCGTATACTTTTGGTGTTGACTGATGGAATCATTATACATGGAAAAAACAATTCAGAAAAGAAATAAAAAAATAGTTGCAAAAGCAACTAAAAAGAGGCATCATACAATTTGATTATAAAAGCAACTAAATATATGATCACCAAAAAAGCGAAAACCAAGTAAGAACACGGAGAATTCAAATGATGTTGACAAACACTTTTATGGTATTGATACAGGTATCAGCAGTACCAAAGCGATATAAAAGCAGAAGCGCCAGCCATCGAAAAAGTTTTCCAAACCACCATCAACGACGGCTTTGCAAATCTGTACATCTGTGTTATGGTATTTAATATCGTAGGATTCGCAATCCTGCTGTTTTATAAGGATCCAATAAGGAGGAATTAATATGCAAGTTTATTACTTCACCAGAACCCATCGAAGCGAAAAAATCGCCCAGGAACTGGCTGACAGATATGGTGTAAAGGCCAATAAAATCGATGACGGAAAAAGCTGGAAAGGCCTATTCGGATTCATTCGGGCTGGGATGATGGCATCCCAAAAGAAAAGCCTTCCCGCTACTTACGAACCTACCAAAGATGGCGAAACAATTGTACTGACTTTTCCTCTTTGGGCATCCAATATGCCCCCCGCAGTAAGAACCTTTGTCAATGAAGTGGGAAGAGACAGAATCATCTGTGTGCCCACATCGGGTGGCGGAAATTTTGCCGATCCCCAAGGGTTTGCCAAGGTCATTGAATTGTCGGGCAAGGAAATCGAAGCCCCGAAAGAACTGTAGGCATCAACCCAACATTTGCAACCACAAGTTAAATGAAATCAAAAAGACTCCCAATCATAGGGAGTCTTTTGTATTCTGTTTGCTTATTGGTTGATTATGCGGCCAGCCAGATGGCATTGCCACCGCCGAAGGCTTCACGTACAATCATGGAAGCTACGGACCTTGTGGCCTGAAGAGAACCGACCAAGTCGTTGTGGAAGCTTTCGTTGCTATCCTCATAGAACTTGTGGAGTTCATCCAGATAGTTCATGACTTGTTCCGGCCTGGAAAAGTCCAGCCAGGAAGTGGGCATGATTTTTTTCTGCCCAAGGATGGTTTCTTCAAACACCTGGTGTAAGCTGTTCTCATACTTGATGTGATCGATGATATGGTGTTTGTATGTCAGCCTGTCGTTGTGCGGTGCGCAAAAATAGTCTGCAACGTAATGGGTCACAATACCTATTTTTTTAGATACGCTTGCTACAGCTGCGCGGTTGTCTTCCACCAATCCACCGGATAGGTTGGAAATCTCACTGCAAATGGCTGAGAAGGACTGTGGCTTAAAGTGTTTAAGTTTGGGTAGCCCGGAATAAATATCCGGTTTGATGCTTCCATATATCAAGTTATTTTTGTTTAGTTGTATTTTATGGTCTTTCAGCACATCTTCATAGATGATGCCAGCGATAATCGCATGGGTTTGTGGTAACAAAGGTTCACCTTTCAGTTGTTGTGTGACAATACCCGCCCATTATACATCGGTAATTTATTAGATGCAATCATTTTTGGCATGTATACAAGAACCACACATGAATTCTACTCTTCATCCCATCGATACTTTTTGTTTTGCTTCATTTTTTCCAGGTCACAGTGGAGACAAAGCCCGTTGTGACAACTAATGGGTTCCCCGCATTGCCCGCATTTCCATGTGACTTCTTCTTTCTTTAAAAACTCTTCCATTCCGTGTACCTGTATAAACTCCAAGTTTTCAATCATGCTCATATGATATTTAGTCCGATACCGTGCATCCAAAGTCTTTAATCGTTTACAGGGAAAGTCCGGGCACTCGCTACAAAAGCGCAATTGACCCTTGCCGACTTTGGCGCATTGATCCTTCATAAACAGGCAATGCTTTCCCCGAGGGATACAACCGGGACAATAGCGCCGGTGAAACCCTTCTTTGTTGATGTCGTTTTTCATAGCCAAATAACTGACGCACAAAGCGCAATTCATGCCACATGGGGCAATCAGTTGTTCTTCCATAGTACGCTCCTAAATGCTTAATACCCTTCATCACCAAAAGGTTCCTTTGGTGGCTTTGGGGTACTTCTGTCAAAGATACCCCTGATATAATTCATAACACTATCTCCCTCACCTTGATCCGGAAAAAGCTCCAACACCAAAGAAGCCACGATACGGAAAATCAGATATCCCAATGCTATGCCTAAAGAATACATCATATAATCGTTGATGTCGATGAGGCGCCAGGTATATCCTGCCGAAATCAGACCGCTGAGAAATTGAATAAATTCAAGTATGAACCCCGGAATCAATATGACGGGAACCATGGTTTTGGCATTGGGAATCTCCCGAACGAATGGAACAGCAAATCCAAAAGGAATCAACATGAATAGGTTCATCAGACTTCCCCATTTAATAAGGCCTGTAAAGGGGACGAAGTTGATGGATTGCCATAGGTTGGGCGGAAAATCATGGCCGAAGTAGGCCAATGGAAATATTGTATTGCTGTATAGTGCAATCAGATAAAAGGAAAAGAAGCCATAAAAGATAAGATAAAGTCTGCTTTTGTCCTTCTTTTTCTTGAGTTGCCAGCCCACAAGGCCGAAGATTAGAATCAATCCCAGAAATGCAAAAATGTCAAAATCAATAACCATTGAAAACCCCCGTTCAAAGATAAAGATATATTTATATGAAGAAATAAACTATGAATATATTTTAACAAGAATACTAGGTACAATCAAGTTGAGATTAATTCTAAATATATGCGTGTAAAACTGACAGTCTGTGGTACAAAATAAAAGCAAACCAAAAAAGGAGGAAGCAATCATGAAGAAGAGAACCATTCCAATCCTTACCATAACCATTTTGTTGGTTTTAGCCCTTGCTCTTGGCCTATCCGGTTGCGCAACTGCCGATACTCCCACAGGAGAAGACGAGCCTGTAGTTGTCAACCTTACCGCAGAAGAAGGAAAGGTGATGATGGAGGAAGACAAGGCAATCATACTGGTGGACGTAAGGACGCAAGAAGAATATACGGAAGAACATATACCTGGGGCAATACTCGTGCCTGTGGATGAGCTGGAAAATCTGGCTCCGGAAATGATGCCGGATAAAGATGCAACTTACATTATCTACTGTAGATCCGGAAACCGAAGCGCCACTGCGGCTCAAATATTGATTGATTTGGGCTACAAAAATATCTATGATATGGGCGGTATCATCGACTGGCCTTATGAGACAGAAACCGGTGTTTAAATCATAACCAAAAGCACCTGCAAACAAGGAGATTTTTATCCTCGTTTGCAGGTGCTTCATGATTAACACAATTATTAAAAATGTGCCAATCTGGAGTCGATGTACAATTTTACCCAGTGTAATTTATTTATTTTTTACTTTTTTCCGCTATTGTCTTCTTTATCATCTAAGAAGTCGTTAATCTTTTTTTCAGCTTTCGCCTTGAGTTCGGCTGCATTTTTTTTTGCATCTGCAGTGACAGACTGGATTTTACCTTTTAATTCTAACTCTTCATTATTGGTCACGTCACCAAATTTTTCTTTAACTCGGCCTACTACTTGATCTTTTGTATTCTTAACATTATTCTTGAAATCATTCATAATGTTGATCTCCTTTTCTTAAACTGCGTCAAATCTTGCCCTTGCAGGGTAATTCAAGATCATAATATTGACGTCTGGGAACAGATATTACACTTGTACAAGTAACTTAACCATAACACAGATTACTCCACGCTGATATAGATAACCGGGAGAAAGGCCTCTTTTGAGTTAAATATTGGACTTTTGTGTTCATTGGGTGTGGCATTACCTGTAATTACGATTACCAAGAAGAGCCACCGCCACCACCGGAGCCACCGCCGGACGAACCTCCGCCGGAGCTACTCCCCGAAGAACTGGAGGACATGGCAGTGGATGCTGTTGCCATGGTGGAATTCATAAAGGTACCAAAGGATGCAACGCTGAAAGCGGTGTTACCCTCATACCAATCAGGAGATTGTAATCCGATGGTTTCAAATTGCTCGATCCATTTGTCTGACACATCAAGCACATAGGCATAGGGCAGGATATTGTAAAAATATGCCGGGTCCTGCATCACCAGCCGTTCAAGCTTGGGCTTTTCAGCCGTCTCTAAAAATGTCCGGAACCCTTTGATCTTTCCGAGGATTTCATTTCCGTAGGCAGTTCTTTTGGGCATTGCCTTAAAGAACATAACTATGATAAAGACACACACCAAGCCTACAGCATAAGCCACAAGGGAAAGGGGTGTGGACAACAATGCCGGAAGAACCAAGGTTGCCCAGGGGACACCACCAAATCCAAGCCCCCACACCAGCCCAAAAATTTTGACAGCCACTTTGGTTTTTCCAAAGACCATGGCAAATAAAACGGTAAACCCAATGCCGGGGAAAAGTAATCCAAATAAGAGCGAAGGGAGGCCTCCATATGCAACAACCGGTGGTATCGTAATAAGTCCATAGATGGCAACCAACATGCCAATGAAATACAATCCTTTCCCTAAGGATGTTTTTTCGAATATGGTGAATTTGTTTTCTTTTTTGTTTAAGTTCTGTAGAATTTTGTTGGTGGTTATATAAAAGCTGTTGGTAAGGTCCTCTGACATGACTTCGTCTCTGCTTTCCGTGGGATCATCCATTGGTGGTTGTTCCTTTGTTTTGAACAGGCTTAGGATATCGGCAAGATGTAACGCCTTGGGAACATTGAATAGGCCTGATAGGAAAATCCGCTCGTTTTCATTGTCACCATCATACTCTTTGAGCTTGGTCAGTTTAAATGTTTTGGATTTTGCAAATAATGAATGCTCTTCAAATTCTGTGATTTTGATATAGCCTTTGTTAGCCAGATATATCAACAATGAAATAACATCCTTGGTTTCTGCGCTTCCTTTATATAGGTATCCCAGCTCGGCGCTATTGAAGCCTTCTGGTGGGTAGAATTCAACTGTTTCCACCACATGATCATCATTTCCAAATTTTGCCCACAGGAAGACTGTTATGAGAACGAATAGAATCGGAATGGCAAGAGCCAAGATGGTCATCAAATCAACCGTGATTCCGGTATTGATGAAATATCCTTCCGGAAGTTGCACGCGAACTGTCAGCGCTTCTCCGGGATTCAACACCCCATCATAGCTACCTGTGATGACTGTTCCATTGACCTGATATGAAATGCCTGTGCTGTCAGTAGAACCCAATTGACCTTTTGAAAAACCAATCATTTCCGGTTCAAAGGCCTTAGGCATGGTGATGCGGAAGGTGACATTACCAATGGCCGTATCCCAGCTATCACCAATCAGATTCAAATAGAGTTCATCGTATTCTTTGCCTGTGTCTTTGCCAAGGTTGTAGGAGTAGTCGATTATATAGGCTTTTTCGCCTGTCCAAGTGACATCGGGATTCCCAATTTTTATGACTTTGCTCCCGTCTGAAATTGAAGTGGAGTATTGCTCATTGACACGAATGTTGTCTACAATCGCCCGGTTGGTTGCGGTTGTTCCATCCAAACGTATAATTTTGTTCTTTAATGGTATGGTTCTGATAATACCGTGTTTTGATATGTTGAAATATGCCTCAATGGATTCTGTAATATCCAATGTGTTATTTTCGTTTACAGTCACGTTTATGTCATAGTGGTCAATCAAATAAGCGTATCCGCTATACTCGGGATTCGTACTGAGATTTCCCTCACCATAAGGGGTATTGGTTTCCGCCATTGCATACTCAGCACTATTCATCAATGCTGCTGCGACAACAAAACCAAGCATTACAACCAAAACGACTAAGATTTTTCTTGACCTATTCATACGCCCTCCAATAGATTAAATTAACATTAGTTTAATTGTGTTGATGGATTAAAGCAAGTGGGAAAGTCATGATAGGGTCTGGATTGACACAGGGTAGACTTTCGCTTTATAATCAAAATTAACAATATAAGATTGGTATCCTTATTGTATATTGAGGTGATTTTATGAAAAAGAGAATATCCTTGGTGTTCATCACACTTTTGATGATGCTACTGCTAATTGTTCCGGTCTCAGTATCAGCCGTTACTGAGGAATCAGAACTGATTGTATATTATGATTTTGACGGAGATTTTGTGGATGAATTAAGCGGATCAACGTTGACAACGATTGATGTTATCGAAAGCGGAAATGCAACATATGGAAACTCCACTAGCTCGTTTGGAAGCGATACGGGAAGCGATTCCACCTTTTGGCAATGGACATCCACAGCAGACCGTGGTGGTGGCTTTTGTATCGATGTGAATGAGGCCAGCCTTCTTGGGAACTATTCCATCGGTGTTCGATTTGTTTATGATGAGATGCCAAGTTCCTGGGCAAAAATCATCGATTATAAAAATCGGGTATCGGATGATGGCTTCTACTTTTACGGAGGACAATTGTTATTTTATCCTACCTTATCCGGAGGTGAAGGCGAAGAAGGATATGCCTATGACGAGGGAAGCCCCGTGTTTTCAGCTTCAACGATTATTGATATCGTTGCAACAAGGAATGCAACGACAGGTCGATTCATTGTATATACAGTGCAAAATGGCACGCTGACAGAGGTATACAATTATGACGACAGTTCAAATCAATATGCAACCCCGGTTACGGTCGACGGGAAGGTACGGTTCGGGTTTTTCCATGATGACAGTGCCACATCTTCAGAAGCCACCAATGGGGGCAGGGTATATGCCATCAAGATGTGGAATGGGCCGATTACCGCATTGCAAGCTGCGGCTGCAATGGATCCACCGACTCCTCTTACACTTGGATCCTCCGATGCTGATGGCAGGATTGCCCAAGGCAGTGGCATTACGCTAACCCCAAACATTAGCGGAGGTGAATGGGCATATGACGAAACCATGTTCTCCCGCGATGGCAACACCTTCACCGGTCTAAAAGCGGGAACATCACGCATCACATACACCGCAGGTTTACAATCAAAATATTTTGATGTTACCGTAGCATTACAGGAAGCAGCTCCAGACACGGGTCAGGATTTAACACCTTGGTTATTGCTACTGCTGCTGGCTAGTGGGGTAGTGGTTGCTACAATCTTAAGATGGCGTGGCGCATCTAATCAGGCGTAGCGATACGAAAGCCATATACTAAAATGCTAATTTTTCATTAATCAGTTTATACTTGATAACTTCAGTTTGGATTAAGCATTGTAATCTACAATGAAATCATTCCATAAGAAATCATGGAATATAGCAAATGAAATTTGTAAGAGAAAGGTAGATTATAATGAAAAGAAAGAAAGTACTTGTCGCCACCATATTAACCCTGACGGTATTGGCTTCTTCAAGTGCCATGGCATTCGCAGATAGCACCACCACAGGGGCGACTACTGCAAAAGACAGTGACCTTAAGGGTGACATCAGAGCAGAGCTAAACCTTACAGACGCACAGATGACGCTGCTTCATGAGTCAAAAGCAAGTGACCTGAAAGAAGCGCTTGCCAATCTGGTTAGCGCGGGGACACTTACTCAAGTTGAAGCAGATGAAATCACTGCAAACATGCCTGCTGAAAAGACAGATAGAGGTGATGGACCGTTTGCAAACCTGACAGAGGCTCAAAAGACTGCCCTTGAGGCAAAGCTCAAGGAGCTAAAGCCGGCAGAGTCGGACAAGACCTCCGACGCTTCCCATGCAGATCGAGCAGCAGTCATGACCAAGGCGCTTACCTCGCTGGTTAAAGATGGCATCTTAACTCAAGCTGAAGCGGACACAATTACCGCAAACGCGCCAGCAGAAAAGGCAGATAGAGGAGACGGACCGTTTCAAAATCTGACAGAAGAACAAAGAACTGCACTTCAAAGTGAACTTGATACCTTAAGAACCAACAGTCTAAAAGAGCTGGTTTCCAACGGCACAATCACTCAGGCGCAAGCAGACCTGATGAGCAAACTGGGATCGGACAATATGGATCACCAGGGAAGAGGAGACGGACATAAATAATAAGTCCTTCGACTCGACAGAACAACTCCTGTAAAATAAGATACATTCAATCAAGATGCATCAGGTACAACTGATGCATCTTTTGTTTGGAAAAAGGATTGATTTGATTCATAAAAGTTGTACTATTAATGAAAAAACTCTCATGGCTGTATACCTTTGCAACGTTATATGTTACGCTTGTTGCATTATTCGTAATGGTAATGGACATAGAGATTTGAATTGGAGAGAATCCATATTTCAGTGATTACCCGGAGGACTTTGTGACAACAAGCGCATCAAAGATGATGGAGTAACAATTACAGTTTAATCCCCAAAAGAATACAGTATTAACTGTATTCTTTTTTTATTTCCTCGAAGGTATGATGGGTACAAAGGTACCCATCAGGGAGAAGAATCATAATGATTCATTATTCAGATGATATGGTATCGAAATGTGGAGAAAATGAGGGATGAAATGGAATATAAGATAGAGAAAACATGTAAATCGGTATCTGCAGAAAAACTGCAAGATGATGTGGAAAAACTTCAAGAGGATATAAGAAGACTGGAAAACCAAATGGTTGCATTACAGAATATCGGCACTGGAAAAACAACCAGTGTTGCAGTAGAATGCGAGCCACCATACCCTGCTACAGAAAAGCTACAAAGATGCAAAAGCTGTAAATACATGAGAATGCCACATAAATCAAATGCACATTATACATGTAACGTTCGGCACTCAACCATCGAACCAACGTGGACTTGTGAATTGTACTATGATAAAAACAACCAAGGGATACCCGAAGCAGTAACAACTTGTGGTCACTGAACTGTGTATGTCTATTGACTTTTATATTCCAAACAGGTAACATTATATCAATTAAATATCGTAGCAAACATGCCGAAAGGCATGGACGCAAAGCCATGGGTCTTATCCTTCGGGATTGATAGCCGGTTGCCCAATTTCGTTTAAACTGGTACATAGTGGACATTGCGTAGAGCAATGTCTTTTTTTGTTCTAATGCTACAACTGAATTAGGTTACTAAAGACTTTAATCTGTTATTTCTGCCAATAATAATGCTCAAAAAAATAATAGAAGTAAGGAGTATGTTTTATGAAAAAGAAAAATCATCGGCCACATGAAGGTCGAAAATCTCTAAATTTATTCCGGATTGCATTGGCTATTACCTTTATTGCTTCCAGCTTTACAGTTCCGGCTTATGCAATGCCAGCCACTTCTTATCCTGTGAACCCCGGGTTCGAAAGCGGGTTCACCGGTTGGACCAGCTCACCGAATTATGACGATGGAATGTGGCGATCCGCCTGGCCGGATGGTGAAGAGACCTATTCGATTGAAGGCGTCGACTGGACAGTTACACCAGCTGATGACTATCTTGCCGTACTCCAACCACCGGATGATTACTCTGGCCTCCCCGACGATTTCTATTTCGATAGTGTGACTACTGTGCTTCGGTTGTCCGATGACAGCTACGATTATCTGGATAATCAGTTCAATGATGATGAGGGCAGTTCTTTCACTAACTTCTCATATATCTATCAGGATGTGGAGATGACCTCAGGCCAGTCATTCACAGTGAAATGGAACTACCTAAGTACCGACAATAATAATTTCAATGATGGCTCGTTCTGCTCCTTCGTCAATCTCGAAGCCGTGGACTACGAATACCCAAGCGTGACTCAGATTCCTACCGTCAACGGGTACAAAGCACAGGTTGGCATCCTGGGCACCACATCCCCCGGCACCGGTACCTATTCAACCGGAGAATACTCTGGAACCGGATGGCAGACGGCAACTTTCACCGCTTCGACGGCAGGGACCTATCGCCTTGGGTTTGCAGTCTTCAACCTGGATGACGAAATTAATAGCCCGTATCTGTTTTTAGACAATGGATTACCTACGATGCAGAAGGACGGCGTTACCTTTGACCCTATTGCTGAGGATCCAAATCCACCTGCACCACCCATTGCATTTGAAATTATTTCTCCGGAAGCAAAGACGATTTTGTCGGGAGATGTCGTGACATTAGTATTCAAATTAAATAACTATGATGCAGTTGAAGATACCTTTGACCTGACTGCGAAGTCTCTGTTGGGCTGGACGGTTGAAATTAAAGGGGGGGATTCTGTTACCATTGATGGCGATGGAGGAACTGCATCAGTAAGTGTAGATGTAACCGTACCGACTGGAGCATCCACAGGAGATATAGATACAGTGACCTTGAGTGCGGAATCGCAAAATGATGATTCAGTCACTGCCGAAGGGTCTGTCAATATCACAGCTGAAAAGCCAATAACCTTATTAACAGAGGCAGGAGGACTTGGAACGGTTGAAGGACTGAATGGAGTAAAATTCCAAACAGAAACTACACTAACAATCAAAAAGGTCATCGCCGACGTGAGTGTCTCCGATATGGCAAGCTACAATGCCGGTGTGAAATTACTTGTAAACGGTAAAGAAATCAAAGAATTATATGAAATAAAACTGTTATTGGATGGGGAACCCATACAACCGGACGGTTTTGTAAAGGTAAAAATAAAATTGACAGCTGAACAAAAGGCACTGGAAGGCTTACAAATAATATACGTAAGCGATCTTGGTGTTGTAACGATTATCCCCAGCACGATTGACGGCGACTACATCATATTTACGACTGACCATTTCAGTAATTATGGATTGATCGCAAATTATGCAGCGCCAAACACAGGTGATACCGGAACAACAATTCCACTACTGGTCATGCTCATTTCTGCAGTCGCAATCATTCTTACACGCCGCGGCACAGAAAAAACCAATTAATCAATATCATAATAAGTGCCGGCTAATCAGCTTAAAGTCTGACAGCCGGCTCTTTTTTTATTGGTATCCCGTAGGGGGATCTTATTAATCAGACCAAATAAATTTTGCAAATTTTCGGATTTTAGAATACAATAAATGACAATCATCTTATTTTGTAAGCAGAAGTTGCAGGGAGAAATTATGGACGACTTTTACAAACAAGCATTGAAAGAATCTCCGGTTGGATTTGCGTATCATAAAATTCATTTGAATACAGATGGGTTACCCTGTGACTATGAGTTTATTGAAGTAAATGACGCATTCGAATCCTTTACAGGTCTAAAGAAAAACGACATCATTGGCAAGAGGATTACAGAAGTCCTACCGGGAATCTCGAATGATAAGTTTGATTGGATAAAAATCTATGGGTATATCGCACTCAACAGTGGGACAAGTGAGTTTGAACATTTTTCCGAGTCACTTCAGCGACACTATAAAGTAAAAGTATACTCGGACAAAAAATATTATTTCAGCACCCAGTTTACCGATAGTTCCAGTGAAATTATTCTGGCAACTGATCTTAATATACTGTTAGAAATGTCAGATGAACTGCTGCAATTAGAGAAAGGCAAAGACATAAATTATCAAAATATCACCGATTGCCTCAAAAAAATTTCGCGGGCAAAATTTATTGTCTTTAATTTATATGAAGAGGATGGGAAACATTATCATACAGCTGCCGTTTCTGGTGATAAAGGGTCCATAAAAAAAGCGGAAAGCATGTTGGGTTTTGATTTTAGGAAACCTAGGTGGACACCTAATTCGGCAATCGATGCAAAAGTGAAAGCTTTCACAGTTTCCAAATTTCACAGTCTTGAAACTTTTGCTGGTGATACAATTCCCAAGCCGATTGTTCATAGTATTGAAAAACTATTTAAGTTGGGAGAAATCGTTTTTATAAGAATAGCAAAAGGGGACATTGTGCTTGGCGACTTCCAAATGTTTATGAAAATTGGGGAAGTCTTTGATAAGACACGTATCGTAGAAATATTTGCGAAACAAGTCGGGACTGCAATCGAAAGGTCGCGGGCCGAGCGAGATTTGATAGAAAGCGAACAGCGGTATACATTTCTTTTTGAACACTCAGGGTTAGCAGTGGGGTTTTATACGATTGATGGAACTGTTATTTCGTTCAACAAGAAAGCCATAGAAAACATGGGCGGTGATGGGATAGAAGAATATGAGGGAAAATCGATTTATGAGCTGTTCCCAAAAGCGGAAGCCGATTTTTATATGGGCAGATTATTAAAAGCAGTAAAGACTGATTTGGCTGAAGAATACATCGATTTTGTATCTCTGAAACCAGGAGACAAATGGTTTAGCAGCACATTCAAAAGGATATGTAATCATGAGAATGAGGTAATCGGGGTGCAAATCATTTCACAGGACATTACAGCCCGCATGAATGCGGAAAAAGACTTAAAAGTAAGTGAAAACAGATTCCGAGAAGTGTTGCAAAACCTAGAAGCCGGCGTAGTCGTTCATGATATGGACAGTAAAATTATTGATTGCAATAAGAGGGCAGAGGAGATGCTTGGGTTATCCAAGGAACAACTATTAGGCGTCGTTGCAATAGATTCTCGATGGTGCTTTCTAAATGAATTGGGAGTCCAAGTGCCCTTTGAAGAGTATCCAGTTAGCCTAGTGCTAAACAGTAAGAAACCAATAAAGGATAAAGTATTCGGTATATACGATCCAAACGCCAAGAGTACCACTTGGGTGTCAGTAAATGGAACCCCAATCTACAATCAGCTGAGCGAAATGGTAGAAGCGGTTATTAGCTTTATTGACATCACAGAGCGAAAAAAGTCAGAAGAAATAATGACTCATTTAAGTTTTCATGACCAGCTTACAGGATTATATAACCGTAGGTTTTATGAAGAAGAGTTAAAAAGACTTGATAATGAAAGAAATCTACCAATAACATTAATCATGGTGGATGTAAACGGATTAAAGATTACCAACGATGCGTTTGGCCATCAAGAAGGCGATAAGCTGTTGCGGAAGATTTCCAAAATATTTAAAACGAAGTGTCGCAGTGACGAGATTGTATCTCGAATTGGCGGGGATGAGTTTATAATTTTGCTCCCTAAGACTGATGAAAATGAGGCGTGCAAGTTGATTGATCGAATCATGGAGGCAGTTGCTAAAGAAGCGGAGAAAAATGGTACCTTATCTATATCCCTTGGGTATGCAGTAAAAACTGCTTCCAACGAAAATATTGATGATGTATTTAAGAGAGCTGAAGATAATATGTACCGACATAAATTATCGGAAAGCTCGAGTATGAGGAGCAAGACTATCGATTTAATTATGAATTCCCTTTTCGAAAAAAGTGATCGTGAAATGCAGCATTCTAAACGTGTCAGCGTTATATGTGAGGATATTGCAAAACAAATGTATTTCCCACAAGAAGAAATAAAAAAAATAGTACTTGCTGGGCTAGTACATGACATTGGGAAAATTGGCATAAGCAATGAGATATTGGATAAAGAGGGTGGGTTGACAATCGATGAGTTTGTTGAGATAAAAAAACATTCTGAAGCAGGATATCGTATTTTGGGCTCGGTTAATGAATTTTCCGAAATATCCAAGTATGTCCTTTCCCACCATGAAAAATGGGATGGTACCGGTTATCCCCAAGGGCTAATAGGAAATCAAATCCCAATTCAAGCAAGAATTATTGCAATTGCAGATGCTTACGATGCAATGACATCTAATAGATCATACCGAAATGAAATGAGCGAAGAAGATGCTATTGCCGAAATAAAACGATGTGCAGGTGAGCAATTTGATCCGGATATCGTAAAAATATTCACGGAAAATGTTATGAGAAAAAACTAATATCTTTAGTTCCATTTTCCTGAGGAATTAAGGCACAAGATAACAATAGTAGTGGTTGCGAGAAAGTGTAGAAATGTTTTGCATAGAACTTTATCATTGATGGTTCCGCCAAACAGTAATTGTTTAATGCCACAGAACAAAAAACAGATTCCAGACTATTCAAATCCGGAATCTGTTAAATATAATAAAGATTACTTTAAAGTGTTTTTACTTATTTTTGGTAGCAAGTAATAGTCTCGTACCAGCCATTAATGCAAGAACCATCATCAGAAGATAAATGAAAATATCATTACTCGAATCTCCTGTGTCGGGTGCTGTAGTACTGGCTGTCCAATTTGCTAGGGCATTTTCAACTAATCCTTCTGCTGGGTCTGATGAAAAGACGAGGCCGGCATTTACTTCATCCACACCAACCAACCCCCCTGAATAGGCAAGGGTGGCGACTCCATCTACGACACTGACCAATTTAGTAAAACCATTTATCCCAGAAACGGTGAATAGTATTTTTAGACATACATCAGCCTTATTGCCGTGGTTGTCTATAACAGTCGCAACAAATGTCTGATTTGCCGCAACTTTTCCAACCGATGTGCCCGGAGTCAATACCAAACCGGCAATCCATGGATCATACTCCACATTCCCATTAATCATATCTCCTAAGGCATCATTCTCGCCGTCATTCGGCCCGGTGGCATCCCCCCACCAGTTTTTGCCTGCTTCTACTAAGAAGTCAGGGTCTTCATTATTAATACCATATACGGAGTTGCCTGATATATTATTGCAGGAAACACGCACGAAATCAGGACTAGTATCTGACATGTCATAGAAACGAATACCATGGGTATTTCCGACGATATCATTTTCAGTCATTATAATACTTGAGTCTATAAATGAAAGACGCACATAGTATAGATAAATACCTGTTGTATTATCTGCAATCCAGTTATTGCCAATCCAGATGGCGATGGTTTCAGAACCATAATCAATCACATCTTCCAAATATATGCCATAACCACAGTCTTCAATCCAGTTTGCTGTAATATCCAACGTGGTGCTGTAATCAGTCAAGTTGTCCATATAAATTCCATAATCGGAATCAGATATGTCATTACCACTAATTAAAATCTCGGAAGGGAAATCATAGCTGGGTGAATAAAAGTAGATTGCACTTTCACAGAACGAAATGGTGTTGTCACATAAATCAACCATTGCTGGTTCGGCTCCCTCTTCTCCCAGGTATTCAATATAAACACCATAATCATATAAATAATCTTCTTCTATGCCTCGAATGGTGTTTCCGGATATGGTGAGGTAACTTTCAGCCTCATAGATGTAAATACCATAATCCAGGCTGGTCGTTTCCGATGTTGCTGTGATGGAATTGTTCAGAATCTGGACGTCAGTTTCTTCCCCATAATCTGCACAATACTCAATATATATACCGTAACTGGTATTAAGAATGGTGTTGTCCTGAACAAGTACCGATCCATAATCAATGGAATCAAAGTAAATACCATAGTAACAATCTGAAATTTGATTGCCTTCTATAAATGCGCTGGCTGGCTGGTCTGGATCTTCATAGGAAACATAGTCAACGGAAATTCCTTCCCAGCAGTACTGAATTTCATTATCAAAAATGTTTGCAACTGCACCAAAGTCTAGATAATCAACATAGATTGCTTCATCGTCAAGTTCGTCAAAGGTGTTGTTGGAGACGGTGAACTCAGATGTCCCCCAAATTCCATATCCATATGTGCCGGTACCCGAATCGTAATAGTAAGAAGTATAGACTCCAGTGGATCCCTCTTCGAAATCGTTATAAGAAATAGTAACGGTAGTATCCTGGATGTCAGAGAAGAAATAGACGCCTTCCGAGCAATGTAGGAAGGTGTTACCACTGATTTCCACGTTGCTGTCAATCACGTTTTTATGGAAATATACCCCACCATTGGCTTGAATGTTTTCGAAAGAGTTGTCTTGTATCATAATCTCCGATTCTGTGACTGTACCGCTGAAGTAGAACCCTCGCCAGGTTGTCGACATGGCATTGCCTGACAAATCAATAGTGGTATCTGTTAAATTGTCCACCAAGATTCCATACATTGCATTTTTTAGTATGCAGTCAGAAATCTCGATATTGCCATTTTCTCTACTGTTTAAATTCACGGTATACTCACTGGCTTCGATGGTAAATCCGGCAAGTGAGAATTGATCCACGTATACTTCCACACCTGTGACACCACCATCAATCATCGTGGTTGCCGCTCCCTCGTTGGACATCAGTGTAAGATTCTCCACATCAATAACGACACTCTCTGTATAAGTGCCAGGTCCTACCACAAGTGTGTCTCCCGGATCCGCCGCATCAACAGCAGCTTGAATGCTGTTATATGATGTCATCGCCTGGTCAACATTGTAAACTTTATTGGCATCCACGCCGCTTAAAGCATAGGCGCTTACAGATCCAATCCATAGTAGCATCGCGACAAACAAGAAAGCGAATGGCACAATCCATGTGCGGTGCTTTTTTGCGCTTGCAAAGTAATTCATTAACCCTTCCTCCTTCAATAATCATAAAATCGACATATTAAAATTCCGCTTGTATCAATAACAATCCACATTATTATAACGGATTCCACAAGGGATTAATTAAACCAAGCCAAAGAGTCAATGACAAATGACTTGACACGATTCGTGACTATTGAGTATGATGGGTTCATGGAGGTGATAAGATGAAATTCTGTGAAAGACTTGATTTTTTAATCAGTTTGACTAAAGTAACCAATGCATCATTGGCCAGATATGTTTCTCTCGATCCGTCATATATTTGCAGGTTTCGTAGTGGGGAACGAAAACCCTATCCTGAAGCGGATTATTTTAGGGCGATGGCAGTGTATTTCACAAAGAAAATGACAGAATCCTATCAAATCGCCGCATTAGATGAGTTAATCGGATCAAGCAACATGGTAGTCTCTGCCATCGGTTCAAGAGAGGACATCATATTTCATTGGCTTTCTGATGATTTGACGACAAATATTCCTTCCATTGATTCTTTCCTCCAACATTTCGGACAAACCCCATCAGGTCAAAAAAACAACTCAATGAGATCCGAGGATTCTTTCGTAACGAAGGATGACAAGGGGATGCAGGTTTTTTATGGGATCAAAGGGAAACAGGAAGCAGTCATTGGATTTCTAAACAATGTTATCAATTATCCATCCCCTCAAACACTGTACCTTTTTAGTGACGAAGAAACCTCATGGCTAACAGATGACCCCATCTTTACCGAAAGATGGGCAACCTTATTGCATCAAATTCTTTCTCGAGGGAATCGAATGGTGATCATCCATTCGGTGAGCAGAAATTTACATGAAATGATTCGGGCCATTTCTCAATGGGTGCCTCTTTATTTGACCGGTGCAATTACCCCATATTACTACCCCCGAATCCGAGATGGAATCTTCCGCCGAACTTTATTCGTTGCGGCAGAGTCCTGTGCTGTAGTCTCTTCCTCAATTGGAGAAGAAACAAAACATAACGCGAATCTCTTTATAACAGATAAAAAACATATTGCAGCATATCAAAAGGAATTTGAACAATACCTTTTATTGTGCCGACCTTTGATGCAAATATTTACAAAAGCAGACCATGCCAGCGCATTTGAAACACTATTGAGCCTAGAAAAAGCCAGTGGAGACGCCATCTTAATTTCACTATCGATTTCAACATTGAGCATGTCTGAAGATATGATGAAACGCATTCTTGACCGATGTACAGGAATTGACGCAGTACAGACATTCGCATTACATAAACGCCGCGTCGAGGAATTTCAAGCCAATATCAAAAAATACATCGTCAC
Source organism: Anaerovoracaceae bacterium (assembly GCA_041752735.1). Classification (GTDB taxonomy): domain Bacteria; phylum Bacillota; class Clostridia; order Peptostreptococcales; family Anaerovoracaceae; genus UBA1422. The sequence continues at coordinate 29,958 of JBGSVW010000046.1, read as the reverse complement.
AGAATTCATTACTTTACCGGATCAGCAAGCGTTGATTCAAGAGAAAATCCCAGTCTCGCTTTTTTATTCAAGTGGGCCATTGCCTTACTATACCAAAGCAGAATATGCCACGCATCTCCAAAGTACCCTAGATTTGATGTCATCTGAGGCAGGATATCGGGTGATTCTTGGGCAACCCTTGAAAAGCATGAACCTACTTCTCAGTATGAAGGAGCATGCCGGCGTTTTTTTGGGAAAGCTTACCGAGAGTCCCATTTCATTTGGAATTCATGAACCTGGTTTGGTGGCATCATTTTGGGAATACATGGAAGTCCAAATAAGAGAAACCCCTTCCGAGAACCTGTTGCAAGATGAGGACGCAAAAAAGATACGACAGTACCTGACAAGTATCGAACAATTGTAATACAATAGTAATTATTGTAGTATTGCAAACGATTCTTGACTTAACATCAGCCCATAAACGCACCAAAGTCGCAATCAAATTCCGTCATAGCCCACTAAAGCAAATTATTGACTAGCATAGGATAAAGGGATTTGGTATACTTCTTTTTATAGGGATGTCAGCATAATTATATGTTCAATATCAACTTTGTTTCCTCCACGGAGCAATGGTGGTACAACTCAAAAAATCGTGGGGTTGTGTGAAAGAAAATGAGGATAGTGTGTTATGAGAAAGATAACGACATTGATTGCCTTTATGATGATAATTGGATCGTCGTTGTTTCTAATTTCCTGTGGGGTATTTAATGGAGCACCGGGGAGCAATATTGATGGCCCATTGACTGCTACAATAGGGAAGCATGCTGTGGTCGTGGGTGATTTGGACAAATACGGAATTGAAATTTCGATTCCTGCTGGAGTATTGAAAGATGAAACCACATTTTCTCTTGACCTATCAGAGGACAGCATCGAAACCGACCCGGCAGTGGGTATCGTTTTAGGCGTTCCTGTTGAAATTAGTATTGAAGGGGATATCAAGCGATTTGAGAAACCAATTGAAATCGTTTTTCGGTTATCAGAGGAGCAGTGGAATTCCTATGATAATAAAAATGACATACAAATCGGATATTATGATGGATATCAATGGGTATATATTGATCCAATCAATATTGACAAAGAAAACAGAATTGTAACATTTCTTACATATCACTGCAGTGATATTTATCCTTCGGCGACGGAAAAAGCTGAGATGCAAAGACAGATTGCAAAGACCATGGCCGTTGAGAGCACAACTATTGATCCAAATGCCGAACTAAGAAAGACAACAGAATCCATGGTTAAAAGCGTAATGGGTCCCAACGTTGACAAGTCCCTCCTACGTGATATTGTTGAAGGGATGATGGACCAAAACGATTTCACACAATTGGGTAAGGCAATCGCGAATCAAAATACTAAGGAGGTAGAAGCTCAATTCATATCCACATACACGCAGGTCGTGGCCAATACACTTTGGTCTTATGCAAAAAATGCTGATGATTTGGGTGACCTGGGAGCAAACCTGGGATTGGTTGGATCATTTGGATCCAGCGCATCCCATCTTTCGAATGGAGACTACCAAGCTGCGGCGGAAGAACTGGCAAGAGGAATAATTTCCACCAATCCAGTGGGAAAACTTCTTACTACTGCTGTTAATGTAACGGAGAGGCAGATAGCTCGATGGAAAAGTGAAGAATTAGAAGCCGCTTATCAAATTTTTCTAAACGGGAAAGAACCAAAAATTCCTTTCTGGGGATATGGAAGTATTGAAGCCGGAGATTTCGACGAAATATGGAACCAGATGCGTGGCGTGGGAAGACAGATTCTCATTGATGTTGCCAAAGACTTTAAAGCAGAAAACGGTAGAGAACCCACAGATGAAGAGTTGAAAACTCTTGAACAGGATGCAAAAAGTACCTTGGAAAAAGAGTTTGAGGAGAGAAAAAACAAGGAAGCGGCAATTGCAGAAGCTGAAAAGAAAAATCTTGAATTCTTAAAAATTATGGAGGATGGAAATCTTCTGACTGCAAATCGATATGGCTATGATACAGACAAAACAGGCTACAAGGATAGAGTAAAGCAGATTCTTGAACTAAGGAATAAAGTGCTAAAAGACACCAAGAGAAAAATGAACTTCGGCGGTGAGGACTCTAATACTGAATTGAATGTTTATACAGTAGGGAAATTACTCTCCGAGTATCTTGGAAATGGGGAAGAATCGTATAATGAAATGCTTATAGAGCTTGGACTCGTGGAAGTTTTGGATGTAAGAAGTATTTCCGGAACCTACATCGTTCCATTGAATTTTTCGAAAACTACGTTGAGTCAGAGTCAAACATTACAGGAAGGGAAATTAAAAATCAAAGGAACGGCAAACATTGGAGCAACCAATGCCACCATAGAAATATCAGCAGATGGGACAATGTCAATCTCTTATGAAGCAAGCATTAGCACTTCTCAAGAAAACACGGTTATTTACAACCCGGATTATACATCTGTAGAAACCAACACTGCGAAATATGTGGTGACAGAAAGTTACAAAGGCATGAAGATTAATACAAGACCTGGAGCTATCACAGAGTTTTCGGAGATAATAGGTGATTTTACATATTCAGGCTATGAAATGATGACACAAGGTAGCTGGGATGTTAACAGCGATATGTTATCGTCTAGATTGGAAAGCATCACCGCAAAAATAGTAGGAACTAAACTAATCATTTCCGGGAAAACAGTTATTGATATGCCCACTACTAACGTAGGCAACATAACCAAAGGGTTTCCAGCGACCTTTGAGCTGACCATAGAAACATCTCGAAAGTAAACAAATTGGTAGAAGAAAATAATGTCCCCCGGATTCTTTTTGGACAAAGCGAACATAATTATAGCAATTACAAACTTTAAAACAATTCTGAAATAAAAAATCGGCCGGCAAATCAGCATAAAATCTGACAGCCGGCCCTTTTTCTACAGGACTTCTTCCTCGCTGCTCATCAGTCCGCCGGACTGATTCGCTTACGCTCGTGCCCTTGCGGGTTGCGCACCTAACCACATTTGCGCCTGCAAATGTCGGGTAGGTGCCATACAGGAATTCCCCGGCTTTAGCCGGTGGGAATTCTTCAGTTCGACTCCCCGACGGCATGAAGTATGCAATTAAAAATGCCCCCATAATAATGAGGGCATTTTTAATTGGTATCCCGTAGGGGAGTCGAACCCCTGAATCCGCCGTGAGAGTGTTGGACCAACGTTGAAATTCCAAAGGATTTTGGCTTTTTACCCTGTACTTAGTCCGTTGTGCTTTTGGACTAAAAAATGACAAGCGAATAGTGGCATTTGAGGGGTTTCGATTAAATATTCTTTCAGCCATGTTTATTCATTCCCTAGAGCAATAATGGTACAATTATAGCAGCCGTGGTGGTTGCGAGAAACAGAAAAGATTTTGCAACAGAACCCTTTTTTTCGCATATTCATAGAACCAAACCGGTTACCCGTATAGTAGCCGGTTTTTTTCTCGGTTCGAAATTTTACATAATATTATCAGAACAATAACAGGAACTTAACATAAGAAAGGTATACTAAATGTATAGACAGTGAAATATTCGGAGGGATTACAGATGGAGAGGACGCTAAGAATATTAGTAACCTGGGATCAAAGGGTCTTTTGGATGGTGCATAACCGATTTAAATGCACATTGTTTGATCGGATTTTTCCGTGGGTATCCAAGGTGGGAAGTACAGAAGCGACGGTGTTCTGTGCGATGGTACTTTTTCTGTGTGATTATGAGATTGGGGTTAAGCTAGTATATAATCAAGGCTTGCAGACTGCCATCGGTTTGTGGATTACACATATTATTATTCAACAAATTAAATACTTCACAGGGAGGCAACGGCCATCCGATGTGCTGGATAGAGTCCATGGGTTCCCTTTGAATCTTAGAGACTATTCTTTCCCTTCAGAACATACCGCAGCAATTGTGACCATAACCGTATCATTATGGCCGCTGATTCCAGAGCTGGGATTCTTTCTTGGAGGGATAGCGGTACTGGTAGGCATCTCAAGGATTTACTTGGGGGCCCATTACCCAACGGATGTGTTGGCGGGAGCATTAATTGGTGGCTTTACTGGATTCATACTCTTGCAGATATAGGAAAAAGGAGAGATACTGCTATGAAAGTGACCATTTTTGATGTTATATCGGCTTCAGTCGGCGCATTATCGGCGACGGGTAGTGAATCAATACTACCGGAGGTAAGTTCGGCAGTCGAGGTGTATCGGGCGGATTTTCCAGAATCTGAAATTGAAGTATATACAGTAGATGCATCTAGGTTAAAGGATTGTATCGGATGCTGGAGCTGCTGGGTCAAGACGCCGGGGCGCTGTGTATTTGCTGATCAAATGACTATCGTTTACGAAAAGCTTATTGGCAGCGATCGGGTGCTTCTGATGTTGCCTGTCAAGCAAGGCTTTGTGGAAGGTGCGGCGAAGACCTTTATCGATCGAATAATCCCTATATACCACCCTTACATTATGCTTCATGAGGGGGAAATGATGCACCAGGATCGGTATGAAAAGTACCCGGATTTTGAATTTTATGTGGATGCCAACGAGCTCGACTCGGGACAAGAGACAGTGCTCGAAGACTACTTTTTTAGGATGGCCCATCACTTTCGGCAAAAGGGCGTAAGACTTGTGGAATCAAATAGAGGGTTAATTAGAAAACCTTTAGACGAAAGGGAACCGAAGGCAGACTTACCTTCAGAAGTTCAGCTTCAGCAAAAGGGAAAGTACATTGTGTATAACGGTTCGCCTCGTGGTAAAAGTGGAAATAGCCTAAAAATCGCCAATCAAATTGTGGAGGGCATTAAGAAAGCGGGCATTTCGGAACAACAGATCGAATTGCGGCACATGGTGGATCAATCGGCCCACGACACTTGGGCGCAGGATTTTCACAATCACAATCACCATTTTTTTGTGTTCCCGTTGTATGTTCATAGCATGCCGGGCATCGTGAAGAAATTCTTCGATAAATTGACTGTATCGGCCGGGGAAAAATCAGATCGGGCGCAACTGAGTTTCTTTGTGCAATCGGGATTCGAAGGAGCTTTTCAATCCTTCTTTCTTAGGGCCTATTTGGCTAGGTTTACTGTTAAGCTAAACTGTAATTATGGTGGCACTTTGATTAAAAGTGGCATGGAGGCACTGCAGATGAAACCAGATGAAGCCAATAAAGGACTCTATGCCAAGCTTCACACCTTGGGGGAGACTTACGTGACTGAGGGGCAAATCTCTATGACAGCTCGCGAGTTATTAGAAAGCAAGCCATTTATTTCTACTGCGATTAAAACAATCTATAAAATACTAAAAACTACGGGCATAACGAATTTTTACTGGAATATGCAGCTTAAAAAAAATGGCGCCTTTGATAAACGTTTTGATCGGCCTTACGGCAAATAGCGCATGAGCAGAGAACTTATGCGAAAAGTCGGCATTTTGATTGGAGGAATTGCTTGATGGTTGATTTGGAGAATCGAGTTTACTATTTTTCTGGAACCGGGAATTCATATTATGTTGCAAAATCGATTGCGCAGCGTATTGATGGAAAATTATATCCCATCACCTCACTGAAAGAAGACGATACTATTGAAGCCAACATACTTTGCTTTGTTTTCCCAGTGTATGATTTCAAGCCGCCAAAGATTGTAAGCAAAATAATTGAAAACATAGCAAGTATTCGAGCAACTAAAGTAGTTGCAATTGCCACTTACGGTGTTGCATTATCAGCGACTCTAATACACTTTAAAGGTTCCCTGGCGAAGAACGGAACGTTGCTCACACATGGCTATGGTGTGAAAGCGCCTCATAATGCCATGGGTTCAATTCGTATTGCCAATGAAGAAAACAACACGCGACTAGAGCTAGCTGAGGAGAGGATTGTAAAAATTACAGAAAGAATAGTAGCCTTATCCTCTGACTCCATTCAAAAGACATCACTCTTCGAAGACTATACCATTATTAAAAATTTTTCTGTTGTAATAAAACTCCTAAGTATTTTAATTTTTAAGGGGGCATCATCCTTATCATTTAAAGTGACAGATTCCTGTATTAAATGCCATTTGTGCGAAAAAATATGTCCCGTAGATAACATAAAATGGGATGAAGAAAAAGATAACCCGATATTCGAGAACAGATGCACCAGTTGTTTTGCGTGTGTACAGTGGTGTCCAAATAAGGCGATACAGTTCGGAAATTATAGCTTCACTGACCTTGGTGTTATGAATTATAATCACCCCAAGGTAACGGCACACGAAATGATTTTATTGAATCAAAAGAAACAAGACTAAGGGGTATGCGGTAGCAGTGTTAATCATTCATTTACTCCATTTTCCAATGCTTTTTCTACCGCTTTTAAAAAACCATTACTACTTGCTGTCGCACCAGAAACAGCATCAGTGTCTGAGCGTTGTTCCCTAAGGATTGCTTCAGTTAATTTATCTACTAAGGCTTGTCGACCATCTTGTATCGTGATAGGTAGTATATTCGTGATTTCATGGTTAATTACTGTCACCTCAACTTTATTGCTAAATCGGTAGTTATCATAAGCCCCCACATATGTACCGTCTGAAACCCTTGTTAAATCAACATTGCCAATCACCAATGACATTGTCTCAGCCTTACCCAAGAAAGCGAATACAGCTGTTATACTTACCAATATTATAAATATTATCCCTACCCATTTTAGAATCTTTTTCAAACGCCGCTTCCTCCTTATTCTAACTACTAAACCTACGGATTATATCATTGATTTGCGTTTCCCTCATCGTATTCGACCAATTAACGACTCCAATATTGGTTATGTTTCCGTTTTTATCGTGAACCATTCGCTTTATTTGTTTGAGAGCATGATTACCACCCATCCAAGCATACGAAAAATGTTCAGTAACAAAACAAGATATCTTTTTCCCGTGTAGGTCTGGAAGATTTCTCAGATAAACCTTCATAATTGGATTTAATGAAAATGCACGGACTGGTGCACCTAGTATAATCTCATCATACCGGGTTACATCAGGGATTTCTGATAATTGAATCGAATTTCGACTTTTAGGATCCTCATCAATAGCTTTGATTCTCTCAAGACGAACTTCATAACCTTTATTTAGCAACACTTGCTTCAGTCCTTCTCCGACTGATAAGGTATTCCCAGAGCAGGAATACAGAATAATTCCTATTTTCATACTTTTAGTATCCTCCTAATAAATGATTGATGATAGAATCAAGATCTACGAACAGGTCTTCCTCTTTCATTCCATTGTCTGAAAAGTAAAGTGCCAATAAACCATGAATAGAATATGTCATTATTTTTGCAATCACAGGGATATCTTCCTTTTTGATAACACCTTTTTCTGCAAAACTTCCGTAGGTCACTTCCCAATGCTTTTCGAAATCCGGAAGCTCTGGCTGAGTTGATTCTGGGTTCAATCGATATGAATAAAAAAACAGAAAAATGTACGGATGCTCAATATAATACTTCACATAAGCCCGGTTGAATCTTTTCATCTCATTCAAATCTATGATTTTGCCTTTCATATCTGCCTGCATGTGGAACATGACATCCCCAATCATGACATTTTTCACTGCCCTTAAGAGGTCATTTACATTAGTAAAATAGTTATAAATGGTCGTATAAGCATAACCGGCTTTATCCGCCACCTTACGAACTGATACATTTTCAACCCCTTCACTAATAATAATTTCTTTAGCAGCTTGAATGAAATAGGATTTAACCCTTTGACTTTTTATGCTTCGTTTATCATTTATATCCTGTTCATGCATTCTATGTAACTCCTTTCTCAATAGTCATTAACATTTATCTTAATTTAAGAATACGTATTTATAAAAACTAACACTGTTAATATTATCACTGTTGGTTTTTTATGTCAATCAAATAAATGTGGTATGCGTCGAAAAACGAGCACTGGGCAATCAGGCATCATATGCATAAAATCAAGCCGGTTAATCTATCAAGTAGCCAGTTTTCAGTTTCCTTATTTAAGGGTACCCCATATTGTCCTTGACATAGGGTACACAGTATTATTACAATCCTTTGTTGGTGAAGTATTGGTTGCGGAAAGGGTAAAAAACGATTAAACTGATATCATATATAAAGGTTTGGTGGATATATGATTTTAGGGAATAGAAGCCTTAGAATAACTGGAAATGGGGTATATTATGCTAAAACATTCCTTTGTGAATATATTCAAAATGCCCACACGTCATATTAAATTTCTTGAAAGTGGCCATTGGGGTCGGTCTTTGTGCCGACTCATTGTGGTTGTTGCATTTATTACATTTATTTCTTACTCCTTTCAAAGTTCGCAAATTTCTGCTTTCGGACAAGCAGAAGTACCTTCAAAGCAGGTTTTATTACTCCATGCACAGGATCAATTTCTGCCAGCCAATATTGTGATGGATCAGACATTGCATTCGGCATTAAAAAATGATCAAACAATGGATATTAACATTTATAGCGAATACTTAGAGAAAGTCAGGTTTAATTCTGATCTCATTCAAAATGAAACGGTTGATATTCTTCATGCAAAATATGATGAACTGGGTCTTGACTTGATTATAATCACCGATGATTTATCCTGGGATTTTTACAAGTCAAACGGGGAAGAGGTGTTTAAAGGGGTTCCTGTGGTCCTCTGCGGAATAACTGATGGTAAATTAAAAGCCAGTGATATTGGCGAAAACATGACAGGGAATTATAAAAAGCTGGATATCAAAGGGGATATAGAAACAATCTTATCAGTACAACCAGATACAAAACAAATTGACATTATTGTTGGCACGAGCGCGCAAGATGCATATTATGAAAATATCACAAGACAAGCCTTTAAAGATTTTAACGGAAAATTCAAAACGGAATATCTGACTGGTCTGGGTATCGAGGAGATTCAGAAGAGAATCTCAGAACTACCACCGAATACAGTCATTCTCTACGTCTCAATGTACATAGATGGCAAAGGACAGGGCTTTAATCCAAGAGATGTGATTCCATTGCTAAAGAAGACAGCCAATGCACCAATTTATGGCGTTTCTGATACCTATTTAGGTTATGGTATCCTTGGCGGAAATCTGTTAAGTTTTACCGATTTGAGCCAGAATGCAGCCGAAATAGCAATAAAGGTTTTGAAAGGGACAAAACCATCTGATATTCCGATTCAAGTCTTAAAAAACAAGAACTATTTTGACTGGAACGAAATGCAGCTTTGGGGGATTAAAGAAGGGCAATTGCCAAAGGACAGTATTATTGTAAATAAGGCGCCTGGCATTTGGGACTTATATAAGGCACAAATTATATTTGCTATTTGTTGTTTTGGGCTATTGTTGATTTTGGTTTTTGCCCTGCTTTGGCAATTATATTCGAGGAAGAAGGCCCAGGCAGAACTATTAATAGCCAGCAAATCTCTAAACGAAAGTGAAGATAAGTTCAGATACATTTTCGAGAACTCGGTAGTCGGGAATTCCTTGACACTGCCCTCAGGTGAAATGGAAGTCAACAGTGCCATGGGGGCAATGCTTGGTTACACTACGACAGAGTTGAAAGGGAAGCCATGGCAGGAGATTACGCATCTTGATGACATTGAGAAATCACAATTGGAAGTCAATGCGCTTATGTCTGGTGAGAAAGCAACAATTCGTTTTACGAAAAGATATATAAAGAAAGACGGCTCGATTATGTGGAGTGATGTGCTGTCTTCAATCCGAAGGGACGCAGATGGCAAACCTCTTTATCTTATAACGTCTATTGTTGATATCACGGAACGAATTCATTCAGAAGAGGCTCTCTCAGAGTCAGAGGCTTTCTTACATGCGGCATTTAATAACAGCCAGGCAGGAATAGCGATTGCTGATGCACCAGATGGCAAACTCAGATATGTAAATAAGGCTGGATTACTGATTAGAAATAAAGCAGAAGAAGATATCGTTGAGAATATTGATATCAATCAATATGTTTCCAGTTGGAACATACTGCATCTGGATGGTACGCCCTACAAGGATGATGAAGTCCCATTGGCCAGAGCAGTACTTTATGGTGAAACTTGCGCCGAAGAGTTTATGATTCGAAGAGATAACAATGAAGACAGGGTCGTATTGGCCAAGGCAGCACCAATCAAAGATGCCAATGAGAAAATTATAGCTGGTATTGTCGTCTTTCTTGATATAACCGAGCAAAAACAAAATGAAAAAAATATTAAAAGACAAAATGAGATAATGGAGGCATTATTAGCAGTTCTTCCTGTGGGCGTCTTCATGGTCGATGCTGACACCGGAAATCCTCTGTTAGCGAACGACATGGCGAGAAATCTGCTTGGAATGGGTATACTTCCAGATGCCACTCAAAAGAACTTTGATGAAGTATATAAGGGGCATAGGAAAGGCTGCACGACCCCATATCCAGCTGAAGAATTGCCCCTGGTATATGGAATGAAAGGCATTTCTTCACACATTGATGATCTGGTTGTTGAACGTCCTGATGGTACAGAAATGTTATTAGAGGTTTACGGGACCCCTTTACTTGACGAGGAGGGTAAACCCTGGGCAAGCCTTGCAGCTTTTTCGGATATCACGGAACGAACGCGAGCTTATGAAGAGCTTGATGAAGCCCTTAAGTTCAATGAGGATATAATCAACTCTGCGAGAAATGGCGTTATCGTCTATGATACTGAACTTCGTTACAAAGTATGGAATCCATTTATGGAGAACATTAGCGGATTTTCAGCAAGGGAGGTTCTTGGTCAGAGCATTGAAAAGATCTTTCCGTGGCATAAAGAAACCGGTGTCATTGATAGTTTAAAATTGGTTTTAGAGGGAAAGTCAATTGATGAGAATCTGTTCCAATTCAACATTACAAAGACTGGAAAAGTTGGATGGGCACTGGATAGCAGCGGACCTTTATATAACAGAAAGGGAGACGTTATAGGAGTTTTAGGTTTCGTTCAGGATGTCACCGAGCGAACGATTGCAAATGATTTACTGATAGATAGTGAAGAAAGATACCGGCTACTGATCACCAAAATGGAGCAGGGGCTAGCACTTCATAAAATCATACTCGATAAGGAAGGTAAGCCTGTTGATTATCGTTTTCTTGAAATGAATGAAAGCTTCGAGAAAATAACCGGGTTAAAAAGAGATAATATTATCGGCAAGACAGTTCGTGAAGTTTTGCCTGACACTGAAGAGTATTGGATTGAAACCTATGGGAAAGTGGCATTATCCGGCAAATCTGCGCACTTTGAAAACTATTCGAAAGAATTGGATAAATATTTTGAAGTGGTGGCTTTTTCCCCAGAAGCCTTACATTTCGCTGTGCTTACTTCGGATATTACCCAGAGGAAAAAGAATGAGGAAAGCATTTTATATTTAGGATATCATGATCAGCTCACTGGCTTATATAATCGCAGGTTTTACGAGGAAGAGTTAAAAAGACTTGATACAAAAAGAAACCTACCTATCACATTAATCATGTCGGATGTTAATGGTCTTAAACTTACTAACGATGCTTTTGGACACCAGGCCGGAGATGCTCTTCTACAAACAATCGCTGAACTTTTGAAAAATGAATGCAGAAGTGATGAAATCATTTCTAGGATAGGTGGCGATGAGTTTGTAATATTATTACCCAAAACGGATGCAGCGACTGCAAAAAAACTTATTCAGCGAATTGGCAACGCCATCAACAAAGAGGCATCGAACAATGCTTTAGTATCCGTGTCTATAAGATATGCAGTGAAAGATAATATGTTAAAACAATTTGATGAAATATATAAAGAGGCCGAGGATGACATGTATCGGCATAAACTCACCGAAAGTTCAAGTTTTAGGAGCAAGTCTATAGATATCATCATGAATTCGTTATACGAAAAAAGTAGCAGAGAGATGAATCACTCAAAAAGAGTCAGCTATTTATGCGAACAAATTGCTTCCAACCTCAATTTTAGTGAGGAAGAAATAAGAGAATGCCGAGTGGCAGGACTTGTGCATGATATCGGCAAAATGGGGGTTAGCAACAGCATACTGGATAAAGACGGGAAACTAACAACTGAAGAATGGGCTGAGATGAAAAAACATTCTGAAATGGGGTACCGTATACTTGGCTCTGTCGTTGAGTTTTCTGAAATAGCAAATTATGTTCTTTCGCATCAGGAAAGATGGGATGGAAAGGGATATCCTCAAGCGCTCAAGGGAGATCAAATCCCAATTCAGTCAAGAATTATAGCAGTTGCTGATTCTTTTGACGCCATGACGGTTGAGAGATCCTATAAGAAGGTAATGAGTGAGAGCGAAGCTATTTCAGAAATCAAAAAATGTGCGGGAACACAATTTGACACTAACATTGCGAAAACATTTGTTGAAAAAGTTCTGGGGGATACTTGGTAAGCGAATGAATGTTTTTGTTTGAATAGTCTCGAGACACAACCAAAAAGCCGGCGAATCAGCGAAAAATCTGACAGCCGGCTCTTTCTATTCAAAGAAATATGACATTTTTTGGGGAGTCATGTCCATTTCGATGCTCAGCCAATAATCGGCGGGCAAGATCTAAGGATTTTTCCGTTGAATGAAGGTGGATATTTCTGCAGCTTAGACGATAAACATGCCCGGCATATTTTTGCCGGTTTTCTTTAACACAATCTTAACAAGATTTAACACAACATTAACCGAAACGTAATAATTTGATAACATTTATTGTGTATGATAAGACCATAACCAATAGTATGGAAATGAAATGCGGGCAAGTACCCGAATGAAAGGAAAGAAAAATGAACAAAAAATTATTGAAAAAGGCTTTGGTCTTATCACTGGTTCTAGCACTGGGAATCACAGGATTAACCGGTTGCGGTGGTACTACTGAAGAAGAATTAAGTGGTAAAGTTGTTATTGCAGGATCCACATCGGTACAACCTCTCTCAGAAGAATTGGCAGCAGCTTTCATGGAAGCCAACGAAGGCATCACCGTTGAAGTACAAGGTGGTGGATCAGGACAGGCAGCAGTAGCCCTGGCAGATGCAATTGCCGATATCGGTGCACTTTCCAGAGAAGTAAAAGATGAAGAAAAAGAAACCATCGTAAAAGAATATATCATCGCCAAAGATGGTGTCGCAGTCATCGCCAACATCGATGTTACTGTCACTGACCTGACATTAGAACAAATCAAAGGAATCTTCACCGGCGAAATCACGAACTGGAAAGAAGTTGGCGGAAAAGATCAGAAAATAACCGTAGTCAGCAGAGAAGAAGGTTCCGGCACAAGAGGTGCTTTTACAGAACTTACCAAAGTTATGGAAAAAGACAGTGCTGGCAATGAAGTAGACAGCACAAGCAAGAGTGCCATTGTACAGCCCTCCACAGGCGCAGTCCTGCAGGCAGTCGGTTCCACGCCCGGATCCATCGGATATGTATCCATGGAAGCCCTGGATGATACAGTCGTCGCACTGGATGTAGAAGGCGTGTCCGTTACCAAGGCAACCGTACTGGACGGAACTTATGCAATCTCAAGACCTTTCATCTACGGAGTTACCGGAGAAGTTAGTGCAGCCGCCCAGGCATTCATCGACTTCGTCATGAGCGCTGAAGGCCAAGCAGTAATCGAAGAAAACGGTTTCATCCCTGTTAATTAGTAAAATGTAGAGCAACTTATATCTAGGTTCAATATAATGAAAACCAATGAAAAATCATTGAGAATAGTATAAGAATAGTGCCGCTGCGTTTGTCGCAGCGGTTGCTCTCGTTACAAAGTATATCTATGTTTGATAGGAGGACAAAATGGTACCACGAGTTAGAATGATACAAGAGATGGAATCCATCAATGAAAAAATCATTGCTATGACGGCACAGGTGGAACAAGATATCCTGATGGCCGTGAAAACATTGGTGGAAAGAGATACCAAGATGGCCCGTCAGATTATAGACAATGGGGATGTGGTGGATGAACTGGAGGAAGAAATCCAGACGGAATGCTACAATTTCCTGGCGACCCAATCACCGGTTGGAACGGACCTGCGTTACTGTGTATCGGTGATGAAGATGATTCGTGACTTGGAACGCATCGGTGATCACTGTGAGGATCTGGCCAGATACACAATGAGACTTGAAAATGCTGATTACGGGCAAGAATTGGTCAATATTCACCGTATGGCGGAACTTTCTGCTAAAATGGTCAGCAACGCCATTCAATCATTTCTTACCAGGGATCTTTATCTGGCACGTAAAGTTTGGAAAGCCGATGAAGAAATTGATGAGATGTGGCACATGGTTTATGACGATCAAATTGGGCTTGCGACCGAAAAACAGGACAACACAGAAGTATATATCATGTTTGCCTTTGTAGCCGCCCACCTTGAGCGAATTGCAGACTATGCCACCAACATCTGTGAGGAAACCGTGTTCTCGCTTGAAGGCGAGATCGACATGGACGATGCGGTTAAGACGGCATTAACCCACCGTTAATATTGTGTTAATTCTTTCAGAAACAGCGGACAACACGCTGTTTTTGCAATATAATATAGATGAAAGGAGGTGAAAAAATGACGATAAAAAAAATCACAATGGGAGCCCAAAAGCGGATAGCGCTGGTAGCCCATGACAACTTGAAAGACGATTTGGTCCGATGGTGCCATAAGAATGAATCTATCCTAAAGACGCATTTTCTTTGCGGAACAGGCACCACAGCACGTTTGATTTCCGAGGCCACTGGACTTCCGGTTGAGCGGCTCATCAGTGGACCGTTGGGCGGAGACCAACAGATCGGTGCCCGGATAGCAGAAGGTAATCTAGATATGCTGATTTTCTTTTCGGATCCATTGGAAATGCAGCCCCATGATCCGGACATCAAGGCATTGCTTCGAATTGCTTGCGTATATGACGTTCCCGTGGCAAACAACCGTGCAACGGCAGACTTTATTGTGACTTCACAGTTCATGAATGTTGAATACAGTCATGAACAGATGGATATCCAAATTATGACCAAAACTAAAAACCATTCTGTAACATTTTACGGAGAACTGACGGAAAAATAATATCTACAATAAAATAAGCTGTGGCAAGGCGCATCAGCATCGTGGAGTCGGTTATAATGTCCTAGGCTAATAAGTGTGTCGATATCGATACAACGCAAATCCATTGATTCAATGGGTTTTTTATTTGAACAAAATATCGGATTGGGAGTAAATAAAAAAGTGTCCAGTTGTATACCGAACACATTCCCATAATGCCACGTTAGATAGGTTTATCATTTAGTGTGCTTAACAAAATAGTGCAAACCCGGTTCTCTGGCTTCACGCCATTGGTTTGGTTCCGGCGATTATTTTTGCTTCTTTTTTAAGCAATGCTAATTTTTCAGTTAACTCATTCACATTTTCAAAAGCCTGATTATTATTTGAAAGAACCACTATTGTGAGTGTCATAAGTGGATATTTTTCTTCTTCGCCATGCCTGTTTTTTGTAAGAATAAAGCCATTATTTATGTCATTATTATCGTACAGCATTGCGACCTTAGATTCAAATTGCTTTTTAATATCTTCAAAATAAGATTCTGACACGTGAGATCTAACGATTACAACAAAATCATCTCCACCTATTTCTTTTTCCAAATGTCGGCCCAATCTTTTACTGTTGTATCCGGATCAACCAATGACCATTTTTTCAATAGGGCCTTGATTTTTTGTTCCAACTCAATTTCAGACCTGGCTTTCAAATCTTTTGTCTCACCGGTCATGGCATTAGTTAATACTTTTCTATGTGTGTAAATTGTCTTACTCATTTTTCCCTCAATTAAAAATTAAATCGTAGAGCCATCCCAACGGAGCAAAGTATGTCCGAAAATAGAAAGCAGTAATCCACAACAAAAGCACGGCACTCAGAACAATGCCAATGATACTAATAAAATTATCCCTTACATCCTTGAATTTACTCATAGAACATCACTCCCTAATTTACAATACATACTGGACACGGCTTGTAATCTTCGCTATCTGCTGCTTCTGAATGATACACCCAGTATCCATTATCTAAGTTGAGATTTTTACATTCAAACTTATGATATAGTTTCGTTCCATCATCAGGTACTATCACAACAGATGAATCCATAAATTCTGCCTTCCCACGCATTTGAATCATTTCAGTAGTTTTCTCTTTTAATGCCTCATTAGTATTATTTAATTCATCTTTATACTGGCTCTGTTGATAAACAATCACCCCTAGAAGCAACAATATAATGATGCCGCTCACAATCATTGTGATTTTTGAATTTGGGAGTTTGAAATATTGTTTTCCGCAGTTTGAGCATTTTCTTGTGGATTGATCCACTTCACTACCACAAGTTTTACAAAATATTTTCTTGGATTCTTTTTGCTTTTTTTCTGGTTGAGAACTGTCCTTGTTGGATTCCTCATTAAGTTCAGTGATAGCCATTGGAATATTTGTTTGCACCGGCTTAGTCTCAGAGGTTATTTCTTTTGGTAGTTTATCTTTCTGTACTTCTTTTATTTTTCCATGTGATAGTATCATGTAATTTACAAATCCCCATGTTAATGCTGCTCCCAAACCAAATGTCGCTCTATATGCACCACTTTCAACATCATCATAGTGCACAAAATATTTAACAAAAAACATTAGAAAACATATAATTGCAGAGTAGCTCCAAGCGATTTTTGAAGCTTTTTTATCATCAAAGGCCACTTTTTTTATGCCGAATCTGTATATAAGAATTGGCACAACATAAATCAAAACAGTAAACAACAAATTTATTACAAAGTAAAACGTAGTAATGGATTCATAATTTTTCAAGTCTATACCCTCCCAACAAAAATGGCACATCAAAAATGTGCCTTTCCTATAACAGCCTGTAATGTTTTAAGCACTCCCGGAGAAATGCCTCATCAACGCATAAGTATTCCGCAATTTCATACGGCTTAGTATATCCCATGCCAATTGCCAAAGATATATCCTCAAAAGGAACCAGTTTTTTGTATGCCCAATTCCGGGCAATTTGCTCTTTCTTAAAACTCGTCAAATCCTTTTTGTTTATGATATCCCCATTGCTTGTTTCATAGTGGCCCAACTCTTCCGCCAGGACACAAACCTTTTTGCTTTCTACTATATTCCTATTGATCCAAATTGATCCGTCACAATATAGTCCTTCGTTTTTCATCTGCTTTTCTTGGATATCAAGGAAATCATATTCTGATAATAATGCCTCATACCTTGTCAATTTTATTTACCCCCAGTTCTTAATGTAATACCATTTTGCCACATAACCTATGCGATTAGTAGTACAGTAAATCCCCTATTTATTTCTTTTGCTCAAAACATACTGCTTGAACCGTTCAACTTCTTCTAATTCTTCCTCTGTCCATTCTTCGGAATCGTGGTGAGCTGCAACAGTTTCAACATCGTATCCCATTAGCCATGCCTCACTTACACGCAAAGCCTTACCTAGTAGATATAATTTATCTTGGGTAGGCAAATACAAACCGGAAATGTATTGACTCATAGTAGATTTACTAATTCCAGTCTTTCTGCATAGATCCGATTGTGTTAAGCCCAGTTCATTGAGCCGTTGTTTTATACGGTCTCCACACTTTGTACTCATTTGACTATCCTCCTATTTTGCATTATAACACATAATTCGCAAAATGCGAATAAATAATTCGTAAAACACGAAAAAACTTCTTGCATTATGTTTTTATACATGATATGGTTAGTTCGTAAATACGGAACTACTACATACAGAAATGAGGTGAGACAGTGAAGTACAATTATAAATCATTACTTGCGTTAATGGTAGAAAAAGGTTACAACCAATCAAGCTTAGCTAAAGAGTTAAATATGCACGAAGGCTCGCTTTCCAACAGATTTAACAATCAAAGATCATTCAGGCAGCAAGAGATAACAAACATATGCAGAATACTGGGAATCAAACCAACTGACATAGGAAAATATTTCTTAACCCTTGAATAATTAGCTAAAATTGATGGTATTTTTTTTGCCCATAAGGTTCGTAAAAACCGAACAAGGAGAACCCCAATGAACAAGAAACAAGACATTGCAAGGGAACTAAGGCAAGAGGCTAATGGAGCTGCATGGATCAGTAAAAACAAAATCCAGCGGTACCTGGGCAAGCGGCCCGGATACATCAATGAATTGGTGAACGGTCTTGAAAAGTTCCCCGGCACAAATGGACAGGCACATCTATACCATGTCAAAGATGTTGCCGAAAGAATTGCAGAAAGGATTCACTGAAATGAAAAAGATAAAAGCATGGTTCAAGCGAACCATAACACCAAAGACCATCATCGGATGGTATTGAAGGGAGCACCAAATGAAATGCAAAAGAAACATACCTTGTCCGATGGGTGGAATGAATTGCTGCATGGAATGTGAGCTTACCTGTGACACCAGGTGTGAGTACATCAGAAAATGCCGATGGGAAATGATTGGCAACACTATGGAGTCTGCTGGCCGGATTCTGTGGAAGGTAATAATACTGATTCTATTGTTCTTGATCCTAGCAAGGTTCGACCACTTAGAGAAAGAGCACAACGCAATTATAGACCGATTGGACCAGGTTGAGAACACCATCACGGAACAAATCAATGGGAAGTTTCCGTCAGAAGGATTTACAGACACGGAAGAAAACCTAGGTGGTTCTTTCAAATCATGGATGAGCTTTCAGGTCAATAACGGATAGGTCATCAAATCAATGGCAAATCCAAACCGAGGGAGTGACTGATTCAAACGGATTGCGGAAAGTGGGTGAATACTTCTGCATCGCAATCAGCCAACAATTCGGATTCAAGGTGGGAGACAAGGTAATTGTTCAGCTTGAAGAAAGTTCATTCAAAGCCATCATATCAGACATCAAGCAAGACAGACACACGGTAGATGGTATTCACGGTAAGGATGGAAGTGTGGTTGAGTTCATAGTTGATCCCCACAAACTACATCCGGATGCAAAGGTAATGGGTTCCATTGGATACATCCCTGGATTCAGCGGAAACATCGTAGAGATAAGGAGAGAACCATGATAAGAGACAGCATTGTAATTATAGCCGTGGTCACGGTACTGATAATGGTTGGCAGTTACTACGAAAGAGGATATTTCTGCTTAGGTTCCGAGTTAATAGTAGCACCTACAATGGCAGTCGTTTTCTATGTTATATGGAAAGCGGAAGAAGAAAGGAAGGCGAAGTTCAAATGACAAATGATGAGTTGAAAGTTAAGTCAATACTGACTGATCTAAATTCCATTGGATTAGTTATTTCCGGAAGAAGGTTGGCAGCAATGGCCGATATTGAAAACACAGCCCACCTAAGAACAGTAATTCACAGATTAAGAGTGCAAGGTGAACCAATCTGTTCAAGTAATGCCGGATACTGGTACGCACAGACAGACGAAGAACTAATTGCATCATCAAGACAGATTGAACGGTTCGCCATATCGGTTCTGAGTGCAGCCAGGGGCATGAGGTCAAAATTGATAAATCAAATTGTTATGAATGGTGATACCCATGAGTGATATCCCCGGCGAACTTGCCGAACATGGCCAGGGATATGAAGAATGGTACACCGGAGACAGCCGGGAGCCAGTGGAAGATGAAGGAGAAGAATAATGGAACAGAACAAGAAAATTTTAGGGTTAGAAATGAACCTTGATCAAGAGTATCTCAAAGGTGCAGTTGAGGACATCGTAAAAGCAGGCATATCACAAGCACTTGGAGATCCAAGCGAAATGATAGCAAAGGCTATAAATCAGATCATAAACATGAGCGTTGATTCAGATGGCAAACCAGTTGCCAATGATTCATACCGAGCACAGCCCTACCTCAAATGGTATGCCGAACAATCTATCAAAAAAACTGTTAAGGAATGCCTTGAAAAAGCTATTGAAGAAAACCGGGATGGGTTCGAGGAAGAAGTCAAGAAGCAGCTAAGCAGTAAGAAATTTAGGACAGCCACGGCCGGTGCATTTATTAAAACAATGTTAAGCGAGTCAACCAGCAATTACCGAATGCCAATAACAGTTACATTTGAACCTGACAAAAATTATTAAGGAGAAAGATATGAAGAGAGTAAGCACAAAAGACATGAGCCGTGAACAGTGGCTTGAACAAAGAAAAAAGGGAATAGGCGGTTCGGATATCTCAGCATTGATGGGATTGAACCCATGGAAGTCAGCCTATGAATTGTACTTTGATAAGTTGGGGATTCTTCAAGATAAGGAAACCAATGAGGCCATGAGACAAGGCACAGACCTGGAACAGTATGTTGCCGAAAGATACATGGATGCCACCGGGAAGAAAGTGCAGCGAACCAACTTTATGTACTTCGATGATGAATACGATTTCATGGTTGCCAACATTGACAGAGAAATCGTTGGAGAGAATGCAGCTGTTGAATGCAAGACCACCAATCTATTTTCCGGAGTCGATTATGAAAGCGGAGAAGTACCGACTCAGTATTATATGCAAGTTCAGTGGTACATGATGGTCCGTGGTTATGACTATATCGACCTTGCGGTACTGGTTTTCGGAAAAGGATTCTATTATTCCATGATTGAACGGAATGAAGAACTGATAGCCGACATGAGAAAGGCTGCCATTGAGTTTTGGACAAACAACATTTTGACACAGACACCACCGGAACCCGATGGATCAGATTCATCCCTGAGAGTTCTCAAAGAGCTTTACCCAATGGGTGATGATAGCAAAGAAGTATCTATCGTTGGGCAAGAGGTTGCCTTAAATGAATACCAAGAGGTATCAGAGGCAATCAAGAGACTGGAAGATAAAAAAAGCGAAATCCAATCAAAGGTAATTTCACTAATGGGTGATGCCGCAATTGGAAGAGGGGATCATTGGCAGGTCACATATATGCTAAGTATCAAGTATATAAAATTCTCATGGAGTCCGGTGAGGATGCTGCATATGCTGAGGCCGAAAACTGGTTAAGTGAATATCCGGAAATGTATGAAAGTGTAGATACCTTAATGTATGGCATTGAACAGTCCGGAGATAAAACAAGAGCAGACTGGGATGAAGGCAAATGGAGAAAAGACTCATTTGATAAGTTCGAGTAGGATAGGGGGGCGAAATGCCCCCTTTTCTTTGATATGGTGAAACCAAAGGAGGGCAGCATGATGAAACATGATACCAAGATAAGTATGAAAAAAGCCATCAAGAAGTATGGCAATCCCCCTGCCATTTTGATTGTGGAAACACATGAGGTAGATCCAGGCGAAGAGTTTGGCACGGCAATCAAAAAAAGAGCCAAAGAGATTGGCGGTGATGCAAAATGAGAACCGCAGATTTTTGGGCAGTAATTTTCGCTAACGCATGGCAGCGGCAAACATCTAGCTGGGGATACAGAAGCTACTACTATAAAGGTGTGTTGGTCAAAGACTTCCACCATGGAGTAGACCGTGCCTCTGGCAAAAGCAACCCGGTGTATCCGATTGAGGATGCCTATGTTGTCAAGATCGGCAGCGATACCAGCTCTGGCAAATTTGTTTATATCTGGTGTGCAGGAGTTATTCACTTCTATTGCCACCTGGCATCCATAAATGTGAAAGTGGGCCAAACCATTGGCAAGAACACCATCATCGGGATGACAGGAACCACAGGCCATAGTACTGGAATCCATTTGCACTTTGGGATCCGCAAGTCATTGAGCACTGATTGGATCAACCCAGATGGCTGGATCACAAACTACCAGCCCACCACAGTCAAGACCAGGTATGTAAATGCCACAAGGGGATTGAATGTAAGAACAGGTCCATCGGTCCTATCTACAAAGATAACGGCTCTTGGCAACGACAGAGAAGTTAAAGTTTACATGACATACGGCACATGGTCCTATATCCGCACCACGGATGGCAAAGTTGCTGGATGGGTGTCAACGGAGTATTTGAGCATTACGAGGTAAGGCATATGGAAATGTTTGTGCAAGGATTTGGCTTGCCGGTATCGGTAGGCATCGTGTTGGCCATTATCGGAATTGTGATTAAGAAACTCAATGACAAGGTGGACAAAGCCAAGAAACAACAAGTGGAACTTAACTTAAAATTGGCAGAGGAAAATCAAAAGAGAGAAAAGGCATTCCAAGAGTTAGTAATGAATCTCAATGAGGGAGTCCTTGCAATCTTACATGATAGGCTATACCAAGCCTGTTCACATTATTTATCACCTGATGTCAATTGTATATCCCCATCTGAAATGCGGAACCTAGACAAAATGTATAAGGCATACGCAAAGTTGGGTGGGAATGGACAGATCAAAGAAATGTATGAGAGGTGTATGGAACTTCGTATATGTTTCAAGGAAGGAGAATCACATGAAACTCAAAATAAGTAAAGGAACAATCATAAGAATTCTGGTCCTGCTTTTTGGACTTGTCAATGCGGCACTGTTAATGGTAGGAAGATCCCCAGTGGATATTGACGATACCATGATAACCGGCACCGTTGAGGCGGTGTATGAGGCGGTGTCTTATATCCTGCTCTTTGGTTCTGCTCTGTGGGCAGCCTGGAAGAATAATAGCTTTACACAACCAGCACTCAAAGCAGATTTATATTTAGTGGCAAAGAAAACCTATGATGCAGAACAATTAAAATAACAGCAAGAGTGTTTTACTCATTAAATACTTTCACACCGGAAAGGAACTCAACGGCATGGGTTCCTTTTTGGTTGAGTGTTTCCAAAAAAGTTGCCAAAAAGTTTCCAAAAAGTTTCCAAAAAACGGGAAAAGGTTGTAATAGGTTGGAACAATATGGCCCAAAAACAACAAATAAAAAACCGCTGAAAAGGTTCAAATTTCATTGATTTTTCAACGGTTTAAGTGTGGTATCCCGTAGGGGAGTCGAACCCCTGAATCCGCCGTGAGAGGGCGACGTCTTGACCACTTGACCAACGGGACATGTTTGGCGGAAGGCTGCCACTCATTTGTGGGTTCGCCTCGCGCAAAACTCATTATAGCGGTTTTTGCCAGGGTTGTCCAGTTGAAGTTTTATGTCCGGACGGACCCAGCTAACAGAATTTGAGCGGGTCCGATGGTCTCATTTGAGCTATGCCATCCACTTGGAGTCGCCACTTAGGTTTTCATAGCCGGGATGGTTGTCGAACCGGATGACACCGACCCAGACTTTTCCAGCCACGGATGGGATATCTTTCACTGCCTCGGTGACTTTGGCATGACCCATAGTGCCAAACCCGCCGCAAAGTTCAATCATGATGACGCCTTCTTCTGCTAGCTTGATGGCTTCCTCGCAGGCCATTTCATAGCTGCCGACACCGACGACAATCATCTCCCCCTGGCCCAGATCCATGACGTTTCGCATGGGTTTTTCGGCGCAAGCGGCGCTGATAAACATAAAGCATACTTTTCTTTTCATGATTTATCCTTTCTTCCGTTGAGTTATGGCTCGGTAATTGGTATAATCTATTTTAAATTCAACAAGGAGAAAAGTAAATGATGAATTATCAAAGCACCAGAGGAAGCAAACAGCATTTGTCTTCAGCCCAGGCGATTATCCGGGGCATCGCAGAAGACAAGGGGCTTTATGTACCCGAAGAGATTCCGGCCCTTCCCTTTGACCTGACCGACCTGGCAGGCAAGACCTACAAGGAAGTGGCTTTTCATATTATCAAAGCGTTCTTTGCAGACTATACTGACGAGGAGTTGCACCAGTGTGTGGATGGTGCCTATGACAGCAAGTTTGACGCACCGGACATCGTGCCGGTGGTAGCTGCAGGAGACGGGTTTTTCATGGAGCTCTATCATGGCAGAACCGCGGCCTTCAAGGATATGGCCTTGTCTATTTTGCCGTATCTTATGACCACGGCCCTTCGCAAAGAAAAGGAAGAAAAGAAAATTGTCATTTTGACAGCCACATCCGGGGATACGGGAAAAGCCGCATTGGAAGGCTTTGCCAACGTGCCGGGGACGGAGATCATTGTCTTTTACCCTAACCAAGGTGTAAGCCTTGTTCAGGAGCGTCAGATGACCACCCAAGAGGGGGGAAACACCCATGTCTATGCCATCGATGGGAATTTCGACGATGCTCAGGCTGGGGTCAAAAAGATTTTCAACGATACAAAATTTGCCACAGAGCTGGCAGACATGAACTGCAAGCTTTCTTCGGCCAACTCCATTAACATTGGACGGCTGGTTCCTCAGGTGGCTTACTACGTGTATGGCTACGGAAAACTGGTGGAACAAGGAACCATCAAAGCAGGAGACCCCATTAATGTGGTGGTGCCCACCGGCAACTTTGGCAACATCCTGGCCGCATATTATGCGGGCCGCATGGGACTGCCCATCAACCGGTACATCTGCGCTTCCAACGAAAACAACATTCTCACCGATTTCATCAACACCGGGATATACGACCTGAACAGAGAGTTTTTCCTGACCAACTCTCCATCCATGGATATCTTGATTTCCAGCAACCTGGAGCGACTGCTTTTCCACCTGAGCGGAAACGACGGCGAAATGGTACGTGATCTGATGGACCGCATGGAAAAAGAAAAGTCTTATGAGGTGACTCCGGGGATGCGACTTCTTCTGGGATCTTTTTATGGCGGGTTTGCCGACATGGAAGCCACGGGAGAAACCATTGGCAAAATGTACCGGGAACACAACTATCTGATGGATACCCATACAGCGGTTGCATATCGGGTGTATGAAAATTATCGAGCGGAAACAGGTGACACGATGCCCGCCTTAATTGCGTCCACAGCCAGCGCATATAAGTTTGCTGACAGTGTGGCGGATGCCATCGGCATTGGCAGAGGCGACGACGGCTTTGCTTCGGTGCAGGCAATTTACAAAGCCACAGGCGTACCCATTCCTTCGGGCCTTCAAGGGCTTGAGGACAAGCCGGTTTTGCATAACAACGTGGTGAAAGCCATCCATATGGATGACGCGGTTAAGACCGCATTAAGCCGCCGTTAATATTGTGTTAATTCTTACAGAAACAGCGGACATCCCGCTGTTTTTGCCATATACTGTGGATGAAAGGAGGTGGAAAAATGACAATTAAGAAAATCACCATGGGTGCCCAAAAGCGAATTGCATTGGTTGCCCATGACAACCTAAAGGACGACCTGGTCCGATGGTGCCACAAAAACGAAGCGGTTCTCAAGACCCATTTTCTCTGCGGAACCGGCACCACAGCCCGTTTGATTTCCGAAAAAACCGGACTTCCGGTGGAAAGGCTAATCAGTGGTCCGCTGGGTGGCGACCAACAAATCGGCGCGCGAATTGCAGAAGGACATCTTGATATGCTAATCTTTTTCTCCGATCCATTGGAAATGCAGCCACATGATCCGGACATCAAGGCCTTACTGCGAATTGCATGCGTATATGACGTTCCAGTAGCAAATAACCGGGCAACGGCAGACTTTCTCATTACGTCTCGATTTATGAATTCCGAATACAACCACGAGATGTTGGACTTCGGGAAATTAACAGATTCTCGTTCCGTAACTTTTTACGGAGAATTGACAGAAAAGTAATATTCACACTTGAAAATTACCTGTGGCTATGATATATTGACACGTGGCTGTCGAGAGAAAGACTGCCACATTTAGCCTATGCGGAGGATTGACCGAGTGGCTAAGGAGCCCGCCTGGAAAGCGGGTAAGGTGTAACAGC
This sequence comes from Anaerovoracaceae bacterium, assembly GCA_041752735.1. Taxonomy (GTDB): domain Bacteria; phylum Bacillota; class Clostridia; order Peptostreptococcales; family Anaerovoracaceae; genus UBA1422. The sequence goes on along the minus strand of JBGSVW010000046.1, from coordinate 4,275 downwards.
CTCGTGGGTTCGAGTCCCATGTCCTCCGCCAAATTAGTACATCAGTATTGATACAACAAAAATCCATTGAAATGAATGGATTTTTGTTGTTTTTGACGAAATCGCGGCTGTTGTATGAGCTCGAAATTATGATCGAATTGGCGAAAAGAGAGTAAAAGTGAAACCGGTTTCACTTTTTTGGGCTTTGGGTGCACCAGTAGGCGTAATTAGAGTGGAAGTGCAGTTTCTAGTACAGTTAAAGCCTATTTTTAAATACAAGTTGCATGAAAATGCCGGAGAAGTTAAAATGGACATGTTGATATAATTACTGGGAGAGAAAATGGAAATTGGGATTGGATGCTTCTCTATAATAAGTGATCTTTGAGAGTGCATTTTGGTGTACTTTTTTCATTGCCTATTTCAGAAGTATTGATATTATTTCCACGAGTTACCAGGATAAAAACAAATCATAGGAATGCAATGAGGTTCGAATTCACATATGGCATGAAGAAATAACTCAAAAACAAACCGAAAATATATGAACTAATAGGAGAACTATCATGAACAAGCAACAACTTGCAAGTAAAATATGGGAGTCTGCGAATAAAATGCGTTCAAAGATAGAGGCAAATGAATATAAGGATTATATTCTGGGCTTTATTTTTTACAAGTTTTTGTCCGATAAGGAGTTGAAATTTCTGAGAGAAAACGACTTTAAAGACACTGATATTGAAACGCTTTCCGAGGAGGATGCAGAAAGCGTTAAGTTTATTCAAGACAGCATTGGATACTTTATCGCGTATAAGGATTTGTTTCCCACTTGGATTAAAAGCGGAAAGGACTTTGACGTTTCGAATGTCCGAGATGCACTGTCTGCGTTTAGCCGTTTGATTAACAATTCATATAAGAAGGTTTTTGACAAAATCTTCAACACATTACAAACTGGTCTTTCAAAGCTTGGTGATACTTCTGGGTCTCAGACTAAAGCAATCAGCGACCTGCTCCACCTTATCAAAGATATTCCGATGGATGGCAAGCAGGACTATGATGTGCTCGGCTTTATCTACGAATATCTGATTAGTAACTTTGCAGCCAACGCCGGTAAGAAAGCTGGAGAGTTTTATACACCTCACGAGGTTTCGCTTTTAATGTCAGAAATTGTTGCAAACCATATGCAAGGTGAAAAAGAAATCAAGATATATGACCCGACAAGCGGTTCGGGTTCTCTCCTTATTAATATTGGTAAATGTGTAGCCAAATATATGGACGATGAAAACAACATTAAATACTACGCACAAGAGCTGAAAGAAAACACCTATAACCTTACTCGAATGAACTTGGTAATGCGTGGCATTTTGCCTGATAATATCGTCACCCGTAACGGTGACACGCTGGAAGAAGACTGGCCATATTTCGATGAAAATGATAAGGCGAATACATACAATCCTTTGTATGTAGATGCCGTTGTTTCAAATCCGCCCTATTCACAGAACTGGGATCCAAAAGACAAAGAAACTGACCCCCGCTATGCGCGTTTTGGCATGGCTCCAAAGACGAAAGCAGATTATGCCTTCTTACTGCATGATTTGTACCATCTTAAGCCGTTAGGGATTATGACAATTATTTTGCCCCACGGTGTTTTGTTCCGCGGAGGCGAAGAAGGAGAAATTCGCAAGAATTTAATCGAGCAAAATCACATTGATACTATTATTGGCTTGCCAGCAAATATTTTCTTTGGGACAGGTATTCCCACGATTGTCATGGTGCTTAGACAGAAACGGGAAAATACTGATATTTTGATTGTTGATGCTTCCAAGGGATTCATCAAGATTGGCAAAAATAATAAGTTAAGGGCTTGCGATATAAAGAAAATATCAGACACGGTGGTGCATAGAGAAAGCGTTCCAAAGTTTTCCAAAGTAGTCACCCGTGACGAAATTCGCTCAAACGAGTACAACCTGAATATACCACGATATGTTGATTCCTCTCAAAAGTCGGAAAGCTGGGATATTTATGCCTCAATGTTTGGAGGCATTCCAAAGTCAGAATTGGATGAGCTGCACGATTATTGGGATGCATTTCCAAATTTGAAACCCGCTCTATTTACAGACAGTGAGGCACCCTACGCAGAACTTGCCGTAGAGAATGTCAAGAAAGTCATAGGGGCTCATACGGACATTAAAAAGTTCGAGCAAAAATTTGACGCTGCCTTCGGGGGCTTCGGTACATATTTGAAATCCGAACTTGTTGACAAGCTCCAGACTATCAATATATCCAAAGCTGAAGCAGCTTTCAGCGTAGATATTTTTGATCGGCTTGGGGATATTGCCTTGGTAAGCAAATACGAGGCATATCAGCTTTTGGATGATGACTGGACAAAAATTGTTGTCGATTTAGAAATCATTCAGAGCGAAGGGTTTGCCGCGGCCAAAAAAGTTGATGCCAATATGGTCATAAAGAAAAAGGACGGAAAGGATCAGGAAGTTCAAGATGGATGGGTTGGTCATGTAATACCGTTTGAGCTGGTGCAAAGCACCTTGCTACGTTCAGAAGCAGCAAAGCTTCACAGCAAAGAAATTCAGCTTACTGAAATTGCACCACAATACGAAGAAATTATTGATTCCCTTTCGGAAGAAGAAAAAGAAAGCGATCTTTTGAATGATTCAAATGATGCTTTTATTCCGAAGGAAGTAGCAAAAAAGGTCAAAGAAATCAATTCCGAAAAGAGGAAAGGTATAAGGTTTGCAGAGGACTCGTTTGAAGCGAAAGCGCTGAAGGCAAATGAACTGTTAGAAGAAGAAAAGCAGCTAAAGAAAGAAATCAAAGTGGACGTTGATAAGCTTCATCTTTTGTCTAAGAAGACCATTGAAAACCTCTCTGATGAACAGGTGCTTGAACTACTCGAAAAGAAATGGGTTTCTCCGCTTGTCCAAAGCCTTTACAAGCTGCCTGAGACCACTGTGAATGAATTAACCGCCAAACTACAAGCCATCGCTGAGAAGTATTCTGTTACCTATTCTCAGGTTGAAACTGAAATTCACGAATCTGAGCGCGTTCTATCCTCTTTGATTGATGAGCTTCGTGGCGATGAGTTTGATATGAAAGGGCTCGGCGAATTCCAGTCGCTGCTTAAGGGTGTATAACATGGCAGAAAACAACAAAAAACCGGCTATTCGCTTTGCTGGATTTACTGACCCTTGGGAACAGCGTGAGTTTTCTGAAATGGTTATAAGAAACTCTACAATGGCTGTTTGCAATAGCGGTTTGCCAAGTGTCGAGTACGAGGATATAGTTTCCGGACAAGGTGTTCTAAATAAAGACATTAAAGAGAAAGAGTCAGTCAAAACGGGCATCAGATTTGCTCCTTATGATGTCCTTTTTGGAAAGCTCCGTCCATACCTTAAAAACTGGCTTTTGCCTGATTTTTCGGGCGTTGCAGTGGGTGATTTTTGGGTAATGAAGCCATCAGAAATAGACAGCCGATATTTATATTACCTTATACAAACGACGCCTTTTCAAGTAGCTGCAAATCAATCCACGGGTACAAAAATGCCACGTGCAGACTGGAGTCTGGTGTCAAAAACTCCGTTTTATTTACCGAAGAATCAAGCTGAACAAGTGAGAATTGGACAGACATTACAAGCCCTCGACAACCTTATCACCCTTCATCAGCGTAAGTATGACAAGCTGAAGAACGTGAAAAAGTCTTGCCTTGAAAAAATGTTTCCGAAAGACGGCGAAAATATACCGAAGCTTCGCTTTACTGGCTTTGCTGACCCTTGGGAACAGCGTAAGTTGTGTGAAATCGGAGAAACGTATACTGGCCTATCTGGAAAATCAAAAGAGGACTTTGGTCACGGTGAAGCAAAATTTGTGACTTACATGAATGTATTTTCAAATACCGTTTCAAGTCCAAGAATGACGGAACCAGTTGAATTTGATGGTAGGCAAAACGAAGTGCAAATTGGAGATGTATTCTTTACAACTTCTTCTGAAACACCCGAAGAAGTCGGAATGTCTTCTGTATGGCTTGAAAACAGAGACAATACCTACCTAAATAGCTTCTGTTTTGGATATAGACCAACAGAAAAATTCGACAATTACTTCCTTGCTTATATGCTACGTTCTTCCACAACAAGAAAGAAAATCACTTTCTTAGCACAAGGCATATCACGCTACAATATATCCAAAAACAAGGTTATGGAAATTGCTGTACCAAAGCCCAATATTGCCGAACAAGAGCTAATCGGTACCTTTTTCAAAAACCTCGACAACCTTATCACCCTTCATCAGCGT
>JBGSVW010000045.1:0-11562 GCA_041752735.1 Anaerovoracaceae bacterium | reverse complement strand
CACTGACATTGGGTGAATAAAATACGGTTCGCCTGATTTGCGCATTTGGCCGGTATGCATTCTTTCAGCAACATCAAAAGCTTTCCCAATCAGTTCTTCACTATATTTGGGATTGATCCTTGTGATATCGTTTAAAAAAACCTGCCTGCTTTCCATGACGCTCCTACTTGTATTTACCTCTTATTTTTTTTACCTTTGTTGTGATGTTTTGTGGTTTTTATTGGACCGGATTTTTTTTGGAGTTCGACTCCCTCTATTGGTTCAATCGTATCCACAAAGGTTTCTTCAGGAATTGCGATGGGTTTCACTTCCATATTGGGATTGGGAAGGTTTTCTACTTTTGTGCTTTTTGCGGCAAAGTAGTTGCTTTTTTTCTTGGTTTTCTTTTTCTCGGCATGCTTCAGATAGCCTGATTTCTTTTTGAAATTTGAAAATTCATAGTACAATGGAGTACATACAAATATTGAAGACATGGTGCCCACCAGAATACCTACCATCAATGGCAAAACGAACTCACGAATAGCGGGTCCGGCCAAAATGTATAAGGGAATCATAACAACAATCGTTGTTGCTGAAGTCATGATGGATCTAGTTAGCGTCTGATTGACACTGATATTTAAAACCTCCGCAGTGGTTTCCTTTTTCATAAATCTGAAGTTTTCCCTGACACGATCAAATATGACGATTGTATCATTGATTGAATAACCTAAGACTGTTAGTATACCCGCAATGAAGGGGTTGTTAACAGTAATTTGGAAGATGGCATAAAAGGCAACTACCAACAAAATATCATGAAGGTCTCCTATGATTGCAGCGGCCCCAAATTTCCATTCTCTGAATCGGAACCGTATATACAGCAACATTCCAACGACGGATAATAAAATCGCCTTTAATGCATTTTCTTGTAATTCTTTACCTACCGAAGGTCCGAACAGTTCTATACCCAGCACATCCTCGTCGGCAATTCCGAACTGATCTTCAAAATCATTGATAATCTTCGTTCTAGTGTCATTTTCTAAGGCATCTCTTGTTTTGATAATTACAGTATCTAAACTCTCACCTGAATATACGATTTGCATTTGGTCTGTATTAACTCCATACTTCCCAAAAACATCTTTTATATCCTGAGTTGCAACCTGCTTACCCATATCGATGTTCATCATAGTTCCACCGGTAAAGTCAATCCCGTAGTTAAATCCTCTGATTCCGCCAACCAATAAACCTGTGGTAATGAGAAGAATACTTACAATATAGTAAATTTTACGGTATTTTATGATGTCAAACTGACGCTTCAGCTTAAGCATCGGCGTGCCATCTGAATGCATGCCGAAATATTTGAATTGTGAGAATTTCGGACTATCTGCCATTAAATTCAGTAGCAGCTGTGTAACAAACACGGCAGTAAAAACACTGGCGAAAATACCAATCATTAATGTTAATGCAAATCCTTTGACAGCGCTGGTTCCAACCTGGTACAGGATGATGGCTGCCAAAAACGTTGTAAACTGAGAATCGATAATGGTACTTAATGCACGTTTAAATCCTGTGTGCATCGCGACACGGATGGTCTTACCATTAGTGATTTCTTCTTTAATTCTTGAAAATATGATGATATTCGCATCCACGGCCATACCTATGGATACGATAATGCCTGCAATACCCGGCAAGGTCAAGACACTACCCATTAAAATCATCGTACCGATAATCAATAAGACATAAAGACAAAGCGCGATATTAGCTGCTACACCCATTAATCTATATCCAATGATCATAATCAGAAAGATCAATATGAATCCAATTCCACCGGCATAAAGACTCATTTGTAAAGCATTTAGCCCCACAGTTGCGGTTTGCACGGAAGATGTGACTTCTTGAAGTTCTACAGGCAAAGCACCTCCTCGAATCAAAGCTGCTAGATTTGTAGCTGCATCTTGGGTGTATCCACCTGTAATCTGGCATTCTCCACCCGAAATGACTTCCTCGACTTCCGGTGCGGAAATGACTTTTCCGTCTAAGGTTATTACAATCGATCGGCTACTTACCAATCTACTGGTTTCAGTGTCAATGATAGTTGGCGCGATGGTTCCACTTAATGCTTTGACTGTCGCAGTTTCAAAGGCTTTAGCCCCGTCTGCGTCAAATTCCAATCCAACAGCGTAACCGCCCTTTTGTGTATCTTGCTGGGTCACGGCATTTTTAACACTACCACCATCCAAGACAAAGGATCCATCTGCCAAAGTAAATTTAAGTTGAGCAGTTTTGCCAATTTGTGCGATGGCATCTTCTGCATCTTTTGCACCGGGTAGTTCGACACGAATTCGTTTCTGCCCTTCAATGGTTACAATCGGATTTACCAATCCCATTTGATCAACACGCTTTTCGATGACCGCTTTGGTTTGGTCCATGAGCTGCGTTAATTCTTCTCCGGTTAGGTCTGTTTGCGCTTCCATAACTACATATACGCCACCTTCAATGTCCAGACCGAGTTTTATTTGATCTTTTAATGGGTCTATGGATCCAAAACCTTTCACTGTAAGGAATCCACCAACGACAATGACTATAATTACTAATATTGCCAATAACTTTTTCACTAAATTTGACATATCTTTACCCACCTTATGAATATTTTTGCATTACTGTATATTTTACTACGATTTTTACAGTTTAACAAGTGAAAACGCTTGATTTTTCAATTCAAACAAACAAAAAAGCCTTCGTATAAAAGAAGGCTTTTAGGATTTCTTTTGATGTATTATTCAGCGTCTTCGTCAGAAGGTGCTGTTTTTTTCATCCTTTTGGGTAGTGCTTTTTTGGGTTGTTCTTCTGCGGAAGCTTCAGGCTGTTCAGAGACCTTTGGTGCTGTTTTCGAGCCACCATCTACAACTTTAGAAACTGCCCATCTCATCATCTCAAATTTGACCTTATCAGCACCCACTTGGATAACGATGGTTTCGTCTTTGGTCTTAACAATTTTGCCGCATATTCCACCGATGGTAATGATTTCGTCTCCTACTTGGAGGCTTTTACGCATCTCATTTACAGACTTCTCTCTTTTTCTCTGTGGTCTGATTAAAAGGAAATACATAATCACTATCAAGAGAAGCAGTGGTCCAAATGTCATTAATTGATCCATTCTTATTCCTCCTATTACATTGGCTCATCAATATAAGTCGTGGTGCCGGCGGTGGGGGTCGAACCCACACGGTGTTACCACCACGGGATTTTGAATCCCGCACGTCTGCCAATTCCATCACGCCGGCGCGACTTCGTCATTATAGCATTATAAATCCCGAATCGTCAACTCTTCTTCTGAAATTACGGAGATTTTTTTCGCACCCAACCAATCATATAATACAGGGATGACAAGCAACGTCATAAATGTCCCATAAGTAAGGCCACCAACACAAACTAAGGCAACCGGCTGTATTAATTCCGCACCGGTACCAAAGCCCAATGCCATTGGGATGAGGGCAAGTGCGGTGGTAACCGCTGTCATGAGAACAGGGCGAAGTCTGGCAGCCCCAGCTTCGATGATTGCCATCTTTTTTTCCATTCCTTCTATTCTAAAGCGATTCATAGTATCAATCAAAACAATAGAATTATTTACGATGATTCCCATCAGCATAATAAAACCAATCATTGATACCACACTGATTTCTTTCCCGCTGATAAGAAGCATTATAAGCCCGCCTGTAAATGCCAGCGGAACCGATAGCATCACGATGAACGGTGCCCGTAATGATTGGAATTGTGCCACCATAACAAGGTAAATCAACAACAAACCCAAAGCCATCATTAGCAATAATTGTTCCATTGCATCCATGATCGCCTTATCCTCACCTTCAAACTCATACGATATACTTTCAGGCAAATCAAGTTTAGATACTTGTTCTTTTGCCAAATTGGTAACCAAGGTAATATTCTCTTCCTCTGAAATCGTTGCAGTTACAGTTAGCTCGCGATTTTGATCGAGATGGGAAATGCTCCTAAGGGTTTCATCTCGCGTGATGGTTGCTATGTCCATCAATTTTATCATTTCGGTATTTCCCGTCTGTCCATTTGAGACCGTAAGCACGAAATTTTCAATGCTCTGGATGTCTAAATCATTTGCAGCATCGGCCGTTACAAAGACTTCCCTTGTGTTTCCTAAATATCGAATGGAGGTGGATATTTTATTTTCGGTGAGCACATCAGATATTTGTGCATATACTTGTGCTACGGTTAAGCCTTTTTCCATTGCATCATTCTTATCAACGGTAATTCGTAACTCTGGCACAGTGCCTTCAGTACTATCTGATACTTCCTCGATACCTTTGACCTTAAGTAATGCTTTTTCAATGGTTTGGGTAGCTGTGCGTAAATAATCCAAATCATCTGCATATACATTAATACTGATTCCCCCACCGCCTAATGCGGAAGAACTCGAAATATCAGCACCCCCAAAAATTTCCGCTTTTGCATTATATTTATCAGCAAGACTTTTTATCTTTTTTGTAACTACTGCACCTTGTGCTACTTGATCCTCATCCAAAAGAATATACACGCTCACGGCAGAAAAATCTGTCGCTGCCCCTCCCATACCAAACATACCACCGGAATCCGATGCAAGCATAATGCTTACAGTTTCGACACCTTCAATAGATGATAATTCATCGGAAATCGCATCAGATGATGTCGCTGTATCTTCCAAAGAGTTTTCAGTTGGAAACTCTAGATTTGCAGATATTTCTGGGCTGGCCATTGATGGCATATACTCAAAGCCTTTTACATAGGATAACCCTGCTGTTGCGAAAAGTAAAAGAATTGAGATAGCCAATACCCATTTTTTGTGTTTTAAGGCAAACGCCACCAGCTGTTTGTATTTTGCCAGTGTATTGCTTTTACTATTTAATACACTACTTTCACCGGTCTTAACAAGCAAAAATCTACCTAATGCAGGTACTAGAGTTAACGCAACCAACAAGCTGGCCATTAATGAATAGGTCACAGTTAATGCCATATCGGTAAATATTTGTTTGGTGATTCCTTCAACAAAAACAAGCGGTAAAAAAACACACACAGTGGTAAGTGTTGATGCAGTAATTGCTCCTGCCATTTGTGAAACACCAGAGAGTGCTGCCTGAACCTTGCTTAAACCCAATCCACGTAACCTGAAGATATTTTCGATTACAACGATTGAATTATCCACTAACATACCGACACCCACGGCAAGTCCTGCAAGTGAAATAACATTGAGAGTAACGCCGGAAAAGTACATTAATACAATCGCAAAGGTCAAGCTGATTGGAATACTTAAAGCAGTAATCAGCGTCGGTCGAAAATCTCTAAGGAAAAAAATCAATACTATAATTGCCAGCAGTGCACCAATCCAAAGATTTCCCAGCACCGAATCAATGACAATATAAATGTATTCGCCTTGATCAGAAAGGGTCGTAAATTTTAAACCTTTGTGCTGTTGTTCCAAATCGATGAATTTCTGTTGAATGTTCTGTGCAACTTCGGTTGTAGCATAATTTGACTGCTTCTGGAATGTCAGGAGTACGCCATCTTCTCCGTTTATTTTGGCATAAGTTTCGCCAGCAGTATTAAAATTGCTGATATCGGCTACATCAGAAAGTAAGATGGGTTCAATGCCTTCAATTCCCAAATTCAAAACAACCAAATCTTGGATTTCTTCAATACTTTCAAATTTGTCTCCCACGGATACCATAATCTCACTGGTTCCGTCTTGTACATATCCGGCTGGCATATCCAAGTTCTGTGCTGAGATGATTGAAGAAACATTATTCATGGTCAGGATGCCAGTCAAATTTGCTGAAGAGATTGATGCTTCCCGTGCAGATTCCACTTCTGCCAAGGAAGACTCCAGTTGATTCAAGGTTACCTGAAGCATAACTTGTGCCGATACAACATCAGCCATGGAATTGCTCAAGTTTGCAAATGCGATATCCTTTTGATCATATAGTTTTATTAAAGCGGCATCTACTGCTTGAATTTGTGGTTTTAGCAGTTCTGCCGATGACGGATTGGCTGCTAAGCTTGCTGCCAACTCAGAACTCTTGATAATTAGCATGATTTGGGCTGAATCGAATTGTTCCGCTACCGCAAGTTGCGCTTCTATGATTTGATTTTTTGAGTCTGACAGAGTTGTTTCTTGTTCTTTTGCCGAACGAATTCCTGAAGATACTGACCCGTAAGCTTCACCGAAACTATTAATGAGTGCTTCTCGCACCAGTTTATTCATTTGATCAATTTTGTCTTGGTTCAAATCCACTTGGATTGTGTTTTCGACCATTCCTGCTGTGGAAACGTTAGCAACGCCATCTGTTCCTTCTAGCCGTCTTAATAACTCTTTGTTTAGAAAATCGGAAGTCTCAGCATTATTGCTACCTTCCAATGTAACTGCCGCCACAGTAATTGGCATCATATCAGGGTTGAGTTTCAGAACAATGGGCTTGCTTACCATTTCGCCCCATTGGCCTGCTACCAAGTCTATTTTATCTCTGATATCGACTGAAATGGTGTCCAAATTGGTATCGTTCTTAAATTGCAGAATGATTGTCGAGTAATTTTCTGCAGAAATGGACTGCATGCTTTCCAAATTTCCTAAAGTGGCCATTTGTTGCTCCATGGGCTTGGTTACAACTGTCTCTACTTCTTCAGGAGTGGCACCAAAATATGAAGTCATGACAACCACATAAGGCAAATCCATACTCGGGAATAAGTCCGGGGTCATTTTTGTATATGAAACGAATCCAAATACAATAATAAGAACCACCATGACAAATACAGTAAAAGGTTTTTTGATGCTGAATTTTGAGATCATGTTTCACCTCCGGTAATCATAAATTATATCAGAATCGCTGTTTAAATGATACCTGAACTGCTAAAAATTCATTTAGATTTGTGCATGATTCCTTCTTAAACAGTTCTATTGATTCAATCAATAGAAAAATAAAAAAGCCCATATAATGAGCTTTTTCAACTTAAATGGTGCGCCCGACCAGACTTGAACTGGTACGATATTAATCACACGCCCCTCAAACGTGCGCGTCTGCCGTTCCGCCACGGGCGCAAACCCGATTCCTTGAATACAATATATAAAATCGCCGACTTTGTCAACTGATATTCAAGAGAAACGGATATATTTTTAGAAATTCAAACTTGGTTTATTCTGTTGTTGTCTGTGTGTTGACTTCATACCTGCAATACCAAGATTTGCATCCACGATAGTAATCATCAAATGAAGGCGTCACATCTCCTACAAGCGCGGGCGATTGAATCGCGCCGGTTGTTTTATAGAGCAGACTGAGATATGGAAGATCATTTTGAAGGATATTGCGTATTTCCACATATGTCTCCTTCATCTCTTCGGGCATCAGTCCACTTCGCATTTGGTCTAGCAGTTCATCCATTTTTCCATTGCTATAGCCAATATAGTTATACTGACCATTTTTTGATAACATATGACGCAAGTCCATGCTTTTGGATAATTTCAGCCCACCAAGGTATAAGTCGTAATCGCCTGATTGCAGCTGTGCAAGATAGGAAGTCCACTCAACTGCATCAATGGTGGCGGTGATGCCCACATCCTGGAGGGAATCTTCGATTTGTATGGCAGCCAGCATACGGGAACTATTGTTGTTGTTTACCAAAATTCGAATTGTCAGAGGTTCTCCTTGAGCATTTTCAACAATTCCATCACCATTATTGTCTTCATACCCAGCTTTTTTGATATATTCCTCAGATAATGCGCCATCATATCCGTAAGGCTCTTTTAAAGGTTCCACTCCTAGATATCCAGGGAAATAAACAGTATCAGCTGTGATACCACTTCCATAGTAGCTTTCGTCTATGATTTCTTTCGAATTAACTGCGTAGGCGATGGCAACTCGGATACTCCTCTTAGATAGATCCGGATTTAAAAAATTATATCCAAGGTATTCTAACTCGTTGGAGGGAAAGTCAACTACTGTGACGTCTTCTCCTGAAATCTCTGTTTCTCTAGTAGCGGCTTTTGAGATAATCAAGGATAAATTGCTTGCCTTTAATAAGTTAAAGAAATTCAATTGACTGGGTAACACTTGAAAAATTAATGTGTTTTGTGCTTTTTCTCCAAAATATTCACTGTTTCCTATTAGCGTCAACTGAGAAGTTGGGTCAAAACTCTCATATTTGTAAGCCCCTGTTCCAATGGGTTTAAATCCGTTTACTTTTTCCAGTGCTTTTCCGATTTTTTCAAATTGATGTTTGGGTAAAATCGGAAAGGTCAATAAATCTAAGCTCATCTCGGTTGCACTATTGAAAAAAATAGTGACTTTGTCATTAGCCTCCACTTTTGCATTTTTTATTGCTAAAATATCAACTTGATAAACGCTTCGGTCCCCTGCCGCTTTGAATGCATCAATAGAGTACTTCACATCATTTGCGGTAAATTCCACACCATCATGCCAAACAATACTTTTTCGTAAAGTCAGCGTGATGGATTGGTCTTTTTTATTGACAGTGTATGTTTCTACTAGGTTCGGTGTCGGCGTCAAGGTACCATCAAGAACAAAAAGTCCATCATAGATCAATTTTGAAATATAATAGGTGTCCTCATCTTTTGAAATCAGAGGATTAAATGACGAAACACTAACCATTGGTAAAATGACGCTTTGTGAGGTTTTGTATTCAATATCATCTTTGGCAGGAAACAAGGATCCTTCAACAAAAAACAGGGAAATAATTACAAGAATAACAAAAATACCGGATCCAGTATAAATCATCCAATTTCTGTTTTTGGCAGGTTCTTCCGTTTCTTGCGTCGTACGAATGTATAGATTCTCTTTTTTAAACAGTTTCATAATCCCTCAATATCTTCTCTATGGTGTCAAACAGTTCTACCTTTGTACCAGAATTGTTAATCGTGCGTAATGAAAAGGACGCCTTTTGTTCATCACTCATCTGCGCTAAAATCCGTTGTTTTACGCTGTCGGCATCCATGTGATCCCTAGACATCACCCGTTGAATCCGAAGATTTTCCTGCGCCGTAATCAGCCATACTTCATCCACTTTTTTGTAAAGCCCCGTTTCGATCAATAACGCCGCATCAATGAAAACCAGTGACGGATTCTGTTTTGTTTGAATACTTTTGATTTGTGCTGAAATGGTCTCTAAAATAGCACCATGAGTAATCCTGTTAAGAACGTCCTTTTGTGCAGAATTTATAAATGCTAGTTCAGCCAGCTTTTGGCGGTTTAAGGAGCCGTCAGAATGAAGAATGGCTTCTCCGAAATGTAATACCAGTTCACTAAAGACTTGTGTCCCTGGTGCCACAATTTCACGTGCAATCTCATCTGCATCAATCACTTGGTATCCTTTTCTCTTTAAGAAATCGGTTACTGTCGTTTTGCCGCTCCCTATGCCCCCTGTCAATCCAATGATTTTCATGTTACACCTATTTTAACTCATACCAGTTAGACCCCTGGTGTATCGCTGCGTCAACTTTCACATCCAATTTGATTGCGTTCTCCATCCCATCTTGTAACAGTTTTGTTACCTCGGCAACTTCATCCTGATGAACCTCTAAGATTAATTCATCATGTACCTGCAAAATCAACCTAGATTTGAAGTTGCCATCACGCAACGATCGGTATACACGAAGCATGGCAATTTTGATGATGTCCGCTGCGCTACCTTGTATGGGGCTATTCATGGCAAGACGTTCACCTAATTGTCGAACCATGTAATTGGATGCAGATATTTCTGGTATAAACCTTTTTCTGCCTAGAATTGTCGTCACATAGCCCAGTTCTTTTGCCGATGCTACAAGCGAATCCATAAATTCTTTAACCTTTTGATGCTTTGCAAAATACTCGTTTATATATAGATCTGCTTCTTTTCTGGAAATATTCAATTCAGAAGAAAGTCCAAAAGCACTCATACCATAAATGACACCGAAATTAACTGCCTTGGCTTTTGTGCGGTCAGCAATGGTAATCTGATCTTCTGGTACTCCCAAAACGTTTGCTGCTGTGATTTTATGTATATCATCGCCCGAGTTAAATGCGTTTATCAATACGGGATCTTGGCTCAGATGCGCTAAAATTCGCAATTCAATCTGAGAATAATCAGCACCCATCAAAATATATTCCGATGTGGAAGGTACAAATGCCTTGCGAATTGACCTTCCCGGTTCCTGGCGGATTGGGATATTTTGTAAATTGGGTTCATTGCTGCTAATTCTACCGGTTGCTGCTACAGTTTGATTGAAGTGGGCGTGAATTTTACCGTCTGTATGAATAAGTGGCAACAGTCCGTCAATATATGTACCACGTAATTTTGTAAGCATGCGGTATTCAAGAATCAATGGAATGATGTCATGCTTGTCGCGAAGATTCTCTAAAACCTCAGCATTGGTTGAATACCCAGTCTTGGTCTTTTTCCCAGTGGGCAATCCTAATTTATCAAATAGAATGGGGCCCAGCTGCGCCGGTGAATTGATGTTGAATGTATCCCCAGCCAATTCGTAAATGACCTTTGTGATTTCTTCGATTTTGTTGTTTATGTAGGCACCTGTGGTTTTTAATTCATTAGAATCAATCGCAAATCCGATATATTCTAAATAGGCCATGGGTTCAATCAATGGCAACTCAACTTCTTGATAAATTTGAGTCATCCCTTCCACTGAAATCTTTGGTTCCTGCATGGCCTTGATTAAATCTACCAAACTGCACCAACTGTATCCGCTAGTCTTCAAATCTTCGCTTTCGATTAATTCCTGTCTACAATACTCCTGGGCTAGTACTTTAAGTGAATAATTGCTACGGGACGAATCTAGTAGGTATTGTGCAATTGCTGTATCGTATCTCGTATTGAAATTGATCATACCAGCCCAAAATAGCGGGTAAAAATCTTCTTTTAAATCATGCCCAATTAACCGGATGCTTTTCTCTTTCATAACGCGCATCAAGTCGTTGGTGTCATTGGGTTCAACAAAGTAATACTTATCTTGTATTAGAAGTGCGATACCAAATACTTTTGGAACCGCCACATGGCTTCCATCACTAAAAACTTTGATTACCACTTCATCGTCTTCCTTGACCTGTTTTTTAAATTCTAAGAAATCAAGGGGTGTTGGCATCTTCTGGGTCGAAATGTTCATTTCAATTGTTCCGGAATTTAAGTCTTTTTCCATTGGCTCAATGGAATCTGACATATTACCAATGGTATCAAACGAAATCTGTGCATCTTGGGAACGATTTTGGGAAACCGTCGCCTGAGCAACCGGACCCTTTGCCAAAGGAATGTTATCCTGAGAAAGCTTTTTAAGAAAGCTGTTAAATTCCAGTTTTAAATATAATTCTACCAATTTGTTGTGATCTGGGGCCTCCCACAAGTAATCAGCAAAATCAATTTCGATGGGCACTTCCCTGACGATGGTTGCCAGTCTTTTACTCATTCGCGCCTGCTGTTGATTCTCTTCAATAATCTGTCTGAGTCGTTGGTTTTGTATTTCTTCTACATGCTCCAACAAATTTTCTATGGTGCCGTATTCTATTACCAGCTTTCTGGCAGTTT
>JBGSVW010000044.1:0-75723 GCA_041752735.1 Anaerovoracaceae bacterium | reverse complement strand
CATGTATGGAGAGTTCTATCTCTACAATGGCACATTCCCGGTCAGCACTGTCAGCAGAACCAGAGGATCATTTGCGGACAAAAAACATTGGCAGGAGTTCCTTTGCTGGTACGGGCCAAACACCACAGTAGATGGTGATTTCGGACCGGACTCTGAAGCAAAGACAAAAGAGTTCCAGAGACTAAATGGATTAACACCTGATGGTGTTGTAGGTCCTTTAACCAGAGCTAAAGCTAAAACAGTAAGAAAGTAAGGAGAAACACAATGAAAAATTTCACAGAAAAATTAAAGAGCTGGCCGCTTTGGTTGGCAGTTGCCGCATTGGTAACCTTCATCATTCAGCAGATTTGGGGACTTGACATTGGAGATCAGTTAAATGATTTCCTGACGTTGGCTCTGCCAGTTCTGATTGCATTCGGTATCGTCAACAACCCGAATAGCCGGGAGACTTTATAACCCAGCTAGGAGGGTCATCATGAATGAGCAATTTTTTCTGTATCTAGTCATAACACTTTTATCGGTGGCATTAACTGCTGGCATTTTTATGGGGAGTAGCAAGTCTACCTTTAAGTCCATAGAGAAAACCCTTGAAGCTATGTCGAGCCAAATTACGGAAGTCCGTAATGACCAAAAAACAATGGCCGAGTTATCCACTAGGCTCTATGGAACAGAACTTCAAATTAAGAACCTTACAAAGTGCCAAGACCATACCACTAGTGATCTAGATGCAATTCAGGTCAGATTAAACCAACTCAGGAAAGATATTTAAAACCACAAGAACCCACCAAAATCAACAGGTATTGGCTATCGACCACCCCGAATAAAGTCGCTTAGAACGTAATTTTAAGCCTCGTTTTTTCGGGGTTTTTGGAAGGAAAAACAATGAAAATCAAGAGAGGCGACACGCTCGCATTTTATGTAAATTTCAAAGACGCTAATGGTGATCCAGTCGCTTATGACAACATTCGGTGCCAGGTCAGGCATAAAGACGGCACATTATTGAGCGAGCTGACTATTGCCGAAACCGATACCGTCGGTAGGTATTTATTTTCCGCCGGAGCAACTGATGGTTTTCCGCTCGGAACCCACGAAAGCGATATCGAAATCATGGTCGGGGGTAAAGTGGCAAGCTCGGACACTTTCGGGATTGAGGTCTACAAAGATATCACGAGGGAAGAATGATGGAAGAAATAACAATCAGACAATCCATAGTGGCAGAAATCGAGGCGACCGTCATTGGAGACGATATCAATCTGAACATCGCTTCGACCGTGCCGCTTGAAATCACTATGCAAATGACCACACCCGGTCCGCAAGGAGATGCCTTCACCTACGAGGACTTTACACCCGAACAGCTTGAAGCGCTCAAGGTCAAAGGAGACAAGGGAGATGCCTTCGTCTTTGATGACTTCACACCAAGTCAACTGGCAGCACTCAAGGGCGCGAAAGGTGATGCGTTTACTTATGCAGACTTTACGCCCACCCAGTTGGCCGCTTTAAAAGGTGTAAAAGGCGATGCTTTCGAGTATAGCGATTTCTCACCCGAACAATTGGCATTACTAAAAGGTGCCAAGGGCGATGATTTTGTCTACTCTGATTTCACACCGGAGCAGATAGCCTTACTAAAAGTTAAGGGCGATAAGGGTGACGCATTTGAATACAGTGATTTCACGCCTGAACAGTTGGCTCTGTTAAAGGGTGAAAAAGGAGACGACTTCGCGTATTCAGACTTTACACCGGAACAACTACTTGCTCTTAAAGGAGCAAAAGGGGATCCATTTATATACTCTGATTTTTCTCCTGAACAGCTTGCACTCCTTAAGGGTGAAAAGGGCGACTCATTTACCTTTGAAGATTTTACGCCAGAAGAAATTGCAATTCTAAAAGGCGAGCCTGGCGATACTCCGGTAAAAGGCGTGGACTATGTTGATGGCCTTGACGGAGAAGATGGGTTAGGCATCACTGAGCAAGCAATTGGGTTCACCTTAACTGGTGGCACAACACCCAAAACATTAACCGTACCGTTAGATGCAACCGTCAGTGGCAACAACACGGGCGACCAAAATCTTACACCGTATGCACTAAAAGCATTTGCTATCGCGATGGGAGTGGCGTTATGAAAAAATTTATCACAAACTACACATTTGATGCGTCGGCGAGACAAATTGTTTTTACGGACTACGCATCTATTGGACTATCAAACATACTGCTGATCGCCAACGTAACCGATAATATTATTATCTATAACTTTGCGGATAGCGGTGGAACTGTAGCCGGAAACGTGCTGACATTAAATTATAACACTGGCTCCATGGACGACACCGACAAGTTGCTGATTTTCTATGAGGATCCGTTATTTGATATTCCCATGAATGATGTTGGCAGAGTCAAAACCTCTAACTTGCCTGCAGATATAACACCTGTTACCGGGAACATAATAGCTAATGGCGGCACGGTAGCGTTCCCAACAGACAGAGTTTCAAACGTCATGTGCCATTGTTACGGAACATTCAATACTGTAAATGTAACCTTTGAGGGTTCGCTTGATTCTACAAACGGAGCAGACGGTCACTGGTTTACCATTCAAGCGGTCAGAACTAATGCGAACACTGTTGAAACCGCCTCAGGAAACTTGTCCGCCGCCCCGGCATATGGTTGGGAATTATCTGTAAATGCTTTAAGGTATATGAGAGTTAGGGCAACCGCTTTCACATCAGGTACACAAAGTTGGGTGTTTACATTAGGTTCATACGCAACAGAACCTATCCCTGCAATTCAAACTCATGCAGTTACATTGGCTAATATACTTGCTTATCCAAGTGCAGCTACAACCGCTGTGGGGTTCTCGCAGTATAGAAATATTGCATTAAGTAACGCAGATCAACAAATCAAATCATCTGCAGGAAAAGTATATTCGTGGTACTTCAAGAATCCTCATGCAACAGATACGGCTTGGATCCATTTTTACAACGCGACAGCCGCCAACGTAACAGTAGGCACAACTGTACCTGTATGGTCAATTGAAGTCAAGGCTGGAATGAGTGTAGAGGCATACTTGACTATACCGATTCAAATGGCAACGGCTATTACTATTGCTGCAACGACATCTGCAGACCACGCGGTATCAACAGCGCCAAGCACCGCTTTGATCGGATTCGTAGGGTACATATAAAGACGCATCAAACTAAACGGGGCCTCAGCAACGGGGCCCTTTTTTTATTTGCCTAAAAACTTTCCGCTGTGTTTTCCGCTATTCATAGATATTCATAGGTGTTCATTTGGCTTTTTGCGATAGAGCTGAACTGACCCAAAACGTTGAAAACCCCGGAAAAACCAATGCTTCCCGGGGTATCAATTTGGTGAGGCGCGAGAGACTCGAACTCCCAACCGACAGATTCGAAGTCTGCGACTCTATCCAATCCGGGGCAACACTTTTATTTGCCTCTTTGCGGCGGAGATGTTATAATGCCACAAGCAAGTACAGAAAAGAAGAAATGTATCACGCATGTTACAAATGGAACAAAAACCCACAAGTTTCAATGTCAAGATACGAATAAATTATAATATGCCAATATCATCTAGGGTTTGCCGGTTGGCGCAACCCCAAAAAAGGAGAAGAACATGTCTGAAGAAGTACTATTAACCAAAGAGGGCTACGAGAAAGTAGTTGCTGAATACGACGAACTGGTATCCGTAAAGCGTTCTGAAGTGGCAGCCAGAATCAAAGAAGCCCGTGAATTTGGAGACATTTCCGAAAATGCAGAGTATGATGCGGCCAAAAATGAGCAGGCGGAACTGGAAGAACGAATCATGAAGCTAGAAAACATGATGCGCAAAGCCAAAATCATCGAGGAAGGCAAAACCAACCGCGGTAAAGTGAACATTGGAAACAAAGTCACCGTCAAAGACCTTAAAACAAAAAAGACGGAGGATTATATTATTGTAGGCACAACGGAAGCAGATCCCTTTGAAGGAAAAATTTCCAACGAGTCTAAAGTGGGCGAAGCTCTCTTAGGCGCGAAAGTGGGAGACAAAGTAGAAGTTGAAGTGCCGGCTGGCAAAATCAAGTACGAGATTATCAGTATCAACAAATAAGAACTCAAGAAATCAAGAACTCAAGAACTCAAGAAATCAAGAAATCAAGAAATAAATCAAGAAATATAGTGAGGTAAAAAATGAGCCAGGAAGAAGGCCGAGTGCCAGGCCAGGAACAAAGCCCGGATATCAATCCGGAACAAGCCGCTCCTTCCCCCGCCGAATGCGAGAGGGAACCGGAGCTCAATGAACTACGGAAAATCAGACGGGAAAAGCTGAAGGCGCTTCAAGAAGCCGGACGTAATCCTTTCTTGATTGAGACATGGAATGTGACTCACTATAGCAAACAGATTCACGATGACTTCGAAGAAATGGAAGGCAAACGTGTTTCTTGTGCAGGACGAATGATGGCCCACAGGCATATGGGCAAGGCGTCGTTTATGGATATTCAGGATCGTGACGGTAGAATTCAGGGATACGTAAGGCAGGATGTCATTACCCCTGAAGAGTATCAGTGGTTTTTGACCTATGACATCGGCGACATCCTCGGTATCGAAGGCGAAGTTTTCAAGACCCGTCATGGTGAAGTTTCCATCAAAGTAGATAAATTGGTGCTGCTTTCCAAGTCGTTGCAGCTACTGCCCGACAAATGGGGCGGTCTGAAAGACGTAGACCTACGATATAGACAAAGGTACTTGGACTTGATTGTGAATCCCGATGTGAGAGAAACTTTCTACAAGCGTGCCAAAATAATTCATGAAATCAAACGGGTGCTGGAGGAAGAGTACAACTTCCTGGAAGTGGATACGCCCATATTGACCACCATTGCAGGTGGTGCCAATGCAAGGCCCTTCGCCACCCATCACAATACACTGGACCTGGATATGAAACTTCGAATTTCCAATGAACTCTACCTGAAGCGCCTTACCGTAGGTGGGTTGGATAGGGTTTACGAAATGGGCAAGATGTTCCGAAATGAAGGAATGGACAAAAACCACAATCCGGAATTTACCTCAATGGAATGTTATATGGCCTATGGAAACATGGAAACCGTCATGGATGTTACAGAGCAGGTGGTTTCCAAGGCGGCACTGGTTTCAACCGGATCTATGGTCATTGAATATCAGGGAAAGACCTTTGACTTGACTCCTCCCTGGAGAAGTCTTCGGATGCAGGATGCGGTCAAAGAATTGACAGGTGTGGATTTCGACACCATCAACACCGATGAGGAAGCCCGTGTGGTTGCCAAGAAATTCGGGATTGAAGATGCTGCCAAAATCAGCAGAGGCCTTCTAATTGCAGCATTATTTGAAGAATATTGCGAAGAGGCACCTGGCTATTTAGATGGGCCGGTATTCATCACCGGACACCCGGTAGAAATTTCGCCTTTGTCCAAACGTGACCCCGAAGACCCCAGAATCACAAGACGGTTTGAAGCCTATGTGAATTGTTGGGAAATCGCCAATGCCTTCTCCGAACTCAACGACCCCATCGACCAGTACCAACGGTTCAAAGAACAGCAATCTCAGCTGGACTGCGGCGATGCGGAAGCACATCCCATGGATGAAGATTTCGTCAACGCATTGGAAGTTGGCCTGCCACCCACCGGTGGACTGGGCATCGGCATTGACCGGGTCATTATGTTGGTCACCAATGCGGCAAGCATTCGGGACATCATCTTGTTCCCCACCATGAAGCCCATCGACTAAACCTCGATCCGCTTCAAAGCACAACAAGCCCCTTCGAGTGTAGCCAGCGAAATGCTGAAAATATGCGGCACCGATAGGCCTAACCATTGCCCAAGGTTTAAAAACTTAACATATCGTAAGAACAGCACTGGGAGATTACTTTCCCAGTGCTGTTCGCTTTTTTTGGTTATGCGATGTGAATAGATACGTTTGATGCGATAAATACGTTTGATGCGATAGATACGTTTGATGCGATAGATAAGATCATACTTACTCTTGAGCCAGATGCGCCATGACCTTGGCCCAAATCGCCTTGGTTTCCAGGAAATCCTGACTGTGTTTTTTCACGTTTCGATTATACTTTTCCAATTCATGGATGATGTTCATAAATTCCGGTCTGCTAAAATATTCGCAGACTTTCGGTAGAACAGCGGTCAGCTTTTCTCGCATAATTTGGATTTCCTGATCGTATTCGTCAGGCCTTGTAATGTAAAGCAATAATGGCTTATAGCGAATCCAACCAAGGCAAGCCTTGTAGAACCGCTGGATGATTTTGTCGCTGTCGGCTTTGATAAATTTCAAATGAATGGGTAGCGCACCCTCCAAAAGTTGTTGGTACATGGAAAACCCATCATGAAAAGTATAGCAGGGAACCCTTACGACATTTCGGCTGCCAAGACAGGTGCTTAAAAAGGTGTCTTCTCCTCTGGCATTGGGTGGGTTATAGAACGGAAGGATCCGCTCCGGTTTTGAGATGTTGATCCCCAGATTGGCCCCTGAAATGAACTTGGCACCATTGACTTCTATCACCGGCTTGACTTCCAGATCACGAAGCACTTGTGTGCTTGAATAAGTAATTCCGCCTTGCTCCATGATTTTTTTTACATTGGTCCAATTGAGAATATCGTTGCTTATGGCTTCGATGAAGGTTTGAAAATCTTTCTCGCCCATGATTTCGTTGAATTCGATATATGGAATGGGAGAGATATATCCGCAGTGGTATCCGTGGGTGTAATCCGCATCGGCGATGTTTAAGATATGTTGCTCCAGGACTGGCTGCCCGCTCCAGATAGCATGGTTGTGTTCGTTGGTTACGGCAAATGGATATTCGTCATCATCCAAAAAAATGAGACAATCCATTTTGTTTTTTATGGCATTATATAATATTGCATTGCGCTGGCCGGCATAGCCTTTGGCAAAGACACGGTTGGCCTCCGCTGCAGTCAGGATGCCGCTTTTCACCAATTGGTCCACTTCGCTTTTTATTTCATCTTTGCCAGAAAAAAATAAACCGTCCAGTTTGGATGACTGGTCTAGGTGAATGTTGGTAAAATCTTTTGAATGTGTCATTTGATAGCTTAGATCATAAGCAACGAAGATGTTTAAAGATAATGAGGTGTCTTCCACCAGACCTGACTCAACCCAGCTATGGATATGACTCCTAAGGACCTTCCGGAAACTTTTACGACCGGTGGCAAATCCGATGCCAACTTTGACTGTTTTCGTTTTCATGGCTCTTTCCCCTAATTGGCAGTCTGGCGACATTTTCAATAAGATGCTGCAACACTGTCGTTAACATTATACCACAATTTGACCTGCCACGCCGATTCTGAACACAAAGACTCGTCGTGTAACTTTGTCACCAGACCTTTTATCAGACACAAGTGGTCGCGCTTGGGCAATTATGACAAATCATTGCATTAGGTGGACTTTGCATAATTACTTCCATTTTTATGTCCGATTTTAGTAATATTTGGTCATAAGTTACGAATTGTCATAATTTCTACCTGTATCCAATTTATATTCATTGATTTGCGAGAGTTGGCGCTAAAATTATGGAAAAAGTAATGAAGAAAATGATAATTTTATGTTTTTTGCCAAAGAACTCTAGATTTGTCATAATAACAAAGTCAAGGTGATAATGAAATTATACCAAATAACAATTATGGGCAGATTTGTCATAATATCGAAGCAACACAGCGAGAAAATATGCAACAAAACGAATAATACTTTATGAACTTGACAGCTACATCTATTTTGCGAGATAATAGACGTAAATTGGTAAAATATACCAATTGTATGGAGGAACGTATGGCGTATGAAGTAGAAGTTTTGAAGCAACTTATGTGGAAGATTCAAAATGAGCAGAAGTTGGCTTATAATGAACTATCCAAACTCCCCGAAGGGAGACTTTATCGTGAAATAATTCGAGGGGAAAGCTATTACTATCATATTATAGGGCATGGGAAGGAGAGAACTAGAAAGGGGATTACGAAAAACACGAGTCTAGTCTATCAGCTAGCTCGTAAAGAATACTTACTAATTGAGATGAGAAATCAGAAGCTGGGAGTAGAACTAATTAATAAAATTTCAGCAAAAGTGAATTTTGACGCCTCGCAGGAAGCCATCGAAGTTGCCTCCAATAAATTCCCTGCTCTGCCGCTAGAGGTGTTTGTTCAAGGAGGAAAATGCGAGCACCAAACACCCTGTAGAAGTACGATGTTCCTGGAAGGAACAATCCACAGAACCCAACGAGGAGTACTGGTGCGTTCAAAGTCTGAACTTATCATAGCAGATATGTTGGAATCCTTAGGGATTCCATACCAATATGAAGTAGATTTGCCCTATGATGATTATCACTTATGCCCCGACTTTACTGTGATTCGGCCAAGGGACGGGAAGGTAATCTTCTGGGAACACTTCGGTTTGACGCATGACGAAGAGTACTTGAGAAAAATGGATATTAAGCTGGGCAGGTATCGAAGCATGAACATACAACCATGGAATAATTTAATAATCAGTTATGACAGGGAAGATGGTTCACTGGATGTTGGCTTGATACGGGCATTGATAAATGGCTGGCTGCGATAGGAGAATCAATTTAAAAAGCCGGAGCCCCAGTATTGGAAATAGTGGTTGAGAATTCCGCAAAAACAATATAGAATGTACAAGTTACAGAACAGATATTTTCTGTTGAGTTTTCAACAGAATGAAAGATAGAAAGGACATCACACAGATTATGATGAAGCAGGTAGCACAAGATACTTCAGTCCGGTCACTGTACCGGGATTCAAAAACATATGGCGGTCATGAAGTGACGGTACGAGGTTGGGTTCGCACAAATCGGGGATCCAATAAGTTTGGTTTCATTGAATTAAATGACGGCACTTTTTTTAAGTCGGTGCAGGTTGTCTATGAAGCAGATAAGTTGGAAAACTATGAGGAGATTGCCAAAGCGCCCATTGCCGCCGCGGTCAAAGTCGTAGGTCGTTTCGAACTGACGCCGGAAGCCGGACAACCTTTTGAAATCAAGGCAGACAGTATTGTCATAGAGGCTGGTTCCGATGCGGATTATCCACTACAAAAGAAGCGGCATAGTCTGGAATATTTACGGGAAATCGCCCACTTAAGACCTCGCAGTAATACGTTTTCTGCCGTCTTTAGAGTACGGTCTCTGGTAGCCTACGCCATCCATAAGTTTTTTCAGGACAATCATTTTGTCTATATTCATACCCCAATCATCACCGGAAGCGATGCCGAGGGAGCCGGAGAAATGTTCCGCGTCACCACGTTAGATATGAACAATCCCCCGAGAAAACCCGATGGAACCATTGACTACAACGAAGATTTTTTTGGGAAAGAAACCAGCCTGACTGTCAGCGGACAGCTGGAGGCTGAAATCTTTGCATTGGCATTTAGAAATGTATATACCTTTGGCCCCACCTTCCGTGCAGAAAACTCCAACACTGCCAGGCATGCCTCGGAATTTTGGATGATTGAGCCGGAGATTGCGTTTTGCAACCTGGAAGGCAACATGGAAGTGGCGGAAGCCATGGTCAAATATATCATTAACTATGTATTGGAATATGCACCTGAGGAAATGGAATTCTTCAACCAGTTTGTAGACAAGGGATTGATTGATCGGCTAACCGGCATTGTCAATGCAGATTTTGCCAGAGTGACATATACTGAAGCGGTGGAGATGCTACAAAAATCAGGCAAGGACTTCCAGTTCCCTGTTACCTGGGGAACCGATCTGCAGACTGAACATGAACGATACTTGTGTGAAGAAGTATTCCAAAAGCCGGTTTTTGTCACCGATTATCCCAAGGAAATCAAAGCCTTTTATATGCGCCTCAACGACGACGGCAAAACCGTTGCAGCTTGCGACTTGTTGGCTCCCGGTGTGGGCGAAATCATCGGCGGCAGTCAGCGTGAAGAACGTTATGATGTGCTAAAAGGCCGAATGGATGAAATGGGATTAAACCAGGATGACTATTGGTGGTATATGGATCTGCGTCGCTATGGCGGAGTGGAGCATGCCGGCTATGGACTGGGATTTGAACGGATGATTATGTATGTCACCGGGATGAGCAATATTCGTGATGTGACCCCCTTCCCCCGAACGCCCAGAACCGCTGAATTTTAACCTTGGAGGCAGAATGCGCAAATTTTTCACCGCAGTAAAGGATGGCACGATTAAAGGACTCAAAACTGTTTTGATGCTCCTAAAAATCCTGATTCCCATCTACTTGCTTGTGGTCTTGATCAAATATTCACCGGCGATGCCTTGGTTGCAAGACGTGGCTGCGCCGGTCATGAAAATATTCCGGTTGCCCCCCGAAGCTGCAGTGCCGGTGGTGACCGGTTTGTTTTCTGATGAATACGGAGTGGTGGCAGCCCTGGGCGGATTTAATTTTTCCATGGCGGCAATCACCACCATCGCCATGATCACTTTGGCAGCCCACTCTCTTCCTGTGGAAGCGGCTGTGGCCCAAAAAATAGGATTGCCTGCAGGTGTCATGGTCATGATGCGCATAGGCACCGCAATTTTCACCGGTATCTTTGTCGGTTGGCTTGGGGGTGTGTTCCTATGAGTGAAAGTTGGAATTTCATTTTCAATGAAATGCTGGACGGCAGCCTGCACACAGTATTCAACCTGCTGAAAGTATTGATTCCTCTGATGATTATCATCGAGCTTTTGATTGTATATAACGTTCTGGAGAAAATATCCACCCGTCTTGAGTTTTTAGGCAAGCCTATGGGCATTACCAAAAATGCCATGTTCCCTTTGCTGGTCGGAGTTTTTATGGGGGTCACCTATGGTGCCGGAACCCTGATTGAGCTGAACAAACGAAAACCTCTGGGGAAGCGGGATTTTCTGCTTATTGGAATTTTTATGGTGCTTTGCCATGGCATAATCGAGGCCGCATTCCTCTTTGGCGTCGCCGGCGCCAATGTGGTGATTGTGGTATTGGTTCGACTGATGATTGCGTTTGTAATCACCGCCATCTGTGCCAGATTACCCTATTTTCGGAGACTGGAAAACTAAACCTGAAGAGCGGTTAAAAACGGTATTCTTTGTTGCGTGGCTCACGGACAAATGATATAATGACAACACTATGTGAAATAAAATTAGGAGGTCATAGAATGAAAGGCTACACAAGCAATACCATTCGAAACATTGCCCTCGTCGGACACGGCGGATGCGGTAAGACTACTTTCTTAGAGGCTGCTTTATTGGCAACCGGTGTTATCAACCGCATGGGAAGAGTCGAAGACGGGAATACCGTTTCTGACTGGGACAAGATGGAAATAGAAAAAGGCTACTCCATCAGCACCTCATTGGTGCCGGTGGAATTCAACAAAGTGAAAATCAACTTTGTTGACACTCCGGGATTCTTCGATTTTGTCGGAGAAATGACATCCTCCATGAGAGCCGTGGAAGCGGCAGCCATTATGGTAGATGCCTCGGCCGGCATTGAAGTCGGAACCGAAAAGGCCTGGAATGCATGTAAGCAATTTGATGTTCCGAAATTTTTCTTAATTAATAAAATAGACAAAGACAATGTTGACGTCGAAAAAGTTGTAGCGGATTTAAAAGCCAAGTTTGGCACTTCCGTTGTCACCTTTGATGACAAAGATTCAATGATCGAAGCCATCGCCGAGACAGACGAAGTCCTCATGGAAAAATTCTTTAGCGGAGAAGCTTTCACCGAAGAAGAATTCAACGAGGGATTATCCCACGGCATTAGCACTGGTGATATCGTTCCGGTATTAACCTGTTCGGCCATCGCTGGCACGAATATCAAAGAAACCTTACAAGAGCTGATTGATTTCGTTCCTAAACCCAGCGCCCACGCTCCTTATGCGGCAGTGGACGGCAACGATAACGAGATTACAGTTCCATGCGACCCCAACGGCCACAATGCAATCTTGATTTTCAAGACGGTTGCGGACCAGGTATTAGGCAAAATCTCCTTTGCAAAAGTCATCTCCGGCAAACTTAAGGCCGGGCAAGAAATATTCAATGCGTCCACCGAAAAAGTGGAGAAACTGGGCACCATTTTCTTCCTTCGTGGCAAGCACAGAACTGATGCGGACTACGCTGAAGCCGGGGACATCATCGCCATCGGCAAGATGCAGCATACCAGCACCGGGGATACCCTTTGCGAAAAGGCCAACATCATCAAATTCCCACCCATCGCATTCCCTAAACCCACCTTCTACATCGCTGTCGAAACCAAATCCAAAGGCGACGAGGACAAAGTGGGAACTGGGTTGCACAGATTGATGGAAGAAGATCCGTCATTCATCCTGGAGCGGAACAATGAAACCCATCAGACATTGCTGGGTGGACAAGGCGAGCAGCAGCTCAATGTCATTGTGGCCAAACTCAAAGATAAGTTTGGTGTGGAAGTAGATCGCGTGGAACAAAAGATTGCCTTTAGAGAAACCATCCGTGGTAATTCCGATGTCCAGGGCAAACACAAAAAACAATCCGGCGGTGCAGGCCAATACGGCGATGTACACGTCCGGTTCTCCCCTTCAACAGAAGAATTCGAGTTCAAAGAATCTCTCTTTGGAGGATCCATACCCAAGAACTATGTACCTGCTGTTGAAAAGGGACTCAAAGAAGGAATGGAAAAAGGACCTTTGGCTGGCTGCAAAGTAGTAGGCGTCAAAGCAGAACTGTACGACGGCTCCTATCATGATGTGGACTCCAACGAAATGGCATTCAAAATCGCCGCAGGGCTGGCTTTCAAGAAGGGCATTGTCGAAGCAAAGCCATGCCTGCTGGAACCGGTAATGCATATTGAAATTACCATTCCTGACGAGTACATGGGCGATGTTATGGGAGACATGAACAAGAGACGTGGAAAGATTCTGGGTTCCGAGCCTCTCACAGGCGGCGGACAAAAGGTCTTGGCAGAAGCGCCACAGTCGGAGCTGTTTGACTATGCGGTAACTGTCCGTTCCATGACACAAGCCAGAGGTAACTTCGAAATGAGATTCGAACGTTATGATCCCATGCCGGGTCACTTGGCTGACAAAATTATAGCCGAGCACAAAAAGGCAGAAGAAGACAGAAACAACTAAATCAATTGGAGCAATCCAAACACAACCGGAAGGAGGCATGCCCTCCTTCCGGATTTTTTCAGGAGGCGAATCCATGTCAAAAAAAGCGAAGACAGTATTTGTTTGCCAAGAATGTGGCAATGAGACCCAGAAGTGGTCGGGTCAGTGTATTTGCGGTGCATGGAACACCATTGTAGAAGAAAAGGTGGTCACGTCCAATGAGGACGATAAGCGCAGAAGAAGCGGCAACAAAGGTGAAGGCCGCAACCGACCGGAAAGCTTGGTGAGACTCCAATTTGATGGAAACGGCGAGCGGATTGATACGGGCATTGGGGAACTGAATCGGGTCCTGGGAGGTGGCATGGTCAAAGGATCATTGACTTTGATTTCCGGTGAGCCGGGCATAGGCAAGTCTACAATCATCATGCAAGCGGCTGCCAACATTGCTAAAAAAACCGGGATTGTCCTCTATGTCTCCGGAGAAGAATCCGGTGAACAAATCAAAATGCGAGCGGATCGGATTTGCCCCGATTTAAGCGAGAATTTGTTTTTCCTTGCCGAAACCAACATGGAAAACATCGCCGAGGTTAGTAGGCAGCTAAATCCGGTATTTATGATTATTGACTCTATCCAAACAATGTACACTGAGGAAATGGATTCTGCCCCAGGCAGTGTTTCTCAGGTGCGAGCTTGTGGGAACGAATTGATGCGAATCGGCAAAACCGAGAATATCCCCATTTTCATAGTGGCACACGTCACAAAGACCGGTGAATTGGCCGGCCCAAAAATCGTAGAACATCTGGTTGATTGTGTGCTGAATCTGGTAGGGGAGAGAAGCCAGGAGCTTCGAATACTTAGGGCATTCAAGAACCGCTTTGGTACCACCAGTGAAATCGGAGCCTTCGAAATGGCAGAAGAAGGTTTAAAGGAAATTGAAAATTTATCCGCCACATTTTTGGAATCCATGGAGACTCAGGGAGAAGGCTCGGTGGTGACTGCAGTGCATGAGGGAACCCGTTCCCTATTGCTAGAGGTACAAGCGCTGGCAGCACCAACAAGTATTGGATTTGCCAGGCGTTCTGCCATCGGTATTGACATACAAAGATTGAACATGATTCTGGCTGTTTTGGAACGAAAAGCAGGCCTGCCTCTGGTGAGTCAGGATATTTATGTAAATGTAGTGGGTGGACTGAAGCCGGAAGGCACATCCATGGACTTGGCTGTGGCACTCGCAATCTATTCTTCTTTCCGCGGCAAAACCTGGGACAAGCGTACCTTGGCCATTGGGGAAGTTGGATTAACCGGTGAATTGCGGGCAGTCCAAAATGCCGAAAAAATTGTCAAAGAGGCCATTCGGATGGGCTTCGACAAAGTGATTTTACCAAAAAGAAATGCCGACAAAATTGCCGGCACTTTGGGCTCAAATACTGAATTGGTCTTGGTTGGTGTACAGCACATCGGCGACGCAATACGGGCGTTCTAATACGAATCACTGGCTACCCAAAGAGGCGTTTTTAGCGTCTTCTGGCGGCATCCAGTTCAAACCAGAACGTGGTGCCTTTGCCCAGGCTACTTTTGACGCCGAACCGGGTGTTGTGCAAATTGAGGATTTCATTGACGATAGAAAGCCCCAGACCGCTACCTGCTGATGCGCGGGCGTGATTGCTGCTGCTTTTATAATATCTTTTCCAGATATAGGGCAATTCTTCCGGCTTGATGCCGGCGCCGTTATCTGAAATTTCGCACCGCATGATCTTGTTGATTTTGCGGACGGTGATAATAACTCTTTTATCTGTACCGCTATACTTGATGGCGTTGGTCACCAGATTCGCCAGGACTTGGATTATTTTAGGCTGATCGCCACGGACGAAAACACTTTCCTTGCAATGGACTTCGAATTTGTATCCTTCGCTTTCTTCCAGCAAACGATATGGCGCAAGGACATTCTCAACGGTTTCTTTCATATCAAAGACCGTTTCGTCCAGAGGGAGTTCGCCCGACTGAACAGCTGACATTGTAAGTATATCACCTACCAATTGATTCAACCGATCTGCTTCATCAATAATAACATTTAAATGTTCGGTTCTTTTTCGCGGATCGTCTCCCGACAGATCCCGGACCATTTCGGCATATGATTTGACCATTGTCAACGGGGTTCTTAAGTCGTGGGACATATTGGCAATCAAGTCTTTTTGCATATTAATGGAACGTTCCAGTTCCAGAGATGTTTTGTTCAATGTATTGGCCAAGTCTTCAATTTCAGCATAGGGTCGTTCAGCCCGAAAAGAGATGCCGTACTGGCCTTCTGATAATTTACGT
This sequence comes from Anaerovoracaceae bacterium, assembly GCA_041752735.1. GTDB lineage: Bacteria > Bacillota > Clostridia > Peptostreptococcales > Anaerovoracaceae > UBA1422. The sequence continues at coordinate 60,322 of JBGSVW010000044.1, read as the reverse complement.
GCAGATTTTATGATGGACAGCAGCGGATCAGTAATACGGATGGACAAGAAGTAAGCTAAAACAAAGGCTAGTATAAAAGCGATGATGGTAATGTAGGTCAGTTGGCTTTGTAGGATGTTCACGGTGGACTGTACCGGATATAAAGGTGAAAAAACGTACAAAATTTCCTCCTGGTCGGTACCTAGATACCTTGCATAAGCCAAGATGTTTCTATTGTCACCATTGCCACCATTCCCGGGAATCATCCCGGACACGCTATTGTCGCCACTTACCTTCAAGTCTCCTGCTACGGTATCGATGAGTTCAGTATATTCACCGCTCATTGGGGAAGCATAAACAAGGATTCCCTCCGCCGATTCGATGTGGATGTACATATCATCGTTTCTTGCAATGCTTTTAGCGGTTTCAATCATTTGTGCTTTTCCGCCCACCTCATAGGAAGAGGAAATACGGTAGGCAACGTTTTCGGTTTCACGCACTTTCATTTCTTCATAGTAATTGTTGAGGAAAAAAATCTGAAGAAACCAAATCAACACTAAAACCATGGCAGTAAAGCCTAAGAAGTACAGCCAGATTCTAAACCGTATGCTTTTGATTTTAAAATTAATCTTCAAACTTGTAACCTACTCCTCTTAATGTGACAATGTGCTCCCGATAGGGGCCCAGATTGTTTCTTAGATTTTTGATGTGAGTGTCAATGGTTCGATCGTCTCCAAAAAAGTCATATCCCCAGATATCAGACAAAAGCTTATCTCTTGATAAAGCGATATTCTTGTTTTTGACCATATAAAATAGCAAATCATACTCCTTGGGGGTTAATTCAATCCGTGTGCCGTCTACAGTGACAGTGCGACCTGCAAGATTAATGACCAGTCCGCCAAATTCCAGCACATCAGGCTGGACGTCGATGGGACCGGCATGCCTTGCCAAGACAGCATTTATTCGAGCCATGAGTTCTTTCGGGCTGAAGGGCTTGATCACATAGTCGTCAATCCCCAATTCAAATCCAAAGAGCTTGTCGTACTCTTCGCTTCTGGCAGAAAGCATAATCATGGGAATGTTTTTTATTTTTTTAATTTCTTTGCAAGCTGAAAAACCATCTAATCTGGGCATCATGATATCCATGATGATTAAGTCATAATCATTAAGCTTGCAAAGACCAATGGCACTCATGCCATCTGCCGCCTCAGAAACTTCAAACCCATTGAACTCGGCATATTCCCGGATAACCTCTCTGATTTTTTGTTCGTCATCCACGATTAATAAACGATACATCTTGATAATCCTCCCAACAATTGTTGATACGGATATTTTATCACATTTTTTATGAAATAAGTGTTGAAATTATCCGAAACAATTGTTGACAGTGAAAAGTCATTGTGATAAAATATACAATTTTGTTGGGTTGACATCTTGCCTACTTTGAAATATACTAATACCAGTGAAAATGGAGGAAATGGATGTATAAGATCGGAGACAAAATAGTATACCCGATGCACGGCGCAGGCATCATCGAGCAAATCGAACAGAAAGTGATTCTGGGCGAGAGACGGGAGTACTATGTCCTCAGGGTGCCTTGTGGCGACATGAAGATTATGATACCTGTGGACAAATCCGATAGTATCGGAGTCAGACCCGTCATCTCAGCCCCAGAAATGCAAGAAGTTTTAACCATTCTCCGTAGTGATTCCACAGATATGTCGGCCAACTGGAACAGGAGATATAGAGAAAATACAGAAAAACTCAAAACCGGAGACGCCAGAGAAGTGGCGGAGGTGGTGCGAAATCTGCTCCGGACCGACCGGGAAAAGACTTTGTCCACCGGAGAGAAAAAAATGCTTTCAAGTGCGCGGCAAATTTTGGTCAGTGAGATGATACTGGCCAGTGACCTGGATCCTGCCGAAGCTGACAAGCTGATTGGCTCAACCGTTTGATATGGTGAGTTCTGGAGGCTTGTTTTTAAGTCTATCTTATGGCTGAAGCCATAAAATATAATAATCTCATAGAAAGGAGGTGAATGCGATTGCTTAAAAAATTATTTAAATTGGTCTTTGCGGCTTTTGGGGCAATATTCGGATTTGGGGTGTTCCAACTGGTATTATACATGTTGGATAATAATATCATTAATGTTGACTGGAATCAGACGGAATGGCAAAAAATAGGGATGGGGATTGGATTTGTACTTATTTTTTCATTATTATTTTATTCCATGGCACCGCTGCTAAACCGTCAGAGCAAAAAAGTTGCAAGGAATATTGAAATTGATTTACAGGCATATTCTGCCAACGAATTGATGACAGGGGTTGCAGGACTAACTATCGGTCTTATTATTGCATTCTTAATCAGCAAAATATATGACGGCATACAAATAGATTATTTACCTACGATCCTGACCATCATAACCTATATGGTACTTGGATATTTGGGGGTAATCATCGCTACCAGAAAGGGCAAAGAAGTGATGGCCTCTTTGGTTTCCACCAAACGGATTTCTTCCGTTGGAGGCAAAGGAAAACCAAAACATTTGGACATGACCCCAAAGATTTTCGATACCAGTGTAATCATTGATGGTAGAATAGCAGATATTCTTAAAACAGGTTTTATTGAAGGAAACATTGTAATTCCTGAGTTTGTATTGGTTGAACTACGCCACATTGCGGATTCGTCCGATAGCTTGAAACGAAACAGAGGACGTCGGGGATTGGATATTCTCAACAAAATCCAAAGTGATTATGGCATTGACATATACAACACAACTGGCGAAAAAGCCTTGGAAGAAATTCCGGAAGTGGATGTCAAACTTCTTAAGCTGGCGCAGATGATGCACGGCAAAGTCGTAACCAATGACTATAACCTTAACAAAGTTGCAGCCATCAAAGGCGTAGACGTGCTGAACATCAATGAACTGGCTAACACATTGAAACCCGTCGTGCTCCCGGGAGAAGACATGACTCTTTTCTTAGTAAAAGAAGGAAAAGAAAACAATCAAGCGGTGGCTTATCTGGATGACGGAACGATGATCGTGGTTGAGGACGGAAGAAGACACATTGGTGCCACCATTGATGTGACGGTCACCAGCGTGCTACAGACTTCTGCCGGCAGAATGATCTTCGGCAAACCGGCCAAACGGTAAAATTTATGTACAAAAATAAAAAAATAGGATGTATCATTGCCGCCGCAGGTCTTGGAAAAAGATTTGGCGGCAATGTTCCTAAATTGTTCCTGAAGACAGGAGACAACTTGATGATTCAAACCACAGTGGAAGCATGTGCTGCCTGGGGTTTTTTTGACTTTATCTATGTTGTCACCCATATGGATTATGTGGTAGAATGCAGGAATGTACTCCCACATACCGTAACGGTATTGGCCGGAGGCAAAGAACGTCAAGATTCGGTTTGGAAGGGTTTGTCCGCTATGATGGCAGATCACCCGGAAACAGACTATATCCTGATCCATGATGGAGCGCGACCCCATGTGACTTCAGAGATCATAGAAAGCACCATGGAGCATACCATCAGCCACGGTGCGGCCATTGCTGCCGTACCTGTGAAAGACACCATCAAACATTTGAGCCCGGATGGCATATCAACGCCTGATCGCAGCCTGATGTTTGCCGCACAAACGCCTCAGGGGTTTGAAGCCAAGCTAATTCTGGAGGCCTATGAACTGGCCATGCGCCAGGGATTTGTCGGCACTGATGATGCCCAATTGGTGGAACGTATGGGACACCCGGTAGTCTTGGCTGAGGGCTCTTACGCCAATATTAAGATAACAACCCCGGAAGATTTGCCAAAATCCATATTGAACAATCTACCCATAACTTGCATGGCGGGCACGGGATTTGATGTACATGCGCTGGTGGATGGGCGGCCGCTTATTTTAGCCGGCATACCCATACCCTTCGAGAAAGGTTTGTTGGGCCATTCTGATGCCGATGTGTTGACCCATGCCATTATGGATGCCCTGCTTGGGGCTGCCGGACTGGGAGACATCGGACGGCATTTTCCGGATACAGACCTGTCGTACAAAGGAATTTCCAGTATTGTACTCCTCAAAAAAGTGGTCGAACTACTAAAGCAAAAGGGTCTGGTGCTAGGAAATTTGGACGCCACAATCATCGCACAACGGCCCAAGATGGCGCCTTTCCATGATGCGATGATACATAGTCTAGCAAATGCATTGGGGTGTGACCCTGAGCGAATAAATATCAAAGCAACTACCACCGAAAAGCTGGGGATCCCCGGCCGGGAAGAAGGAATCGCGGCAGAAGCGATTTGCATACTGATTAAAGGAGAATGCAACCCATGAGACTATCAAAAATGCACATGAAAACCCTACGGGAAGTCCCCAGCGAGGCAGAAATCGACAGCCATGTCCTTTTGCTTCGAGCCGGAATGATTCGAAAACTGGTGTCCGGCGTTTACGGGTTTATGCCCCTGGGCTGGCGGTCTCTCCGAAAAATAGAAGAAATTATCCGTGAAGAAATGGACAATTCCGGAGGACAGGAAATTCACATGTCTGCCGTGCAGCCTGCTGAACTCTGGCAGGAATCCGGTAGATGGTTTGCCTATGGACCTGAGCTTTGGCGCTTGAAGGATCGAAATGGCCGGGACTTTTGTCTGGGCCCTACTCACGAAGAAATATTCACGGATATTGTCCGAAGCGAAGTATCATCGTATCGGCAAATGCCTCTGAATTTATATCAAATACAAACCAAATACCGTGACGAAGCCCGTCCCCGTTTTGGATTGATGCGAAGCCGCGAATTCATCATGAAGGACTCCTACTCCTTTGATCGAGATGAAGCCGGGCTGGACAAAAGCTATGAAGATATGTACAAAACTTATGAACGAATTTTTGACCGATGTGGTCTTTCTTACCGGGCCGTGGAAGCGGACACCGGTGCCATTGGCGGCAGTAATTCCCATGAGTTTACAGCCTTGTCCGATGTAGGGGAAAGTGAAATTGCATATTGCACCGAATGCAGTATGGCCGCAACTACAGAACGTGCACAAGCAGTGGATGCACCGGCTTCCAAAGATGAAATGCTAGCTATGGAGGAGGTTTACACCCCTGACACCAAAACCATTGAAGATGTGGCCAACTATCTGGGGCTGACTAAAGACAAGACCCTCAAAGCACTTTTGTTTGTAACGTATGATAACGAAGGCAAAGAAAACGGTCATGTGGCCGCATTTATCCGGGGAGACCGGGAATTGAATATCATCAAATTAATCAATGCACTGGGGATTCCGGAGCATGCTATTGGCTTTGCAGACGAAAATTCCATGGGCGCGGCTACCGGCTGCGTCGGTGGGTTCACAGGACCCATGGGACTGCACGACTGTACCATTGTGGTTGACAGTGAATTGGTGGATCAGCGCAATCTGTGTGCCGGTGCCTGCAAAGTGGACCATCATGTTCTTAACGTGAATTATGGAAGAGACTATACCGGCAATATTGTGACAGATATTAAACTGATTCAGGAAGGATATCCTTGCCCGGTATGCGGTAACCCGGTGAAAATCGTCCGGGGAATTGAGGTCGGTCAGGTATTCAAACTTGGAACCAAATACAGTTTGTCCATGGGCGCCTTCTACAAAGATGAAGAAATGAAGGACCATCCCATTGTGATGGGATGTTATGGCATTGGCGTGACCAGAACGCTGGCGGCTATCGTAGAGCAACATCATGACCAAAACGGCATTATATGGCCTATGGCCATCGCACCATATCAAGCCATAGTCACGGTGGTCAAAACTGACGAAGCAGTGCAGATGGCTTTGGCCGAAAAGATTTATGAAACACTGATCAGCGCAGGCGTTGAAACTTTGTTGGATGACAGAGATGAGCGTGCCGGTGTCAAGTTCAAAGACGCAGATCTAATTGGGATTCCACTCCGAATAACCGTAGGCAGAGGCGCTGCGGAACAAATGGTTGAATTCAAAAAAAGAGACTGCCCCGACAAAGAAGATCTGACGGCAGACGAGGCATTGCGCCGTGTCAAGCTGGAAGTGTTGGGCAGGGAAGAATAGGAGCAGCTTATGTGGGCAGGAGGAGTCAGGGTGATTATTCTGGACCGGGAACAAAGAATCCTTATGGTTCGTCAACATCACCAGGAAAGATATGTCTGGACTGTTCCAGGCGGCGCCATTGAACCCGGAGAAACTTCCGTGGATGCGGCGGTGCGGGAAGTGAAAGAAGAGACGGGGCTGACTGTGGCCATCGACAAGATGATTTGGCATGTGGAGCAAGTGGTGCCCGGTAAGGAGCCTAGGTTTGTGAACATTTTTCTGGCCACCGCCCTGGGCGGTTTTATCAAAGTGGGAACCGACCCGGAGCGCAGTGACGACGGCCAGGTGATTGAAGAGGTCCGTTATTTGTCCAGGGAAGAGCTGGCCGGTGCGGATGGCCTTTACCCGGACTATTTAAAAGATGAAATTTGGGAAATCCTTGAAAAAGAAAAGAATTGTCATAATCCATTCAAAATCAGAAGATAAACATCAGGAGGAATAACATGAAAAAAGTAACGATCGAATTGGAAACCGGAGCAATCATGAGCGGGGAACTGTACCCGGATGTTGCCCCTAAAACTGTAGAGAATTTTGAGACCTTGGCCAACAAGGGCTTTTATGACGGATTGACTTTCCATCGGGTCATCCCTGGATTTATGATTCAGGGTGGCTGCCCTAAAGGGGATGGAACAGGCGGACCCGGGCATCAGATTGTGGGAGAGTTTTCCGGCAACGGCATCAAAAACGATTTGCTGCATCAACGTGGCGTTCTCTCCATGGCTAGGGCAAACGACCCAAATTCAGGGGGATGCCAATTTTTCATTATGGTGGAAGATGCACCATTCCTTGACGGACAGTATGCCGCTTTTGGTAAAATCACTGAAGGAATGGATGAAGCCGACCGAGTCGTTTCAGTAAACCGTGACTTCCGTGACAAACCAAAACAAAAGCAAGCCATCAAATCCATTCGGGTATCCGACGAATAGGATTTAGTCAAAAAAATTATTTATCCAGCAATGAAACCGCCGAATATTCTGTTTTTGGCGGTTTTTATTGTTGCTTTTCGTAGTGGATGGTGATAGAATTACAAATGAAAATAGTTTCATAACAATAACACTTGAAATTTCAACGTTTTAGATATATTTCTGGCTTGGACAATGAAAATCCTTTCATTTTTCGGCCAACCGGAGGGTCGCCGTTGAACATCAAAGCAGTAGCAGACAAAGCTGGGGTCTCGGTAGCAACGGTATCCCGGGTGATGAACCACCCGGAGTTGGTGACTGAAGAAACCAGAGAGCACATTCTTGCAGTCATGAAAAAAATGAACTACACGCCCAACTGGTTTGCCCGAAACATTCAATCAGCCAGAACGGGGATGATCGGCCTATTGGTTCATGATTTTTTAGACCCCTCCAATATGGAAATCGCCAAAGGTGTTGAAGCCATTGCGCATCAAAAGGGCTATCACGTCATGCTGTGCAACACGGAGTTCAATCCAATAAAAGAAAAAGAATATATAGACACTTTGGTAGAACGAAAAATTGATGGACTGATTTTGACATCCACTACCCTAAAAAACAGTGACTTGGATAAAATAAAGAAACAAGGAGCCAACTATGTACTGGTTGGCAAAAATAAGTCAATAAATAGACAGAATATTGTGTATACCGACTACAAAACCGCCACAGAGGAGGCAATCACCTACCTGATTACCCTTGGACGAACACGGATTGGACTGGCCTTGGGGGAATACCCTAAGCCGGAAATTGAAGAAAAGTTGGAAGGATACAAGCGGGCACTCAAGGAGGGGGGCATCCCCTTCGATGAAAAGCTGGTATATCACGGAGAAAACAGCATTGAAGGTGGTTACCTGGTTGTCTCCAAAATGCTGGATGACAAAGTGGATATGGACGCCATTTTTGCATCAACAGACCAGATGGCCCTGGGGGTTTTGGATAAACTAAAAAGCGCTGGGGTGAATATCCCTGAAGACATCGCACTAATTGGATTTGATGACCTTCGAATCGGCGCGTTGGTGGAACCCAAACTAACTACCATTTCTAAGCCCATGTACCGGATGGGTCTTATGGCAGCAAGACTGCTATTTGATATCATTGAAGGCGATGGCACGGATGAATTTCAAGAAATTGCACTTCAATCCAAACTAAAAATACGAAAGTCCTGCGGCAACAAAGGCAGGCTAAAGGAAATCTGGTAAACAGCTACCGTAGTAAATACCAAGCTTAAAAGGAGAAAACATGTTATCCGTTGAAGCCATGGGCCTAAAACTTAAAAACCCGGTGATCATCTCCGCTGGCCCTTGGACTCGGGGACACAAAGGCATCCGTGCAGCACTGAATTCCGGTGCGGCGGCAGTGGTAACTGAAACCATCGTTGCAGAACCTTACCCGGATCTTTCTCCCCGCTATGCCTACGACGGACGCGGACTCCAAAATATACGCATGTACAGCGCGCTGGACATGGAAGATTGGATTGACGAGTTCAAGCAAATTAAAAAAGAAGGTCGTAGCACTGGCGACGGCTTGATCATAGCAAATATCACGGCGGGAACCCCTTCGGAGCTGGCATATCTGGCCAGAAAATTCGAAAAAGCCGGAGTGGATGCGCTGGAGCTTGGGTTGGCCTGCCCCATGGGGGAAGGAATGGAAATCGTAGCGGCGAATCCCAACAAAACCTACGCATTTACCAAGGAAGTGGTAGCAAATGTCAGCATTCCTGTTATGGTGAAGTTGACACAGTCCATGAACAATCTACCTGAGGTAGTGGCAGCAGTGGAGAAAGCCGGTGCGTCCGGCATCACAGCCATCAATACCATGCGATGCATTCTAGGCATCAATGTTGATAATGGAGACCCTATTTTACCTACCTATGGTGGGTATTCAGGAAGCCCAATCAGACCACTAGGTCTGGCCACGGTGGCCGGCATCGCCCAAAGTAGCGAACTGCCCATTTTCGGTATTGGCGGCGTAGAGAACTACAAAAATGTGCTGGAGTACATTATGTTAGGTGCTTCCGCAGCAGAAGTAGGTACGGCCATCCTGGTCAATGGGTATGGAATTATTCCCGAGATGATTTCCAACCTGGAACGTTGGATGAAAAAACACCACTACACGTCTCTGGACGAAGTGCGGGGAACCAGTCTGGACAAACTGTATTCGTTTGAAGAGCTGAAGGTGGAACCACAACGGGCCTATCTGACGTCTGATTGTACTCGGGTAGACTGCAGTAAATGTGTTGTTTGCTGCCTGGATGAGGCCATTTCAATCCAGGAGGGACACTTGTCAATAGATGAAGACAAATGCACCGGTTGTGGACTATGCCGAGATATCTGCCCGGACAATAAAATTACATTGAAGTGGAAAAAACTATAGTGTTCCACATTGCAAACACATACTACGGGTGTATAATTAATCAATAGCCAATAATTAATGTTTAAGTAAGTAAAGATATATCTAAGGAGGCAAAGAAATGTACAAATGCGATGTGAAGAGGATGGATGATAAAATCAAAACATTCTCGAAGTTTGGTGATGCCGGACACGGCGGTGTTACCAGGTATTCCCTTTCACCTGAAGCCCACATGGCGCGAGACGAGTTTGTAAAAAGAATGAAAGCTATTGGCGCAATCATTGAGAGTGATGATTTGGCCAATGTGTATGCTACCATTCCCGGGGCTGACCCCAAGGCACAAAGAATCGTTATGGCATCCCATGTTGACTCGGTCCGTAACGGGGGGAACTATGATGGAATTCTTGGAGTCATGACAGGCATGGAAGTGCTAGAAACTGTTGTTGCTGAAAAAATTTCACACAAACACCCCTTAACAGCTATGATCTGGACAAACGAAGAAGGATCCCTGTATCCTCCTGCCATGTTTGTTTCCGGTATTGTCTGCAATGATTTCCTGCCAGAAGCCATCGGCAAGAATTTCAAAGAAGAAAACTTAATGCAATCCAAAAGTGTATTGGATAAAACCACTACCTTCGGCGAAATGTTGGCAAAGAGCCCATACAAGGGCGACAAAAAGAACCGATTCAACAAGGATGACTACAAAGCTATGTTTGAACTTCATATCGAGCAAGGCCCGATTCTTGAGGATGCAGGCAAAGAAGTCGGTGTTGTACAGTGTGTTCTTGGCATGTTCAATTTTAGAATTAAATTCCGTGGTTTCTCCGCCCACGCAGGAACTTTCCCAATGAATAAGCGTCATGATGCCTTGTTCGCAGCATCACAGGCACTGGTTTATCTTCATGCAGAGATTGACAAGCTTGGAAGACCGGAACTGGTTTATACAACCGGTGAAATGGTATGCTTGCCTAATGTTCACACAGTTATTCCAAACTACGTGGACTTCTCCATCGACGTGCGTCATGAAGATCCCAAGGTGTTGGAATCCGTTATGAACATCATTAAGACACTTCCTGAAAAGACATGGGCCGGATGCACCTGCGAAATCGCAGAGCAGTGGAAGAGAGACACCGTTTACTTCGATAAGAAGTTGGTCGGGCTAGTTGATGAATCCGCAAAAGAATTGGGACTGGCTTATCAACCCATTAACTCCGGCGCAGGACATGATGCTCAATTCGCATCCTATGTTGTGCCCACCACCATGATCTTTGTAAGGTCCAAAGCCGGCTTATCCCATTGCGAAGAAGAGTATTCTTCCCCCGAAGATTGCACAGCAGGCGCTTCAGTTATGCTGAACGCAGTCTTGAAGCTGGATGCCGAGTAAACCGAACAAACTGTCGATTATTTTTATCTTTGTCCCGCTGGGATCTATCCTGTCGGGACAAAGGTTCAAGAATAATATATAAATGAAGGAGGAGTAAAAATTGAGTAAAGTAGATAAACCCAAGTATACTGCTGAAGCAATGGCTGGTTACAACCACAGAACCGCCATGGAAGAAGCAGCCAGATGCTTACTCTGCCACGATGCACCTTGCAGCAAAGGATGCCCTGCCGGAACAAACCCAGGAGATTTCATCCGTTCCATCCGTTTCCGGAATGTGAAGGGTGCCGCTGAAATTATTAGAGAAAATAATGTTCTTGGCGGAACTTGCGCTAGAGTATGTCCCTATGACAGACTTTGCGAAGAGTATTGCAGTAGATGTGGCATTGACAAACCGATCAAAATCGGCGAACTTCAAAGATATGCCATCGATCAGGAAAAGATTTTCAAAATGAAAACCTTGAAGGCACCTGCAAAGAAAATGAAGCAAACCGTTGCTTGCGTAGGAGCCGGTCCGGCTTCTCTGGCTTGTGCCGCTGAACTGGCAAAAGCTGGATACAAAGTAACCATTTTCGAAAGAGAAGAAAAGCCCGGTGGTGTGCTGACTTACGGCATTGCCCCCAGCAGACTTCCACAGGCTGTTGTGGATCACGACATCGCACAGGTAAAAGGACTTGGCGTCAAGTTCGAATTGGGTAAAACCGTGAAAGCAGCTGACCTTACAGGCTTTGATGCCATATTCCTTGGCACAGGTCTTTGGGGATCCAAGTTCCCATCCATCCCTGGCATTGACCTCAAGGGTGCATTCGCAGCCAACGAGTATCTCAAAAAAGCCAGATCCGGAGCCAAAGGCTTCAACCCAGGCAAAAAAGTGGTTGTTGTCGGTGGCGGAGACGTTGCAGTAGACTGTGCAGTCACAGCAAAACTACTGGGCGCTGAAGACGTAAAGATCGTCTACAGAAGAACGTTGGAAGAAGCCCCTGGCAATATGACTGAATTCCAGTATGCATTGTCACTGGGTATTGGCATCACCACCAATATGGCACCGGCTGAAGTAATCGGAACCAAAAAAGTTGAAGCAATTGCATTTGATGGCAGAAAAAAAGTGTCCGAAAAATCCGGCTTGAAGCTGGAAGCTGACACTGTGGTATTCGCCATTGGTCAGGGCGCCGAAGATGTATCATCCTTGGTTGCTGTCGACACAGACGACAAGGGCATGATCAAAGCAAACAAAAACGGCAAAACCAGCGTGAAGAAATTCTTCGCGGCAGGCGACATCGTCAATGGTGGCAAGACCGTTGTTGAAGCGGTTGCTGATGGCAAAGCCTCTGCGTTTGCGATCATAGCATTCTTAGAGAAAGGAGTGAAATAGGATGGCAGTTAAAAAAGATTTATCCATCAATTACCTGGGAGTCCATTGTGAGAATCCGTTCTTCCTTTCCTCTTCCCCTGTAGGCGGCAACTATGACATGGTCAGAAAAAGCTACGAAGCAGGATGGGGCGGCGTCTTCTTTAAGACCGTCGGCATCTTTGTTGCAGACGAATGCTCCCCTAGATTTGATATCACCAGAAAAGAAGGAACTCCATGGCTTGGATTCAAGAACATGGAGCAAATCTCCGACAAACCGACTGAAGTGAATTTCGAGTTCATGCGTCGGCTGAAGGAAGATTATCCTGAAAAAGTCATGGTAGCAACCATTATGGGTAGCTCCGACGACGAATGGAAACAACTGGCCAAAATGTGTGAACAAGCTGGCGCAGACTTAATCGAAGGAAACTTCTCTTGTCCACAAATGACTTCTCATGACATGGGATCAGATGTAGGAACAAACGTAGCTTTGGTTGAACAGTATGCAAGAGCCGTCACAAGCGTAACCAAAATTCCATTCATCGCCAAGATGACACCTAACACAAAGAACATGGAGGAACCTGCAAGAGCAGCCATCAGAGGTGGTGCAGCTTCCGTATCCGGCATCAATACTGTTAAGTCCATTACAAACCTGGACTTTGAGAACATGACCGGTATGCCAGTTGTAAACGGCAAATCTTCCATCTCCGGTTATTCCGGTGCAGCAGTTAAGCCAATCGCCCTACGATTCGCTGCAAACTTGCTGCAGGATGAAGAAATTCACAGACTATGCGCTGCACAGGGCCGAAAATTCGAGTACAGCGGTATCGGCGGAATCGAAACTTGGCGCGACGCTGCAGAATTCCTGGCACTTGGATGCAGAAACATCCAGGTCACCACGGCAATCATGCAGTATGGTTACAGAATCGTTGAAGACATGATCAGTGGTATGTCCCATTTCATGGATGAAAGAGGATATAACAACATCGAAGAATTCATCGGATCTGCATTGCCAAACTTGATTCCTGCAGAAGATATCAACCGTGACTTCAAAGTATTCCCTAAATTCGACAACAAAAAGTGTGTTGGTTGTGGCAGATGCTATGTATCCTGTTATGATGCAGCCCACCAGGCCATTGACTGGGATGAAAAGAAGAGAAGACCGATTCTGATTGAAGACAATTGCGTCGGATGTCACCTCTGTCTGAATGTTTGTCCTGTACAGGATTGTATCCTGCCGGGAGAAATCAAATGGAAAAAAGGTCGAAAAAAGATTGAAGTCGCTGTGAAGCACGACTACGAGTAGGCCATTTGCCCGTTATAAGGCATAAAGAATATAACAATTAGCATAGTACGAAGCTCGGATTATTTTTATCCGGGCTTTGTGCTTTTTTGGAGAATGGGGTATAATGTGAAACGTCGTAATCATATGGAATGATTACATATGAAACCAATCTGAAATACGAAATAATATTTAAGCGGAGCAAAGAAATGAAACAGTTCACCTTCGGCAAATATACCATATCAAAAGACCTACTATTGTTTATTATCATCAGCATATTAATGGGTGTTGTTCTGGCGGTGGAAAGCACTTCTTTTGCCAACAGGCTGTACGAAGATCTCAACTTTACAGTCCTGCAACGTTCTGGGTTGGAGGCTCCCCGTGAGCTCCCCGGACTCCTGACGGTAGTCATCATTGGACTACTCAGCGGAATGGGCGATATTCGGATGGCCGCCTTGGCCAACATTGTTGGTGGCATAGGACTCTTGGCTTTTGGTCAAATCCCAGGAGTGTTTTCCCTGGTATTAGTTACCTTGCTGATTTATAGCACCGGCCAGCATCTTTATTTCCCCTTGTCCAGCACCATTGCCATGCAATTTGCCAAAGGAGAACAATTCGGTGCCCGATTGGGACAAATTCAAGGGATTGGCACAGCAGCGATTATCGTGGCCAGTGCAGCGCTATATATCATCTACCGTTTTTTTGATGTCAGCTATCAGGCTGTCTTTAGCTTTGCAGGTGTTGTCCTGATTGTAGCCGGTGTGCTATTTTTATTTATGCGAAACGACATCAAAGAAAACAACCACGGAAAGCGGTTTGTCTTTAAAAAAGAATATAAAATGTACTATGCCCTGGCCACCGTCAATGGCGCAAGAAAGCAGATTACTTTGACTTTTGCACCCTGGCTTTTAATCGATGTATTTGGCCAGCCGGTTACGGTTATCACCGCATTATTCTTCCTTGTTTGTGTGATGAATTTATTCTTCAAACCTTGGTATGGCCGCTTGATTGACAGGCGAGGAGAATCCTATGCATTAAAGCTGGAAGCCTTTGTAATGTTTGCAGCATGTGTGGGGTTTGCCTTTTCCAAAACGCTATTCCCATTCCAGGTTGCGTTGATTCTAGTGGGGATTTCATACGTTGCCGACAAGCTGATGGAATCTGCCGGCATGGCAAGAGCCACGTACGTACGAAAGATGTGTCACGCACCATCGGAAGTATCTCGAACCTTGGCAATGGGTCAGAGCATGGACCATGTGGTCTCCATGACCATTCCTCTTTTGGCTGGATTTATCTGGTACGCCAACGGCAGCGTCGGGTATGTGTATGTCTTCGTAGGCGGAATGTTGATTTCCGGCTTGAACTATTATCTAGCCTCGAAATTAAAGACTTTGCCCAAATGTAAGAACGAAGTCAAAGGGGAGTAGCGGTTTGACATTGAATATGAAGAGTGATAACATTATCTATGCAAACTACGGAAGGAGGTTCCCATGAGAAATAAATTAGTCATAATCGTATTGTCCGTTGCATTGACGCTCACTTTAATCCCAACTTTAGCGGCCTATGCAGATGAATTGGATCAAAGCGAAGCACCAGATCAAATCCTTGAGGATGTTCAGGGGGATGCCGATGAACCGGATGCTGCCTTGGAAGACGAGGAAGGCGATTTGGACGAAGGTGAAGCGCTGGACGGTGAATTGCCCAAGATTAATCTAAAATCTCCGGTCACCAAGTTGTCTCAGTCGGATATCGGAAAAGATTATACTTTAGTCGCTCGTATCGGCTCGGAAAAACAAGACCCTGCAGATGTAATATGGACTTCTGACGACGAGACCATTGCCACCGTATCTGCTGAAGGTGTTGTCACAATAGTAGGTGTGGGTAAAGCAAACATCACTGCGGTGATGAAAGATGGCACTGCCCGTGATGGAACCGCAAAAGTATTTGTATTTGCGGATAAAGTAAAGAAAGCCAAAAAACAAAAATAATAGAATAGAACCATTTGACAAAACAACTTTCCCATGATAGACTTGAAAAAATTTGGGAAAAAAGGAATTCAAAATGAGAATCTATTTAAGGAACGGAAATGTCTTCATCGGAAGGCAATGGGAGAAGCGGGACGTCATCCTAGAAGGAGGACGGATTGCCGCATTGATACCATCGGGTCAAGGTTTTTTGGAATCAGATTCTGTATTTAATAATTTATCTATTCAATATGAAAGAGTTATCAATTGCGATAACTCTTTTCTTTTGCCTGGCTTTGTGGATGTTCACGTTCATCTTCGGGAACCGGGTTATGAATACAAGGAGACCATTGCCACCGGCACCATGGCTGGCGCAGCCGGAGGGTATACCACTCTTTGCGCAATGCCTAATGTGAACCCTGCCCCAGATAGCCTGCCGGCACTGGAAATCCAACTTCAAGCAATTAAGCGGGATGCACTCATTCCGGTGATTCCTTATGGAACCATTACCTTAGCACGGGACGGTGTCGGAACCCTTAGTGATATGACAGCCTTGGCACCTTGGGTAGCAGGCTTTAGCGATGATGGAACGGGGGTACAGACAGGAGATTTGATGGAAGCAGCCATGGAAAGAGCAAAGGTGCTGGACAAAGTCATTGTCGCTCACTGCGAAGACGAAACATTATCGGCAGCCGGGGATTTCCGACGTAGCGAGTGGAGTCAGGTGGCACGGGACCTGGCCTTATGTAAAAAAACAGGATGCAAATATCATGTCTGCCATGTATCTACAAAAGAAAGTCTCCGACTAATTCGCGACGCCAAACAAGCCGGACTGGATGTGACCTGCGAGACCGCCCCCCATTATCTGATTTTCTCTGAAGAAGAAAGGTTGGATGAAGGACGATTTAAAATGAACCCACCGTTGATGGGCAAAGAAGACAGATTGGCGCTGGTTGAAGGCCTTGCGGATGGCACCATCGATATCATCGCAACGGATCATGCCCCCCACAGTATAAACGAAAAATCTTTGGGATTTCGTGATAGTGCTAACGGAGTGGTAGGGTTGGAGACGGCTTTTCCTGCTCTTTATACCCAATTGGTGCGGACAAGCAGAGTGACACTGGAGAGGTTGGTGAATGCCATGGCTGTAGCGCCAAGAAGACGATTCGCTTTGCCCGGAGGAATTTTGGCGCCTGGACAACCGGCGGATTTGTGCATTTGGGATTTGGAACAATCCTATTTCATCGACCCTGAAACATTTCATAGCAAAGGAAAAAGTACACCATTTGAAGGAATGCAAGTGGTAGGTGCCAACAAATGCACCATTGTAGGAGGAACCATTGTATGGGAACGATCATGACGGAAAAACATCAGACGAATGATATAAAAGGAACAATTCGCCAGAGAGATTGCAGCATCCTTTCCAATCGTATGATTGCACGGGATACTTGGGAAATGACACTGGCATGCGACACCGAAGTATTCACAGCACCGGGTCAGTTTGTAAATATCTTGGTAGAAGGCTGCTATCTACGTCGACCTTTATCTGTCTGCGATGCAGGTGGCGGGGTACTGACTTTAGTTTACAAAGTCGTAGGGAAAGGAACCACAACCATGACGAGGATGAGCCCGGGGGAAAAGTTGAACATTCTTTATCCTTTGGGAAATGGATTTGATACCAGCTGCTGCGGAGACGAGGCAGAGCGGATTGTTCTGGTAGGCGGCGGCGTGGGGTTGCCCCCGCTTTACGGTCTTGCAAAGAAACTCATTGGGGAAGGAAGAGCTCCGGAACTTCTTATGGGCTTTGGCACGGCAGATGAAATTTTTTATGAAGAGGAATTCAAAAGTCTGGGAATAACCGTAGGTGTGGCAACCATGGATGGAAGCCAGGGGGTCAAAGGAACCGTTTTGGAGGCGGCTGAAGAACGGACTTGGGATCGACTCTTCGCCTGTGGTCCTGAGGCCATGCTACATGGGGTGCGGGATTTGGCGCCAGAAGGCCAATTTAGTTTTGAAAGCCGCATGGGATGTGGATTTGGGGTCTGTATGGGATGCAGTTGCCAGACTAAATATGGAGATAAAAGAATCTGTGTGGATGGACCGGTGCTTTCAAAGGAGGAAATCATATGGTAGATACAAGAACAATAAGCACCGTTGTGCATCTTGGAGAAATAGAACTAAAAAATCCAGTGATTCCGGCCAGTGGCACCTTTGGCTACGGCGAAGAAATGGCAGCACTTTATGACCTGAACCTGCTTGGGGGCATCGCGGTGAAGGGCACCACCCTTCACCGCCGCTTCGGCAATGAAACTCCTCGCATTGCCGAAGCCCCCTGCGGCCTGGTCAATGCTGTGGGTTTGCAGAATCCCGGCATCCAGCAGGTGGCCGCAGTGGAGCTGCCCCGTCTCGCTTCCCTGTGCCAAATCCCAATATTGGCCAACATCAGCGGGTTTAGCAAAGAAGAATACATCGCCTGTGCCAGGCTGCTTTCCCAATCAAAAGAGGTAGCAATATTAGAGGTCAATATCAGCTGCCCAAACGTACACGGAGGTGGATCTGTGTTTGGCACAGATGCCAAGGCAGCTGCGGAGATTACTGCAGCAGTAAGAGCAGTAACCGACAAGCCTATCTATATGAAGCTTAGTCCCAACGTGACAGACATCGTCGAAATCGCCAAGGCCTGTGAGGCATCCGGCGCCGATGGGATTTCCATGGTCAACACCTTTTCCGCCATGCGCATTGACATCTGTCGGCGCCGACCGGTGCTGGCTAACATCACCGGTGGGCTGTCGGGACCGGCAATCTTGCCCATTGCCCTTCGCATGGTCAACCAGGTATTCCACGGGGTCAACATTCCAATTATCGGGATGGGGGGCATCACCACAGCGGAAGAGGTAATCGAGATGATTATGGCCGGAGCCACAGCAGTGCAAATAGGTGCTGCAAACCTGGTGAACCCATATGCCTGCAGAGATGTAGTCTTGGCTTTGCCTGAACTTATGGACAGATTGCAGATAGACGATTTAGAACAAATAAGGGGGATTGTATGAACGAACAAATAAAGGTAAAAACCATAACAGAAACGGCGAAGCAAAGGAACAAGGTAATCATAGCCCTTGATTTTCCAGGGCGTCAGCCTGCATTGGCGTTTCTGGATTCATTGGGAGAGGAACGCCCTTTCTTAAAGGTGGGGATGGAGCTTTTTTATGCAGCCGGCCCCACCTTCATACAGAGCCTTAAAGAACGGGGACATAAAATCTTCCTGGATCTAAAGCTTCATGACATTCCAAATACGGTGCAACGGTCCATGGCGGTGCTGGCCACTTTGGGTGTGGATATGTGCAATGTCCATGCGGCAGGAACTGCCAGTATGATGGTTGCAGCCCGTAATGGCCTTGAGCAAGGCACTCCCGCCGGATTGGAAAGACCACTATTGATTGCAGTTACCCAACTAACATCTACGGATCAATGGCGTATGAACCGAGAAATTTTGATTCCCGGTTCCGTCGAGGAAGTTGTTTCAACCTATGCGAGACTGGCTAGAGAGTCGGGGCTTGACGGGGTGGTTTGTAGCCCGGAAGAGGCCCCGGCGATTCACGAAATTTGCGGCAGAACCTTCCTGACAGTGACACCTGGAATCCGTTTGGCAAATCAGGGGGAGGGTGCCAAACAAGACCAGGTACGAGTGCGAACACCCAAGGAGGCCAAAGCCCTGGGTGCTGACTATATCGTGGTGGGAAGGCCCATTACGGGAGCAATGGACCCACTGACCGCATACCTTGAGATTAGGAGAGATTTCCTTGGGAAAGGGATAGAAATATAAATAAATCCGGAGCATTTCGGGTTGTATATAGAAGGAGGCAGACGATGAAAAACAAAGAAATCGCAAAACAGCTTTTATCCATAGGGGCAGTATTCCTAAGACCAAACGAACCCTTTACATGGGCAAGCGGAATTAAAAGTCCGGTGTACTGCGACAACCGACTGATTCTCACGGACCCGGCGGTTCGGAATATTGTGGAGCAAGGGTTAGCCAACGCAGTCAGCCAATACTATCCCGATTGTCAGGTGTTGATGGGAACCAGTACAGCAGGCATCGCCCATGCGGCCATTGTCGGACATATGCTGGGATTGCCAATGGGCTACGTCCGGGCGAAAGCCAAAGACCACGGCAGAACAAACCGAATAGAAGGAAAGTTGATTCCCGGTCAAAAGGTTGTGGTTGTGGAGGATTTGATTTCCACAGGCGGTTCCTCCATGGATACGGTAGAGGCATTGGAAACAGCTGGCGCAGAGGTACTAGGAATCCTGAGCATTTTCAATTATGGAATACGAACGTTGCCTGTTCCAACCGTCAGCCTTTGCGACCTTGAGATTTTGGCGCAAGTGGCCGTGGACGAAGGGTATCTTGAAGAAAAAGAAATGAAGGAGGTACTGGAATGGAAATCAGAAATCTAATCAGCATCACTGATTTTTCCATCGAGGAAATTGATCGGATGATTGCCCTTGCGGAGATCATTATGAAAAATCCCGGGGATTATCAAAACCGGTGCGCAGGGAAAAAACTCGCTACATTGTTTTTCGAACCCAGCACAAGAACCAGACTTAGCTTTGAGGCGGCCATGATGGAGTTGGGAGGAAACGTATTGGGATTTTCCAGCAGCGATTCAAGTTCGGCAGCCAAAGGCGAAAGTGTCAGTGATACCATTCGAACAGTTGGTTGTTATGCGGACATCATCGCAATGCGGCACCCCAAAGAAGGCGCACCGTTGATTGCATCAAAACGAACTACAGTGCCCATCATCAATGGGGGCGATGGTGGTCATCACCATCCCACACAGACCCTGACCGACCTTTTGACCATCAAACGGGAAAAAGGACGGCTGAACAATTTAACAGTAGGACTTTGCGGTGACCTGCAATTTGGCCGAACCGTTCACTCTCTAATTGAAGCAATGCTACGGTACCCGGGAAACAAGTTCATCCTCATATCTCCTGAAGAGCTTCGGGTTCCCGCATACATTCGAGATTTGCTGGCTGCTGCCGGAGTGGAATGGAAACAGGTGGAACACATGGAACAAGTCATGGGAGAATTGGACATCCTATATATGACGAGAGTTCAGAAGGAACGATTTTTCAACGAGCAGGATTACATTCGTTTAAAGGACAGCTACATTCTGGATATGAACAAACTAAAACCGGCGAAGAAAGATTTGATTATTCTACACCCGCTGCCTCGGGTGAACGAAATATCCATTGAGGTGGATGATGATCCACGGGCGTGCTATTTCACACAGGCCCTTTGCGGAAAATACATCCGGATGGCGCTCATCCTCACCTTGCTCAATTTAACAAAGGAGGGAAACTCATGAATGTAGACGGTGTTACCACAGGTATTGTGATCGACCATATCCCGGCGGGAAAAAGTATGGAAATTTATCGGCTGCTGCACCTTGAAAAACTGACTTGCAGCGTCGCTATTGTCCAGAATGCCCAAAGCAATAAGTGCGGGAAGAAAGACATCATTAAAATTGATGAGAAAATTGAATTAAATTTGGACGTGTTAGGATTCATTGATCCAGACATCACAGTGAATATGATTCAGGACGGTCAATTGACCAAAAAGAAGCATTTAGAGCTGCCGGAAACATTGACTGGCGTGGTACGCTGCAAAAATCCTCGATGTATCACTACTGTGGAGCAGGAAATCGTCCACGCCTTCAAGCTGACCGACAGGGAAAAACGTCAGTACAACTGTGTATATTGCGATGCGGCATATACCGAATAAGATGTAAATCATATGTTTTTCCAGCCTATGATGTGGTATATTAATGTCATAAGTATTTACAGTCTGGAGGGAAAACATGAGGTATCGCATCGATAATGTGATTGGAGACACACCGCTTTTGGCGTTGTCCAACATCCAATCGGATTCCACCGCGGAAGCCAAGATTTATGTAAAATTGGAAAGCGCAAATCCGGGAGGAAGTATTAAAAGCCGTATTGCCAAAGCCATGATTGAAGATGCAGAAGCACGGGGACTTTTGGGTCCCGGCAGTGTCATCATTGAACCCACCAGCGGAAACACGGGAATTGGGTTGGCCATGGTAGCCGCTGCAAAAGGATACCGTACAATACTGACCATGCCTGAGAGCATGTCGGAAGAACGTAGGAAATTGCTGAAGGCTTTTGGAGCGGAGCTTGTTCTTACACAGGGGTCCTTAGGAATGAATGGCGCCATTGCAAGGGCTAAAGAACTGGCAGAAACCACACCTAATTCATACATCCCTGGGCAGTTTGATAATCCCGCCAACCCACAAGCACATTTTGATACCACCGGACCGGAAATTTGGGAAGCCCTTTCCGGCAAGGTGGATATTTTTGTAGCAGGGGTAGGCACCGGGGGAACCATCACCGGAGTGGGAAGATATCTGAAAACAAAAAATCCATCAGTCCGTATTGTTGCTGTGGAACCTGACGCCTCTGCGGTACTTTCGGGAGAAAATCCCGGACCTCACCCCATACAGGGAATTGGTGCAGGGTTTGTCCCAGCTGTTCTGGATACAAAAATATATGACGAGATTATCCGTGTAAAAGGGGAGCAAGCCATTGAGACCGCCAAAATGCTTGGCAAAAAAGAAGGAATTCTAGCCGGAATTTCTTCCGGTGCTGCGGTATATGCAGCACTTCAATTGGCCCAACGACCGGAATACCAAGGTAAAAATATTGTAACCGTCTTGCCGGATACCGGAGAACGGTATTTGTCTACTGCGCTTTTCCAAGAAGGAGGACAAGTATGAATATACAATTTTGTGGAGCAGCAACCGGTGTCACCGGCTCTTGCCATTGGATAACCACCGGAACCCACCAATTCTTACTGGATTGCGGACAATTCCAAGGGGGAAAAGAGCAAGAAAAGCAAAACTTAATGCCCTTCCCATTTCAGGTGGACCAAATCGAATTTGTGCTGTTGAGCCATGCCCATATCGACCATTGTGGCAGATTGCCCTTGTTGGTCAAAAGGGGATTTCGAGGCAAAATATATTGTACCGATGCCACGGCGGATTTGCTTGAGGTAATGCTCAAGGATAGCGCGTACATTCATGAAAAAGAAGCAGAATGGCAAAACCGCAAAAATTTACGTGCAGGGGTGGATCCGGTAGAACCCCTTTATACAACCAAAGACGCGGAGGAAGCCTTAAAACTGGTTTCCCCGGTGCTATATGATCAACTGATTGAAATCAACGGCCACATTAAGATCGTCTACAACGACGCCGGTCACATCTTAGGGTCTGCCATCACCGAAATTTGGATGGAAGAGGATGGCAAATCATCGAAGCTTGTTTACTCAGGAGATCTGGGCGTGACAAACCGACCAATTTTGCGGGATCCGACCCACATAAAAAGTGCGGACTATCTGATACTGGAATCCACCTATGGCAACCGCCTTCACCCGGCAAACGCCACCAGCATCGACCAGCTTCTTGATATTGTGGTCAAGACAACCCGAAGGGGTGGAACTGTTGTAATCCCAGCATTTGCAGTGGGCAGAACACAAGAGTTGCTCTTTGAGTTTAACCGCTTCTATGAACAGGGTACAAAGTACAAATCCGATCTGGACAAACTGATGATCTATGTGGATAGCCCCATGGCTACTACGGCTACGGAAGTGTTCAAGCGGAATGCGCAGGTATTCGACGAAGAAACGAAGGATTATATTCTCAAGGGTGATATGCCTTTGGATTTTAAAAACCTTAAATTCACCCGTACCAGCGAAGAATCTAAAGCGTTGAATTTTGACCGCACACCAAAAGTGGTTATTTCAGCAAGTGGAATGTGCGATGCAGGAAGAATCCGGCATCACTTGAAGCATAATTTATGGGATGCCAAGTCCAGCATCGTCTTTGTTGGATACCAGGCAGAGGGCACCTTGGGAAGAGCCATTTTAGATGGGCTAAAAGAGGTGAAGCTGTTTGGTGAGACAATCCATGTGAATGCAGAAATCTATAATCTGGAAGGTTTTTCAGGTCATGCAGATCAAGCCGGACTATTGGACTGGTTGGGTGGATTCAAAGGAAAGCCCAAAGAGATTTTCCTTGTACACGGGGAAGAAGAAGCAAAAGTCACTTTCGCCAACAAGATCAAAGAGACCTTTGGCTATGATACCACCATTATACGGGACTATGTTTCCTATGAACTAGAAACCGGGGAATTGGTCAGCGCAGAGGGCATTGCAACGGATGCACTGGACAATCAGCAGGTGGAAGAACTGGCCAAGCGGATGGAAGAAGTGCACAAAGATATGGAAAGCGTTTTGTATCAGTCCAAGCTGTTGGTTGGCAAAAAACTATCCGCGGAGCGAATCACAGCATTGAATAACATCCTGCTTTCCCTTGAAAAAGAAGCCGTTAACCTGGGAGCCACCATTGCGGACGGAGAGAAAACCGGTGTTATCAAAACTGAGACTGAATATTAAGAAAATTTAATCAGTTAAATTTCTAACGAAAAGAATTGCATAATTGAGAATGGCAATGCTATAATGAGGTCGAAGACTTGGCAACGAGACAGGAGAAATTATGTCGCTATTGAGAGACGTTTCGACCGGGGTGCAGCAGGTGGCGGAAGCCATTAGCATTGCCGTGGGCGTTGAAGTTGAGATTGTTGACGATACCCTAACCATTGTCGGCGGAACCGGATACTATTCTTCCATGATAGGACAAAAGGAAGAGGCCGGCAAACTGGATGGCAATTTTCTCTATGCCCGTGTACTTCGAAGTGGGCTGACTCAGTCGGTAGCTGATGCCCGCAGTGATAAATATTACGATGATCCCCGTGCAAAAGCCATGACCGT
Source organism: Anaerovoracaceae bacterium (assembly GCA_041752735.1). GTDB lineage: Bacteria > Bacillota > Clostridia > Peptostreptococcales > Anaerovoracaceae > UBA1422. The sequence continues at coordinate 36,114 of JBGSVW010000044.1, read as the reverse complement.
TGGTGAGTTGGCTGAGATATGCACACCCATAAAGCATAATGGAGAAACCATTGGCATTATTGGCCTGGTTGCTTTTAATGAAGAGCAGCGGGCTATTTTATTGGATAAAGACCGAAGTATGGTGACATTCGTCGAAAAAATGGCAGATTTGTTGGCCGCCAAGGCAGCGCAGCAAGAAGACCTTCTGGTTGCTGAAATGTCTCGAAACGAAATGATGACCGTGCTTGAAACCGCCCACGAAGGAATCTTTGCCATCGACAAGCAAGGCTATATTCGCCACTGCAATGAAGTGGCAGCTGGTCTGCTCAAGACTACCAGCAAAGAAATCATCGGGAAACACATCAACCGATACATGATTAGCTCCCCGGCGTTGGATATTTTCAATACGGGCAAGGGCTACACAGAAAGAGAAGAAATATACAGAGGCGAGCTCCATCTGATCGTTACAGCAAAACCCTTCTACTCAGGATCAGAAATCGAGGGAGTGGTCATCTCTTTCAGAGACTTTGTGGAAGCCCAAAAGCTTGCCTACCATATGAATGTAGGAAATATCAAAAATACATTTGATGACATCATCGGACGCAGCGAAGCCATCTCCAGAGCAAAAAATCAGGCAGTCATCACCGCCCGTGGCGACTCAACGGTATTGATTACCGGCGAAAGCGGCACCGGCAAAGAGATGTTTGCCAAAGCCATACACTACTCGGGAACCCGTAACGGCCAGCCATTTGTGACGGTCAACTGTGGAGCAATCCCCGAAAACCTTCTTGAAAGCGAACTTTTCGGATACGAAAAAGGAGCATTCACAGGCGCTTCCGAAAAAGGAAAAATCGGCAAATTCGAAATGGCCAACAACGGGACTATTTTCCTGGATGAAATCGGCGACATGCCGGCCCATTTGCAGGTCAAAATTCTACACGTGCTTCAGAATATGAAGTTTGAACGGGTAGGGGGCAACAAGTCCATTCAGGTGAATGTGCGTGTCATTGCGGCAACCAACCGGCATCTTGAAGATATGATTAAGGAAGGCACATTCCGGGAGGATTTATACTACCGACTCAGTGTCATTCCAATCGACATCCCACCCCTTCGAGAGAGGAAAGAAGATATCGATCTGTTCATGGATCATTTCCTTCGGAAATATAATACATATATGAACCGCAGACTCAAAGGATTCACCCAGGAAGTACGGGATTTATACATGAATTATGAATGGCCCGGCAATGTGCGTGAATTGGAAAATGCCGTTGAGTATAGTACCAATATGGCATTTGGCGAAATCATTGGTTTGGACGATGTGCCCATGCGGTTGAAAAAGGCTGAGGAGTCCCTTCCAAAGACGTTGGAAAGTTCTCTGACCCTTGCGGATCAGGTCAAGGAGTTTGAGCGGGAAGTCATCCTGAAGAAATTCAGAAAACATACCGGGGGAGGCGACGCAAAAGAAACCGTTGCCAAAGAATTAGGTCTTTCCCGCGCCACACTGTATCGAAAGCTCGCTGAGCTGGATATAAATAAAAAATTACTTTAATTACAAACTGTTTAATGGAGGTTCTATCATGTTAAGAGACGCATTACCCAAAGTAACCATGACTCTGCCAGGTCCTAAGGCTCAAGAAGTCCTGAAGAGAAGAACAGAGTGCATGCCCAATGCAATCAGAAGCATTTACCCCTGTGTTATTTCCAGAGGTGAAGGCGCAATGTTCGAAGACGTAGACGGCAACGTGTTGCTGGACTGGGTTGGTGGCGTTGGCGTACTGAATATCGGCTACAGCCATCCCGTGCTCATCGAAGCTGCCAAAGCGCAAATGGATAAATATTTCCATGCAATGATGAACATTACTACCCACGAACGTTACATCGAATTTGCAGAAAAAATGAACGAAGTGGTTCCTGTCCGTGGCGACAAGAAAAAAACCATGTTCGTCAACAGCGGCGCAGAAGCTGATGAAAACGCAGTCAAAATTGCCAGAAACATTACAAAAAGACCCAACATCATTGTTTTTACAGGTGCATTCCACGGAAGAACCGTATTGACAATGACCATGACTGCAAACAGAAACTACTGCATCGATATGGAACCTTTGGCTGATGGCATCATCAGAGCTGAGTTCCCACAGCTTTATCGTGCGCCGGAAGGCATGGACGAAGCTGCCGCAGTGAAATATTACATCGAAAACCTTGAAAAAACCATTGCCAGCGTCGGTGCAGATACCGTTGCAGGAATCGTATTTGAACCTGTCCAGGGCGAAGGTGGATTCATCCCTGCTCCCCTTGATTGGGTCAAAGCCCTGAGAGCCATTTGCGACAAGCATGGCATCGTCATGATTGCCGATGAAGTACAGACCGGTTGGTCCCGTTCCGGTAGATTGTTCGCTTCCGTATATTACAAAGAAGCCGGTTGCGAGCCAGACATCATGACCACAGCAAAATCCATTGCTGGTGGACTGCCCATTTCTGCTTTGACTGCAAGTGCTGAGTTGATGGACAAAGTTACTCCTGGAACCATCGGCGGAACTTATTGCGGAAACCCGGTTGCCTGTGCTGCCGGTATGGCCGTTCTGGACGTTATGCTGAAGGAAGATTATCCTGCAAAAGCCAGAAAAATCGCTGACGTTTGCATGAAGAGATTCGGCGAATGGGAAGCAAAATATGAAGTCGTCGGCAATGTCAGAGGAACCGGTGCTATGATGGGTGTTGAATTCGTTACAAGCAAGGCCACAAAAGAACCCAACGCCAAGATTGTTACAGACATCGTCAACAAAGCCGTCCAAAAGGGTCTCCTTTTGGAAGCAGCTGGTCCCGGAAACGTCATCCGTTTCCTTTGCCCCCTGTGTGTCACCGACGCGCAACTGGCAGCCGGACTGGACATCTTCGAAGAGACACTGAAAGAATGCATGTAATCTAAACAATGCATTGGTAGCCAAATCATAACCAAATCATAACCAAATACATTTAAAACTCCCTGCTAATCAGCAGGGAGTTTTTTTGCGTTCGTGCCAAAACAGATAAAAAAATGATATAATATAAGCAATAAAATTTGTCTAAACCGACTATGGCGAAAGGCAAGAACCTGAACACTGGAGAGGAGTAAATATGCAAACAATCAAACTGGCCATGCTGGGATACGGCAACGCAGGCAAGGCATTCAAAAGCCTATTGGAAGACAAAGCCGATGTGTTGGCGGAGGCATATGATACATCCTTTGAATTTGTATCCATCGTGACTAAGTCCAAAGGTGACTTGCTAGGATCGTCAACGGATACTGCCCTTGATGTGGCAGTCAATGCCGACTATGATATTTTAATTGAATTGACACCGCTGAACATCATGACAGGACAGCCAGCCATCAGCCATATTGAAGCGGCCTTGAACAGAGGCAAAGATGTCATTACCGCCAATAAAGGGCCCATCGCCCATGCCTATAAACGTTTGGCCGATTTGGCGAAGCAAAAGGGCTGTGCTTTTTTCTACGAGACCACTGTAATGGATGGAACGCCTGTATTCAACCTTGTCCATGACACACTGAAATTTTCCACGGTGACGGAAGTGTCCGGCATCCTAAACAGCACAACAAATTTCATTTTAGAAGAGATGGAAAAAGGAATACCCATGGATCAAATCATGGAAAAGGGCAGAGAATTAGGGTTTGTGGAGGCGGATCCCGCCATGGATACTGAAGGGTTTGACTCCGCCGGAAAGATTACCGCATTGCTTAATGTGCTGATGGATGCAGACATCACACCGGACCAGATTGACCGAAAGGGCATTGAAGATATTACGTACAAAGACATCGAGGATGCAGCGGCGAAAGGCTGTAAAATCAAGCTGGTTTGTAAAGGCTGGCGGGAGCATGGCAAAGTATACGGACGGGTGTCGCCTGAGCTTATCCCATTGACTCACTTGTATGCCACCATCAACGGCACTTCTTCCATCTTGTCCATTACGACGGACCTCATGGGCAAATTGACCATCATCGAAGAAGATCCTGAAATCTTGCAAACCGCCTACGGTGTATTCAGCGACCTGGTGCGGATAGTGGAGCAGAAGGAAAGCTAAACCATGAAGGCGTTACATCCGGTGATTTAAGCATATGGGAGTCCGCCGGAGAAATTAGTATGCACATATCAAGGAAATAGTATAAACAAAGCGCAACATATTGCTCGTTAAATGTAAATTATGAATATAATGAGTAATATGTTGCACTTTAATAAATTGTAAGCTATAATGGTTTTGTGGCGTAATCCTAAATGAAATGAGGTGGAATAATGGGTAAATATTTGTCTTCTATTGCTGCGATAGAAGAAATTGCGTCAAGACTGAAAGCATATAGAATTGACTATCCGCTATCCCAGCAAGACCTAGCCGATAAAGCAGGTATTTCTAGACGAAGCATAACGAACCTGGAAAATGGAGAGGATGTACAGCTTAGCACACTAATAAAAGTGCTTATGGCTCTTGATTTAGATTCAAATCTTGACCTACTCACACCAGACCCAACAGATAGACCTTCTTATTACTTGAAAGGGAAATCCGCCAAACCACAGAGAAAGCGTACAAGTAAAAAAGAACTCAAAGCCTCGAAAAAAACCTTTAAATGGGGGGATGAATCGAAATGACAACGACCGCAACTGTGAAACTCTGGGGGACGCCAGTAGGTGTTTTTCATTTAAACGAGAATACAGGATGTGTATCCTTTGAATATATGAAAGACTTTCTTAGCCATGGTATTAATGTCGCGCCAATCATGATGCCTTTATCAAGCAGAGTATATGAGTTCCCTGAATTAGCAAAATCATCGTTTAGAGGTGTTCCGGGTTTGATGGCAGACTCATTACCAGATAATTTTGGTAATGCCGTTATTAACCAGTGGCTTGCTTCCCAGGGTAGAACCTCTGACTCTTTTAATGTGGTAGAGCGATTATGCTATACTGGTAAACGCGGGATGGGTGCACTAGAATACGAACCTGTGATCAACAAAAACACAGATATTGATGAACAAATCAGCTTGCAAAGGATATCCGATTTTGCATCAGCGATATTAGAAGAAAAGATGGATGTTGTTTTGTCAGCAGAAAATGACGTTAATTATGCTCAACTCTTACAGCTCGGGACATCAGCCGGAGGAGCAAGAGCAAAGGCTGTCGTTGCGTACAATGAAAAAACAGGCGAACTCCGTTCTGGGCAGGTTGACCTAGATAAAAATTTTGATTATTGGCTAGTGAAATTTGATGGAGTCTCAAAAAACGGAGACCATAATTCCCAAGACGTTCCAGAATATACACTCATTGAGTATGCGTATTATAAAATGTCACTACAAGCAGGCCTTACCATGAATGAGTGTGGAATCATATCAGAAGGCGGGCGGAATCATTTTATAACAAAGCGATTTGACAGAGTGAATGGCGATAAATTACATATGCAGTCATTGGGTGCGTTATTGCATATTGATTATAATGAGCCAGGTTTATGCAGCTATGAAATGGCAGCTTTAACTGCAAGGAAATTGGGGCTACCAAGTAGCGACATTGAACAGTTGTATAGAAGAATGGTTTTCAATGTACTTGCGGTCAATCAGGATGACCATGTAAAAAACATCTCTTTTTTAATGAACAGAGAAGGGTTTTGGTCATTGTCGCCGGCATATGATGTCACATTTGCAAGTAATCCACAGAACAGATGGCTGAAAGCGCATCAAATGACAATAAACGGCAAAATGTCACACATCTCCATTGAAGATTTAATTACGTGTGGCGAAAAAATGGATATGAAAGCGCCTAAGTGTAAAAAGATCATTAACAACGTTGCCACCGTTGCAAAACAGTGGCAAGACATAGCGAGTAGTGTTGGGATTCGAGAACAAACAATCAACTTGATTCAAAATGAGATTAATAAAAACCAATATAATGTGTAATATACTCGCGCATCACATTCACTTAGAAATTATAGGCCAAACCGAACCAGGAACTTCTGAACCCGATCTGACAAGAGTTTCGATGTGGTATCATGTATAGGTAAAGGGCAGCAATACCCTTCAATGGATGTTTGCTGACTGTCCACCATATGTGTGCCAGGTTCGATTTTTTGGTAAGACCCGTCGGGCTGAAGGCGCCTGGCCTTAACGTTATCCTGCCATAGTAGATTCAGCATACGATTAATTCGTTCCTTCAGCTGATGATTCAGGATTGGACAAGCAACCTCTAATCGGCGTTCTGTATTGCGAGTCATCAAGTCTGCTGATGAGATGTATATTTTCTGATCAGAACCCTTCCCAAAGGAATAAATTCTGGAGTGCTCAAGAAATCTGCCCACAATACTTATGATTGTGATGTTTTCCGTTTCGCCGGGAATCCCCGGCAATAGGCAGCAAATCCCGCGAATAATTAGTTTAACCTGTACGCCGGCCCTAGACGCTTCTGCTAATTTATGAATGAAATCGATGTCGGTTAAAGAGTTAATCTTAATGGAAATGTAACCGTTCAAGCCCTTGCTGATTTCTTCATCCATTAACGCCATAAGCTGCGCCTTGAAAGTAAATGGCGCCACCATTAAAACATTGTATTTGCCTTCTGTATTCCCAATGGATATATTCTTAAAAAAAGTGGCAGCATCCTGTCCAATCTCCAGATCTGCGGTTATCAAGGAGAGATCAGTGTAGAGTTCTGCTGTTTTTTCATTATAATTCCCAGTACCAACCTGAGTGATGTAACTAAATCCACTTCTTTCTTTTAATGTTATTAAGCAGATTTTTGAGTGTACTTTGCAAGAATCTAGGCCATATAAGATTTTACAACCTGACTCTTCAAGCTTCTCAGACCAATCGATGTTGTTCTGTTCGTCGAAGCGTGCACGTAGTTCCAATACTACAGTGACATCCTTGCCATTTTCTGCGGCATAGCAAAGATAGTCCACAAGTTTCGCATTTCTTGACAATCGATAGATAGTAATTTTGATTGAGATTACATTGGGATCTGAGGCAGCTTCTTTCATCATCATCAAAAAACAATCCATGCTTTCGAAAGGATAATAGGTCAGCACATCCTTCCTCTTGACTTGACGAAGGATACTTTGGCTTTGATCAATGCCTTGGGATGGAACTGCAGTGTAGGAAGTATACGCCAATAGTCGTTGCTGTGCAGGACTAATGCGAGAAAAAAGATCAAAGATATATTCCATCTTTAGAGGACTATCTGAAACAAAAGTTTGATTTTCTTCAATTTCATATTCATTACAAACTGCGGACAGGAATTCTTTGCTCATTGGATAGTTGGCCTCAAGGCGAACCACAGATAAACGACGTCTTTTGAGCAGTAGCTTCTTCATTTTACTTCGAAAATCATCGATTTCTATGTAAGCCTCATCATCCGGACTGATGTCAGCATTTCTTGTGATACAAATTATATTTTTCTCAAGGATTTCACACTTTTTAAAAACATTCTCCCCAAACTCGAAAAGGATTTTTTCGGTGCGAATATAGCGAATTTCTGACCCGGGAAGGAATACCACCTGAGGCAGGGAGGTAGGGATCGGCAACACGCCAAGGGTTGTGCGTCCTTTGAATTTTAACAAATAAAGAATAGAGAGTGATTTATTCGCAATGAAAGGAAAGGGATGGTGACTGTCAACAATCTGGGGAGATAAGATGGGTTCGATTTCTTGGAAATAGTATTCTTTAATATATTTAACCTCGGATTTTTCAAGTTCGTTATAATCCAAGGGGTAGATTCCGAAATGCTTCACGCCCTCTTTGATGCTCGTGTAGACAGAGGTCTTTTTCTGATATAGAGGCGCTGTGGCTGAATAGATTGCATCTAGCTGCTCTTTGGGAGTCATGTTTGACCTGGCGTCTCGATTCTTGAAATCCATCAAAGAGAGATCAAACAGACTTCCAACACGGATCATAAAAAACTCATCAAGGTTACTGGTGAAGATAGAAATAAACTTGAGCCGCTCCAGGAGAGGCACATCCGGATCCGCGGCTTCTTCTAATACGCGTTCATTGAACTTGAGCCAGGATAGTTCTCTGTTCTGGGTATAAGGGATGAGTGGGTTGACCGTCTTTGCCCTAACTTCCGTTAATGTATCTTTCATCGGGTTATTTCCCTCCGTTAAAGAGTTTGTAGTAAAGATATCCCTCGCGAATGCCTTGTTCGCTGACATGAATCGATTCACAACCGATTCTGTCGGCTATTCTGTCAAGAATCACCATGCCGGGAATCATGGTATGGATACGATCCGGAGCCACTTTGATAATATTGCGCTGCGCCAGCTTCCTGTCTTCGGAAAAACCAATCAATAGTGTTCTCAAATTTTCAGTGTTGATCGTCCGGTTGGATGGATTCAATCGGAAAACCTGATTGTTTAATTTGCAGAGGTTGCGTACGGTGCCACCTATGCCACAGATGATTGAATGTGGTTGGGATAGATGGACCATATCCAATTGATTTTCAACATTTTGAGTGATGTTCGCCAACTCTGACCGAGATGGGAGGATATCATTGACATGTTTCAGATATAGATTTAATGATCCAATTGGAAGAGATAGGGCACGGTTGGTTTTCCCCTCATAATACGAAACCAATTCTGTACTACCTCCGCCAATATCAACCATGAGCCCTTGGTCTAATGACATATACCGGGTCGCCCCAATAAAATCATAGATGCCTTCCTGCTCTCCTGAAAGAACTTCTATCTCAATACCGGACTTGGAAGAAATCTCGTGGGTTGCCGACACTGAATTTGCAACGTTGCGTAGAGAGGCTGTCGCAAAAGCATAGACATTCTTCAGCCCAATGTTTTCGATTAGTTGAGAAAAACCTTGAAGGACATCCACCGCTTTGTTAATTCCATCATCTGTGAGACAACCTTTGGCATCTATGTAACCAGCAAGCCCTGCGGCATTTTTCTTATGAAACATCAATGTTAGATCCTGTTCGTTCCGCTTATAGATAGATAATCGCATTGTGTTGGAACCTATATCAATTACACCATACATATTGTATTTTCCCTTTCATAATTAGCTGGTCTTATGACCAACTGTGAACATAGTCTACTTTTTATATTGGGATGTTGAAATCAAAGAATTGTTAATAGGAGGTTAAGATTTCGTTAAATAGTAGCGTAATTTATTGCTTTCTTCATTAATAGAGCAAAAGACATCACCCATGACGCCAACAATTAACACAACTTTTCCACGTTGATAACATGTACTTAACAATAAGAGGATATACTGAACTTGCAAGATGATATTTAGAAAGGATGCAATATGAATAAAACCTTTGAATTGTTTTTATACTGGGATCAGATGTTTTTCTGGATGGTACACGATCGTATTAAATGCTCATTATTGGATCGGCTATTTCCATGGGTTACAAACCTGGGTAGTACACAATCCACGGTGATATGCACTTTGTCGATATTAATCATAGATTTTCAACCCGAACTAAGCTGGTGGAATAACCTTGGCGTTCAAACTGCCATAGGGCTGGCGATTAGCCACAGCTTAATACATATTATCAAACGGCTAACTGAAAGACCTCGACCTTATGACGCGTTAACACAAGTACACCAATTCAAGATTAATCTCCACGACTATTCGTTTCCCTCCGGCCACACGGCAGCAACTGTGACTGTGGCAATCTCCTTATGCTCACTTTTCCCAGAGCTACTTCCTCTCCTCATGGGTATTTCTGGGTTAGTGGGCTTATCCCGAATTTATTTAGGAGTCCATTATCCTACTGATGTCTTGGTGGGTGCTCTAATTGGGGGCATGACTGGACTTCTTGTTTTACAAATATAATAAAGGTGCTTCAATGAAAATATTAATCACAACCGAATGGAATCTACCAGCAATTAACGGCGTAGTGATTTCTGTAAACAATTTAAAAGAAGAATTGAGCAAGCTCGGTCATGAAGTAAAATTACTCACGTTGTCCAATGCACAACAATCCTTTGAAAAGGACGGTGTTATATCGATTGGCTCCTTTGGAGCAGGAATAATTTATCCCAAGGCAAGGGTCGCAATTCCAGTAGCAAATAAATACATTAAAGAAATCATCCGATGGAGTCCAGATGTGATTCATTCTCAAAGTGAGTTTAGCACATTCCTATTAGCTCGATATATTTCAAAGCGGCTTCATATACCGATTGTGCACACCTACCATACCGTATATGAAAACTATACTCACTATTTTTCTCCAGTTGAAAAATGGGGTAAAAACATGGCATCGCTTTTTACAACCTCCACGTTAAAACACACATCATGCGTCATTGCACCAACAGAGAAAGTACGAAAACTTCTTGAAGAATATGGGGTTACAAAAGAAATCAAAGTAGTACCCACCGGGATTCGTATAAACAGAAACGTGGAGTCGACAAAACAATTAAAAAGACACTTCCTAAGAAATAAAATCGGAATTAGCGACACCACAAAAACATTGATTACTGTTGGACGCTTGGCAAAAGAAAAAAACATCGAAGAGATTATATATTACTTTTCAAAATTGAATCGCTCCGATTTAAAGTTGCTGATAGTTGGCGATGGTCCACACCGACAGAAATTGGAAAAGTGCACTGAGATTCTTGGGATTGCAGATCGAGTTATTTTTGTTGGAATGATTCCCCATGAGAAAGTGAATCAATATTATAACGCTGGAGATGTTTTTGTGAGCGCTTCAAACAGTGAAACTCAAGGACTAACCTATTTTGAAGCATTGGCAAATGGTCTTCCAGCATTGTGCAGAAAAGATTCATGTCTGGACAACGTAATCTATGACGGGGAAAACGGATGGCAGTATGAGTCATTTGAGCAGTTCCGTGATCGACTAGGATTCATTTTACAAAATGGAGAGGAATATCATAGATTAAGCAGCAATGCTATAAATATGGCAAGAATGGAGTATTCATCCAGAACGTTTGCGAAGAAGGTGGATGAAATTTACCTGGAAGCAATCCAAATATATCGGAAGCAGCATTCCTTACCAAGTACGCCACTCATGGAATACGCAAGGTGATTATATGATAGACAAACAAAAAATTAAACTAGCGAAAAATATTGCTATGGCGTTTCTTGCAGCAATCACCATTGGGTTTATTGGGTATGGGATTGATGCCCATTTGTTTACATCCCAAACCGCATTGGAAGAGTTTCTGGCAAGATTCGGTATTTTGGCATTTGTGGTTTTCATAATTTTTCAGGCTATTCAGGTTGTTTTTCCCATTATTCCCGGCGGATTGGGACTTCTTGCAGGTGTGTTAATCTTCGGCCCATGGACCGGCTTTTTATACAATTATATTGGGATATGTATCGGGTCGATTCTTGTTTTTCTAATTGCAAGACACTTAGGTACTCCAGTTATTCTGGCGTTATTCAGTGAAAAAATGCAAAAGAAGTATATGAAATGGGCGGAGAGTAAAATGTTCCCAAGACTTTTCACCCTGGCAATTTTCATGCCGATTGCACCGGATGATTTCTTATGCTATTTGGCTGGCACAACGAAAATGACTTTATTAAGATTCTCAACCATCATTGTGCTTGGTAAGCCCATAGCGATTGCAGCCTATACCTATGGACTTGCATTTATGCTTCAGTATATTCTGTTACTATTTAGTTAACGACTCAATTCGTGTAGGAGATTTTATGAAAGTTTTATTGTATTCCGGTCTCTTAAAAATTGTTAGCAAAAGTGGAGTTGGCGAGGCAATACGTCATCAAGCAGCAACGTTGAAAGAACAGCGCGTGTTTTATACCACTAATCTGAGAGATGATTTTGACGTGGTTCATCTAAATACGATTTTTCCGGATTCGCTGATTGTCAGTAAATGGGCGAAAATGAGAGGAAAGAAAGTAATCTTCTATGCCCATACAACCATGGAGGACTTCAAGAATTCCTTTATTGGCTCTAATTTCTTTGCGCCACTGTTCAAAAAGTGGATTACGTATTGCTATAATAACAGCGATGTCATCATAACGCCTACTGAATATTCAAAAGGATTGCTGGATCAATATGGTTTGCATCCCTCAATTCGTGTGCTTTCCAATGGAATAGACACAAGTTTTTTTGAAAAAGATCCAGTGTCTCGACGGCGGTTTCGTGAAAAATACAATGTCGCTGATGGTCAACAGATGGTCATTTCGGTCGGCCATTATATCGAGCGCAAAGGAATTATGGATTTTGTGGAATTGGCTAGGCAATTGCCTCAATATCAATTTTATTGGTTTGGTCATACCAACTTAAGCATTGTGCCAAAAAAAATCAGATTGGCACTGGAAAACGCCCCGCCAAATCTTCATTTCCCCGGTTACGTGGATAAAAATCATCTTAAGGATGCGTATTGTGGTAGTGATTTATTCCTGTTTTTAACCCATGAAGAGACGGAAGGTATTGTAGTATTGGAAGCATTGGCTGCACGTATACCAATACTAATCCGTGATATCCCAATCTATGCCAGCTGGCTGGAGGAGGGGGAAACAGTTTATAAGGGGAACAGCCTGACCGCTTTCAAGCGGAAGATTATTGAGATATTAAATATGGAACTTCCCAACTTGACAAACAATGGCCATAAGATTGCAGTAGAACGAGATTTAAAATCAGTGGGGAGCAGACTTATATGTATATACAACCAGATGAATTTAATTGGTAGTATATAATCGTCGATGCTGTTGTGAGCAAGAGTAGAGATTTTTACAGCAGAACACTTAAATCACTTTATTACAATTGCGCCACCTTGGCGCATTTTTGATTCCTTTTTTGTTTGAGCGATGAGAATAGAAAGTGCGTCTATGGTTGTTGGCGTGGTGATACGGTTGGTTACCACTGCGATTGATAAGGAAGCAAGTGGGAAATCCTGTTTGAATCCATTTCGATCTTGTGAAGTAAAAAACCCGTTCTCCCAGTCCTTGCTGGGATAAAGTGGTTCTGCCATTCTAAAAAACTCTTGCTGGATGCTTTCGCACAGCCGTGTGACGTCATGATAGCTCGTGATGATTACAAAATCATCTCCACCGATATGCCCAAGAAAGTCGTCATCGTTCACATTATGTCGCATCGAATCAGCCAAGGCCTTGAGCATGGAGTCTCCGTTGGGAAACCCAAAAGCGTCGTTATATGCTTTGAAATTGTCAAGATCAAGATAAATAATGGACCAAGGATTGGTGTTTAGAAAAACAGACTCAATCACCTTCTGGATTTCGTGGTTGCCCGGTAAACAAGTGAGTGGATTTACATCTGTTGCACGCTGCAACTGGAGATGAATCGAGATCAGAAGCAGTTCCCTGACAGAAACGGTGCAAAGGTATTTACCCTGCCTCGTTACTGCGATTGAGTCGTAGACTCGGTCCAGGGTACGTTGCATGGCAATCTTGGATACTTGTTCAACAGGGGTTTTTTCATCAACCGTAAGTACGTCAGTGACCATGATGTCACCTGCATTCATTCGTTTGCTCAATATGAATCCATATTGACCCCCAAACTTTTCAAAAATGTGCTGCCTGGGCAATATGCCACAGATATGTTCTTGCTCATTCAGAACAAAATACTCTGATAACTCCGAGTTGCTTTTCATCAAGTCAAATAGAGGGAGAGAAGGTGAATCATATTGTGCAGTCTGGCTTTTGGTTCCCAAATCTCCAATGCTGCTGAAAACAGAGCGTTGATAATGCAATTGTGTCCGTTGAGATAAATCAATAATCTGTTGGACACAGTCAGATCGAAGCACCGAAAAAGCGGGACTTGGTCTACAAAGATGGTACCCCTGAGCAAAGTCGACGCCCAGCTGAATAACAGCTTTCAACTCCTCTTCACATTCAATCCCCTCTGCGATAACTTGGATACTGGATTTATGACAAAATTCGACGGTAGAACTTACGGCAGCTCTCTTAAGCCGGTCTTTGTGGATGTCCCTTATAAGATTCATATCTATCTTGAGAAACCCCGGATTAAGTTCGCAAACACGATTCAGCCCAGAATAACCGGAACCAAAATCGTCGATAGCAATCTGGAACCCTTGAGCTTGATAATGTTGGACAGTGGAGACAAAGCTGGCCATATCTATGATGGCTCTTTGCTCCGTCAACTCGATGACAATGCGATTTGCAATTATTCCGTATTCCCTCAATTTTTTAACTGTAAATCCCGAACGAAATTTTGGATCGTGGAGGGTACTCGCATCTACGTTTAAAAAGAGAATACTTTGCAGGGATTGTAATGATGCATTTTCAAGTGCTTTTGCGCGGCATAGTTTTTCCAATTCCCAAAGTCGGTTTTGTTGGTGTGCAATTTGAAATAACGTTTCCGTTGTTATGCCGCTTGTGGGGATTGAAAGCCGACTCAGCGCTTCGTATCCTAAAACTTGCCCATTTTCTAGAGAAATGATAGGCTGAAAGACCGTATTTATTGCTTCGTTTTGTAAGACTTCATTAATAAACAGTTCCTTATTCAATTCAAACCACCTTTGTAATGAAGGGAACGCCTCCGTATGATTCCCTCGCTGATGCGTGGGAAGCTTGGCGTCATCCAAGCTGTACGAAGTTAGTTTACTTGAATTCGCGAACAGGCTAAACCACCATTTCGTTAAAGTTACATTAAGTTTATGTTAACTAACTTGTGGCTGGAGCGTGCATTGATGGTTTTAGACAATTATTATGCAAAAAATAAAAAGGCTTACTCTTCAAGGAGTAAGCCTTTTCTTAGATGTGCACTAAACGACTATAGTATTTAGTACTCAAAATTTTTATTATGTAGTCGTACCGGCGTCCTTGGTTTTGCGACCCTTGCCATACTTCTTCTTCACGGCCTCCGAGAGCATATACTCGATTTGGCCGTTGACCGAGCGGAATTCTTCCTCGGACCACTGGTTGATTTTTTCCCAGAGTTCCGGAGATAGTCTCAGCAGTAATTGCTTTTTGTCACGGGTTTCGGCCTTTTCACTCATAGCGAATCTCCTAATAGATGCTGCCGCTGTTTACGATGGGCTGTGCATCCCTGTTGCCGCAAAGCACAACCAATAGATTGGATACCATGGCAGCCTTTCTCTCTTCGTCTAAATTGACAGTTCCATTGTCGGCCAATTTTTTAAGAGCCATTTCCACCATGCCCACAGCACCTTCAACGATTTTCTGTCTGGCTGCAATGATGGCGGTGGCTTGCTGACGCTGAAGCATAGCAGCAGCGATTTCGGGAGCATAAGCCAGGTGGGTAATTTTTGCTTCCATAATCTCAAGACCGGCCATTTCTGCGCGGGACTGAAGGATCCTTTGTAATTCTTCAGCTACTTCCTGAGAGCTGCCACGCAGGGATTTTTCATCGCCGTGCTCGGAAATGTCATAAGGATACTGCCTTGCAATTTCTCGGATGGATGCGTCACATTGAATGGAAACATAAGTTTTGTAGTTATCCACATCAAATGCAGCTTTCGTTGGATTTACCACACGCCAGATGACAACCACACCGATTTCAATGGGGTTACCGTCACTGTCGTTGACCTTCTGCTTTTCGTTGTTCAGGGTTGTGGCTTTCAGTGAAATTTTCTTGCTTACGGTTGGCTTACTCTCGGTGCCACCTTTTTTCTTTTCACCGGTTTCCATCATGACCAGTGCCATGGGTTGAGCTGTAGGATTCATGGAAACGGAGAAGGGGTTGATCCAATAAAACCCAGGTTCTGAAAGGGTGCCTGAGTAGTTACCAAAGACCGTATAGACTGCCGCTTCATTGGGATGAATTACCTTAAATCCGGCAAAAAGGAAGGGCACAATGCCCCAGCCGAAGAGACCACCAATCAATCCGACAGGCAGATTGTAATTGGTAATGCCAACGAAGAAAAGTGTAATAAGTAGTGCCTCCAGTATGATGATGGTAAATAACATAAAAAACCCATTAATCCCCTTGAGTTCACGGTGAGTCACTTTGCTTGTGTATTCAATCATTTGATATACCTCCTTAAAAAGTTGAATTATGATATCATAATAATATCACTATAATAGCAGATGTCAAGTACTTTTTCACAAGTATGAGAACGGCAAAATCGTTCAAAAAATAATCTGAATATTCACGCTTTACAGAGGATTCAAACAGCCGTAAGCGTTAAAAAACAGACATTTCTAACATAAATACTTTCCATTTACACATCAGAAAAAATCTGATACAATTACCAATGTCAGAATCGTTTTTGACTCTAATACAAGCGGATTTTTTCACACAATTGACAGAACGAACTTTTGACAAATTTCCGTCTCGATATTCAGACGAAGCTTTTTTACGGAACGGGGAAACCCCGCTACCGTTGTATAAGAGTATAACAGGAGGAAGAAAAGCATGACATGTAATGCAGCTGAATGCAATTGTGGTTGTAATCAGAACCCTTACAGCGAACTGGAACCCGTATTGGAGAAATACGGCAAAGTTAAGGGCAGCCTGATCACCATTTTGCAAAAAACCCAGGACATCTATGGATACATTCCGGTAGATGCCGTCAATTACATTGCTGAACGCATCAAAGTAAAGCCCGCCAAGATTTATGGAGTAGTTACCTTCTATGCACAATTCAGAATGGAGCCCATCGGCAAAAATCTGATTTTGCTGTGCAAAGGTACCGCTTGCCATGTAAATGGGGCAGACATTATTGAAGAGGCCATCAGCGAGCACTTGAATATTGGAGATGGCGAAACCACCGAAGATGGACTTTTCACATTGAACAACGTAGCTTGTCTTGGCTGCTGCAGCCTGGCCCCGGTTATGATGATTCAAGGTGAAGATGGCGTAGAGACTTTTGGAAACCTAACAAAAGACAGCGCTAAAAAAATATTGGCAGAAATGCAAAAAAGAGAGGCGTAGGAGGAACAGAGATGAAAGTTGTGATTGGACAAGGCAGCTGTGGAATCGCTTCCGGCGCAAAAAAAACCTCGGATGAATTTGAAAGGCTTATTGCCGCCAAAGGAATATCCGGCGTAAAAGTTGACGTGACCGGTTGTATTGGCACCTGCTATCTGGAGCCCATCGTTGACATCTATGATGACAATGACAAACTAGCGGCCAGATATGTAAACGTATACGAAAATATGGCAGAAGACATCGTGAATAAGCACCTGGTAGGTGGTAAGCCTGACGAAGCCAACTTAATCAGCGATGAAGATGCTCAGTTTATTGCGGGACAGACACGTATCGTTCTTCGGAACTGCGGCGTGATCAACCCGGAAGTAATCGATGAATATATTAACACAGGTGGATATGAAGCCACCAAAAAAGTATTGACCACTATGACCCCTGAACAAGTCATTGAAGAAATCAAAGTCTCCGGACTTCGAGGCCGTGGTGGCGCAGGCTTCCCAACTTGGTTTAAGTGGAATGCAGCAGCTCAGAATCCCGGTGACGAAAAATACATGGTATGTAATGCTGACGAAGGAGACCCGGGTGCGTTCATGGACCGTGCGGTCATGGAAGGCGATCCCCATTCCGTTATTGAAGGCATGCTCATTGGCGGATACGCCATCGGTGCCAACGAAGGAATCATCTACGTTCGTGCTGAATACCCATTGGCGATTACCCGTTTGGAGATTGCCATGGCTCAGGCCAGAGAAAAAGGCCTGCTGGGCAAAAATATTCTGGGATCCGGCTTTGACTTTGACATTCGAATCAAAGCAGGCGCCGGCGCTTTCGTGTGCGGTGAAGAAACTGCACTGATTGCTTCTCTGGAAGGAGAACGTGGCATGCCCAGACTGAAACCACCTTTCCCCGCCCAAAAGGGATACTGGCAAGCCCCGACAAACATCAATAACGTTGAAACCTTTGGTAACATTTCCTGGATCATCGTCAATGGCGGCGCAGCGTTTGCGGCCATTGGTACTGAAAAAAGCAAAGGGACCAAAGTATTCGCCCTGGCTGGAAAAATCAAAAAAGGTGGCCTAGTGGAAGTGCCTATGGGTACCCCGCTAAAGCAAATCATATTTGACATCGGTGGCGGCATCAAAAACAACAAAAAATTCAAGGCCGTCCAAATGGGTGGACCTTCTGGTGGATGTATCCCCATGGAACTGATTGACACCTTGGTAGACTATGAAGAAATCAATAAAACCGGAGCCATCGTCGGATCTGGCGGTATGATTGTCATGGATGAAGATACCTGTATGGTGGACATGGCTAGATACTTCCTAGACTTTACAGCCAAGGAATCCTGCGGAAAATGTACCTATTGCAGAATCGGCACCAAGAGAATGCTTGAAATACTTGAGCGGATCACAGCCGGAGAAAGCAAAAAAGGCGACATGGAATTGCTGGCTGAGCTGGCACTCAAAATCAAAGACGGCTCCATGTGCGGATTGGGACAAACAGCGCCCAACCCTGTACTGACCACCATCAAATACTTTAACAACGAGTATGTAGACCATATTGATAACCACAAATGTACAGCTCGTTCCTGCAAACCGCTGCTGACTTTCACCATTACCGATGCATGTACCGGCTGTACCCTTTGCGCCAGAAAATGCCCGGTAAACTGTATTGCAGGAAAAGTCAAAGAAAAGCATGTCATCGACCAGACAGCCTGCATCAAGTGTGGCAAGTGTGAAGAGTCATGCAAGTTCAATGCTGTATTAAGAGTGTAAGGAGAGAAACAATGGACAAAATCAGAATAGTGATAGATGGAAAGGAATGTTTCGGATTGCCAAAACAAACCGTCCTGGCCGTCGCTCAAGAAAATGACATTTTCATTCCGACTCTCTGCTTCGATGAAAGAGTGGCCATTTACGGATCCTGTGGCATCTGCGTAGTAGAAATGGCGAACAACCCCAAGCTGGTTAAAGCCTGCGCTACCGAAATTGCCCCTAACATGGAAATCACCACCAATTCAGACCGAATTGCAGAGTCTC
Source organism: Anaerovoracaceae bacterium (assembly GCA_041752735.1). Classification (GTDB taxonomy): domain Bacteria; phylum Bacillota; class Clostridia; order Peptostreptococcales; family Anaerovoracaceae; genus UBA1422. The sequence continues at coordinate 17,258 of JBGSVW010000044.1, read as the reverse complement.
GTAAAACCAACATGGAACTTTTGATGACCAATCACACAGGCGACTGCAAAGCCCCCTGTACACTCAATTGCCCTGCAGGCACTGACTGTCAGGGTTATGTGGGTTTGATTGCCAATGGTCAGCACCAAGAAGCGCTTATGCTAATCAAAGACAAAATTCCTCTACCCGGCGCGCTGGGCAGAGTTTGCCCTCACCCCTGCGAAACCAAATGCAGACGTGGCTTAATTGAAGAGCCCATCGGCATCATGGACCTCAAAAGATATGCAGCGGATTTTGATGCTGCAGATCCCTGGCTGCCGGAATGCGAACCCGACACCGGAAAGAAGGTCGCCATCATCGGTGCAGGTCCCATGGGTATTTCCACAGCATATTTCCTGAGACAAAAGGGACACGCAGTCACCGTGTACGAGCAAATGCCGTATGGTGGTGGAATGCTTCGCTACGGAATCCCACAGTACCGTCTTCCCAAGGAAGAAGTGCTGGACAAAGAAATTCAGAACATTGCTCGACTTGGCGTAGACATTAAATTCAACACCAAAGTCGGCCGAGACATTTCCTTTGAAGAAATCCGCAAGAGCAGCGATGTGGTCCTGGTGGCCATCGGTGCATGGATTTCCACCGGCACCGGTTGCAAAGGTGAAGATGCTGACGGCGTCATTGGAGGAATCGATTTCCTGCAGGAAGTCATCGGCAAGAATGCTCCGGATATCAGAGGCAAGAATGTAGCCATCGTCGGTGGCGGTAACACTGCCATGGACTGCTGCAGAACAGCACTCCGACTAGGCGCAGCCAAAGTTTACAACATTTACAGAAGAACCAAAAAAGAAATGCCTGCCGATGAAATCGAAATTATCGAAGGCGAAGAAGAAGGCGTTATCTTCAAGAATCTGACCAATCCCATTGAAATCCTAACAGATGACAAGGGTCATGCAAAAGAAATTTTGCTTCAGATTATGGAGTTGGGCGAACCTGATGCTTCCGGCAGAAGAGCTCCAATAGCCGTTGAAGGCAAAACCGAAACATTGCCGGTTGATATGGTCCTATTGGCCATTGGACAGGCGGTTGAGGAATCCAGCATTGATGCAGCAGTTGCCAGAACCAAAAAGAAGGGCATTGCATACGATCCGGACACCTTCATGACTAGCATGGAAGGCGTTTTCGCCGGTGGAGACTGCGGAAACGACAAAATTTCCATCGCCATCGAGGCTATTGCAGATGCCAACAAGGCAGCAGTGGTTATGGATGCATACCTTCGCGGAGAAAAAATCAAGTATGAGATTCCTTACGTAGACGTGGATGAAAGCATCAACGAATACACTTTCGAGGACAGAGAAAAAATGTTTAAGGCCGCAATGCCTCATTTGAATGCCAACGAAAGAAAAGGAAACTTCAAAGAAATCGTTCATGGATTTGACGAAGCCACAGCCATGGAAGAAGCAAAGAGATGTCTGGAATGCGGTTGCGGCAGTTTCTTCGAATGTAAGCTGATTGAGTACACCAATTTGTTTGGTGCTGCAGGCAATGCACGTCTGGGAGGCGAGAAAAACGTGAACCTGATCCGAAATCCAGAGTTCATGGAAATGGAATGCGAAGACGACCATCCTTATGTCATCCGTGACATCAAGAAGTGCATCAACTGCGAACTTTGTGTACGTATGTGCCACGAAGTTATCGGTGTCACTGCATTGGGCCTTGTAAACAGAGGATTCAACGCTGTGGTAAAACCTGCTCTGGAAGGCAAACTGGAAGATGCCGGTTGTATCTCCTGCGGAAACTGTATCAGCGTGTGCCCCACCGGCGCATTGCAGGCGAAAGTGACCCAGCGCAAATCGGTTCCAGTCAAAAAAGACAAAGTTACAACAACCTGCCCCTACTGTGGTGTAGGTTGCCAGATAGATCTTCAGATTAAGGGCAACAAAGTCGTTGGCATTATGCCGGCCTTTGGAGCATCCAACGAAGGGATTCTGTGCGTCAAAGGCAAGTTTGCCTATGACTTCATCGATCACCCTGACCGTTTGACCACACCTTTGATCCGAAAAGGAAACGACTTGGTCTCTGCAACCTGGGATGAAGCATTGAACTTGATTGCTGACACCATGAAAAAAATGAAGGCCGAATCCGGCGCAGATGCGTTGGCGGGACTGGCTAGTGCCAGAGTCACCAACGAAGAAAACTATCTGTTCCAAAAATTGTTCCGTGCCGGCATTGGCACAAACAATGTGGATCATTGTGCGCGTTTGTGCCACAGCTCCACCGTTACCGGCCTGGCTACCACCTTGGGTGCAGCTGCCATGACCAACTCCATCATGGAGGTCATGGATGCCGATGCCATTCTGATTACCGGTTCCAACACAGCAGAAGGACATCCTGTTATTGCTGCTCGAATCGGCCAAGCGGTCAGAAGCGGAGCGAAGTTGATTGTCATCGACCCAAGAAAAGTTCCCCTTGCCAAAAATGCAGAAGTATTCCTGCAAGTCAAGCCGGGTACCAACGTTGCAGCCCTCAACGGAATGATGAATGTCATTTTGGAAGAAGGACTGGCTGATGATGCTTACATCGCAGCAAGAACAGAAGGCATCGACGAGCTAAAAGCATTTGTCAAAGATTACTCACCCGAAAAAGTTGCTGCCATCTGTGGCATCGATGCAGAGGACATACGCAAAGCTGCAAGAATCTATGCCACCGCAGCCAAAGCGCCAATCTACTATGCAATGGGTGTGACTCAATTCACCACCGGCACAGACGCCGTCATGAGCATCTCCAACCTGGCGCTGATCAGCGGCAAGCTGGGCAAAGAAGGCTGTGGCGTGAATCCCCTCCGAGGCCAGAACAATGTTCAAGGCGCTTGCGACATGGGATGTCTTCCCGGAGACCTGCCCGGATACCAAAAGGTAGCCGATGCAGCAGCAGTGAAGAAGTTCTCCGATTTCTGGGGTGTCAACCTGTCCGATAAACCGGGCAAAACCTTGCTTGAAATCATGGAGTCCGTCCTCAAAGATGAAATCCGATTCCTGTACATCATGGGCGAAAACCTTGCCCTGTCGGATCCGGACATTACCCATCTTGAGGAAGCATTGGAACATTGCGAATTCCTGGTGGTTCAGGATATTTTCCTGACTGAAACCGCCAAACATGCTGACGTGGTCCTGCCTGCATCCTGCTATGCAGAAAAAGACGGAACATTCGTCAATACCGAAAGAAGAGTTCAGAGAGTCCGCAAGGCGGTCAACGCCCCCGGCGAAGCTATGGCTGACCTGGAAATCCTTGCAGCACTTCTCAAAAAACTTGGTTTGTCTGCCGATTATGCAGGAGCCGCTGCTGTATTTGAAGAAATCAGCAAGTGCACTCCGGCTTATGGCGGCATCTCCTATGGAAGACTGGAAGACCTGGGCTCCCTGCAGTGGCCATGTACGGATGCAAACCATCCCGGCACACCAATCCTGCATGTGGACAAATTCAGCAGAGGCGACAAAGCACTGCTCAAGCCCGCAGCTTTCAAGGAATCCGCTGAAATCACAGATGCAGAATATCCGTTGATTCTGACCACCGGAAGAGTGTTGGCACAGTACCATACAAGGACCATGACCGGCAAGAGTGAAGGCATCAACAAACTGGCAGGAAAGTCCTTCGTAGAAATTCATCCGGACGACGCAGCGAAATTTGACATTTGCGACGGCGATACAGTTACCGTATCAAGCCGAAGAGGTCAAGTACAAGTCGCAGCGAAAGTCACCGAGGATATCAAAAAAGGCGTCATCTTCATGCCGTTCCATTTCGCAGACAGCCCAGCAAACTTGCTGACCAACTCTGCCATGGATCCTGAAGCAAAAATTCCTGAACTAAAAGCTTGTGCAGCGAATATCTGCAAATAGCCAAACCCAGCATCAACCATTAACTAAAAGAAGCTGTCTCAATTGAGACAGCTTCTTTTCATAAAATTCTATGCATTTTTTATAAATAATCAGACATTAGAAGGCACTGACAACCCAGTTGTGTACATGTGAAATATGTACTTATAAGTTTTAAAACCGCTGGAATTTCAACAAAAATTCAGACTATTGCGTCTATTCAAAGTAGGGCTGGATTTTGTTTACTTATTAACAATAATGTGATAAAATTCTCACAATCATACGTAATTCTACGTGCGTTACATTGGAAGGAGAGAAAATGGGCAGATTAGATCTCAAAGTCCGAGACAATAGCCAGGCAACTGTTGAGTCGCTTTATAATGACTTGGCAAGAAGAGTGATGGCCAGCCCCCCGGGACAATGTCCTGTGGATATGGCATCCGCTTTTTTACAGTTGTGTCATTCACAAACCTGCGGCAAGTGCGTCCCTTGTCGTATGGGACTCGGACAATTAGGAACATTACTGGACGAATTGCTTGACTTGAATGGCAAGCAACGAAAAGACCTTTTACCGCTGATCGAAAAGACAGCGCAGGCAATCAAAGATTCTTCTGACTGTGCCATCGGCAGCGAAGCGGCCAACATGGTACTCAAAGGATTAATTGGATTTCGTGAAGATTACGAATCCCACATTGCAAACCGAACCTGTGCACCGTTTGTGCATAAGGGTAAAGAATCCGTGCCTTGTGTGGGACTTTGCCCAGCCAGAGTTGACGTCCCAGGATACATTGCATTGGTTTTGGCAGGCAGATATGCTGATGCAGTACGAGTCATCAGAAAAGACAACCCATTCCCGGCGGTATGCGCATTGATTTGCGAGCACCCCTGTGAATCTCAGTGCCGAAGAATGCTGATTGATTCACCGATTCACATCCGTGCAATCAAAGGGTTCGCAGTAGACCATGCCGGTAAGGTTCCTGCTCCTGCGAAGATGGACGACACCGGCAAAACAGTTGCCATCATTGGTGGAGGCCCTAGCGGACTAACAGCAGCTTACTATCTGGCAATTATGGGACACAAAGTCACCGTTTTCGAAAAACGTCAAACACTTGGTGGTATGTTGTTGTACGGAATTCCCAGCTACCGTTTGCCAAGAGAAAAACTGGAAGCTGACATCGATACCATCCTTTCATTGGGTGTTGATGTGAAGTTGGGTTATGACATTGATGACGTAGACGGTATCAAAAAGATCAAAGACAATTATGATGCAACATATATCGCCATTGGTGCCCACACCTACAAAACCATGGGTATTCCCAACGAAGAAGCCATTGGCGTTATTCCGGCTGTTGACATGCTCCGAGGAATCGGCGAAGGCAATATGCCAGAATTTGAAGGCAAAAATGTCGTTATTATCGGCGGCGGTAACGTAGCCATGGACGTGGCAAGAACAGCCAAGCGTCTTGGAGCAAGCCGTGTCAGCATTTTATACAGACGTCGTAAAGAAGATATGACCGCACTGAGAGAAGAAATAGAAGGCGCTATTGAAGAAGGTTGTGAATTGATGCAGCTTCTGGCACCGGTGGAAGTTGTATCCGAAAACGATACCGTCGCAGGCATCATGGTTCAGCAGCAAATCGTTGGTGAAGCAGGTGCGGACGGAAGACCCAAACCCAGAAATGCCAAGGGTGTAGAACCTACGCTGGTACATTGCGACTTGATTATTTCTGCCATTGGACAAGCTGTTGATATGAAACACTTTGTAACGTATGGTGTTCCCGAAAAGTGGGGCAACATCGACGCGGGTTCAGATACGGTTGTTGCAACACAACCAGGCGTTTTCTCCGGTGGAGACTGCGTAACAGGCCCATCCACAGTTATCAAAGCCATCGCTGCCGGAAAAGTAGCGGCAGCAAATATTGACAACTTCCTGGGATATCACCACGAAATCGTTTTGGATGTTGACATTCCCAGCCCATTGCCTTACGACAAGAAACCTTGCGGTAGAAGTGAACTGAAACTGCGAGACTCCCACGTTCGTGTCTGTGACTTTGATGGAGTCGAAATGGAAATGTCTATTGAAGAAGCAGAACAAGAAACCTCAAGATGCTTACGTTGTGATCAAAGCGGATTTGGTTCGTTAAGAGGAGGCAGAGAGTTAAAATGGTAAATTTAATTATTGACGGCAGAAAAGTATCTATTGCCAAAGGATCAACGATACTTCAGGCAGCCACAAAAGCTGGAATCGACATTCCGCATCTCTGCTACGTAAAAGGATTGAATGACATTGGCGCATGCCGTGTCTGCGTTGTCGAAATTGATGGAATCAACAAGCTGGCTAGCTCTTGCAACACAGAAGCAACCGAAGGAATGATTGTACATTCCAATAGCCCCAGAGTTCGTATGGCCCGAAAAGCCAATGTTGAACTGATTTTGGCCAACCACGATTGCAAATGCGCAACATGCGTACGTTCAGGCAATTGCGAATTGCAGACATTGGCAAACAACCTATGCATTGACCACCTGCCATATGCGAGCACAGTAGAAGAAAACCATTGGGACCGTAGCTTTCCGCTGATTCGCGAAGCGTCCAAGTGCATTCAGTGCATGCGTTGCGTACAAGTTTGCGACAAGATTCAGGACCTACATGTTTGGGATGTCATCGGCAGCGGCACCCGGACCACCGTTGGCGTAAGAGGAAACAAAGATATCCGTGATGCCGATTGTACCTTGTGCGGACAGTGCATCACTCACTGCCCGGTTGGAGCGCTTCATATACGAAATGACTTAGAAGAAGTTTTCGAAGCCATTGCGGATCCGGACAAAATTGTCATCGCACAGATTGCCCCTGCAATTCGAACATCTTGGAATGAAATGCTTGGATTGCCCACCTCGGAAGCATCCCTGGGTAAGCTAGTGGACGCCCTTAAGATTATGGGTGTTGATTACGTCTTTGACACAGCCTTCACTGCTGACCTTACCATCATGGAAGAAGGCTCGGAGTTCATCAAACGAATGACCGATCCCGAAAACAACAAACTACCAATGTTCACGTCCTGTTGCCCTGGTTGGGTTCGATTCGTCAAGACACAATATCCTGACATGATCGATAACCTGTCCACATGCAAATCCCCGCAGCAGATGTTTGGCGCCATGATCAAAACTTATGTCGCTGAGAAGATTGGTGTAGATCCCTCCAAAGTATATTCCGTTTCGGTTATGCCTTGCGTAGCCAAGAAATGGGAGAGAGCTGTAGATGCGGTCAATGATGCCGGTCATGGAAGTGATGTGGATGCAGTATTGACGACAAGAGAAGTTGCCCGAATGATTACCGCAGACTACATCAACCCTAATGATTTGAACAACATTCCATTTGATAACTTTTTTGGAGAAGGATCGGGCGCAGCCGTCATCTTCGGCGTTACAGGCGGAGTTATGGAAGCAGCGCTCAGAAGTGCATATTATCTTGTAACCAAAGAGAATCCACCTGCAGATGCATTCCACTCGGTGCGTGGTATGGACGGTTGGAAAGAAGCAGCCTTTGACATCCCCACCGAAAACGGACCGATTCCGGTACGCGTAGCGGTGGCCAGTGGGCTGGGCAACACCAGAAAACTCGTTGAAGCCATAAGATCCGGCAAAGCGGAGTATGATTTCGTCGAAATCATGGCTTGCACAGGCGGATGTTCGGGCGGTGGTGGACAACCAATTGTTCGTGGCAAAGAAATGGCCAAAGCCAGAGGCGAAATTCTATATGGATTGGACAAAATTTCCCATGTAAGATTCTCACACGAGAATGCAGCTGTCCAAATGACCTATGAAGAATACCTGGGCAAACCATTGGGACATCATTCCCACGAATTGCTCCATACCGACCTGAAAGAATGGAAACTGTAACGAGGTTCCCTGACTGAATCACAACGACATCTCAAGGATAGGCACAAAATAGTCGAATAAAAAGGCCATTGGTACTATTGTACCGGTGGCCTTTTGTTTTGCATAAATATACATTTTAAGATGTTGTGCTGGTATTGGAAATGCACACATGCTATAGGCTAATCAGCATTAGGTAGGTTGATTTTGTCTAGAATTCCGGTGAGGTACGCTAGCACGACACCATAGTTGGTAATGGGAACCTGTTGTAACTGGGCCTGTGAAATTCGTGACATCATATACTTCCGATTGAACATGCAGGCACCACAGTGAATAATCAGGTCGTATCCCTTTAGATCTTTTGGGAAATCAACTCCGGCGACGATTTGAATTGTAAGAATTTGACCGCTGCCTTCTCCATATTTTTCATCCATTTTTTTGCGTAGCATTCTGGGCAGCTTTTCTCTGCCGATGTCTTCGTTCAAAGGGGCATGGGTGCAGGCTTCGGCAATGAGTACTCTGGATTTAGGTGTGAGTCGATCGATTGCGGAAGCGCCAGCCACAAGCTCGTCCAAGTCGCCTTTGGAGGCAGCCAATAAAACCGAGAATGAGGTTAGCATCGTTCCTGCAGGTTTATTTTTATAGACTAAATCGAAGCACTGAGAATCTGTAATAATGACGGCTGGAATTTGGCGGGTATTTGCATTAAGAGATGATTCCGGAAGGGAAGGAAGGATTTGCAAGGCCTGTTCCATTCCATCAGCGGTGACACAAACCACAGTGCATTTGCCGTCCAATAGCTCTCGGATGGTTTGGACCTGGGGTAGTATCAATCGCCCTTTGGGTGCTTGGATATCCTGAGGCATCACCAGCATCACCACATCACCGGGGCGCACAAGATCATTGATAATCCGTTCCCTTCGAACTGATTCTGGAACTGCAGAGGAAAGCATAGTCCGGATTGCTGTCAGGCCTTCTTTTTCTGTTGCGCTGACCCGGATTGGTTGTGTACCAAAATCCACCTCAATCCTGTTACAAATTTGTTCCAGAACAGTTTCATTTCCAGCCATGACATCCACTTTATTTAGGACATAAATGACCGGGATTTTAGCAGCTATCAGACGTTCGTTCCATTCCTTCTCATACTGAAGGTGATTACTCGTGTCGGCAACCATCTCGGCGTCAAAAACCAAAATGGCCACGTCCGTCTTCTTTATGACTTCAACGGTTTTCTCCACGCGAAGCTGACCCAAATCACCTTGATCGTCAAAACCCGCGGTGTCAATAAACACGACAGGCCCGATGGGATGAAGCTCCATTGATTTGTACACCGGGTCCGTGGTGGTTCCGGCATGGGTGGAAACGAGCGCAATATTTTGCCCCGTTAATGCATTGATTAAGGAAGATTTGCCACTGTTACGCTTACCAAAAATTCCGATATGCAGGCGATTCGCCCTTGGTGTTTCATTCAAACTTGTCAAAATCTAAAGTCCCTCCGACCTTGGTTCATATCTTCCATATGCTCTTTGACGATTTCTCTTACTTTTTCGTTGGGGATCATTTCTATCCGTTTTGCGATGATGGCCTCGCCTTTGGCTTTTGTTTCAGGGGAGGCATAATCCTCTAAATATTCTTTGAGGGTCATCAGCGCATTGGGCTGACAAATGTTTACGATTTGTCCGGATTTGACCAAAGCCATGAACCGGTCGCCGGTCCTACCTTCCCGATAACAAGCGGTGCAGAAGCTTGGTACATGACCCATATCAATAAGCCAGTCCACCACTTCAGCCAAGGTTCGTTCATCGGTGATATCGAATTGCTTTGTGCTTTCATCTTCTTTTTCTTTAGGACCTGCATAGCCACCAACACTGGTTCGGCTACCACCGCTGATTTGAGAAACTCCGGCATCCAGACATTCCCGTCTGGTTTTCATGGATTCTCTAGTGGACATGATAATGCCGGTATAGGGAACTGCAATTCGCAAAAGCGCTACAATCCGCTTGAATACTTCATCGGGTACACCGTTGTCGAATTCATCGGGGTCCACATCTTCTGCGGGACAGATTCGCGGTACACTAATGGTGTGAGGTCCACATCCAAAGGTGTCTTCCAGATGCTGTGCATGCATCAGCATGCCAACGAAGTCATATTTATATAAGTTTAGGCCGAATAAAACGCCGCAACCTACATCGTCGATACCCGCTTCCATGGCCCGATCCATTGCCTCTGTGTGATAGGCATAGTCTGACTTTGGACCGCTGGTATGAAGGCGTTCATACATTTCTTTGTTGTAAGTCTCTTGGAACAGAATATAGGTGCCGATGCCGGCTTCATTTAACTTTTTGTATTCTTCCACGGTGGTAGCTGCAATATTCACATTGACTCGGCGGATAGAACCATTCTTATGATGAATGCTATAAATGGTCTTGATGCTCTCAAGCACATAGTCCAGCGGACATTCCTTGGGGTCTTCTCCTGTTTCAAGGGCAAGACGCTTATGACCCATATCCTGCAATGCAATGACCTCCTGGCGGATTTCTTCCTGGGTCAGTTTTTTGCGGGGAATGTGGGTGTTGCTTCCGTGATAAGGGCAATAGGTGCATTCGTTAATGCAGTAGTTGCTCAGATACAGAGGGGCAAATAGAACCACGCGATTGCCGTAAAACTTTTCTTTGATTTTACCAGCCAATTCGAATATCCGCTTGTGGATAGAAGGATCATCACATGCCAGCAACAGGGCAGCTTCCTTGTAGGAAAGTCCTTTGCAGTCGATGGCCCGATCCAGAAGGCTGTTGATCAAAGGCAAATCACCTTTGTTTTTCTCCGCATAATCCAGAGTACGTAGGATCTCTTCGTGGTTGATGAATTCTTCGGCTTTTCTTGACTTACTGTTGTAGTTGCTCATGGGGGGTCACCTCTTTATACTGGCCTTCGGCCTAATGATCGAATCATGTTATCCAGAGCATGTCTGTCTTCGATGATTCGAGTTTCTTCAACTTCTGACGGATAGATTTTATAGGATTCCTTGTATTTGGTGGGGGTCACCTTTTTCATGATGACATTAGCTCCACAGGAGAATGCATCTTTGAGCTCCTGGGGGTTTAACACACCCAACGCAGTTGTCACAGGGAGGTTCAACTCCGGACATCGTATCCGACATAGGGCAACCGCTCGCTTTGTCAACTCTGTCTCTCCGTTGGGGTAGCCTTCCAATGGCGTATCCGGGGAAGAGATGAATGGACCGATCCCGGCCATGTCACACTCTAGCGTTTCCAGTAGAATCACATCATCAGCGATAGATGCCAGTGTTTGTCCCGGCAAACCGACCATGAACCCACTGCCGGTGGCATACCCGAGTTTTTTGATGTTCCGTAGACACTGAATTCTATTTTCAAGGGTGCCACAAGGGTGGAGAAATGCATATAACTTTGGATCCGATGTTTCATGTCGCAGCAAATATCTTGTTGCGCCACATTTCTTCAGATATAAAAGGTCTTCATAAGGTAGCTCTCCGGTGCTCAAGGTAATATCCAAAATCGGTTGCGACCCATCTGGCTCCGGTTCATATGCTGTGGGCAAGGCCCGAATGGCAGAAACCACCTCGCCCAAACGCTTGGCGTTGTCCCCATTGAAGTAGGGATCTTCCCCGGACTGTAGGACGATGGTCTTGTATCCTGCAGCAATTGCCTGGGCTGCAGTATCCACAATCTCTGCGAGAGACATCCGATACCGAGTCACATTTTCGTTGAAGCAGTTGATGCCACAATACTTGCACTGACGAGTGCAGTAATTAGAAAATTCAATGATGGATCGCACGAACACATCATCGCCTTTGACTTCTTTTCTTATAAGGTCTGCCTTTTGATAGATTGGAGAAAAGTCTTCTAGCATTAAGGCGTCAATCATTTCTTGTCTTGTCATGGATAAATCCTCATTTGTTTGAATACAATTGTATTTCATTTTACCCAAAAGTCAATGAATTACACACAAAATTGACAAATAATTGTCAGCGTACAGTCAATTTTTCCGAAATTATTTTAGCTATTGGAGAGAAGCCACCACTCATGGTATACTCTTGGCAAGCAGCCGTTATACCCCATGGACACCAGAGGAACTTATGGATCAAAACGAAAACCGAAATCCAAAACGCTACCCGAATCTGAATCAAGTTTCCCTAATCATTTTGGCAGGGGGCAAAAGTCTGCGGATGGGCACCAATAAAGCTCACCTAAATTGGCAAGCCATGCGATTCATTGATGTTCTTGTTGAAAAAGGTAAACATCTGGGTTTTGGCGAAATCCTTTTGTCCGGTACCCGGGAAAAGATAGATGGTTGCCGTAATGTCCCAGATGCCTTAATCAACCGGGGACCTCTTGGTGGCATGTACAGCTGTCTCCTTGCATCGTCATTTAACAATGCGCTTTTGGTTCCTGTGGACTGCCCGGGGATTTCCTTAGAAACGATGGAAGCTCTGGCGGGAATGCATCTTCGCCTGGAAAATGAAATTACATTGTTACAGCATGGCAACCGACTGGAACCACTAATCGGTATGTATGTCACGACATTTCACCAAAAAATATTGCCAGTGATAGAATCCGGTGGAGCACCGGTTTTTCGGGCCCTGGATCGGGGAGAGATTAGCATCTACCATATGAAGGAAGCCGAACCCGGCGTTCTGAACCTGAATACTAAGGAAGCCTATCTGGCTTGGATGGAGCAAAATGAAAATCATAGGACAAACAAAATCGTTGCCGGTGATTGAAGAGGTCCCGGTCACAAGACTTTATAAAGACAAAGCCCAGGAGGATCATAAAATGGATCCGGTGATTGTGGAGCACCCACTTACAATCAATGTAAACGGACAACCCTGCACCACACTGACCTGCTCACCGGAGCAGTTGGTCCCATTGGTAGTGGGACATCTGTTTGCCCAGGGCAGGATAGCAGGGATAGACTGGATAGAGAGCATTGAACTTTCTAAAGATTGCAAGTTGGCAAGCATTACCCTTACTTCGGGTAAAAGTCTGCTCCCTACACCTGCGTTAACCGAATGGGGAGATGTCGAACCCATAAAGCCCAAGACGTATGATAAGGAACAGATTTTTGCCCAGGCTACGTCACTATATGAAAGTGCTGACTGGTTTTTGAAAACAGGTGCGGCCCATAGCTCCTCCCTGTCTTTCGAGGGAGATGTCAGGTACCGATTCGCTGATGTGAGCCGGCATAACACAATTGACAAGCTCGTCGGTCAGTCTTTGATAGATGGCGCCGACTTGACACAGGCGGTTCTGTTTACCAGCGGCCGCATTCCCATGGATATGCTATCCAAAGTGGCACGATGCGGCATACCTATTGTTTGTTCTCGCTCCGCCCCAACCACGGCGGCGCTGGAAATGGCCAAAAGCCTTGGCATCACCCTGATCGGCTTCGTCCGTGAAGGGAGAATGAATGTGTATGTATAATTAAAAATAGTAACCGTATAAACGAAAAAGCGACTTAGGAGAAAGTTATTCCATAAGCTCGTTTTTTTGTTTACTTTCTCCTAGTAAAATGATAAAATCGCAACATATGTGCAGTTAAAAAATTGGCAGATATTTTTTTATTAGTACCGGAAATTTTCCGGGCATGCTCGAAGAATAATAAAAAAGAAGGAGGAATTATTTTGGAAATTATAAACTCAGTGATTGATTTTCTCAATGGGATTATTTGGTCAAACGCACTTATCGTTTTATGCTTAGTAACCGGTTTGTATTTCTCGGTTCGTACCAAATTTCTGCAAGTCAGACTCATTAAACCAATGGTGAAGTATATGTTTGAAGGGAAGGACTCCAAGCAAGGGATATCTTCATTCCAGGCACTATGCACCGCATTGGCCGGACGTGTGGGAACTGGCAACATTGCAGGTACAGCCACCGCTATTTACTTTGGTGGTCCAGGTGCCCTGGTCTGGATGTGGATTATCGCATTCTTGGGTGCTTCGTCGGCATATATGGAAGCGGCTTTGGCGCAGGTTTGGAAAACAGAAATTGACGGACAATACCGTGGCGGCCCTGCTTATTACATCGAAAAAGGTATGGGATCACGTTGGTATGCTATGGTCTTTTCCATTTCTACGCTACTGGCATGTGGGCTTTTATTGCCTGGTGTGCAGGCAAACTCCATTGCAAATGCTTTCCATAACGTTGCAGGTGTTCCCAACATTGCAAGTGGTATTGTCATTGCAGGGATTCTTGGTCTTATTATTTTCGGTGGAATCAGAAGAATTGCCAAGGTGGCAGAAATAGTTGTCCCTTTCATGGCAATCATCTATATCCTAATGGCATTTGTCATCCTGTTTGTCAATTTTGACAAATTGGGTGAAGTATTCGTTTTAATCTTCAGCAGCGCTTTCGGTGCCGATGCCACTTACGGTGGTATTATAGGATCCGCTGTCGCCTGGGGTGTCAAACGTGGTATCTACTCCAATGAAGCCGGACAAGGCTCGGCCCCACATGCTGCTGCTGCTGCTGAAGTATCTCATCCGGCAAAGCAAGGATTGGTTCAAGCATTCTCGGTTTATATTGACACCTTGTTTGTCTGTTCCGCAACCGGTTTTATGATTTTGATGACAGATTGTTTCAACGTCTTCAATGAGGGAACCGGCAAATTCTTACATGTTGGAGCTAGTGCAGAAATGCAGGCTCTGGCAGAGACACAAACCGTCGGCCCCCAATTTACACAGGAAGCGGTTTCCACGTTTACGGGTAACTTTGGAGGATGGTTCGTGGCGATTTGCCTGGCATTCTTTGCATTCACGACGATTATGGCATATTACTATCAGGCTGAATCTAATGTTGCGTACATCTTCCGTCATCAGGACAGCAAAATGAGACGTACTGTTACGTTGGTGTTAAGACTGGCTATGATTGCTGCTGTACTATACTCTACGGTTGCAACTGCCACAGCCGCCTGGAATGCTGGCGATGTCGGTGTTGGCCTCATGGCTTGGATTAATATCATTGCCCTTTGGATTCTCCAAAAGCCCGCATTGGCTACGTTGAAAGATTACGAAGCACAGCGCAAGGCAGGTTTGGACCCTGTATTCGATCCTGAGAAACTCGGCATCAAGAATGCTGAAATCTGGACCAAAATCGGGGAAAGAAATAAGATAAAGGAAAGCAAGTAAAATCCGTTTAAGGATTTATTAGAGTTGTTTAGCAGAACAAAAAAGGTAATACCAAAAGGAGAGGCCGACGGACCTCTCCTTTTATTTTGCATTGACGGTTTTGCATTGTCCTTTTGCTAACAATAGCACAATTAGCTAAAACATAGATTTGCTCATTTGATCAATTGATTGGCTAACCGCATCATACGCGCCCGGGAAAGAACTGGCGGACATTCCACGTGTTAGGTTGGGTATAAAATACATTTTTCCACAATCCCGACAAGCTTTTTCAGTTTCACGCAAAGCGACCTCCGGTGTCCAGTCCGGTAAATCAACGACTCCAGTGTCGATATTTCCCATAAAGGATATCTGCCCGCCGTATTTTTCAATCAGCATTGGCGTGTTATTCGTTGTCATAACTCCTTGCCAGATATCAATCCCCATGTCAATCATGTGAGGAACTAGATTCGCTGCATACGAATCACTGTGGTGAACGATTAGCTCGACTCCGTTTGCCTTGTAGAAGTCGTATATTCGCTTATATGGGGTAACAAAGAAACTCTTAAACATGACAGGGGATATGAATGAGGATTTTTGGCTGCCCCAATCGTCGTGATGAAAGATGCAATCGGGATGAATCTTACTCACTAGGGTTTCGGCATATTGCAACTCGTAGTCCGTGATGTAACCGATTAGGTCATGCATTTCATCAGGCTTCTCACAAAATGCCATCATCGCCTGTTCCATTCCCATCAAATTGTGTACCATTTCAAAAATGCCCGGCAATATGATTCCTGCCACGTATTGGTCATTACGATCAACTTGGTTTGCATGCTCAACCGCAGCAGCCCATACAGAATCCGACTTCTCTATTTCAGGTGCATGGACGTATTGGCGCCAATCACTTATGTCTTTTAAGACCTTATGCTCCACATCATGTAAAGGGAATTTGCCAAGCTGACCTTCCGGCCAACTGAACGTAATTCCCCATTTATTTTTGTTGGTTTCTCCTGGATTCGTTTTAGTATCAAGAGGCGATTCCATGATGATTTCCATAAATTCAAATTGATTCACAAACCGATCCGGCTTGCCTCCTGATATTGTCTCAATCAAATTTTGTTTTCTTGTCAGCATAATAGCGACACTCCTCCCTTTAACTTAATCGTGTCAGTTCAAGCGCTTTTGCGGCAGCGCCTCCGGCGTCCTCGGCGAACCCATCAGCCCCTATCTTTTCTGCATACTGTTGCGTTAGAGAAGCACCCCCAACGATAATGCTAAACCCATCCATTCCACTGTTTTTGATGGTATCTATGGTTTCTTGTAAAGCTGGCATCGTGGTAGTGAGCAATGCGGAACAGGCAACCAATTTCACATCATCATGCTCCTTTATTGCTTCAAGCCATTTTGAGGTGGGAACATCCACACCAAGATTTACGATGGTAAATCCAGCGCTTTCAATCATCATGGCGACAAGGTTTTTGCCGATATCATGAAGATCGCCTTCGACTGTTCCGATAATGCAAGTCCCGAGTCCGCTGCTTCCGCTGCCAACTAGGTGAGGTTTTAGTACATCTACACCGGTGCTCATTGCTTTGGCGGCCATCAGCATTTCCGGAATGAAGAGTTCTCCCTCAGAGAATTTATCTCCAACAACACCCATTGATAAAATCATTGCATCAAGTATATCTTTTGCTAAAATTCCATCTTCAAGAGCATCCGTAATAGCCTGGACAATTGATTCGGGGTCACTCTCTTCAATCATTTGTTGAATTTTAATAACGTTATCCATTTTGCGTCTCCCTAAATTATAAACAAATATTTGGCAGTTTAACCAAACGCATTCGCTGAATGGATTCAGTATAATCTTTCGAAAGGTAACTGTAAAGATGTTTTTGAAAAGAGCCATAATCCATGCATAAGATTTCTATAATTTCAAGTACATAAAAAATCCTCACCTGCAAATGTGGTGAGGAGTAGGGTTATGGAGTTTTTATAAAACCAAATTCCTGTACTAATTCAATAATACAGGGATCAGCCGAACAAAATACATATCGGCGGCATTTTCCAAATCATATTCCCCGTCATGGAGGCACCAGTCGAAGACCAGACCCCGTGCGGCAATAAACAGGAAATTAACGATTTCATCCACCGTCAGGGTGTCGGTAATCGTCTTATGATTTTGACCATTTTCAATCAAGCTTCTTAGCAACTGATACATCTCACGGTCCTTGGTGAGGAAGTATTTATTGTTTGTATTATATAAATGCTTGGTGAACTCTATATCCGTTGATGCAGTATAAGCGGCATACCTTCTAAAGAACTCTGCAATCTGTGTCGGTGCATCTTTTTCTTTTGTTATATCTGACTTATGGGCCACAAAGTATTCGTCAGCA
>JBGSVW010000043.1:0-35943 GCA_041752735.1 Anaerovoracaceae bacterium | reverse complement strand
CATGTATGGAGAGTTCTATCTCTACAATGGCACATTCCCGGTCAGCACTGTCAGCAGAACCAGAGGATCATTTGCGGACAAAAAACATTGGCAGGAGTTCCTTTGCTGGTACGGGCCAAACACCACAGTAGATGGTGATTTTGCTACAGACACAGAGAAGTGGACAATGGAGTTCCAAAGACTAAATGGATTAACACCTGATGGTGTTGTAGGTCCTTTAACCAGAGCTAAAGCTAAAACAGTAAGAAAGTAAGGAGGTTTATTATGTTTCAAGAAATCCTAACTCAAATCGAGCCGGCTCTTGTAAGCCTGGCAGTCGCATTCGTTATTGCACTTATCGGAATCCTAGGCAAATTGCTGATGAGGGTTCAAACGTGGATCATTGCCAAAATCGGCAAGGAAAACTTTGAAGGTGCAAAGAGCATGGCCTACGGGGTATGGCTGTTCCTGGAAAAGAAATATCCTGACTGGACCGGTGATGCAAAACGTAAAGAAATGGAAGTCAAACTCTTGGCTCAGTTCCCCTCATTAACGCAAGATCAATTAGATGCCATAAACAAAGAAGTAAATAATATGCTTACATGGCAAAATAAAACAATAGAACCCTGCCCGGAAGGATTCACACCAGGAATAGAAGTTACTAACACACCAACGGAGGGGTAAGACATGGAAACAGGAACCTTTAATATTGCAGAATTGATTAACGTAGTCGTCGGGGCAACTATTGCCCTGGCGGGGTTTCTGACTGCAGGAGCACTGATAATTAAATATAGCAAATCGTTTGGGAACTTCATTGAAAGATGGATGCACTCAGGATGCAGAAACGACAGCACCATGTGTGTCATGTTAGGAAACTCTATCGTTCATAGATGCGAAATTGCCGCAGTTAACAAGTGCCTTCCACAGGAAGAACGTGACTGGTTAATTAAGCTAATGACAGAGTATGAAACCAATCGACATTGGAACGGTGTGGTTAAAGATCGCTATGAAAAGACTATTAAACTCCCATTGACGTGCTCAATATTAGACACACAAACTCGTTTAGATACCGAGGCGGCAGTTGGCCGCCATATCACCTAAGTTAGAAAGGAAATAAATTATGGCACAGTCAGCAAAAATATATACCAACGCGCTTGTTGGATTTTTAAAGGGAGATTTCAAATGGCTCACATCTGGTGGAAGCACATTTAAAGTTGCTCTTATGGGGTCCGGATTCACACCAGACCAGGACACCCAAGACTTTTGGGATGATATATCTGCAAACGAAATTGCAGCAGGAAACGGATACACGGCATATCCCGGGTCAATAACAAGATGAAAGGAACGGTAAAAATAGATGATTGAACTCAACCAAGGTGAAGGATATGTATTCGAGCAGACTGTCACAGACAGTAATGTTGAAGGCGGCCTTGCTGAATTAACCGGGGCAGAAGCGTGGCTTTCATTTCGTAAATGTGGGACAACGGGCATCAAACATAAGCTTTGTGAAATTGATATTCCGACGGCAAAGGTAACTGGAAAACTACTCGGAGTAAATACTCAGGCTGCTGGATCACATATTGTTGAAATGAAGATATGGATGAACGAAACATCCCTTGTTCTTGTTCAGGAAGAGGTCAGAGTGGCTGATTCCGAAATGCCCACCAAACCCACGGTGGAAACCTTATAAACAAATTGAAGTTGGACCCCAGAAATGGGGTCCTTTTTTATTGCGTGGGAAACGCTATGGGAAATAATGCTGGATGCATTGAAATTTCAACGTGCAAGAAAGTCCTTTCACGGCGGTAACCCGGGTTCGATTCCCGGTGGGGTCACCAAACAAAACAAAAGTACCTGAAACCATATGGTTTCAGGTTTTTTATTGCGCAAAATCAGATTATTTGTTATAAATAGAAGGTAAGTGTTCACTTTGATAAGGAGAGTTGTTATGGATTCTGGACTATTAATCCCAATCATTATATTAGCCCTTTTGGAATTGATCTTGACCGGTGCGGCCTTGATTCATATTTTCACTCATAGTACATACAAGACAGGAAACCGTTTGCTTTGGGTTTTGGTTAGTTTAATTGAAATCGTTGGACCGATTGTTTACTTTATCTTTGGGCGGAGTGATGAATAATGGAGATTCTTCGAATCGAACAATTGTATAAGAAATTTGGGAAGAACGAAGTCATTAAAGGATTAGACCTTCAAGTTCATGAAGGGGAGATTTTTGGGTTTATTGGACAAAACGGCGCGGGTAAAACGACAACCATGAAGATGGTTCTAGGACTTCTGCCTGCGGATGCCGGAACAATTCATGTTTGCGGTGAACAAGTGCAATTTGGTGAAACCAAAACCAATGAAGTAATCGGGTACTTGCCTGATGTACCGGAGTTTTATCCCTACATGACAGCGATGGAATATTTAAAACTATGCGGACAGGTTACCGGTATGAATCCCGACAAGACCAAAGCCAGAAGCATTGAATTAATGGGAATGGTGGGACTTGAAATATCAAAGAAGAAAATTGGTGGGTATTCCAGAGGGATGAAGCAACGCTTGGGTATTGCGCAGGCACTGTTGAATCAACCCAGATTGTTGATTTGCGATGAACCGACCTCCGCTTTGGATCCGGTTGGCCGAAAGGAAATACTGGATATTCTCCTCGCCGTCAAATCGCAGACCACCGTTTTGTTTTCCACCCACATCCTGTCAGATGTAGAGCGAATATGCGACCGTGTGGCAGTACTGCATGAAGGCAAAATCCAACTCAGCGGAACACTGCAAGAGTTGAAAGCACAACACAAGGCAGAAACCCTGGCGTTGGAGTTTCATAACCGCCCAGATTGTAATAAGTTTGCGGATACTTGGAAAGAACGGATGAATGACTTCAAATGTGAAGTTACCGGGAACGAGGCGATAATCCATACAGATGATCTTGCTAAGACCCAAACCATGGCTATGGAATTATTGCTGCGTGAGGGGATTTTACCCATTCGTATTGAGGCATTGGAACCTTCAATCGAGAGTTTATTTTTGGGGGTGGTATCGTGAAGTCATTTTTAGCATTTACCGGCAAAGAGTTCACAGAATATATCCGAACCTACAAGTTGTTCATTTTACTGATTGTTTTTATGATCTTTGGTTTTTTGAGCCCAATTACGGCCAAATACTTGCCGCAGATTATTGAAATGGCCGGATTGGACCCTGCTGCCATGGGGTTGGGAGAGTCCACTGCCGCTGACAGTTTTGCCCAGTTCTTTAAGAATGTTGGACAGATGGGGTTGCTTGTTGTGGTTATTATTTTTAGCGGAATTATGGCCAATGAATTTGCTAAAGGAACTCTAGTGAATATGCTGACCAAAGGCTTAAAAAGGCCAACCGTTATCCTGTCAAAATGGGTCTCAGCAGTATCCTGCTGGACAGTTGCCTATCTGCTTTGTTTGGGCATTTCTTACGGATATACAGCATTTTATTTCGAAATTGAAGGGTATGAAAACTTGATTGCGGCTTTCTTTGCCTTGTGGTTATATGGTGTCCTACTGCTGGTGTTGGTTATACTCGGTGGAACCATGTTTAAGAACGTTTATGGAAGCTTATTGTTGACCGGAGGCGTTGTAGTTTTACTAACATTACTAAATTTGATTCCTTATATTCAGAAGTACAATCCCGCTTCATTGGCTTCAGATAACATGGCGCTGATTACCGCGCAGAAGGGCCTGGATGACCTTCTCCCCGCCTTTATTCTATGTGGCGGAGCAATCCTTCTTTTGACTGCCGCATCAATCCTAATCTTTAACAAGAAACAGATATAGGAGGCTTGACTTTCTGACAAAAATTCGTTACTATATCCCTTGTGCACTCAGCAATAATATGCTTAGATCATAAAGACAGCCCAACCCAAAAGCATCGTACTAGTAAACATTTAATCTGCGCCTGTGGTGGAATTGGCAGACACGCTAGATTTAGGTTCTAGTTGGAGACAGTGGGGGTTCAAGTCCCTCCAGGCGCACCAATAAAGATAGAAGCCATTAGGCTTCTATTTTTATTGCGAATAATCCAAGGGACTTGAACCCCCACGGGGGTGAAAGGCAAAACGCCCATACGGGACGGACTTGATAGTTGCCATAATTTCAGTTAAAATTAATATATAAAATAACCCTACGAATCCAAAGGCTTCAATCAAGAGGTGTGACATGTCAATTACATCTAAATTGGTTAAAATGTCATTCAAGTATGGCGATGCCATAAGGGATAGAAAGCTTCAGATCCCAAAAGACATCGTTCAGCTTAACGATGTCGATTATTACGGCACTAACTATGACAAAACCAATAAAGTTAGTAACGACAAGGATCTAGGGTTATTAGATATCTATCTTCCCAGAAATAGAGAGAATCCACTACCAATTATCGTCTCAATACATGGGGGTGGGTGGGTTTATGGAAATAAGGAAGCCTACCAGTATTATTGTATGCACCTAGCCCAATATGGATTTGCTGTAATTAACTTCAACTATCGGTTGGCGCCCAAAAACAAATTCCCTGCGGCCATTGAGGATGTAAACAGTTTATTCTTATGGTTAAAACAATTCTATGCTTTGTATGATCTTGATCTAGAAAACCTATTTATCGTAGGAGATTCCGCAGGAGCTCAACTTGCCTGCCAATATGCGGCAATCATCACCAATGAAGATTTTGCAACATTATTTCCTTTTGAAACCCCTGACATCACCATCAAAGCTATGGGGCTTAATAGTGGTGTGTTTCATCCTGTTGAAAGAGTGAAGGCATTGGATGGCAACATAAAAAACACCGAAGCCATGGTGAACCGAGGCATCAAAGGAGTAATGCTGGACTATCTAGGCAAAGACATCTTGCGATTTGAAAAAGAAATGGATTTCCAATCAAATATCAATGAACACTTCCCACCGGTTTTTATCGCTAACAGTATAAATGACATGGTTGCAAGGAGCAAACCTGAATTTGTAAGTCGCATGGAAGATGTTGGCTTACGGTACGTGTATAAAGAATATGGACATGGTGATATCACCCTTGGGCATGTATTTAATCTGAATATTAAGAGGCAAGAGGCCAGAGAATTCAACAAAGAGCAAATTGAATTCTTTCGTGAATATATTACTAAAAATAATGATGATTAAGGGATAGTAAGAATGAAAATAACAACTTTACAGCAGCATCAAAAGCAAGAAGCACTGGATCTGGCACTTCGAGTTTTCATGGCATTTGAAGCCCCGGACTATGATGAGGAAGGGGTAAAGAACTTCAATGAGTTTATCTTGAACAAAGAAAAGACCGATGCCCTAGCCATGTATGGCGCATACGATGAAGGGCGTTTGGTTGGAATGGGAGCGACAAGAAATGGCGGCAAGCATATATCACTATTATTTGTTGACACGGAGTTCCATGGACAGGGGATTGGCCGCAATTTGGTAGAGGCCATGCGGCGGAAATGCCCGGAACCTTTCATCACTGTAAATTCTTCGCCTTATGCTGTGGAAATATATAAGAAAATCGGCTTTGTTGCAACAGACGATGAACTATTAAGCGACGGGATTCGTTATACCCCAATGCAATGTGCAAGGCAGCAACATTTGGGCACTGTAACCATTGAGACCAGTAGACTAATTCTACGAAGGTTTACAGCTGAGGATGCGACTGCAATGTATGAAAACTGGGCAAAGGATCTGGAAGTGACAAAATATTTGACCTGGGCTCCGCACTTAAGTGTGGCGGAGAGCGAAGCGGTTCTTGCGGAATGGATATCATTATATGAAAATCAAAACTATTATCATTGGGCAATTACACTAAAAGAAAGCCCTGATATTCCCATTGGTTCAATTGGTGCGGTTCGGGTCGACGATGCACTGAATCTGGCACATATTGGTTATTGCATTGGTAGAAGTTGGTGGAACAGAGGCTTTACCTCGGAAGCGCTGACCGCCCTGATTGACTTTTTCTTAATCAAGGTTGGTTTCAATAGGGTGGAGTCCAGACACGACCCCAACAATCCAAGCTCTGGCAGAGTGATGCAAAAGTGCGGAATGATTTATGAAGGCACGCATCAACAGGCTGACCTGAGCAACCGCGGTATCTGTGATAGTGCGTGGTATGGTATTTTAGCAAAATAGTAGCGATCAATGACCTTCTATCACTTCTGGCCCCTGCAAACTTGCAACCAGACGGCAGAATATGATATACTAGGCGATGTGATTTACTGAGTTATCACGTTAAGGGGTAGGGAAAAATTCATTTGTATCTAGAACATGGAGGAACAATATGACACTATCTGACAATATCGTCATAAATGGATTTTCCGTCGCAATCCTTCTTTTGATTGTTATATATTATGAAAGAAATGGCGACAAAGCTTCCAAACATACCAGATTGTTTCTAGCAATGTTAAAGTTAGGAGTCGTTTTGATGGTAGTCGACAGCATGGGGAGATTTGACGGGCATCCAGAAACCATCTATCCCATCATTAACAGTGTTGGCAATTTTTTGTTATTTGTTCTGGCACCTGTTCTGCCATCCCTTTGGCTGTATTACGTGTACTACTATATCTCGCCGGATGGGAAAGCCACAAAATTCATCAAAGCATCGGTGATTACAGTTAACGTTGTAAATTTTGTACTGGTCATGATGTCCCAGTTCAACGGGTGGTTTTATTCCATAGATGCGATGAATATGTATCAAAGAGGACCGTTGTACGTCATCGGACCAATACTCACCTTCTATTTGCTTTTAACATCAACCGCCTATGTGCAGTTGTACAAAAATAAAATCCAGCACACGCATTATTTCCCGTTTCTAATTTTCCCGGTGGCCCCGTTCATTGGAACATTGATGCAGACCATAATCTATGGATACCCGTTTGCATTGATGGGATTAATATTCTCCGTGCTGATGATTGCTTTCTTTGCCCAGAGCATAGAGACCAATGTGGACTACCTGTCCGGGGTCTATAACCGGAAACGGTTGGAAGGGTATCTGCACAAAAAAATTGCAAACAGTTCTCGCACCAACACATTTTCAGCCATTATGGCCGATGTCAATGGACTAAAAGAAATTAACGATACCTACGGCCACACTGTGGGAGACGAAGCGCTGGTCACCATTTCCAGTTTGTTACGAAGCATTCTTCGATCCAATGACTTTGTCGCCAGATACGGTGGCGACGAATTCTGCATTATTTTGGACACATCCAACGAGCAAACACTAATTAGAGTTGTCAATAAGATTAAACGGCAGTTGGCTGCCTACAATGAAATGAGCCTGAAACCATATACTCTTGGATTAAGCATGGGATATGCGGTGTATGATCCTGATTCAGGTATGAACGAGAAGCAATTTTACAATACCATTGATGCTCAAATGTACGAAGACAAGAAAAAACACCACATTTCAGAACTAAAGTTTAGATAATGAGGCGTTTCGTGTAAATCTATAGTGATTGTAATTATTTGTTGGGTTCTTCTTCGATGTCTCTAAAATGAAAGTTTCGTAGTCCGCTGGCATAATCCGAGACAATTTGACCATTGCCGTGGAGTTTGTACTTGTAGGTTAGTAGCCCCTCAAGACCCACAGGGCCTCTGGCATGAAGCTTGCCGGTACTGATGCCTACCTCCGCACCGAATCCATAACGGTATCCGTCCGCAAAGCGAGTGGAACAGTTGTGATAGACTCCGGCTGAGTCCACCAGATTCATAAAGGTGTTGGCGGCATCCGAATCTTCAGTGACAATACAATCCGTATGATGTGAACCGTAGCGGTTGATATGGGAGATGGCTTCTTCCAAAGACCCTACGGTTTTTATTGTGAGGATATAATCCAGATATTCCTTGTAATCCGAATCCGATTCAGCCTCTCTGCATTCGATTGGAATGCCAGATAATCGATGGATTCTATCCAATATATCAGTAGGAGCATCCTTATGAATCAACAATGTCTCCACAGTATTGCAGGCGGCCACATACTGTGTTTTGGAATCTACAATAATGGCGGCTGCTTTATCGGCATCTGCGGATTCATCCACATAAATATGGCATATGCCATCGGCATGACCCATGACCGGAATTTTGGAATTGGCCATGATGTATTGGACAAATTCATTAGAACCTCGTGGGATGATTAAGTCGATGGATTCGTGACATTTGAGCAACTCCTGAATTTCACTTCGACTTTCCACCAAAGTAACAAACCCTTCGGGCAATCCTGCTTTCCTGCCGGCTTCAAAAATAATATCGAACAAGATACGGTTGGTTTCAGATGCCTCGCTACCACCTTTGAGGATGGCACAATTTCCGCTTTTGATACACAATGTTGAAATCTGAATCAAGGCATCGGGTCTGGACTCAAAGATAACGCCAATGACACCAATGGGGCAAGAGATCTTTTCCAGCAGCAGGTCTTCATCTAATTCTCTTTTGAGCAGCGTTCGGAACAAAGGATCCGGTAGCGCAATCAGATTCTGGATTCCACTAAGTGTGTCCGTGAGTTTTGCATCGTTGAATTTTAGACGTGCCACAACGGGTCCTGGCAAGTTTTCACGCGTAGCCCATTCCAAATCTTTGGCATTTGCTGCAAATATTAATTCTTTGCTTTGCGAAAGCGCGGTGGCAACCGAAGCAAGAGCCTGGTCTCTAAGCGACTCTGAGGTGTTTGCCATTTCATAACTATCTTCTTTTACTCTTCTTGCGATGACTGAGAAATCCATGTTTCTGTAATCCTTTCCAAAAGCCGGGCAACCAACAGATTGGTTTCGGCGTAATTTATATCTTGTTCTTTGCGTAGTATCAGGTAGCCACTTTGGCAGTGGGGAGTGAATGCAAATTCTTCTTCCAAAAGACCCAACTCCCGCAAATCGATTAAAGCCAAATGTTGCTCTAGCATGGGAGTTAACTCCATTTGAAATTCACGTTTTGAGGATGAAAAGTCCCAGGAACATGTGCCGCCGGGGCCACAGCTTTCCATCAGGCTGTCAAAACAGGTGTGGCTGATTGGCTGGTGACGCTGAAGTCCGGTAATGATTAGCCGATTGTCACCGAACATCATGTTCTGTACGAGAAATGAGTGGCGCTGGGTTCGAACGGGGAAGCCCATATTATACATTGCACGATGCACCTCGGTTTTATCCAGGACCCGAAGCAGTCTATGCAGCTGAATCACATCATCCCTGTTGTGCAGCAATATTTTCTCTTCCGTTTCCGAATCTCGGTTTATTAAATAATCCATATAGATAGAGGCGCTTTCAGCCCCTGAAATTTCATCCATTCTATTTTCCCAAAGCCCCAGGAAATCCTCCAATGTTTTTTGTTTCAGGTTTGGCAGGTACTGGCGAAGAGGAGAAAACTTACGGACCACGGCGTAAAGGTCTAAATTGTAAGGGTAGGGAAGTTGATCCGTTGCTGAACCAAGAATCCGTTTTGCCCGTGCATCCACAAAGGGGATATCAAAACTTTTACCGTTGTAAGTGACCACTACGTCCAGGGAGTCCAGGACATCTTTGGTGGCACGGAGCACCTCTTCTTCGTCCTCCAGAGATTCAGCGAAGTACTGAGTCAATTGCAAGCCATCTGCTTCCGGTATTAGGAACCCTGACAATATAATATGACTGTTTCCAGGGGACAATCCGGTGGTTTCAATATCAAAAACGCCCATCCGTAAATTCTTGAAATACTGGTTGAAAGGCGCAGAGGAAAACTGTGGCGCTTGGATTTTTTCAGTGATGATTTTCATGGGCATATTGTATCACATGACATACATGGATGCAAAAAACAAAATAGACTGCAAAGCAGTCTATTTTGTTCAAAAGGGGTATTGGGATTAGAGATTAATGAGGTTATCAGGGGGATAACCACAACGTAAGTCTATCAGATGTGCCAAAAAAATCAAGAGGAATTTCACATAAACACACAAAATACACGGAAATTTTTCATATAAATTTGCCCCTGGAGATGGTATAATTGCCCTATGCAAAAAAACGAATCGAAATATCAATAAAATCAAGAGAGGACCCCCATGAGCGCAATAGAACAACTATTAACAAAGAGCCGTAAAATCGTTCTAAAAATAGGCAGCAATGTACTGTCAGCGGATGATGGTACCGTAAATAAAGTGGCCCTGCATCAGCTGGTTGGACAGGTCAAAGAAATGATGGACCAAGGGAAGCAGGTTATTGTTGTTTCATCCGGCGCAGGAATTTGTGGCGTTGGAGCCATTGACAAATGGAGCCGAAGAAATGACATTAACTATAAGCAAGCTTTGTGTGCTATCGGACAGGTGGAACTGATGATGGCGTACAAGGAATTCTTTGCGGAATACGGAATTCTAGTAGGGCAAATGTTGCTCACAGGCCAGGATTTTACAGATGACCAGCGAACGCTGCATATCCGAAACACACTCTTCACGCTGGTGGATGAAGGTGTGGTACCGGTCATCAATGAAAATGACTCTGTAAGTGTTGAAGAAATAAAAATAGGCGACAATGATACACTTGCAGCGCTAACCACCAATTTGTGGAATGCTGACGTTATGATTCTTCTCAGTGACATTGATGGCGTCTATGATAAAGACCCCAAAAAGAATAAGAACGCCATGTTGTTGGAAGAAATTCATGATATTGATATCTTAACTGATCAAATAGACACATCTGGCCGAAGCGCATTTGGCACAGGAGGCATAGTAACAAAAATATCAGCAGCCAAGATGGTCGCCAAACATGGTATCCCAACAATCCTATTGAATGGCAAAAAACCGGACATCCTTCGGAACGCCCTTGCCGGCAAAGAAACAGGCACTGTGTTTTTCCCAAGATAACCTTAGGAGGAGAGATATGAATATCGGATTTTTAGGTACCGGCAACATGGGTGGTGCCATCATCAACGGATATGCGAAACAAGCCAAAGCAAATGGAGACATCTTATTCGCTTATGATTTGAACACAGAAAAGGTACTGGCCCTTGCGGAAAAGACCGGTTTATCTCCCTGTGAAACCCAGGAGGACCTGATCACGCGTTCTGATGTGGTTGTATTAGGATTGAAACCAAACGTTTATGATACAGTTTTACCGGAGTTGGCTCCGTTTTTTACTGAGGGCAAGTTGGTTGTCACCATGGCAGCCGGCATCAGCATTGGATTCATTGAATCCTATCTTGGTCTCAACACGCCCATCATTCGGATTATGCCCAATACACCGGCCATGGTCAATCAAGGGATGACCGCTGTAAGTAGGAATGTCAATGTAGATGACAACACCTTTCAAAAAATGTTCAAGATTTTTACAGCCATCGGCAAAGCGGAAGAAGTACCGGAGGAATTGATTCACTGCGTCATTGGTGTCAGCGGGAGCAGCCCGGCCTATACCTATATGTATATCGACGCACTAGCCAACGAAGCCGTAAAAAACGGAATGAGTTATGAGCAGGCTGTAATTTTTGCAGCCCAATCGGTTCTGGGAGCAGCCACCATGATTCTTGAAACAGGAGAAAGCCCAGAACAGCTACGAATCAATGTGTGCTCCCCAGGGGGTACTACCATTGAGGCTGTACACGTCCTTCAAGCCAATGGATTTGAAGAGAACATAGCACAGGCTTTCCGGGCGGCAGTGGCTAAATCCAAAGAGATGACAAAGTGAGGCAGAATTAATGTTTTTTGAAGAAAAAACCATCAGCACAGAAAGAATTTATGAAGGTGCAATACTTAATCTCCGCAGGGACAAAGTGACCATCCACAGCGGTGGCACGTCTTTCCGTGAAATTGTCGAACATAATGGTGGCGCGGTCGCAGTGCCCATTACCTCGGATGGCAAAATTGTCATGGTTCGTCAATACCGTAAGGCCCTTGAACAAGCAGTGCTGGAGTTGCCCGCAGGTAAAATCGAGAAGGGTGAAGAACCTCTACAAACCATTGTCCGCGAACTCCAAGAAGAAACCGGATATTCTGCAGGTAATATAGAATTTCTAACAGCCTTCTATCCATCTGTCGGATATACCAACGAAGTGCTTTATATCTATCTTGCCACTGATTTGACACCGGGCATGACCAACTATGATGAGAACGAGGCGATGGATATCTTGGAGGTGGATTTTGAAGAGGCACACAATATGGTGGTTGGCGGTGTAATACAGGATGCAAAAACCATGTTGGGGATTCTTTTGGCAAAAAATCATTTTGAAACGATGTAGTTTTTATTGTAAACCATTTTCCCATCAGATATACTGTTGTCACGTTAGTGAGCACAAGGGGAAATAGATTATGTACCAGGACGATTTTTTACGGTATTTAGAAAAAGAAAAGAAAATGGCCCAGAACACGCTGGAAGCTTATAAGCGCGATGTGCTGGACTTTTTTGTTTTTGCAAAAGAAACCGGTGTGGAAGAAATGACTGCTGTGTCCAATACTGACGTGGTTACGTACCTATTGAAGATGAAAGCGGAAAATAAGTCCGCTGCCACAGTGAATCGGAAACTGGCTTCCATCCGAGCTTATTTCAATTTTCTGCAAGAAAAGGGCAAGATAACGGGGAACCCCACATTGGGAATCAAGTCTCCAAAAATTGAGCGAAAAGAACTTGAATATCTAACCTTGGAAGAAGTGGACCTGCTACTTCAAATGCCGGATAAAAGTATTAGAGGTATGCGGGACAGCGCCATTTTAGAATTGCTGTATGCTACAGGAATCCGGGTCAACGAAATCATTTCCGCCAATGTAGAAGATGTTAATTTAAGAATTGGTTTTTTTACCTGCCCGGGTGAACATGGCAAAGCAAGGATCATCCCCATGGGCAGACCGGCACGTAAAGCTGTAGAAGAATATATTTTCGATGCCAGAGACATGCTCCTCAAAGATAAAAAATCTGAAGGCGCTCTTTTTGTCAACTACTATGGAGAACGAATGACCAGGCAAGGCCTTTGGAAAATCCTCAAAGAATACGCAACCAAAGCCCAGATCAACAGCAAGCTGACACCTCATATTCTAAGAAATTCGTTTGCTGTGCACATGATTCAAAACGGTGCGGACCTCAAGTCTCTTCAGGATTTGTTGGGGCATGAAGATATTTCCGCCACACAGATTTATCTTACTGTGACAAAAAACCGAATCAAAGATGTCTACGACAAAACACACCCTCGAGCTTAGACTATCAATACAAAACAATCATTTAAGGCACGACGCAACTAAGAAGTTGTTTATTTTTTCGAGCTTTTGTGGTAAAATGTATCCCGTGGCTCTTTGAATGAGTCGGATTATATAAGAAGGAAACGAAAGACAAGAATCAACCGATTCTTGAGAGGACTACCAATGAGAAATGACAACCAAGCAAGTAATATTACTAGGGAATCAAAGAGAAAATCAAAGAAAAAGAAGATAATAATAGTTACTATTACGCTTCTTGTTATTATATGCCTTGCAGCAGTTGCTGCTGTATGGGGATACGGTATGATAAATAAAAAAATTGATAAAATTGACTACGTTGAGACCCCCCAGGGAAATGAAGAATTCGGTATTGACGACAAAGTTGCAGCGGACTTGAAAGACTATGAAAATATCGCGATCCTTGGAGTAGATGACACGCTGTCTGAATCGAATAAGTTTGATGGAGCAAGAAGTGATGCAATTATTATCGCATCAATTCATAAGACAACCGGAGATGTTCTGTTGACTTCCGTCATGCGCGATACACTTATGGAGATCCAAGACAAAGATGGCGACTACAAATTGGATAAAATCACTCATGCCCATGCTCTTGGCGGAGGATTGAATACGTGCAGAGCCTTAAACCGTAATTTGGATTTAAACATCACCAAGTTTGTTATTTTCAACTGGGAATCCGTAGCAGATTTGGTTGATTCCATGGGCGGAATTGAATTAGACATCAAAGCGAATGAGCTGTATGACTTAAATGAAACCGGACAGGGAACGGCAATAGTGTTAGGAACGAGTTACACTAAAATTACTCAACCAGGGATACAAACACTTGATGGTGTTCAAGTGGCGGCATACTGCAGAATAAGACATAATTCGGGTGGAGATGAAGGCCGAACTGAAAGAGCGCGGGCGACGCTAGCAGCACTATTCGTTAAGGCAAAGACACTTGGTTTATCTGAACTCAATAGTGTCGCCGATGATTCACTGCCCGGTATCCGTACCAACATGACAAACAAAGAAATTTTTGCTTCAATACTAGATATCAACAAATACAAGTTAGGCACCAACAGACTATTCCCCTATGAGCTATATGGTGGAATGATTGGAGAGGTTTGGTATGCCGTTCCTTTAGAACTGGGAAGCAATGTATCCAAATTGCATTTAGAACTATTTCAGCAGGTGGATTACATACCAACGGACACTGTCATGGAAATCAATGAAAAAATCATCGAAAAGTCAGGGAAGCAGTTACCGGAAGTGATTCCGGAGTCGGACTAGGTTTACAAACAAAATAATCCTTGCAATGGCTGTATTGCCGTGCTAAACTATATAAGTTATTACGGGCGGTCCTCTGCGTACATTGATACCATGAACGTCTTGGAGGGAAGGAGGAAACACAATGGATATTTTACAAGCAATTACCAAAGAATACGAAAAAAATGACATCCCTGCGTTTAATGTGGGAGACACCGTTAAGGTACACATTAAAATTAAAGAAGGTACAAGAGAAAGAATTCAGATTTTCGAAGGCTTTGTACTGAAGAGACAAAATGGTGGAATTACAGAAACTTTCACTGTCAGAAGAATCGCTTCCGGCGTAGGCGTTGAAAAAACGTTCCCGCTCCATTCACCAAAAATCGACAAAATCGAGATCGTGAAAAAGGGCCGCGTCAGAAGAGCCAAGCTAAACTATATGCGTGAGCGTACAGGTAAGGCAGCGAAGATTAAGACAAGTGCAAATAGCGAACAGTTATTGGCAGCAGAAAAAGCAGCAGCAGAAGCAAGAGTGGCAGCAGCCGCAGCAATTGTAGCCGCAGAAGCCGCCGCCGCCGCCGCAGAAGCAGCAGCCGCAGAAGCCAAAGTTGCCGCTGAAGCAGCAGCAGCAGAAGCAAAAGCAGCAGCAGAAGCAGCAGCAGAAGCCGTAGCAAAAGCCGAAGCAGAAGCAGCAGAAGCCGCCACAGCAGCAGAAGCTGAAGTCGCAGAGGCCGAAGTTGCAGAAGAACCTGTAACTGAAGTCGAGGCACCAGCTGAAGACAAAAAAGACGAGTAATTGAAAGGGGCCGAAACGGCCCCTTTTTGATATGACTCTATATGATTTTACGAAAGGAATTCCCATGCTGAACAATATCAACTGGTATCCGGGGCATATGAAAAAGACCCGTGAACTAATTTCAGAAAATCTGAAGCTGGTTGACGTTGTCATTGAAGTGGTGGACGCACGAATTCCCATTTCAAGCCGTAACCCTATCATTGATGATTTAATCAAAGGCAAGGATCGGGTTGTAGTATTAAACAAAAGCGACCTTGCCGACAAGGAAGCAACCAGCCGATGGCTGACAACCTTTCGGAAGAAAGGCTATCACTCCCTTGCGCTGAATTCCATGCGGGGAGACGGTATCCGCGAACTTTTTAATTTATTAGAAAAAATAAGGGCATCAAAGAATGCGATCTCTTTGCGCAACAAACCCTTTCGCATTATGATTGTCGGCGTACCCAATTCCGGCAAATCTTCCCTGATCAATCGACTTACCGGCAAGAAAAGTACCCAGACCGGTGACAGACCAGGAGTGACCAAAGGGAAACAGTGGTTGACCGTCAAGGCGGAAGGCGTTATGGGTACGTTCCAATTATTAGATACGCCGGGAATTTTATGGCCAAAATTTGAAGACCCCAACGTTGGTATGAACCTAGCCTTTTGTGGGTCCATCAAGGATGAAATCATGGACCAGCCTAGTCTGGCACTGGAACTAACTACTGTCCTGGCGAAACGATATCCAGCACAGCTAAAAGAACGCTACAAGTTAGATGCGGACCTGAATCTGGATGATATGACTCCACTGGAAATCATGGAGGCCATCGCATCAAGGCGGGGATTTATCTTGCCCGGCAAGCAATACGATTACGAACGGACTGCCCGTACTTTGTTGGATGAGTTCCGTGGTGGGCTGATTGGCAAAATTACATTAGAGGTATTTGAAATGCCCCATGAGTCACATGAAACCCTACATCAGGAGAAGTCAGGAGAATGAAAAAGGAAGAGCGTGATGCTTTACTGAGGCAAAAACTTATAGAAATGAAACGCTACGAATTTGCGTTGTATAACCAAGGAGCAACTTTTGTGGCCGGTGTGGACGAAGTGGGTCGAGGTCCGTTGGCAGGTCCGGTTGTGGCGGCATCGGTCATTTTGCCTCAGGACTTTGACATCATTGGTGTTGATGATTCCAAAAAACTTTCTGAAAAGAAGCGGAATGAGATGGCTGTACTGATTCGGGAATCCGCCATAGCATATGGCATTGGTATGTGCAACGAACGGGTCATTGACGAAATCAACATCTTAGAGGCCACCAAACTGGCAATGAAAGAAGCCATTCACGAAGCAGAAAAAATGCTGGGTTCCCATATAGACCACATTTTATTGGATGCCGTGACGCTTCGAGATTTGGATCGGCCCCAAACTGCTATCATACACGGAGACTGCCTAAGCGTCTCCATTGCCGCAGCATCTATTCTTGCCAAAGTCACACGGGATGCCATGATGGCTGAATATAGTTTGATGTATCCACACTATTGTTTCGAACAAAATAAAGGATATGGAACAAAATCCCATTACCAAGGCATCGAGGAGCACGGCTTCTGCCAGATTCATCGTCGATCCTTTCTCAAAAAATATCTTTAGACGAAACTCCAAAAATATTATAATATAGTATAAATAATAGATGAAACGAGGTGCTGACCATGAAAGATTTTAGAGAAACTTGTATGACCGGTGTGCCGGTTTTTTTGGATGGTGCAATGGGCACATACATTCAGCAAATGGGTGGGGATTTATTTGGCGCAAAGAATAATCTAGATCATCCGGATTTGGTGAGGCGAGTTCACGAAGATTATATCGCAGCGGGCAGCCAAGCAATCACCACCAACACCTTTTCTCTTAACGAAATATATATGGCCAAAAAGGCATTTGAAGTTGATAAAATGGACACATCGTTAAACCGCGCAATGGAAATCGCCTGCAATGCAGCGGAAGCAGCCGTAAGCACAGCCGGAAAAATCCATGTGCTGGGTGGATTCGGTCCATGCGGTGAATTGTTCATGCGTGGTCGTTGCAAGAACTACGAAAATGAGCAGGTAGTGGAATCTTATCTCGCTCAGGCAGAAACCATGTGCAAATATCCCATATCGGCTTTTCTATTGGAGACTTTCTTTGATTTAACAGAGACCGGTCTGGTGGTGGAAGCCTGCAAAAAAGTAAATCCAAACATCCCTATTATCATGAGCCTTACATTTGCCACGGCAAACAAAGGTGGGGCTACTTTGATGGGCAACAGATCTGCGCAGATTGCAGAGTGGGCCAACGATAACGATATTTTCGCAGTAGGTGCCAACTGTGGCGACCTAACTCCATTCCAATATGCTGAGATTATTAAAGAATATCGGGGAGCTACTGACAAACCATTATTCATTGAGCCCAATGCGGGTATGCCGGTTTTGGATGCAGATGGAGAAGCCCAATATCCGATGAAGGCCCAGGAGTTTGCTGACCAAATGCTGGAATGCTATCGGGCCGGCGCAGGAATTCTGGGTGGTTGCTGCGGCACAGACCCCAGCCACATCAAAGCGCTGATTGACGTTATCAACAAAGAATTATAAACAAAGAATTTTCGTAGCGGAGGAAGAAAAACATGGGATTCAAATCGGATATCGAAATTGCTCAGGCCATCACCCCGGAAGACATACGGATCATAGCAAACCGGGCAGGCATTGATGAAAAGTATCTAGAATTATACGGAAACCACAAGGCAAAGATTGATTTTAATATCCTTAATGATAAAAAAGACACCCCAGATGGCAAGTTAATTTTAGTCACGGCCATCACACCGACCCCGGCAGGAGAAGGTAAAACCACAACAACCGTTGGACTGTCTGATGGATTGCACAAGATTGGAAAAAAAGTCTTTGTAGCGTTGCGGGAGCCTTCATTAGGACCGGTTTTTGGCGTTAAAGGTGGCGCAGCAGGCGGAGGATATGCCCAAGTCGTGCCAATGGAAGATATCAATCTTCATTTTACAGGAGATTTTCATGCCATCGGCGCAGCCAATAATCTTTTGGCTGCCATGCTGGACAACCATATCCACCAGGGAAATACACTAGGCATTGACAATCGTAAGATTAGCTGGCGACGTGCCATGGATATGAATGACCGACAGCTTCGTAACATTGTTGACGGCCTTGGGGGCAAAGCCCACGGGGTTGTACGGGAAGACGGATTTGATATTACCGTTGCCAGCGAAGTGATGGCAATTTTGTGCCTCTCAAAAGACATTGACGACATGAAAGAGCGGATTGCCAACATTATTGTTGGTTATACCTATGATGACAAGCCGGTGACGGCAGCAGATCTGAAAGCCCAGGGTGCTATGGCGGCTTTGTTGAAAGATGCCCTGAAACCCAACCTGGTTCAGACAT
Source organism: Anaerovoracaceae bacterium (assembly GCA_041752735.1). Taxonomy (GTDB): domain Bacteria; phylum Bacillota; class Clostridia; order Peptostreptococcales; family Anaerovoracaceae; genus UBA1422. Next base: position 17,331 of record JBGSVW010000043.1, on the reverse strand, counting down.
TGGAACAAACCCCGGCATTCATCCACGGCGGCCCCTTTGCCAATATTGCCCACGGATGCAATTCCATTATGGCAACACGAACCGCTTTAAAACTGGCGGATTACGTAGTCACTGAAGCAGGGTTTGGTGCCGACCTTGGTGCCGAAAAATTCCTGGATATCAAGTGCAGAATGGCGGAATTGAAACCTTCTGCAGTTGTCATCGTTGCTTCAGTCCGTGCATTGAAACATCATGGAGGCGTGGCTAAAGCTGACTTGCAAACCGAAAACCTGGCAGCACTTGAACTGGGACTACCCAATCTGTTACGTCATGTTGAAAATATTACAAAGCAATTCAAATTGCCCGCAGTGGTTGCCATCAACGCATTCCCCACTGACACCCAGGCAGAGCTGGATATGGTGGAAGCAAGATGTAAAGAACTAGGCGTAAATGTTGCTCTAAGCGAAGTCTGGGCTAAGGGTGGCGAAGGCGGCAAAGCGCTGGCAGAAGAAGTGGTCAGGCTTTGTGAACAGCCAAACGAATTTACACAGATTTATTCACTGGATTTGTCCATTGAAGATAAAATCCGTGCTATCGCTACGAAGATTTACCGTGCCGGAGATGTGAACTTCCTCCCGGCCGCTGCCTCCCAGTTGAAACAACTGGAAGGCCTGGGTTTCGGCCACTTACCTATATGCATGGCCAAAACCCAGTACAGCTTTTCAGATGACGCAGCCCTGCGTGGCGCCCCGTCCGGCTTCACTCTCACTGTGCGTAACCTGAAGGTTTCTGCAGGCGCCGGTTTTATTGTAGCCCTTACCGGAGATATCATGACCATGCCCGGGTTACCTAAAGTACCTTCCGCTGAACACATCGACGTTGACAGCACCGGAAAAATATCAGGTCTGTTTTAAGGAGAACATCATGAGTACCACTGGAATGACCCAGCTGCCATGTAACGAATTTGTAAATATTTTGGCAGGGAAGGATCCGGTCCCCGGAGGCGGCGGTGCCTCTGCATTGACCGGTGCCATAGGCACCGCTCTAGGAAACATGGTGGGATCCCTCACCTTAGGTAAAAAGAAGTATGCGGATGTGGAGTCTGATATTTTGGCCCTTAACAACGGGGCCAAAGCCATCGAAGCACATCTTTTGGAATTGGTAGAAACAGATGCGGAAGTTTTTGCTCTCCTTGCAGCAGCGTACCGAAATCCTGAAGACAAAGAAAACATGGAAAAATGCCTTCTAGAAGCCACATTGGTGCCCATGGAAATCATGAATCAATGTTGTAGGGCCATTGAGCTTTTGCAGGCTTACAGCCAAAAGGGTAGCCGTATGGCAATCAGCGATGCCGGTGCAGGCGCAGCTATTTTAAGTGGCGCCCTAAAAGCCGCCAGCTTGAATGTATTCATTAATACTGCTTCCATGATGGACAAAACCAAGGCCGCAGCACTGAATGCACAGACAGAAGCCATGCTCAGCGAGTATGGCACCCTGGCGGACGAAATTTTCCTGACAGTTAAAACCGCCTTAGGAAGTTCGTCTAAATAAGGAGATAAAATGGCAAAAATATTAAGAGGCAAAGACGTGGCCGACGCGCTGAATCAAAATAGTTTGGCAGCCATCGTCTCGCTGAAAAACAAAAATATTAATCCCACATTGGCGTTAATTCGACTTGGCAGCAATCCGGATGACGTGGCCTATGAAGCCAGTATCATGAAGAAAGCCCAGAGTTTGGGTATTCGAGTTTTAGGATGCAACCTTGAGATGGATGTGGAGCAAAAGGAGTTAGAATCCCATATCAACGGATTCAACCAGAATACAGGTGTCCATGGCATTCTTATGTTTCGTCCTTTGCCGGCACATATTGATGAGCAAGCAGTGCTGAACTTCATAGCCCCCGAAAAAGATGTTGATGGCGTATCAAATGTTTCAATGGGCAAGGTGTATGCAGGAAACCAAAATGGGTATGGGCCTTGTACGGCAGAATCGGTCATGGCAATTCTAAAGCATTATGAAATACCCACTCAAGGGAAAAGAGCCGTAGTGCTAGGGAGAAGTCTGGTCATTGGCAAGCCGGTTGCCATGATGCTTTTGGGAAAAAATGCTACCGTAACCGTGTGTCATAGCAAAACGCAAGATTTGGCTGCAGAGTGTAGGCGTGGGGACATCCTCATTGTAGCTGCTGGCAAAGCAAGTATTGTAGATGCTTCCTTTGTCCATGACGACCAGGTAATCATCGACGTTGGTATCAATGTGAATATAGCAGGAAACATAAGCGGAGATGTAGATTTCCCCAATGTGGAACCAATGGTATCTGCCATAACACCGGTGCCCGGCGGAGTCGGCACTGTTACAACCGCCATTTTGCTGCAACACGTAGTTCAAAGTGCACAGCGTATAGCAGAAATTACAGGTATTATAAGATAGGAACATTCATTATGGAACACAACAAAGAAGGTCATCTGACTCTTGAAGAAATGGGATTTGCCAATCTCGATAAGTATAGACCGGTAAGAACCGGCGCGCCGGAAGCAGTATTTTGCCCCGGAAAGACTCCCATTCAAATTGGAGAAATCCTGGCGGAGCTAAGCAACATGCATCCCGATGAAAACATCATGGCAACCCGAGCTACCCCTGAGGATTTTAGTGTGGCATCGGGACTGGTTCCGGAAGCGGTTTATGACCCTGTTGCAAAAATCATCGCGATTGTTCGAAAAATCACTCCATCAGTGACTGAAGCTCAAAATTGGTCAAAAACCGAAGACGAGAATCGGGCAACGGGTGTTGACGAGAGCAGCTTCAAATCATATCGCGGGATTATAGCCGTTGTATCAGCAGGAACTGCAGATATTCCAGTTGCGGAAGAAGCCGCAGTGACTGCGGAGCTACTGGGAAACCCTGTGGACCGGATTTATGACGTAGGTGTTGCAGGAATACATCGGCTCTTTGATAAACTGGATCGAATTCGAGATGCCAACGTTGTCATCGTAGTGGCTGGTATGGAGGCGGCCATTGCAAGTGTGGTGGGAGGACTCGTAAGCAGACCTGTTATTGCAGTGCCGACCCATATTGGATACGGTTCCAGCTTCGAAGGGCTCACCGCATTGCTTTCCATGCTGAATAGCTGCGCCAACGGTATCGGTGTTGTTAATATCGACAATGGATACGGAGCAGCGTGCCTGGCCTCTAAAATTAATAAAACCGAATAAAACGTTTGGCTCATAAATAAATTCATCAATTAAATCCATCTATTAAATTAATCAGTGTGGTCAAACTAAATGATATTATAGCTATCCAGATTGGAAAAATTCCGAGCTGTGTAGCTTTTTTCATATTGACACTTGTCTATATATGTGGTAATCTAAAAAAGTCAAATAGACAAACGTCTATGTATGACAACTATCCATCGGTCCATTGGGCGAAAGGAGTCACTTATGAATAACGAATTATTCGCTCTCATTAGCAAAGCATTATCGGATCCCAACCGTCTGCAAATCATTCAAATGATTACAGATCAGGAACGTTGTGCTTGCAAATTGTTAGAGCATTTTAATATTACACAACCCACCTTGTCTCATCACATGCGAATTCTCTCAGACTGCAGTTTGATTCAAACGCGCAAGGAGGGAAAGTGGTCCCATTATTCTATGAATATGGATACCATGGAAGCCTACAAAAACTACGTCAACTTGCTATACAATGCTGCAATGATATCAACAGAAACTAAAGGAGACTGCAATTGTTTATTCTAGAATGGCTTAACAACCAATTACTTAAGATGAATTGGTTATATGATTTAGTAAAAGACTTGGTAGAAAACGTCTTTGGGCTAAGCCTTGACGACCGTCTGGGTGGAAGTCTTCATTTTTTCATTTACGATGTGATCAAGATCTTCATTTTGCTTTCAGTGCTAATCTTTATCATCTCTTATATACAGAGTTTCTTCCCACCTGAACGGACCCGAAAGATTCTTGGTGGCCACGATGGGATAACCACAAACATCCTTGGCGCTTTGCTGGGCACAATCACGCCGTTTTGTTCCTGCTCATCGATTCCGCTCTTTATTGGATTCACCAGCGCCGGGTTGCCACTTGGTGTTACGTTTTCTTTCTTGATCTCTTCGCCTCTGGTTGACCTGGCATCAGTCTTACTTTTAGCCAGCATATTCAATTGGAAAATCGCCATGGCCTATGTCGTAGTCGGGTTGGTGCTTGCGGTGATTGGTGGAACCATCATCAGCAAAGCCAAGATGGAAAAATATGTGGAACCATTTGTATATGGTAATAAAGTTATGGAAGTGGAGCAGGAAGCATTAACCGTCAAAGACCGTCTCAACATTTCCAAAGAGCAGGTGAAAGATATCGTTAAACGGGTTTGGCTTTACATTCTGATTGGCGTGGGCATCGGTGCATTAATCCATAACTGGATTCCACAAGAAATGATCAGTGCGTTGCTTGGACAGGATAAATGGTACTCGGTATTGATTGCAACCATCGTCGGAGTCCCAATGTATGCAGACATCTTCGGAACTTTGCCCATTGCGGAGGCGTTGGTGGCAAAGGGCGTAGGAATCGGCACTGCACTTTCCTTTATGATGGCGGTCACGGCCCTTTCATTACCGTCCCTGATTATGCTTAAAAAAGTAGTCAAGACCAAGTTGCTAGCCATGTTCTTTATCATTGTTATCGTTGGAATTCTAATCATAGGATATACCTTTAATGCCCTGGGATTCCTGTTTATTTAAAAGGAGAAGTAATATGTCAGACAAATGGTACCCGGTAATAAATTATGAAAAATGCATAGAGTGTGGCGCTTGCATTGAAATGTGCCCCAATGATGTTTACGAAACAGAAACCACAAAGCCCAACGTGGCCCATACGGAAGGTTGCATCTTTGGTTGTAGAGGCTGCGGAGCGAACTGTCCTACTGAGGCCATCGAATATGTAGGAGACACGGGAGAAAGTATTATTTCACAATGCGGCTGTAGTTGCGGTTGCGGAGGTGATAGCGGATCCAAAACCGGATGCTGCTAAGCGGAATCAACATTACTTATAACCAAACATATAAAACTACCAAACGACATATCGAAACAAATAAGGAGAAAAAAATGGAAATTAAAATACTAGGCACAGGATGCACCAGCTGCAAAAATCTGGAGAAAAACACCATCGCAGCAATTGAAGAGATGGGAATCTCAGCCTCCATCGAAAAAGTAGAAAACCTCATGGACATCATGGCATACAATGTGATGCGTACGCCCGCACTGGTAGTGGATGAAAAAGTCAAGATTATGGGCAGAGTGCCCAGTGTTGAAGAAATTAAGAAGTATTTGAAGTAATAAAAAAGCTTGAAGTTGCATCAAGTCTTTGTAGGAATCAAGGAGAATCAATATGGAGAGTATAAAAAGAGAAAAGTTATCGTTTTTAGATCGTTTCTTAACATTATGGATTTTCATTGCCATGGCAATCGGCGTAATGGGAGGATATCTGTTTCCAAATGTGGCCGAATCACTCAGTGGATTTTCCACAGGAACCATTTCATGGCCCATCGCGCTGGGGCTGATTGTCATGATGTATCCACCGCTGGCAAAGGTCAAGTATGAAGAAATCGGCAAAGTCACAGAGAATAGTGGAGTCTTCACTTTCTCATTGATTCAGAACTGGGTCGTCGGGCCGATTTTGATGTTTGTGCTGGCTGCGATCTTTTTGCCGGACAAACCCGAATTCGCCGTTGGGCTTGTTATCATCGGACTGGCTCGTTGCATCGCAATGGTTATCGTATGGAATTCTCTGGCCAAAGGGGATAGTGAATATGCCGCAGCACTGGTTGCGCTAAATTCCGTCTTTCAGATATTGCTTTATGCGGTTTACATTTATGTATTCATTACAGTATTGCCCAAGTGGTTTGGATTCTCATGGGGAGGCCAGACCGTGGATGTCTCCATGTGGGATGTGGCGAAAAGCGTGTTGATTTATCTGGGCATTCCGTTTGCTGCAGGCTTTATCACTCGCTTCTCGTTGATAAGGATGAAGTCCAAAGATTGGTATGATAAGATTTTCATTCCAAAAATATCTCCGCTGGCACTGATTGCACTGCTATACACGATTATCATTATGTTTATTACCAAGGGCGAGCAGATTGTTAATAATCCTTTTGATGTGCTGAGAATCGCTATTCCTTTGCTGATCTACTTTGCTTTGATGTTCTTTGTCAGTTTTTATGTCTCCTATCGTAGGGGATTCAAATACGATCAAACAGTGACCCTGGCATTTACAGCAGCTAGCAACAATTTTGAACTGGCCATTGCCGTGGCGGTTGCAGTCTTTGGCATTGCATCAGATGTGGCATTTACTGCTGTCATCGGTCCATTGGTGGAAGTGCCCGTGATGATTGCGCTGGTCAATTCTGCGCTCTACTTTAAAGACAAATATTTTGATGCCAACGGCGTTTCCAAACGATTGAGCAAAACGCGAAACAATTAGCAAAGAAAGAGGAGAAAGAATGGAAAATAGAGTCAAAGTCGCTTTCGTATGTGTTCACAACTCCTGTAGATCTCAAATGGCTGAGGCCATTACGAAAATCCTAGCCGCAGATGTATTTGAGCCATTTTCCGCGGGGACTGAAACAAAACCTCAAATAAACCAGGACGCAGTCAGGGTAATTCAAGAGGTATACGGGGTGAATATCAACGAAACCCAGCATTCAAAACTCATTGACGAAATTCCCCCGGTTGATATTGTGGTCTCCATGGGATGCAATGTGAATTGCCCATTTTTGCCATGCAAACATCGAGAGGACTGGGGTCTTGATGACCCCACCGGCAAGGGCTATGACGAGTTCATCAATACCGCCAAAATCATTGAAGAAAAAATCCTTGATTTGAAAGCCAGAATATTAACCAAAGAGATTGTAATATAATCTATCCTGAGGTGACAGGGAATGAGTGATCTTAAAGAACCAATACGAAAAATATATATAGAACCCACATCGGAGTGCAACCTGCTGTGCAAAATGTGTTCGCGAAATGCATGGTTTGACGAGCAAACCGGACACATGACATGGCAAACCTTTGAACGGGTTCTTTTTGCTGCCCAGCAGAATCCCTCTGTTGAAACTTTGTTTTTTGGAGGAGTGGCAGAGCCTTTTTCTCATCCGGAGTTGTTCAAAATGCTCCATGCAGCCAAGGCGACCGGCAGGCGAGTGGAGTTGATTACCAACGGGGCCTTCCTCAATCGTGATGTCATTCACGATTTATTCGAATTGAAACTGGATATGCTGTGGGTTTCATTGGATGGCGCAGATGCAGAAATTTACGAGGGCATCCGACCGGATTCCGATTACAAAAGAGTTACAGACCAACTGCTGCAATTTAGCCTGAATAGAATCAGAGGCGGCTATCAAACAAAATTAGGATTGGCTTTTGTTGCTATGAAAAGCAACATCCACCAACTACCACGGGTTATTGAACTGGCCAATCTGCTCCGAGCGGCAGAACTAAAAGTGACCAACGTGTTGCCATACAGCAAAGAAATGTCCGACGAGATTTTATATCGGAAGCGTCTTTATGATATGTGTTATAATGAGAAATTGATGGACTCGCAAACCGATCAATGCCCGGTGGTACAATTGCCAATTATGGATTTTGACCAAGCAGAAGTCAGCGGCACCATCGCCGAGATTCTGAAACAGGCACGACTGTTGCAAATCGGTGAAAATACAGTTGCCAGGCGGGGGGACCACTGCAAATTTGTGGATTCCCAGGCACTTTTTGTCCGATGGGATGGAGAAGTGAGTCCGTGCCTTTCGCTACTTCATAACCACATCGAATACCTGCCGGAAACAGAGCGCAAAATAAGTCATTGCAGTTTTGGCAATATTAACGAAAAGCCACTGGAGAATATTTGGGCAAGCCAGCCGTACGTAGATTTTCGTGAAAGACTCCGGGAATTCTCATTCCCCCATTGCACCATCTGTGGGAACTGCGCTTATATGGAAGAAAACAAAGAGGACTGCGTGGGGAATCCTTTTCCAACCTGCGGAGGATGCCTGTGGGCGGAAGGACTAATCCAGTGTCCATAAAATTCTGGGACATGGCTACATAAATGTGGTTCGACCGGACACAATGGAGATAATTAAAGAAGGGAACTAATATATGTCAAGAGTAAACTTATACATCGACTGCACCAATGGAGTAAGTGGAGATATGCTATGCCATTGCCTTACCACACTGTGCGATAATCCTGCATATGTAGAAGGGCAGCAGCAGATGGTCAGGGATGAACTGCATCACGAGGAACAGCACCGGCATGACCACACGCATAATCACGAGCACTCTCTTCATCATGATCACGCTCATCCCCATCCATATACCCATAGGAGTTTTCAAAGTATTCTAACGTTGCTTTCTGATTGTCAAATAGATAATGAAGTGAAGGCTTTGACACTTAAAATATATACCATCCTGGCCGCCGCTGAAGCGGAAGTTCATGGAGAGACATTGGAAACCGTACATTTCCATGAAGTTGGAAGACCACAGGCTATCCTAAACATGGTGGGGATTGCGGCAGCGTTGACAGCTATTGACCCGGCAAAGGTCTATTGCTCTAAGATCATTGACGGCATTGGCACTGTTCAGTGTGCTCATGGAGAAATATCGGTACCGGTTCCCGCTGTACGCGCGCTGATGAATACCAGCACACTTCCATTTGGAACGGAAGAAATCGAGACGGAAATGGTAACCCCTACAGGGTTGGCAGCACTTCTTGCAATGGAGCCACTCTATATGGACAATCAACCTCTGGAGAAACAGCTTCTGAAAACTGCAGTAGCAAAAGGAGCACGGGTAAATTCAGAAAAGAACAATCTTCGAGGTGTTATAATATCAACGTTTCTATAGTTTTAGAGCATGATTAACCCTTGCCGTTAAGCTTGGCGTTTCACTTCAAACACTAGCATTTCAAGCCTCTATCAATTGACACAGACGACTGTTTAGTATAGAATAAATTGCTAGAAGTAAAACAAAGGGCAAAGCTACTCGAAAATCGAATATGCTTTTTTTTCAGATTATGACTATAAAGAATATAACGAAAACATTCCCACAACGAAAAAACAAGATGCAAAAGATACGAAAGGACTAGGGGATGGAGAATTTTTGGAAACATGCAAGGAAACATAATAAAATATGGCTGACGCTGGCAGACATTATCAGTGTGATATTGTCTGTTTTTGGTTGGCTTTTGATTCGTTTTGATATTTTTGAAATTCCGTGGGATTATATGGAAACCAGCCTGCTATATCTGGTACCTGATGTCTTGATAACCCTACTTGTGTTTCGAATTTTCAAATTGTATCACAGTGTGTGGAGCTTCGCTTCATTGGATGAAATTATTACCATCTTTGTAAGTGTGGTTGTCATTACTGTCATACAAATGTCATACAAGGAAATTTTGCTTGTGATGATTTTAGGCCATATACCTTGGAGTTACTATTTTATTTTTCCAATGTTACTGTTTGCGTGCACGTCTGTAAGCCGTATGTCCATCCTCTTGCTTCGACGTTACAGAAACCAGAATCTGGATAAGAGCAAAAAACGCAATACTATGGTGATTGGCGCTGGAGCCGGGGCATATATTCTAATTAATGAACTTCGAGTCAATCCAAGGGCGGAGAACCAGGTTGTATGTATTGTAGATGACAATCCTCATAAAGCAGGAAAGTACATGTTGGGAATCCCAATCAGTGGAGACCGCAACCAGATCCCTAACCTAGTTGAAAAATATGAAATTGAAGAAATTATCATTGCAATACCATCTGCAGATCCTGCTGTGATTAGTAACCTTGTAGAGATTTGCTATCAAACCAATTGTCGTATCCGAAAATTGCCCATCGTTGCCAATATTGTACAAGGTGATATTGCCGACAGTGTTCAAGATATATCTTTTGAAGATTTACTTACGCGTAAAGCCATCGACCCCGAGCATTCCGGACTAGATGTTATTTTTCGGAACAAATGCGTGTTGGTAACCGGAGGCGGTGGGTCCATAGGCTCAGAGTTATGTAAGCAGATTGCTGCCAATAAACCACGCCAATTATTGATATTAGAAATTAACGAAAACAGTGCATATAGATTACAGTTGGAACTGAAAAAGAAATACACAAATTTAGATATCCAAGTATTAATTGGTTCAGTGCGCGATGTAAACCGACTAGATCACATCTTCAATCAATATCGACCGGAGTTGGTTTACCACGCTGCGGCTCACAAGCATGTTCCCCTGATGGAAAATGCGCCAGGCGAAGCAATCAAAAATAATTGTAAGGGGACTTTGAATCTTTGCCAGATGGCGGATAAATACGGTGCTAGAGATTTCTTGTTGATTTCAACCGATAAGGCCGTTAATCCAACTAATATTATGGGCGCGAGCAAGCGGATTGCTGAGATGATTCTGCAATATTACGCGCATCATTCGCAAACACGTTTTGTTGCGGTTCGCTTTGGTAATGTGCTGGGCAGCGACGGGTCTGTAGTCCCCCTCTTTCTGAAACAAATAGAAGAGGGAGGTCCGGTGACAGTCACCCATAAGGATATTACACGTTATTTCATGACGATCCCTGAAGCGGTTTCGTTGATTCTGGAAACTGCACTGCTGGCCAAAGGCGGAGAAATTTTCGTACTGGACATGGGAAAACAGGTGAAGATTTATGAAATGGCAGAAAAGCTTATACGGATGAAAGGATTGCGACCAGGCTTGGATATTGAGATACAGATTACGGGTTTACGTCCTGGGGAAAAACTATACGAAGAACTATTAATGGATGAAGAAGGGCTGCAAAGAACAGCTAACAATCTTATTTATGTTGGGCAGCCTATTTTGTTTGACGATGAACACTTCCTTCATCAATTGGATAAACTATTTATTGCAGCTACTGAAAATCAACCGGACATAAAGGAACGGACAAGTAAGTTGTGTGGGACCTATACAATTACCGATAACGTACAAGACGAAATTGATTAAACAAAGGAACCGAGAATTGAAAAGCAATCATAAAACAAGTGGATACTATTTTATAATAAAAAGAATAATTGATTTAGTACTGTGCATCCTAGGAGTTCTTGTTCTTGCCCCAGTACTTTTTCTTATTGCGCTATCAATAAAACTTGATTCAAAGGGTCCGGTTTTTTTTCGTCAAAAGAGAGTTGGCAAGGATAAAATATACTTTCAAATACTCAAATTCAGAACTATGAAAGTCGACGCACCCAACGACGCACCAACACATCTGTTGGCAAATCCCGAATGCCACATTACGAAAGTGGGGCGAATATTAAGGAAAACAAGCTTGGACGAGCTTCCACAGCTATTTAACATTATCAAAGGCGAAATGGCAATCGTTGGGCCTAGACCTGCTTTGTGGAATCAGTATGATTTAATTGAAGAACGCGATAAATATGGGGTGAATCATGTAGCGCCAGGGATTACCGGCTTTGCACAAATCAATGGGCGGGACGAACTTACTATAGTAGATAAAGCCAAATTGGATGGTGAGTATATTGAAAGAATGAGTATTTGGATCGACATTCAGTGCTTATTTCAAACATTCATTAAAGTGCTGAAAAGGGATGGCGTTGTCGAAGGGAAAAAATAAAAAAGATGAAGAAAATACTAATAACTGGAATCAATAGTTATATTGGTGAATCTTTTGAGAGTTGGCTAAAAAAAGAATCTGATAACTATTTAGTTGATTCAGTTGATATGCAAGACGAGTTATGGAAAGAAAGGGACTTCTCCCAATATTCTGTAGTTTTTCATGTGGCAGGGATTGCCCATGTATCCACAGATCCTAAAATGGAAGAATTATACTTTAAGGTGAATAGAGACCTAACAATTGAAACGGCCAAAAAAGCCAAAGAGGAAGGCGTAAGGCAATTCATATTTATGAGTAGCATCATTGTTTATGGGGATAGCAGCAGTAGTAAAAGGGTTATTGACAAAAATACAATACCAACACCAAGTAATTTCTATGGCAAAAGTAAGCTTCAGGCAGAAGAAGGACTTATGCAATTAGCATCCGACTCGTTTCAGGTTGTTGTGCTTAGACCCCCGATGATATATGGGAAGGGTTCTAAAGGAAATTATCAGAGACTTGCGGCTTTTGCAAAAAAAATACCTGTGTTTCCTAATATCGACAATGAGCGAAGCATGCTCCATATAGACAACTTGTGTGAATTTATTAAAGTCATGATAGATTATGAAGAAAGTGGAGTGTTTTTCCCTCAGAATACTGAGTATGTAAAAACAAGCAATCTGGTTTGGGCTATTGCGCAAGCTCATGATAAAAAGATTTGGATGACTAAGTTGGCGAACCCGATTTTGAGACGATTGTATAAGATTGATTTGATTAATAAGGCATTTGGCAATTTGGTTTATGAGAAGTCCATCAGCAACTATGCAAAGGCGAACTATCGAATCAGAGATTTTAAAGAGTCCATTGAACTGACGGAAAAATGAGAATCCGCTGTGCGTAAAATGTCGCAATACTTGAAAAAACAAGCATTTTAGGATATACTATGACGATAGCATAACACCAATAAACATTAATAATGCATGGTTTTGGGGTAAAAAAATGAGTAAAGTCTTGGTCCTGGGAGGCGCGGGGTATATTGGGTCACATACAGTTCGACATCTGATTGATTTTGGGTATGAGGTTGTCATTGCGGATAATCTTGAAACCGGACATCTTGAAGCTATCCCCCAAAAAGCCAATTTTTATAGGGGCGACATAAGAGATAAAGGGTTCCTTGGGGATCTGTTTTTTAAAGAAAAATCTTTTGACGCAGTCATACATTTTGCCGCCAACTCGTTGGTAGGGGAAAGTATGTCAAACCCCTTGAAATACTATGATAACAACGTATGCGGCACGAAGTCGTTACTAGAAGCGATGGTAGCTTATGGCGTTAATAAAATAGTCTTTTCATCAACAGCGGCAACGTATGGGGAGCCAGAAAATCTTCCGATATTGGAGACAGACCGAACTTGCCCAACCAATACCTACGGTGAAACTAAGCTTGCAATGGAAAACATGTTTAAATGGACAAGCATCGCTCATGGCATTAAATATGTTTCCCTAAGATACTTTAATGCTTGTGGTGCCCATGAAAGCGCAGAGATTGGTGAAGCGCACTATCCGGAGACACATTTAATACCTCTTGTGTTACAGGTTGCGAACAAAAAACGAGACCGGATAATGGTGTTTGGAAATGATTACAATACAATTGATGGAACATGCATCCGGGATTATATTCACGTTATGGATTTGGCACAGGCGCACAGACTTGCGGTTGAATACTTGATTCAGAATAATGACAACGAGATTTTTAATCTAGGCAACGGCGTTGGATTTTCTGTTAATCAGGTCATAGAATGTGCCAGAAAAATAACAGGTCACCACATTCCCTCAATAGAAGAGCCTAGACGAGCGGGCGATCCTGCGATTCTGGTAGCCTCTGCTGAAAAAGCAAAGAAGATATTAAAATGGGAACCGCAATATACAAGCTTAGAGACAATCATTGAAACTGCGTGGGGGTGGCATAAGAGTCATCCTGACGGATATAATACTTAAACTCAACTACTTTGTCTAAGTTATCATTATCGAAATAATATTGTGAGCAATTAAATCTTTAGGAGTTTTTCATTATGAATACAAATTGTGATAATAAGTTTTATGACGTAACCATCAATGATTTAATACCTCTTACTTTAAGGCATTGGAGGAAAATTTTATTGGTTGGTATTGTGATTGCTGTTGCGTTAGGATTATATAAATTTATCCCACTTAATAATACAGCAAATGATTTTATAAATGATGCGACGAAGTTAACTGAGTATGAAGCTGATAAGAAACTATTGCAAGACTCTATTGAAAAAATTCAATCTGAAGTAAAAATAAAGGAAAAAGAACTTGAAGAATCGATTTATTTAAATTTAGATCCAACATTGGTAACAAGGGGATTTATTTCTTTTTATATTGATATTCCAATAAAAGATGACGCATCTGGTTATCAGCAAAATTTGGTAAATTCATATGTCAGTTATTTTGAATCCGGAGAAATATATGATGATATCGCAAATCAACTGGATGAGTACATAAAGCCTGTTTATTTGGCACAAATGATTAAAACAAAGACGGATTACGCCAATGGGATTAGTTCATTTAACATTTATGTTATGGGTTCTAATAATGCCCAGGCAGATGAAATTATGCAGTTAATAGAACAAGCAGTATACAACAAAAAAACCGATTTCTCCAACATCGTCACAGCGCACTCAATTAGTTTGGTTTCTGAAAACATAACTGTAGTTGCAGATACAAAGGTTAAGAAGGATCAAGAATTTCAGACAGAAGGGTATGCAGCACTTATGTCTAAATTAAATGAAAAAAAATCCGAACTGCAAAGCATTGAGTCTGAATATATTACAAAAAAATATGCGTTACTTTCGGGGGCAATCTTTGGATTTGTTGGATTGCTTTGTGGGATGCTACTGGCCATGACATATTTTACGGTTGTCGTTATCTTCTCGAATAAAATAAAAACTAGAAAACAAATTATTGGAAATTATAGTGTGGACGTTCTGGGTGAATATATTCAGGAAAATAAAAAGAACAATAAGATTGATGTTTTCATTAGTAAGTTGGCAAAAGAACCGTATGATCTTTCAATAGATGAAATCAACCAGGTCATTGCCAACAACGTTCTCGCAATATCAAAATCGAATAAAATATTAATTTTAGGGTGCAAAGACATTACAAATACAGAGGAAGTGTTTGAAAACATTTCTTCATGTGAGATTCTAAAAAATTATGTAATTACGTACAATGATAAAACCATAAACAACCCCGGTACACTTTCTGATATTTTAAATTGTGATGCCGTGATTACAATTGTTAAGAAGAATAAAACCACCTTAGATGAACTGCAAAATGCAATATACACGTTTGATAAGTATAATAAAGAATTTATTGGTATCATATTGGCTTAACTGTAAGGAGCGTTATTCGTGAAAAAGAAAAACATTCTGGTTGTGGGCCAATACTTTTTCCCCGAGCAATTTAGAATAAACGATATATGTACCCAATGGGTAAAACGGGGATATCAAGTTAAGGTAATAGCTGGAATACCAAATTATCCCGAAGGCGAATTTTACGAAGGATACGGACTGACTGCCAAGAAAGAGGAAATACACAACGGGATTCCAATTAAACGTATTCCACTGATCCCAAGGGGACACAATTTTATAATGCTTGCACTAAACTACATATCCTTTGTAGTCTCGGGATTCTTCTGGAAGTCATTTACGAAGGAAAAGGCCGATTTGGTTTTTAATTATGAAGTGTCGCCTATCACGCAAGCACTGCCAGGTATATGGTTTGCTAAGAAGCGAAAGATCCCGTTTTATATGTACCTTACGGACTTGTGGCCAGATAATTTTGAGGTCGTAACAGGAATAAAATCAAAAGTGGTTTTAAAGCCGATTGAAAAAATATGCGACTATATATATACGAATTCAGACAAGATTTTTACCTCCTCTGAAACCTTTGTAGAGGTATTAAAATCACGGGGTATTCCAGAGAACAAATTACAGTTTTGGCCACAATATGCAGAAGATTTCTACGTCCCGCTTCACAAAGAAGAGGTCACTGTAGAGGAAATTCCAAAGGATGGAAAGTTCAATATCGTTTTTGCAGGGAATATTGGGTATGCACAAGGATTGGAAATCCTTCCACAGACCGCCGAACTATTAAGAAACAATCATCTTACCAATGTTAGGTTTTCCATAATCGGAGACGGCAGGTATAAGGATACCCTTCTTAAACTCATTGAAGAGAAGGATGTTAGTGACTTCTTCAATTTCATCGAGAAGCAACCGGCAGAGAGAATTCCTGCTTTTATGGCAGCATGTGATGCAGCGCTGATTTGTCTGTCTAAGAGTGATGTATTTGCAATGACAATTCCATCAAAAGTGCAGTCGTGCATGGCTTGCGGCATACCTCTGATTGCCTCAATCGATGGAGAAACACAGAAAATAATACAAAAATCAGGTGCTGGAATGTATAGTGATGCAGGGGATTATATAGGGTTATATGAAATAATCCACAAGATGACTAATCTACAAAAGGATGAGTTGGATCAGATGGCTGAAAATTCGCTACTTTTTTTCAAAGAAAACTATGAGCGAGAAATGCTACTCGATAAAATGGATAAGTATATCAATCAAGAAGATATTCCGGAGGCAAATAAGAATGTTTAAAGATAAAACACTATTAATAACAGGTGGCACAGGTTCTTTTGGAAATGCTGCACTCAACAGGTTTTTAGAAACGGATATAGGTGAAATTCGTATTTTTTCTCGCGATGAAAAAAAGCAGGATGATATGCGTCACCACTACAATAACGATAAAATAAAATATCACATAGGGGATGTTCGAGATCTGCAGAGCATTAAGAATGCAATGTACGGAGTTGATTATGTATTCCAGGCAGCAGCCCTTAAACAAGTACCTTCCTGCGAATTTTTCCCCCTTGAGGCAGTAAAAACTAACGTTTTGGGAACAGATAATGTGCTAACTGCCTGCATTGAATCTGGCGTCAAGAAGGTAATCTGTCTTTCTACGGATAAGGCAGCATATCCCATCAACGCAATGGGTACATCAAAAGCAATGATGGAAAAAGTTTTTGTTGCAAAGTCCAGAACCGTATCGGTTGATCAAACATTGATTTGCGGTACTCGTTATGGGAATGTAATGTGCTCACGCGGTTCCGTTATTCCTCTATTTATTGAACAAATTAAAGCAGGAAAACCCCTTACGGTTACGGACCCTGATATGACTCGGTTTATTATGAGTCTTGAAGAGGCTGTAGATCTTGTTCTGTTCGCATTTCATAATGCGGAGAGCGGAGATATCCTCGTTCAGAAGGCACCTGCATGTACGATAGGAGTGCTGGCACAGGCGTTAAAAGAGCTTTTTCATTCGGATAATGAGATTAAAGAAATTGGCATAAGGCACGGAGAAAAAATGTATGAAACGCTACTAACCAAAGAAGAAAGCTTCTGTGCATATGATATGGGCGACTTTTATAGAGTGCCTGCGGATAACAGAGATTTGAATTATGATAATTACTTTACGAAAGGCATGTCAAGAGATAGCTTTTTGGCAGAGTTCAATTCAGATAATGCAGTTAGACTCGATGTGGAACAGGTAAAGAATAAACTGCGTTCTCTAAAATATATTAAAGATGAAATTGCTGCATGGGAGAAAAGGTAAATGAAAATTTTGGTGCTGGGCTGTGCGGGC
>JBGSVW010000042.1:0-12245 GCA_041752735.1 Anaerovoracaceae bacterium | reverse complement strand
GTTGGTGGATGGTAACAATATACCAAACTCATCCCCACCAAGCCGTGCCACAATGTCATCAGTACGGAGGCTTTTTTGAATGCCTTGTCCTGCTTGAATCAATACCTGATCACCCTTTGCATGGCCGAAGGAATCGTTAATCAGCTTCAATCCGTTAACATCTCCCATGACTACTGCCAGAGGATAATTCCGAGGAACATTCAACCTCTTGAATTGCTCCTCAAAAAAGCGTCGATTATATACACCCGTCAGGTAGTCATGAAAACTCATGTATTTGATTTCTTCATGAGCCTTCTCCCGGTCTATAACATCAAATATAATGGCGTACAGCACCTTGCTGTCATTATAAATAATTGGACTGGCATACACATCAACTTTACGGACTTCCCCATTTTTAAGTCGATGTGGGAAGGTCATATATTTTTGTTGTTGCTCCAGTGCTTCCAATCGATACTTTCTGGTCTCTTCCGGTGGTAACAGGTTAATGTCGTTCATCCTCATTGCCAGTAGGTCATCTTTTGAGTAGCCATAAAAATCCGTGGCTGCTGGATTGGCGTCCAAGATTTGGCCGGATTCAGGCTCAATGATCAACATTGCCGCTCCATGCCCTTTGAGCATGGCTTCCATTTGAGCAATAGAGTGGTTCTTTTCTTCTAGGATTTGTTTCTGGGCCAGCTCCAATGCTTCCTTTTGTAGTTTGGATTCAGTGACATCCCGTATGATTCCTCCTACCCCAAATTCACCATCAGGTAGGCAGACCGGGAATTTAGTTGTTTCGAAGATTTCATTTCCGACAATTTCTTCTGTGACCACCAGCTTTTGCTCTTGGAGGGAAATGTAATCCGATTTGCGGCAGGCCTCTGCAGCGGTTGCCGGCAAAAACTTATCATCCTCTTGACCCCAAATTTCCTCCGCAGTGGAATGAAAGATGTTTTCTAATGCTTTGTTGGTCATGATGTATTTATATTCCGCATTTTTGACAAAAGCGCCATCTTTCATGGCATGTAAAAACCCCTGCAGAATCTCGCTTTCAAGCTCCGGCGTGGTGTCGGTTTTTTCTCTGGTAATGTCGGTAATCATGATTGCTAGGTACCCGGATTCGGGACTGAAAGCGGTGACTCTGAGCCAACGCCTTTTTGTCAATGAAAAATAATCGAATGAAATAGGACTTATGCTTTTTGAGGCCATTAGGATATGCTTACCATATTTTTGGGCTAGCTCCGGAATTTTTGGAATGAATTCACTGATGCTCCTGCCGCTCAGGTCATCGCTCATTATGCCACTGATTTTTAAGAATGCCGGATTGGTCTCAACAAATACGATATCGGTGAGGGTCCCCTTCTCATCGATGGTGATCCTGCATTTGGCGTATCCTGTTGGAAGCATATCAATTAACGTTTTGTAATAGTTTTCTTGCATGCATTTATCCTCTTGTTTTCAGCCTTCATAAATTTTATTTAAATATATGGATGATACCCTTATTATTCAAGTGTAGCAACAAGGAAAGCCCAATGGGGAATCCAAACAATCCCAGAACGCCAAACAGCTGTGCGCCAACGAACAAACTCATCAAAGTGACCAAAGGGTGCAAGCCAAGCTGTGGCCCTACGATCTTTGGTTCTATGACATTTCGGACAACGGTCACGATCAAATATATCGCCAATAGGGAGACACCCATTTTATAGTCGCCAAGAATCAAGGTTATGATAGTCCAAGGAATCATGATGCCACCGGTTCCCAAAACCGGCAGGACATCGAATAAAGCGATACAAAGCGCAATCAGTATGGAATTATTGATCCCAATGATGGTCAGCCCGATGGAAAGTTCAATTGCGGTAATACTCATGATAATTCCGTATGCCCGCAAGACACGCAGTACGGTGCCGGTTAAATAATCCCTGATGTGCTTCAATATGTTTTTTTGTTCCGGAGATATCTGTCTGCTCACATAATTTGTGAACTTATCAAAGTCCATGGCAGCGAAGAAGGTTGCAATGATCATCAGTAAAATTTTGATAGCCATTCCCGGCACCGATGACACAAGATTGGATATCAACGCCAACATCCACCCCGAAAAATTACCTAACATCGATCCAACCGATGCGAGGAGTTGGTCATAAAGACTGGTCAAGCTATCGGCAATGGTGGGATCCATCAGTAGCACGGTTTTACGGATGCTCTCAAAGATATTGTTCAGCAGTGGTTGGAATAAACTGTCGTACAAATCGGGAATGTTGCCCACAAATTCGGCCAATTTCGCCACCGCGCCAATGCCAAGCAAAGACAACATCAATCCAATGGTACTATAAAAAATCAGAACATATACACCACAGATAAGTTTGAGTGGAAGGCGAATTTTGTTCCGAGTTCTGACTGCCAGCCTACGAATGATGAAGGCAAATAAAAATGCAAAAATAAACGGTGTGATGAGCGGCAAACCATAGTTTAAAAGTAAAAATACGAAGCCTGCCCAAAATCCGTAATAAAGCGCTTTTATGATGAACTCTTTTTTTTGATTTAAGTTTGGATCTAATTGATTCAATCCCGTCTCCTTGTTCTACTCTTTTGGTGCTAATTGCTAATTTTCAAGGCTTTAATATTTTCTTGTATTTTTTTCATTTCTTCATTTTGAGCAAATAAGTATTCGGCAATAATCTCCATGAAATCAAAATCATTTTCACTATCAATATCTAGCACTGCGGTGTCCATCATTTTTATGACTTCACATTTGCCTTCAAATATTGCTTTACCACCATTGAGAAACTCTGGTGAATACGCATACATAGAAGCGTTCATATCATAAATTTCCGGTGCCTCTTGTCTAGCATTAAAATTCGACTTAACTACACGTTCATATCCATTTTCTGTTTTCATTACCATATTAAAGTATGGGTTTCGTCTGGAATCTGTAACTGAAAACACAACGTCAGCATCGGAATTTGATTTTTTTTCTATTAATGCCTCAATATCCTTCACAGTTCTAAGTGGTGATGTGATATCTAAATCAACAACCATATCGTAAACGCGCTCATATCTCTGTTTCATCACCTCATAACTATTTTGGATCACACTGACTTTAGGTGTGTTATCCGCGCCAAGCTCCGGTGCTCTTACTATGATGTCGATTGGTATGGTTACTTTGTTTGCGAACAGATCAATCAGCTCTTCACTGTCCGTATTTAATGCGATATCAAATTTATGTTGAGGATTTTTTTTAACAAACAAGTCAATAGCGGATATGGTATAAAATGACAATGGAAATCCTAAAAACTCTTTTAGGTTTTTATTTTTTATCCCTTTTGATCCCGCTCTTCCACAGATTGTAAACAGTATATTCATTAAATAATACCATCCTTTGCAATTTTTAGAGTAGTCATTGCTGTGCTAATATTGTTTTCATTACTCTTAATACCTTCTAGAATATCAAAGAAGTTCTCGATTTCCTTTAGATGATATGCATTTCTTGCTTCATCAAATTGAATGGTTCTGTTTTCGTTTAAATACCTTACTTCACTATTCGCAATATCCGCCACTATCGTCTCGTCGGCAGTAAATAACTGCAACTCTCTTATGGGTTTTCTCCCAAAATAATCCAAGTGTATTTCAGCTAACATGTTGTCATATTTTGCAATATAGACCGATAAGTCTTCACTATCTATTTCTAAATGTGAAAATTTACCACGATAATTTAAAACCTGGTTTGGCTTGCCAAATAAATAAGTCATATAATCCCACTCGTGTATAAGATCTATGCTAACCCCACCACCTTGGTCTATATGTGCGCTGTATGCTTTTCGATAGTCTGTCCCTTCTCTCCAATCAGGTAAATAGCTGGAACAAATTGCTCTGGCGCTGTATACAGTCTTTAAGTCAACATTATTTTTTATATATTGCAAGACTTCAGTATATCTTAATGGGCACGCGACATAGTATACACCTTTTTCATCTAGGGCCAAGTCTGATGTATTTACGGTTGCATCTTCAAAAACAGGTTTTTCAATAAACATGTTCTTTGATTTATTGCTATATTTTTTTATTGTTTCATAATGTAAATAAGTTGGGTTGGTGATAAACATCACATCGTATTCATCGGGAATGTAATCATCTTCTGTGAAAACAGTAGTAACAATCTTTTCTGCACTCTGTTGTAATGCGCCACTACATTTTCTTCTAACCAAATCAATAGAGAACTCAATTCCTCTGTCTTTTAGAACCTTTTCGATATTTTGAAGATGTCTTTCCCCTATTGATCCTGCTCCAATCATTGCAATTTTATATTTTTTTTGCATTGCTATGCCTCAATCCTATCAATTAACTCTAGAATGGCTTTATCTTTTTCAAAGTTGTAAATAGGTTCTTTGTTAAGGATTATCATATCAAAGAAAGCTTTGATTTCATCATAATATGCATTTTCAACGACAAGTTTACTATATTGCTGCAGTTGATCCACTTGTTCATACAGACAAATATACTCTTCTGTCTTAGCCTCAATGTCCATCATTTTAAGGCCTTCAACGGAGCCATCCCAAGTGAGATACATATGTTCTCCGAAAATTTCCAGCGTTCTGACTGCTTTTCTGGTCACAATATCGACAGCAATCATGCCACTGTGACCTGATTCATGTTCAATAATCACCATGAAATTATCATTGTAATCAATATTCAATGAACTGATTTTATTTTTTCTAACGATAATACTCTTCACCTTGCCAAAGACTTCAATGAGCCATGGCAATTCGATTGCAAATATTTCTCGACATCCATTGGTCCTCTTATCCCCAACGAAAAAATCTGTGTAATTTTCCCATGGGTGCCAGTCAGGTAAGTATTGGCCTACGTGATATGTGTAACTTAAATTTGCCGATTGCTCTTTCACAAGTGAATTAATTTTCTTAATCTCTTCTCTGTGCAGGAAAGTAGATGACAAAAATAGAACTTTCTTATTCTTTTTGGCCAATTGAATATTTTCGGAATAACCATCGGTCACTAAATTCAATTCAGTAAAAACATCTAAATTTGCCTTCAAACAGATGCTAATCAGTTTACTGTGGGACAATGGCGAAGTACAAATAAACGCACAGTTGAATACACTATTTTTTAGGATCTCTTCTAGGTTTTCACTTGTTTCGATACCAAATTCGCTTTCAGACATTTCTCTGCGATCTTTGTTGAAATCGATTCCTGTAATGCTATAAGAATTATTATATTTTTGAATTAACCTGATTCGCCTTCTTCCCATAGAGCCTAGCCCAATGACAATAATTTTCATCTATTCCACCTTGCAATCATAAAATTTCTTTTTTAAGTTGACTTTATCATTTATAATAAAATCCTTAATTACGTCGACTATTTTACCGGATGTTTCTCCGTTGCCGTAAGGATTGATTGTTTCCTGCGCTTTCTTTATAAAATTGTTGCTCAATGCTAACTCAATCGCTTGTTTTATACTATCTTCACGAGGTTCGCAATTGATCACACTGCTTGATTGATGTCTACCCTTCTGTCGGTCTCCGATATTTATTGTAGGCACACCAAAGCTAGGTGCTTCTAATAAACCACTTGAGGAATTCCCTATCACCATTGCACTATACTTAAGCGCACTAAGATACTTTGTTAAGCCAAGAGAGGTAAATGCAAAAATATTATGATTTGTTTCTGCATAGGAATCTATGAATCGATTGATGATTCTTCCATCGGCATCTGCATTCGCCTTCGTAAAAAGAAAGTTCAAACTTGTAAATTCTTTGCAAGCTTTTAGTAGGGACTCGATTTGCAGCGCAGCACTATTGCTTTCCAACGTTACAGGGTGGAAGGTAACCACAGCGTATGGGTTGGACAGGGAAATGTTTAATTGTTTTTCAAGCTCAATTTTTGATAACAGCTTTTCACATAAAATATTTTCTATCCCAATAGCGCCATAATTAAATACTCTGCTTGGCTCCTCCCCTAATTGAATGACTCTGTTCCGATAATCTTCCGTGCTTGTAAAATGAAGATAACTTAATTTTGTGATTGCATGTCGAATCGCTTCATCAATTGCACCTTCTGTGGTTTCTCCACCATATAAGTGTGCTATCGGGATCCTTTGATTCATAGCAGCTGTAGCTACGGCTAACGTTTCATATCGGTCACCAAGTACAATTAATAAATCAGGATTAAGTTTAGCAAAATAATCTGCGAAGTTGATCATGGCAATGCCCATAGACTTAGAAATAGAAGTATGTGTATCTGCGCTTAATAGGATTTCGATTTTTTCGTCAATGATAAACCCATCATTCTCAATTTCTCTATATGTTAACCCAAACTCCGGCGAAAGGTGGGCTCCGGTTGCCACAATCCGCACATCGAACTCTTCAACTTCATTCAATTTAGTAATAATTGGTTTTAGCAAACCATATTCAGCTCTTGTCGCAGTGAGTACACTAATTATTTTTTTCATAGCACTATCAACTCATCTTCTTCAAAATCCCTTGAGGCAACTTTTCCAATTATGTCAAACCATTTCATAGGAGAAATTCCATCACCGGGTCTTTTCACAGTAAGGTTGTCTTCAGTGAATATCTCACCTGCTTTTATCTTTGTGAAGGCAACAATACTTTTACGAGCAACGGTCATATTTTTTATCTCAGATTCTGCCGGTTGTTTTACTCCGCTGCCTAATGCCAATTCTATGTTTCGAATCGCTGTAACCATCGCCTTGAATTCAACCGGCTCTAAGCTTGCTTTATGATCCGGCCCTTCCATGTTCCTATCCAACGTGAGATGTTTTTCTATCACAATGCCACCTAATGCTACTGCTGCAATGGGAACTTCAATTCCCCCTGTGTGATCAGAATACCCAACTCGTACGCCGAATTCCTCTCGCATAGTCTGCATTGCTTTCAAATTGACATCGCTAAATGGTGTTGGGTACTCCGTAGTGCAATGAAGCACCGTAAGTTCCCCTGCACCGTTGTCTATTAATGCACGAATTGCACTTCTGATTTCATCCATATTGCTCATTCCAGTAGAAAGGATAACCGGTTTTTTCAACTTGGCAATTTTTATGAGAAACGGGAGATTCGTAATATCCCCTGATGGAATCTTCCATGTGGAAACACCCAAGTTAGCTAAAAAATCGATACTTGTAAAATCAAAAGCGGTTGACATGAATTCAATCTTCTTTTTCTTACAGTACTCACTGAGTTCAACAAACTCATCAAAAGAAAGCTCCAATTTCTTGAGCATGTCATATTGAGATTCTTGGGCATCAGTCGACTTTTGTTGATATTCTGCTTTTACGGCACTCTTTGTGGCAATATTTTTTGTGACAAATGTTTGAAATTTCACACAGTCAGCACCTGAATCAGAAGCCGCATCTACTAATTTTTTTGCCAAATCCAGTCTACCGTTATGGTTAACCCCTGCTTCAGCAATTATGAAAGTGCTCAAAGCTTCTTCACCTCCTCGCAAGGATTCCCATACGCCATGATGTCACTTTGAATATCCTTGAGAACGACGCTTCCCATCCCTATAATCGAGTTCTGTTCAATCTGAATCTGTTGACGTATCGACGCATTGGCGCCTATATGCGAGCCCGCTCCGATTACGACTTCTCCACCTAGCACAGCTCCCGACGCAATGTGTGCAAACTCTCCAATTTGGCAGTCATGTTCTATGATGGCTCCCGAATTAATGATAGCCCCCTTATGTATTGATGCACCTGCATTTACAATGCATAACTTTCCAATAAATACACCCGGTTCAATTATGGCTTGTTTACTAACTTGTGCAGAAGAATCAACAATCGTTGGAACCTCATATCCAATATTACAAAGCTGATTAAATAGGTTCTGTCGAATGTTTGAATTCCCTATGCTACCTACCGTAATAAAGGCATATCCATACCCAGCATCGAATAAGGCTTGTAAGTCATCGTCACATCCAATAAATGGAATCCCAAAAAGTGACCTGCCAATATTTTCTTTTTTATCAACAATCCCTATCTTATCATATTCTTTTAACCCAAGTAGGCTATCGAGAACGGATTTACAATGACCTCCGCCACCGATTAGTAATATCTTTTTATTCATCTTTCTAACCTGATTCGCATTTCTTCCATTTCATCTAGCTGGCCCATGTCCATCCAATTGTTTTCACTAATGGGATAAATTCCAATTTTTTCGCCATTGGCCTTATATTTCTCAATGATATCCGGAAATCCAATGGGTTTGTTTTCCTCAAGTTCGGATATGATTTTGGGTTCCACAACATAAAAGCCGGCATTAATAAAAAATGATAACTCTGGTTTTTCTTTCATGTTTTCTATTTCGCCTGTTTCATTGATCTCAATAACACCATACGGGATTTTTATTGTTTTTAATGAGCACACCATTGTAATTAAGTTTTTTTCTTTGACGTGATAATTGTATATTTTTTCATAATCCTCTTCAATCAGAATGTCGCAATTCGATAAAATGAAGGTAGAGTCTATTTTCTCTTTGAGAAGGCTCAGTCCTCCGCCAGTGCCTAACGGCACATTTTCGTTGGCATATTCTACTTTGTAAGCTTTATTTATTTCATTAAAATAAGCTTTGATCATATTCTTCTTGTGATTTACAACAAGATAAAATCGATGAGCGCCATACCCGTGGAATCTGTTGATGATATGCTCAACAATTGGTATTTCTCCGATAGGAATCAGTGGTTTTGGTAGTATTTTGGTATACGGATAGAGTCTTGTGCCAAGTCCACCGGCCATAATAACGACCGGCACTTCCAGCTTTCTAGTGGCTTCAATTTCTTCATCAGTCCATAAGATTACTGAAGCAATATGATTATCATCATCGATAATCGGAAGTGCTTCCAAGGAATTATGCTTCATAAATTCTTTTGCTTTGTCTTTATTTTCTACTGGTAAAGATTTTGGGCTATAATTTGCAACATCTTTGACGTAGGCCTCCAAATTACCTTTTCTTAAAATCCAACGCCTAATATCGCCGTCTGATACGGAAGCAACGAGGCATCCGTCCCGGACAACAAAAAGGACTTTTTTTGCAACATTATCCAGTTGTTGCATAGCTTTTATGATTGTCTCTTCTTCATCAATTAAAAATGTTAAAACTTCCATTCTGTACCTCATCTTTGGTATGTTTCACACAACCACAGGCTGTTTTAAACAATTTACAACATATTCTGCATCTTCTCTTTTGAGATTAGAACTACATGGGATATTTACGATGATTTCTAAATACAGCTGCGCTTTTTCAATCTTATATTTTTGACTACCGATGTAAGGTTTCTGGTCGCTTATGAGCCCCCATATTGGCCTTGCCTGAACATTTTTTGATGCCAGATACCGAATAACTTGGTCTCTGTTTAATTTATATTCTGATTCGACACACAAAGCATAAAACCAATAGTTCGGTCTTATGCAATCCTTGAAATCTAAAATCCGCAATCCAGGGATCTCTTGGATTTCTTTTTTATAGTAATCATAGTTTTCTTTTTTTGTTTTTATGAAATCTTCGAGTTGCTCCAATTGTGCAACACCCATGGCGGCCTGTACGTTCGTCATTCTATAATTATAGCCGATTTCGTCGTGGGTATAGTAAATCTCGTCGGTTTTTGCTTGTGTTGTCAGATGCTTAGCTTTTCTTAATATTTCTTCATTATTAGAAACAATCATGCCTCCGCCTCCGGTTGTCATGATTTTATTGCCGTTAAAAGAATACACTCCTACGTCGCCAATCGTTCCTGCATATTTTCCTTCATATTTCCCTGAAAGATAATATGTTCCAATCGCCTCGGTGGCATCTTCAATCACTTTGAGGTTATACTTATGTGCAACCTCAAGAATGCCCTCCATATCAGCCATATTCCCAAAAACATGTACGACAATGACTGCTTTGATGGTTTTTTTGGTTAAGGTGTTTACCAGTTCTCCTGCGATAAAATCACATTCTGACTCGCAAAAACTTCTAAGCTTTTTAATATCTATTGTAAGTGAATCATCACAATCCATAAAAATCGGTTCGGCGCCGATGTACTTCACCGGATTGACTGCAGCAATAAAAGTCAGTGTTGGAACGATAACTTCATCCTCCCTAGTGACACCGCAGACTTCGAGGGCGATGTGTAGTCCTGAAGTCCCATTTTGACAGGACACCGCTCCTTTACACTTCACATACTCTGAAACATTCGCTTCAAATTGGTTGACATAAGGACCCCCTGTAGACACCCATTCTGTTTTCACAGCATGAGCTACATACTCAAGTTCTTTTCCTTTCAAGTTTGGCACAGATAATGGTATGAACTTTTGATTCATTATAAGTCTCCCCGATTATTCTTATTAATGACTATCTCAAGATTGCTATTCTTTAATTGTAACACCTTGAAATAGAAACATGTTAGCATTATTTTCCCACCAAGAATGCAATATTCAAAAAAACTATCAAGAAGCATGCCCGTAGTACAGCTTCAGTTCTACATGGGGATCAGGATAGTCAATTCGCAATGAATAAAATTAATGTAATTTGCATGGTTTCATTTAGACGGAGACAAATACTCATTTAACTGCTGATTGACTGCTTCAAAAACAAGCGTATGCCCGAGCTCATTTAAATGATGTCCATCTGATTCAAGTACATATTCATCAGCCGAATAATTTTCATATGGATTGATAACAAATCCTTCTTCCTGCATAATATTATTATATACATCGATATCGCTTTGGCTGTTGTATGTTTTTTGTTTTAATGTTTGCCCGGCATCTGCAATTTTTATAAAACACACTTTGCCTCCGGCATTGTTTATTTTTCTGATGTTTAGTCTAAAAATATCTTCTTTTGTTCTTTTGAAATTAAATAATTTTGTAATTCTATAATGATATTTTTTTACGAATCTTCTAACAACTGTTCGAACACCCGGAATATGCGCTATCACTCTCATGAGAACATCAGGCATTGCACGCCTAACACAATCGACTACCCCCACCTGACAAATAATCACGTCTGGATTAAAATGAATTATTTGCTCATAATCCAATTGCTTGGTGTATAAACCATGTCGAATTATTGTAAAGAGCACGTGTCCTTGCGTGCTATGGGCTTTCATTATTCTATATGTCCAGATTTTTTCTACCGACATATTAAACCGAGGAGATCCTAATGAATCAGTTATTATCAATATGCGCATATGATACTTTCTCCATCATTTCATATATTTTTGCGTGGTGTTTTTGCCCTTCGATATCAATCATCCCTTTTGTGTCGTCATTCAGGAATGACTTTGTTTGCAAATATAGACCCGGTTTATATTTTAGATCCAACTCGTCATCAATCTTAACAAAATCCACTTGCACGCTTCCACGGTTTTGAATCTGTAATTTTTCTAATGGTGCAAAAATGAGTTTATGCTGTTCCGTAAGAATTTCCACAACCCATCTCCCTGCGCTTTGCCAATTGGCTTTGTATGAAAACAACGCGCCTTTATCTGATACGCCTGCGCCGGCAAACGCACTTGCACGCTTATACCATGGCATGCCACCAGCGACATAACAACTGATTTCTGTTGGCTCGCCGCCTAAAAAAAACGCCAAATCTACGACATGGGTTGAATTTGCGATAAACCAGTTTTCAAGTTGTACTGCCGGCTTTTGAATCTTTTCAATCACATGAGCCCATTCAGTAAATTCAAAATCAAACGAAGTGACTCCACCGTCTTGCTCGATGATCTTCTGGGCCTCAATGACTGAGGAGAGGAAACGTCTGTTATATGCAACAAATACTTTAGCATCTGCCTGTTTGGCAATTCCACTTACTTCTTCAATTTCATGAAGATTTAATCCGGCTGGCTTTTCTACAAGAATTCTCTTCACACCAAAATTAATTAGTTTGATTGTTACATCTTTCAATAGGTCTGCACAAACCGCTATAATTGCATAATCCGGTGGCGCAGCACTTGTTGATATCAGCGATTCTACTCCACCTTCAAGTATTTCATGTCCTGTGGCACGCAAATATTTTTCGGCCGAGTCATGTCCTCTTCCAACAACTGTATATTTTTGGTTTAATCCATCTAATACCTTAGAATAATGAATTGCCATATCTCCGGCTCCAATAAGCCAAATTGTTTTATCGAAAATTATGTTATCGGACATAAGTCAGTATGCTCCTCTTTATCTTCATTGATTTTTTTCAAAAATATATTTAATAGTGGGATATGTAAATCACAAGACCTATCATAGGCTGTCAGCCCACAGTTTC
>JBGSVW010000041.1:0-15434 GCA_041752735.1 Anaerovoracaceae bacterium | reverse complement strand
GACAACCTGACAGAAATCGATATCCCCGATAAACCTGAATAAAATGGAGCTAATATATGGAACAGTATGACATTGTTGTCATAGGAGCAGGACCTGCAGGCGCTACTTTTGCTCGAATAGCAGATCGAAGTTCTAGGATTTTATTGATAAACGGCAACGACAACGGAAAACCTTGTGGAGGTTTGCTTGCACCGGACGGACAAAAGGCGTTGGCACATTTTGATTTGAATCTCCCAAAAGAAATATTGGCAGATCCGCAGATTTTTTCGGTGAAGACCATAGACTTGAAAGGCCCGATACATAGATGGTATCAAAGGATGTATGTCAATTTGGACCGAAACCGGTTTGATCAATGGCTGATATCTTTAGTGCCGGATAATGTGACAGTGGTTCAAGGAAATTGCCGAAGGCTGGAACGACTGGAAACCAGCCTGATTCGGGTCGTTTATGCCGACAGCTCCGGGAATCTTCATGAAGCTTGTACCCCAATCCTGATTGGCGCTGATGGGGCAAACTCCAAAGTACGACGGACATTCTTTCCGCCACTTAAAACCAGGAGTTATGTGGCCATTCAACAATGGTTTCGAGCAGAACTTTCTGAGGCGCATCCCTTTTACTCCTGCATTTTTGATGAGGAAACCAGCGACTGTTGCTCCTGGACCGTTTCAAAGGACAATATCCTGATTTTTGGTGGCGCATTTCCCAAGAAGCATTGCAGAAGTAGGTTTGAGCAACAAAAAGAAAAACTCAAGGCTGCCGGAATTCATCTGGATCATCCCATGAAAACCGAAGCATGTCTTGTACTGCGTCCTATAGGTTGGAAGAGTTTTAACCTAGGCAGTGAAAATGTTTTTCTCATTGGAGAAGCCGCGGGATTTATTAGCCCCAGCTCTCTGGAAGGCATCAGTTATGCCATGAACAGTGCAGTGAAATTGAACAAGAGTTTTCAATCGGGCAGTGAGAAAACACTGGGCATATATAAAAGAAAGACCCGGGGAATGCGGATTCTGCTGCTTGCAAAAAACATAAAATGTCTGTTTATGTATGGCCCGATACTCCGAAAGATTGTCTTAAAATCCGGTTTCGCCAGTATGGCCATGTATGCGGATTCACACAACGAAAAACAATAGCAAAGCGTGATGGTGAATAGAAATTTGACTGAAGAGGGAAGAATGATGAAAAAAATACTTGTTAGTGCATGTCTTTGTGGAGACCCATGCAGATATGACGGGAAAGCAATGCCTTGCGATGACCCAACTTTCCTTCGGTGGTTGGAAGAAGGCCGTTTCGTGCAGGTGTGCCCGGAGATTCTGGCAGGGCTAGGTGTTCCCAGAGGGGAAAGCCAAAGGCGGGGAGAACGAGTGGTCACCATCGACGGTAAAGATGTGACAGATGCCTTTTACAAAGGTGCTGAAGCAACGTTAGATTTGGCAAAGCGAGAAGAAGTCGTTTTTTGCATCCTAAAACAAAGGAGCCCTTCTTGCGGGAATCGCATCATTCATGACGGCACTTTTTCAGGAGTCAAAATCCCTGGTCAGGGAGTAACTACAGAAATATTAAGAAGTGCAGGATATAAGGTGGTGGGCGAGGATCAAATGGAAGAAGCCATCTTGTTGGAGGAACAAAATAGATGAAAGCATTAATTGATAAAATTCTAAATGAAGGCGAAGCCATCGGAACACAGATAGTGAAGGTTGATGGATTCGTGAATCATCAGATTGACGTGGCTTTCATGATGGAAATGGGCCGAGAATTCCGAATAAGATTTGGAGATGTTCAAGTGGACAAAATTCTTACGGTGGAAGCTAGCGGAATTGCCATAGCATGCATGACATCGGTTGCATTTGGATATCCACGGGTGGTTTTTGCAAAGAAAATGATTCCTTCTACTATGGTAGACGGGTTTTATGAAGCTGAGGCCAAATCCTTTACAAAAGGAACTGTCTCAATGCTGAGGGTATCAAAGAAATTCCTGGAACCAGATGATCGAGTCCTTATTGTGGACGACTTTCTGGCTCACGGTGAAGCGGCCATGGCCATGGCGGATATTGTAAAGCAAGCTGGCGCTTCCATCGTTGGTGTTGGTATAGTCATTGAGAAGGCCTTCCAAGGAGGCGGGGATAAATTGAGGCAAGCTGGAGTACGGGTGGAGTCGTTGGCTGTCATTGACAAAATTGAAGATGGCGTGATTTTCTTTAATTCTGAACAATAATTATCTTAACCCAAAATTATGTTCGGGTATACACGAACTATATAAAAAACATTGCAATAATTCGCACTTTATTTTGGCAAAAAACTTTCTATCACCTTTTCTGCTGATTATAATAAAAGAAGTAAAATCAACTAACAATTACATCTATTATTAGGAGGAAAAGAGTGAAAATGAAAAAGATTATTGCGTTATTGTTGGCGCTCATGATGGTCTTCGGATTCACTGCCTGCGGAGGCGGCGGAACAGAAGATGAAGCGACAAAGGTCGGATTTATTTATATCGGCAGCGCTACAGACGGTGGCTTCACACAAGCCCATGACCAAGCAAGACAAAAGGTTGAAGAGCATTTTGAAGGAACAGTGGAGACCCTCTTCCTTGAAAACGTAAAAGAAGACAAAGAAGCAGTCAAAACAGCAGCTTTGAACCTGATCGATCAAGGATGCACTATCATCGTTGCCAATAGCTTTGGTTTTATGGATGCGATGGATGAACTAGCCGCTGAATATCCAGACAACTATTTCCTACATTTCTCCGGTTACAAAGCAAACGAAACGAATTTTGACAATTTCTTCGGTGCGATGGAAGAACCCAGATATCTTTCCGGTATTGCTGCCGGAATGATGACCGAAACCAACAAATTGGGATATGTAGCAGCATTTCCGTACACAGAAGTAAACATTGGTATCAATGCATTTACACTGGGTGCCCAGTCTGTGAATCCCGATGTAGAAGTGAAGGTAGTATATATTAACACATGGTACGATCCTGCCAAAGAAAATGAAGCCGCAAAAGCATTATTGGCGCAGGGATGTGACATCATTGCGCAGCATTGCGACACAACCGGTCCGATTTTGGCAGCACAGGAAGCTGGCGCATTGTCCGTTGGATACAATTCCGATAAGGGCGCTGATTTCGCAGATACCTTTATCACAGCTCCGATTTGGCATCATGAAGCATTTTACATTGATGCAATTCAATCCATCCTTGATGGAGAGTTTGTTCCCAGCAGCTATTATGGTACAATGGCAGACGGATATGTTGATTTAGCACCGTTCACAGCGATCGTTCCACAAGAAGTACAAGATAAAGTAGCAGAAGTAAAAGCATCTATCATCGCCGGCGACTTCGCTCCGATTTCCGGAGAAATCGAATTCAATGACGGTACCTATTGGTGCAAAGAAGGACAAACCCTGACCAGAGCAGAAATCTGGCCCAGCGAATTAAAACTGGTAAAGGGTGTAAGCGCTTCTGAATAATTATTAATGGAGGCTTATAGTGCAGACAATTTCAATTCAGATGGAAAATATCACAAAATCTTTTGGAGCACTTAAGGCCAATGAAGATGTAAACCTAAGCGTTTATGCCGGTGAAATTCATGCCCTTTTGGGTGAGAATGGTGCCGGAAAATCTACACTGATGAACATGCTGTCGGGAATTTATACTCCCGACAGCGGTTTTATCTCTGTGGAAGGCAAACATGTACGCTTTACATCTCCTAAGGATTCAATCGGGCTGGGAATCGGAATGATTCACCAGCATTTTAAGTTGGTTGACATTCTTACGGCCAAAGAAAACATCCTGTTGGGACAAAAGAAAAAACCCGGTCAAAAGGACAATGAACTTGCCAAAGAAATCAAAGCTCTTTCCGACAGGTATGGCTTGGATATTGATCCAAACAAAAAGGTCTATCAAATGTCAGTTGGCGAAAAGCAAACACTGGAGATTATTAAAGTGCTTTACCGTGGCGCTAGAATTTTGGTGCTGGATGAGCCTACTGCGGTTTTAACACCACAGGAAATCAATAAATTGTTCCGAATTATGAGGAACATGAAAGAGCAGGGGTGTGCGATTGTCATCATCACCCATAAACTGAATGAAGTCATGGAAATAAGCGACAGAATTACTGTGCTTCGAAAAGGCAAATCAGTTGCGACAGTTATAACAAAAGAAATTGAAGTGCCCAACTTGATAGAAATGATGGTTGGCAAGAAAGTCGATCTGGAAATTGAGCGGATTCCCGGACCGGATTTGGGAGAACGCTTAGTGGTTGACGGATTGACCGTCATTGACCAGGAAGGGAAACGGGCACTGGATAATATAAGCTTCAGTCTGAATGGAGGAGAAATCCTCGGCGTTGCAGGCGTTGCAAAAAGCGGACAAAAGGAACTATGTGAGGCGATTGCCGGATTGGTTCCCGCTGCAAAGGGACGAATTTACTTTCACGGAGACAACATTCTAGGCAAAACACCACGGGACATCATCCGCCTTGGCATCCGTATGGGATTCATCCCGGAAGACAGACTTGGCATGGGACTGGTGGGCAGCATGGACATTGTTCACAACATTGTGCTAAAGGATTATCAGAATCAGCCGGGCATCTTTCTAAAGCGTGGTCCGTGCGTTGAAAAAGCCAACCGAATCGTAGAAGCTTTGGACATTATGACACCAAATGTATATACACCGGTAAAAAAGCTATCAGGTGGCAACATCCAGAAGGTGCTTTTGGGTAGAGAAATCGATTCCAGCCCCAAAGTGCTTATTACTGCATATCCGGTACGTGGTCTTGACGTTGGCGCTTCCTACAAAATATATGAATTACTTAACGAGCAAAAACAGGCAGGTGTTGGTGTTTTATTCATCGGGGAAGATTTGGATGTATTGATGGATCTGTGCGACCGGATGATTGTTCTTTGTAATGGGAAAATTACCGGGATTGTAAATCCTGAGCATGTCACCAAGGAGGATATTGGGCTGATGATGACTGGAACCGTAATGGAGAAGGAGGACTCTCGTGATTAAAATCAATAAGCGAGCCTCGCTTCCCAAACGCAAAGAAATAATGATTCAGGCGCTGGCAATACTATTCTCATTAGTATTTGCCGGTCTTGTAATTCTGGTGCTTGGATACAATCCTTTTGAAGTATACATTCGAATCGTCGAAGGTTCTTTGGGAACCATCATGCGAATCCAACAAACCATCACCAAAGCCGTCCCGCTTATTATTGTGTCCATGGGAATTTTAGTGGCATTTAAGATGAAATTCTGGAACATTGGCGGCGAAGGACAGATCATGATGGGTGCATTTGGTGCAACACTGGTGGCGTTGAATCTACCGGAAACACTGCCATTACCTATCATGCTCTTTGCCATGGCGGTGGTATCGATTTTATGTGGTGCCATTTGGGCCTTCATACCTGCTTTTTTTAAAGCGAAATTTGGAACCAATGAAACCATCTTCACCTTGATGATGAATTATATCGCGATTAAATTCGTCACCTACCTGCAGTTTGGACCCTGGAAAGATCCGGAGTTTGGCGGGTTTCCCAAGGTAGCTAATTTCTCCGAAAATGCTGTGCTTCCCAGTTTGTTTGGCGTACACATCGGATGGATTATAGCGCTTATGGCCATTGGGGCTGTTTATGTGTTTATCCGTCATACCAAGCGTGGTTATGAAATCTCCGTCGTGGGAGAAAGCCTGGATACAGCAAGATATGCAGGTATGAACATTAAAGCGATTATCATCACTGCGATGCTAATTTCAGGAGGACTTTGTGGCCTGGCCGGCATGATTCAAGCGTCTGCAATCGAAAAAACACTGACCTACACCATATCTGCAGGGTATGGATTTACTGCTATTATTACTGCCTGGTTGGGTAGATTGTCTGCCCCGGTGGTAGGCGTTGTTTGTTTCTTGTTTGCAATGCTACTCCAGGGGAGCTCTTATATTCAGGCTTCTATGGCCATCCCGGCATCTGTAGCAGATGTTATTCAAGGTGTAATTTTATTCTTTGTATTAGGCAGTGATTTCTTCCTTCAATACAAAGTCACAATCAGAGATAAAAAATCAGAGAAGGAGGAGGCATAATGGAGAATTTTTTAATTGCGGTTGTTATTGCAGCCATGCCTCTTATCTATGCGACTTTAGGCGAACTACTATGTGAAAAGGTCGGGAATCTGAATTTAGGCGTTGAAGGCATGATGCTCATGGGCGCAGTTATGGGATTTCGCGTTGGATTGGCTACCAATAATCCTGTGATGGCCATAGTCGCTGCATTGTTGGCAGGCGCAGTTGGCGCAGCCATGTTTGCGTTCCTAACGGTTTCGCTCCGTGCAAACCAGGTAGTTAC
The DNA here is from genome assembly GCA_041752735.1 of Anaerovoracaceae bacterium. Lineage (GTDB taxonomy): Bacteria > Bacillota > Clostridia > Peptostreptococcales > Anaerovoracaceae > UBA1422. The sequence goes on along the minus strand of JBGSVW010000041.1, from coordinate 9,095 downwards.
CGGGTTAACATTAACCATCTTTGGTGCTGGGTTTGCCGGATTGGTAGGTCGAGATGTGGTTGGTGTGCCATTGGCTATTGGAATCAGAGACTCTTTCAATACAATCCCGATTCCATTCTTATCGGACATTCCATTGATAGGCAAACCTTTATTTGATCAGGATATTTTGGTATATGGCGGATTCCTATGTGTTGTTCTGCTCATCTTTTATTTTAAGAAAACACGCACAGGCCTAAATACAAGAGCGGTAGGAGAAAATGCCGCAGCTGCCGATGCATCCGGCATTAATGTGACTTTATATAAATACGGTAACATTATAGTTGGTGGTGCTTTATGTGGCTTGGGAGGCGCATATATGACGCTGGTTACGATACCTGTCTGGCAGGAGAACGTAGTTGCCGGCCGAGGCTGGATTGCGGTTGCATTGGTCATCTTCGCTTCATGGCGCCCAGCCAAGGCATTGCTCGGTGCATTGGTTTTTGGCGCATTGAGTATTTTGGGTTACAGGCTTCAAGCCATGGGTATCAGTGTGTCTCAATATCTGGTAGATATGATTCCACATATTGCTACAATATTAATCGTTATCATTAGCACACACAAAAACCGAAAAGAAGATTTGCCTCCTGCTGACCTTGGCAATCCATATTTCCGAGAAGAAAGATAACCTTATGTCCAACATGTATAAGCGAACTAAAAATGATCCAAGGTTGACGAAAAGTCGACGACCTATGACTCGCGGGTTTTTCGCGGGGATTCAGGAGTTTTTTTTGCGTCGCAGTACAAATCCTTGGCGAGTGAACTTGACAAAAAAAAGAATCCCCTGGACTCGAATTCTCGCTCCGATTTTGTTAATCACCATACCGTTATTTGTAATCATGGCGGTGGATAACACCTTGTTGAGACTGCCGGATGTATACAAATATCATTTCCTTTCAAGCGAAATACTTGGCGATAGGATGGTAGCTGCAGATGAGGATGACGTATCGCAGCTTATGTCAGACTATCTTTTGCACAAAACAGATCAATTTCAGATGAAAGAAGACTTGGAATATATGCCTTCTGATGTGTTTACGAAAGCTGATGGTACAATGATGCAGACGCTCCGTACACTTCTTGATACCCAGGCAATCATTGGATTATTCATGTTGCTTGTTACGATTATTTTGATTGTCTTCATACTCCGCCACAAGGAAAAAGATTTGTTGTTACACAGTTTTTATTATTCGTTACCAATTTTTGTCCTAATGAAAATCATGGAAGTTGTTCTGATGGTGTTTGGGTCACTTCGATACCGGGTATTCGGTATTCCTCCAGTGGAAATGGCCAATTTGGAGGATTTGATTCCGGCATTGTTGGATAATGGTTTTTTTCAATCTTTAGCGATTGCCGAATTTGTTCTTTCTGTTGTTGTTTTGGGAGTTGTTTATTTCATCATATTAAACTTAGCAGGACGTAAAACTACGTTTCGGAGGTGATTATGGTTTACTTACATTTAGCCAATGGCTTTGAAGAAATTGAAGCAGTTACGATTGTTGACATTTTACGTCGTGGTGGTGTTTCGATTCAAACAGTCAGTCTGGATAATCATCTTGAAGTGACAGGAAGTCATGAGATTACCGTAATAGCAGATTTGTCTTTTGAAGAAGCCGATTATGATTCTTGCGAGATGATGATTTTTCCCGGTGGAATGCCAGGTACTACCAATTTGCTGAAGCACCGTGAACTAATGGAAACCATGGTTCGCCATGGGGTTTCCGGAAAACCGGTAGCGGCCATTTGTGCAGCGCCAATGCTTTTTGGACAAACCGGACTTGTGGCAGGAAAAAGGGCAACCATATATCCCGGCATGGAAGATGAATTGATTGGTGCAACGGTTTCAACTGAAAAGGTGGTAATCGATGGAAATATCATTACTTCCAAAGGACCCGGAACGGCCATGGATTTTGCACTGGCATTGGTAGGGATTCTGAAAGGCCAGGAAACACAAGAAAAATTGAAAGGCGGCTTGATACTAAAATGAGCGATAAAACTGATCTTCATCTACACACATATTATTCTGATGGAACACAGTCACCTTCCCAGGTTGTACGTTGGGCGCATGAGAAAGGGCTGACCACCATTGGCATCACAGATCATGATGGCATTGATGGGATTGAAGAAGCGATTGTAGCTGCAAAAGAATTTGGTATTCAGGTTGTTCCCGGGATCGAAATATCTGCACAAACCGATGAACACATCGGGCTTCATATTCTAGGGTACGATATCGACCTAAAAAATCAGCAACTTCGTAAAGCCTGTGAGACCATGCGCAAAAAACGAAAGATCCGGAATGAACTCTTAATGAAAGCTTTAAATCACCTGGGGTACAAATTGGATTGGCAGGATTTGGATTTGAGATCCGGTCAGGACTATTTAGGTAAACCTCAATTCGCGATGGCAATGGTTAAAAAAGGATATTTTAGAACACCTAAGGAAGCCTTTGGGGTCAAAGGGGCATTTGGATCAAAAGAAATCCGTAAAATACGAAAAGAAAAACTCTCAGCCGCTGAGGCAATTCAAATCATACAAGGTGCAGGTGGCATGGCCGTTCTGGCCCATCCTGCAAAGGTTAGCCATATTGGAGAGCCTGGCACACCGGAGTTCTACAGCAAACTGGATAGCATGCTTGCGGAACTCAAAGGCTTGGGGTTAGGTGGACTTGAATGTGTTTATCCGGAGCATACGGACGATCAAACCATTCAATTTACTATCATGGCCCATCGCCATGGGTTAAAAGTCACTGGGGGCTCGGATTACCATGGCCCTGAATTTGAACCGGGTTATGTTGATTAACCGAATGCAATAGGGTATAATATTGAGACGGGTTTTCCCCGTCTCATCTTAATTCAAGGAGAAAAATATGGGATTCTTCAGAACAATTAAAGAAGATATTGACGCAGTGCTTGATAAGGATCCTGCAGCAAGGAACGCTTTGGAAGTACTGCTCTGCTATCCTGGGATATGGGCAAGAATCTGGCATATCCCCGCACATTTTTTATATCGCCACAATTGGAAGTTGTTGGCCAGATTAATGTCGCAGACCTGCCGTTTTTTGACGGGCATCGAAATACATCCTGGCGCTACTGTCGGACACCGTTTTTTCATTGACCATGGCATGGCGGTAGTCATCGGAGAAACCAGCGAAATCGGGGATGATGTCACCATTTTCCAAGGTGTTACCTTAGGCGGAACAGGAAAGGACATTGGCAAGAGACATCCTACCATCGGAGACCGGGTTGTAATTAGTTCAGGCGCAAAAGTCTTAGGACCGTTTCGAGTAGGTAATGATGTTAAAATCGGTGCCGGTTCCGTGGTTCTCAAAGAAGTACCCGATGGGTGTACTGTTGTAGGTATACCGGGAACCATCGTAAAACGTGCAGGCCAACGAACCGATCAATCCAGTCAGGTGGACATGCCAGACCCAATAGCTGTCGAACTGGAATGTCTCAGAAGACGTATTGTTATGCTTGAAAACAGAGTCAAAGACATAGAAATAGAGGAAGAATCCAATGAGAGTTTATAACACCTTAACCAGAAAAAAAGAAGAATTAGTCCCCATCAAAAAGGACGAAATCAAGATATATGTCTGCGGACCCACGGTGTACAATTTTTTCCATATCGGCAATGCCAGACCATTTGTCGTATTTGATACATTAAGGCGGTATTTGGAATATCGGGGTGTTCATGTAACCTTTGTACAAAACTTTACTGATGTTGATGACAAGATCATCAACAAAGCAAAGGAAGAAGGTCTTCCGGCGGGAGAAGTCAGCGAAAAATATATCAGTGAATATTTCAAGGATGCTGCAGCATTAAACGTGAGACCGGCGGATGTTCATCCCAAAGTCACAGAAAATATGGATGATATCATTCGATTTGTTGCGGAACTCATCGAAAAAGGATTTGCCTATGAGGTGAATGGCGACGTATACTTCAGTGCCAGAGCTTTTTCGGATTATGGGAAACTTTCAAGACAGAACATTGAAGAACTGGAATGTGGCGCCAGAGTCATGGTAGAAGAAAAGAAAACGGATCCTTTGGATTTTGCATTATGGAAAGCCAGAAAAGAAGAAAGTGAAATTGCGTGGGCATCACCCTGGGGGATGGGCAGGCCCGGTTGGCATATAGAGTGTTCCACCATGGCCAGAAGATATCTGGGGGATACCATCGACATACACGCCGGTGGCCAGGATTTGACTTTCCCACATCATGAAAATGAAATAGCACAATCAGAGGCGCATAATGGGAAACCTTTCGCCAATTATTGGATGCATAATGGATATATTACCATCAATAACGAAAAAATGTCCAAATCAAAAGGCAACTTTTTTACCGTTCGCGATATCTTAGAATCCTATAGCGGAGAAGTTATCCGGTTTTTCTTGCTGTCCGGCCATTACAGAAGCCCTATCAACTTCAATGATGAGCTGATGGAACAAGCCAAAAGCGGACTGGCCAGAATACAGACAGCCAAAGACACATTGGAACATCTCATCAGAACAAATCCCAAGGTGTTAAGCAACGAAGAAAGCAAGCAACTGGAAGCGCTTACCCCGTTTAAAGACCAGTTTATTCAAGCAATGGAAGATGATTTGAATACCGCTGATGGAGTATCTGCTATTTTTGAAATGATTACCGCAATAAATACATCTGTCAAAGAAGGTGCCGGAAGCGGTTATGCCGAAAAAGCGTTAGTTCGTTTAATGGAACTTTGCAATATACTTGGTTTGTTGCAGCATTCGGCCGATGAGTCCGTGGATGATGAAATTCAAAAGCTGATTGATGAAAGACAGATTGCGCGAGCAAACAAGGATTTCGCCAGGTCTGATCAAATCAGAGATTTGTTGAAGGAACGGGGCATTACCTTAAAAGACACACCACAGGGTGTGCAAATCGTAAAAGAATGAAAACAGAATCAATCAATACAACCGCATTGGCTTATATCGGTGATGGCGTTTATGAGATTTTTGTCCGCAAACTTATGGTGACAAGAGGTTGGGCAGCCGCTGATCATTTGCATAGGGAAACCGTTAAATATGTCAGAGCAGAAAGCCAGGCTTATGCCATAAAAAAAATCATGGATATGCTTACGCCTGAAGAACAGGACTTGATACGCAGAGCACGTAATCGCAAAAGCGTCACAAAGCCTAGAAACGCAGATCCGGTTTCGTATAAGCTGGCCACCGCGATGGAGGCTTTAATCGGATACCTATTCCTTACGGATCAAAACGAACGGATTGAAGAAATCATGACACGGGCAGTAGCAGAAATAGATGGAAAGGTTACATCATGACAAAAAAAGACAAGAAGGTCAGAAATCGCGCTCGGGATATGATAGGAGATTATTACCTGTCCAACAGGGCAGTTGAAAAAGAAAATAGTGAGCGGCAAGAGAGCCATAAAGAATGGAGCACAAGCGAAAAGGTTTTACTAATCATCATTCTGCTTGGTGTTGTCGGACTTATCGTCAAATATGTTGTGTTGGGGTGATAGAAATGTCAAAAGCGGATCAACTATTTATAACAATGTGCAAAAGCATTCTGGATGAAGGTGAATCTTCCGAAGGGCAAACTGTACGCGCAAAATGGGAAGACGGCACACCTGCCCATACAATTAAAAAATTTGGTATCTTAAATCGCTACGACTTGCAGGAGGAGTTCCCCGCCTTAACGCTAAGGCCAACGGCCATACGTTCCGCGGTGGATGAACTTCTTTGGATTTGGCAAAAAAAATCCAACGATACAAATCAGTTAAACAGCAGAATTTGGGATCAATGGGCTGATCAGAGCGGATCTATTGGCAAGGCATACGGATATCAGTTGGGAATCAAGTACAAATTTCCACATGGGGAGATGGATCAGGTGGATAATGTCCTATGGCAGCTTTCGCATACCCCATATTCCAGAAGGATTCTTACGAATATATACAAATTTGACGATATCATGGAAATGGGACTGGAACCGTGTGCCTATAGCATGACATTCAACGTTACAGGCAACCGGCTTAATGCAATTCTCAACCAACGATCTCAGGACATTTTGGCTGCAAACAACTGGAATGTTGTGCAGTATGCGGTATTGGTCCATATGTTCGCCCAAGTATCAGGTTTGGTACCAGGCGAATTGATTCACGTGATTGCAGACGCCCATATATATGATCGCCATGTGCCGATTATCAAAGAAATGATAGAAAGAGCTGCCTATCCTGCGCCACGTTTCCATTTGAACCCTAAAATAACCAACTTCTATGATTTCACCGTCGATGACATGGTCATTGAAGACTACAAAAAAAATCCGCAGATATGCAATATTCCTATCGCAGTATAGGCCGGGAAGGGGAAGCTAATGAAAGCCATCGTGGTCGTTGACAAAAATTGGGGCATTGGGAAAGATGGCCATTTGCTGGTTCACTTGCCCGGAGACCTGAAATATTTCAAAGAAAAAACACTTGGTAAGACCATAATTGTGGGCAGAAAAACCCTTGAATCTTTCCCCGGTGGCAAGCCATTACCCGGCAGGAAGAATATTGTGCTTACTGAAAACCAGGATTTTGAAAGGGACAACTGTTCCATTTGTTTAGATTTGGATGATTTGTTTGACGAAATTTCCACCATGGATGGAGAAGACATCTTCGTTGTTGGTGGTGCTTGCATCTATGAAATGTTTTTGCCTTACTGTGACGATGTCTATGTCACTCGCATTCAAGGAAGCTATGATGCAGACAAGCACTTTCCAAACCTGGACCAATCCGATGGTTTTGCCAAAACATGGCAGAGCGACATGATAGAAGAAAAAGGAGTACAATACCGTTTTGAAAAATACAGTAGAAAATAAGCCTAAGGGCAAAGCTGAGTTTACATCCAAAGGGAAGTCCGCGCGAAAGCCTGATTTTAAACCCAAAGGAAAGCCAGAGGGAAAATCTGAGTTCAAACCCTCATTCAAGCCTGAACGTAGAGAAGAGCCAAAGACTGAAAATAAATCCGAGCGCAGAGAGGAACCTAAATCCGAGAATCTTGGAATTATCATTGGTAGGAATGCGGTAATAGAAGCGCTTAAGGCCGACAGAGAAATCGAAAAGATACTGGTTTCGGGAACCGGAGAAGGCTCAATCAAAAAAATCATTGCCATGGCATCCGACAAAAAGATTCCAATTCATTTCAGCGATAAAGTAACGCTGGACCGGGCTGCTGACGGTGAAAATCATCAAGGAGTTGTGGCCAGTGTATCGGCAGCACCCAATGTAGAAATAGAAGAGATTCTTGCTTATGCGGCTAGCCGAAATGAAGACCCATTTATCATTATTCTTGATGGCATTGAGGATCCACACAATCTTGGTGCGATTATTCGTACTGCAGAGTGCGCCGGTGCACATGGTGTTGTGATTCCAAAAAGAAGAGCAGCTGGTATTACCGAAGTGGTATCCAAAACATCAGCCGGCGCCATTGAATACATGCGTTGTGCAAGGGTAGCGAACATTGTGCAAACCATTGAGAAACTTAAGACCCATGGTGTATGGATTGCCGCGTGCGACATGTACGGGGACACTCTTTACGAAGCCAATTTAAAGGGATCTATTGCCATTGTCGTCGGTGGGGAAGGCAATGGTATTGGCAAGCTTGTAAAAGAAAAATGCGATTTTGCGATTTCAATTCCAATGAAAGGTCAAATTGGATCCTTAAATGCATCCAATGCGGCTGCGGTGGTACTTTACGAAGTAAGAAGGCAAAGGGATGGCAAATAACTTGGATTTGCTTTCTGATGAACAGCTGGTGAGACTCGCACAAGCTGATGATCAGGAAGCGCTGGAATACTTAATACGGAAGTATATGGGTGTGGTAAAAGGCAAAAAACACTCCTACTTTATCATGGGTGCTGAAGATGATGATGTGGTTCAGGAAGGGACCATTGGACTTTTGAAGGCAATCCGTGGATATCATTTCAATCGGGAAGCCTCGTTTGCCAGCTTCGCGGAACTGTGTATCAACCGTCAAATTTTATCTGCTATTAAGGCTGCCAATCGTAAGAAACATGCACCCTTGAACACTTCGATTTCATTGCATCAACCCATAGAGACGGAATCGAACCAGGCGCTGGAAGACATTATTTCTTCCGGTGACATCATCGATCCTGAAGCCATGGTTATCCTAGAAGAACTCATTGAACACATCAATCGAAATGAAGAAAAACTATTCAGCCCCCTGGAACTCAAAGTCTGGAGTCTGTATATGCAGGGCAAATCCTATGCTAGCATTGCCCTGGAACTTGGCAAATCTGCCAAGGCGATTTATAACGCTATGGAACGGGCAAAGAAAAAAATTCTGGCATCATTGGCCGATTGAGTCCATAAGCAGTATTCCGGTGGTATGATTCGATGAAGTGGACTCAAAAAAAGTCTCCCATTATGAGGACTTTCGTCAAGAAGAATCGTTGACAGCGCTATTGAAATATAGTATCATAACGTTTGTTAATGCGCTGTTGTAGCTCAGTAGGTAGAGCACTTCCTTGGTAAGGAAGAGGTTCGGCAGTTCAAGCCTGCTCAACAGCTCCAAAATAAACAACGTTCATTTTTATAGGAGGAAATTTAGAAATGGCAAAGCAAAAATTCGAAAGAAATAAGCCGCATATCAACATCGGCACCATCGGTCACGTAGACCATGGCAAGACCACCTTGACAGCGGCCATCACCAAGACCCTGCACGACAGATACGGACTTGGTAGTTCGGTAGCATTTGACGAAATCGACAAAGCACCGGAAGAGCGAGAAAGAGGAATCACCATCGCAACGGCACACGTTGAGTATGAGACGCCCAACAGACATTACGCTCACGTTGACTGCCCGGGACATGCTGACTATGTAAAGAACATGATCACAGGCGCAGCCCAGATGGATGGCGCAATCCTGGTTGTAGCAGCAACCGATGGCCCCATGCCTCAGACCAGAGAACATATCCTGCTTGCCGGACAGGTAGGCGTACCTTACATCATCATCTTCCTGAACAAATGTGACATGGTAGATGACGAAGAGTTATTGGAACTGGTTGAAATGGAAATCAGAGA
>JBGSVW010000040.1:0-43384 GCA_041752735.1 Anaerovoracaceae bacterium | reverse complement strand
CTTCATCAGTAAAGAAAAAACTATGATACCCTTGGCCGGACCTGCCAACAAGCAGGGTCGCATCTGCGCGGATAATATTGCCGGTGGTAAGGTTGCCTTTAATGGAACCCAAGGCACCTCAGTGGCCAAAATATTTGATTTGACTGCAGCAACAACCGGCAACAATGAAAAAGCCCTTCAACGTCGTGGTCTTAAAAAAGGCACAGATTACGAAGTGGTCTATATCAATCAGAATCACCATGCCGGATATTATCCCGGTGCTATGCCCATGGTCATCAAAATGATTTTTTCCAAGGATGGGAAAAAGATATATGGTGCACAAATCGTTGGCAGAGACGGCGTCGATAAGAGAATTGACGTTCTGGCCACAGTCATCCGACTCGATGGATCAATCAATGACTTAACTGAGTTGGAAATGGCTTATGCACCTCCCTACTCCTCTGCCAAGGATCCAGTGAACATGGCTGGTTATACGGCTGAAAACCTCCTTCATGGATTGGTTCGCTTCTGCGATTGGGATTTCATAGAAAAGGCAAATCCGGAAGATGTCATCTTATTGGATATTCGTGAAGATATGGAGCGATTAGCTTACAAACTTAACAATACATTGAATATCCCTCTGGGAACCTTGCGTGATCGTCTTGATGAAATTGACCGATCCAAAACAGTAGTCACCTTTTGCTCCATCGGCGTTCGATCTTACAACGCAGCCCGGATTCTAATGGAAAACGGATTTAAAAATGTATTACTGTATCCCGCAGGAACATCGTTCTACCGGGGCACCCACTATAAGGAGGAATTAATGGACATGAACTTCGATGATCCTAAGGGCATCTTTTCAACCGTCGCCTCGGACAGTTCCGGCACTGGCGAAACCGTCATGGCTGGACAGTCTTTCCGGTTGAACTGTAGCGGACTCCAATGTCCCGGACCCATTATGAAAGTATTTGAAACAATCAAAGGTTTAAATGATGGAGATGTGATTGAAGTTATTGCCTCCGATCCGGGATTCACCCGGGATATTGCTGCTTGGTGCAAACAAACCGGCAACACCTTGCTAACCACTACGAAGGCAGGCAAGGAATTTGTCGCCACCGTTCAAAAGGGACTTGCTACCGGTGTTCCGGCTCAGACAAAAACCGGAGTTGCCACCACTGGCGGCGACAACAAAACCATTATTGTATTCAGTGGAGATCTGGACAAAGTTCTAGCCTCCTTCATCATTGCCAATGGCGCGCTTGCCATGGGTAAGAAAGTCACCATGTTCTTCACCTTCTGGGGTCTGAATGCGCTACGCAAGGCCAATAAGGTCAAGGTCAACAAGAGTATCGTAGAATCCATGTTCGGATTCATGATGCCTCAGGGTGCAGGCAAACTGAAATTATCCAAGATGAACATGGGTGGCATGGGAACTGCTATGATGCGTTGGGTTATGAAAGACAAGAACGTTGACTCTTTGGAAACCCTGATCCGCAAGGCACAGGATGCCGGTGTTAACATCATCGCCTGTACCATGTCCATGGATATCATGGGAATCAAAGAAGAAGAATTGATTGAGAACATCGATTATGCCGGCGTGGGCACCTACCTTGGTGAAGCCGACGAATCAAACGTAAACCTGTTTATCTAACCACTAAGGTTGAGTCACCAAAAACTTATAATTTATCCCCTAAAGATAAGAGAAAACCGGCAGCCTCCGTTAGGAAGTTGCCGGTTTTTGTTTGGTATAATCTTTGTCCGTTTGTCGTTATGGGTAAATCCTATACTAATACATATTAGCTGGTTTAGCCCAATATTTTCTTTAGGTCCTCTTCCGGTGTGGAAATCGGAGTCAGATTGTAGTTGTCCACCAGCACCTTCAGGATGTTAGGTGAAATGAAGGCTGGCAATGTAGGACCGATATAGATGTCCTTGATTCCCAATGCCAAAAGTGTCAGCAGTATGCAAACAGCCTTTTGTTCGTACCAGGATAGCACCAAGGTCAGAGGCAGTTCGTTGACGGAGCACTCAAAGGCTTCTGCCAGGGCAACTGCGACTCTGATTGCACTGTAGGCATCATTGCACTGTCCCATATCCATGATTCTAGGCAGGCCGCCGATTTCTCCCAAATCCATATCATTGAATCTGAATTTGCCACAAGCCAGGGTTAGAATTATCGTGTCTGCCGGGGTCTGGGCTACGAAATCCGTATAATAGTTTCGACCGGGTTTCGCACCGTCGCAACCACCAACCAAGAAGAAATGCTTGATGGCACCGGATTTAACCGCATCAATGACAGTTCCTGCCACAGACAGTACCGTTCCATGTCCGAATCCAGTAATCATTACATCGCCGCCGTTGATGCCTGTCTGATGTTGGTCTTCTTTGTATCCACCCAGTTCAAGGGCTTTGCTGATTACAGGTGTGAAATCTTTATCTTCGCCTACGTGAACCAGTTCAGGATAGGCCACCACTGAAGTGGTGAAGATTCGGTCTGCATAATTTTCTTTTGGCGGCATGAGGCAATTTGTGGTGAACAGAACGGGACCCGGAATGTTATCGAATTCCTTCTGTTGATTCTGCCATGCGGTTCCGAAGTTTCCCTTCAGATGTGGGTATTTCTTCAGTTCGGGGTAACCATGTGCCGGTAGCATTTCACCATGGGTATAAATGTTGATTCCTTTGTCCTTTGTCTGCTCTAAAAGAAGTTTCAAGTCATAAAGATCATGACCTGTAATGACGATGAATGGTCCTTTTTCGATATTGCAGGTGACCTTTGTGGGAACCGGAGTTCCATAGGTGCCGGTGTTGGCGGCATCCAAAAGTGCCATACACTTTAGGTTTACGTTGCCGGTTTCCAGTGTCATTGCCAGAAGTTCCTCAGCAGTATGCTCTTCTCCAATGGCAGCCAGTGCAGTGTAGAAAAATGCATTGACTTCCGGATCGGTTTTTCCCAGTGCTCTTGCATGATGTGCATAAGCTGCCATGCCACGTAAGCCGAACAGAATCAAGGATTTCAGGGAACGAATGTCTTCGTTGTCTCCCCATAGCTGATTCATGTCCATCTCTGGAGCTCCGCCAAAAGCAGCGGAAGCCATATCGATTTTCACACCAAGTGCTGTAAGACTTACGTCATCAAAACTGACGTTGGTTACTGTTGTAAACAACCCATCGATGATGAGTCCATCTGTTTCGGAGGTGTTTCTGTCTTTTGCAGCCTTGGCCAGGGAGACCATTTTCCCTGTTAACTTATCCTGAAGGTCAGAAGTTTCAGGTTTTTTGCCACACACACCGGATACGGTGCAGGCGCTTCCCTTTGCGGTTTGTTCGCATTGAAAACAAAACATTGACATCTTTTAATTCCTTTCGTAATCGAGGCATATCTTCCAGATATGCGGTTTATTTGTGCTTGACTTCTGACCTCAATATACTATAATCAAGGCAGATGTTTCGTTGTTAAAACAACGTAATTCCACCTTTTTAAATGTTTTTTCACAATTTCAGCGGGGATTTCCCGGGAGGTTCTATGAATATACCATATCATGTCATCGCATCGAATCCTTTGTTTGATCAGATACAAGAAGACGATCTGCTGGGAATGCTCCATTGCCTTTGTGCAAGAGTTCATCTATACCAAAAGGATAACCATATCATTCTCGCCGGCGATCCGGTCCGTTCTGTCGGCGTGGTACTAACGGGTAAAGTCTCCATAGTACGGGAAAGCGAGGAAGGTCTGCGAAATCTGGTAGCTGTCCTGATGCCGGGAGAATGCTTCGGAGAATCCTTCGCCTGCTCAAAACATCCGGAAGCCTTTGTCTCCGTGGTAGCCATGGAAGACTGTGAAGTCTTGTTTTTAGACTGCAAGAAAATCATAACAACCTGTTCTTCAGCTTGTACGTTTCACACCCGCCTCATCGAAAACATGTTATCTATGCTCACCGATAAGATTCTTGGGTTAAATCAGAAATTAGAGATTGTCTCCAAACGAAAAATCCGTGAAAAACTCCTCACTTTTTTTGAAACGCAAAAAAAGAATGCCGGCACAAATGTGTTCAGCATTCCATATAATCGTGAGCAATTGGCAGATTTTCTCTTTGTGGACCGTAGCGCACTTTCCAATGAATTATGTAAAATGAGGGACGAAGGGTTGATTCGCTTCCAAAAAAATCGATTTGAAATTCTTTAACATTGAACTTTTTTAACGTTGAACTTCTTTGTGATCAACTACTTTAACAGATTCTAGGCAAACCTTCTCCATAAAGGACATCCAGCACTCTGGTGCTGCCAAGGGATGTTCGAACGGTAACACCTTTTCCTTGAGAAAACTTTCCAACAATTGCGGCATTTTTGCCGTGGACTGTTTGTCTCATCAATTCCAATGCACGTTCTGCGTCTTCCGAAGCCACCACCGCAATCATCTTCCCTTCATTGGCCATATAAAAAGGTTCCAATCCCAACAAATCGCAAAAGCCTTGGACAGTGGTAGATACCGGCACCCTTTCTTCAGCGATTTCTGCGGACAATCCAGAGGATTGACAAAATTCATTGAGAATAGTAGCCAAGCCTCCCCTTGTCACGTCTCGCATGGCTTTGACGTGGATGCCGTTGTCAAGAAGTGCGGAAGTGATGTCTCCCAGGCAAGCGCAATCGCTTTGAATGGGGTTTTCTATCCCCATTCTAGAACCTAAAATACAAGCATGATGATCTCCCAGTGTACCTGAGAGTAAAATAACATCTCCGGCAATACAGGACGTCACATGGATGTCCCTTTCTGCCGGAACAATTCCAATTCCAGTGGTGTTGATGAAAAGTTCGCCGTTTCCTTCAACGACTTTTGTATCTCCGGCCACGATGATGACGCCGGCTTCTCTGGCTTCATTGGCCATGGATTTTACAATCTCTTCAAGCAAAGATATTTCCAGTCCTTCCTGAAGGACAAAACCGCAAGTCAGATATTTTGGTGTCGCACCCATCATCAACAAATCGTTGACGGTACCACAAATGGCCAGTTTGCCTATATTCCCGCCGGGGAAAACCACAGGTGTCACCACAAAGGTATCGGTGGAACATGCCAATTTTGATCCCAACGCCAGGTCTGACATATCCAGAACCGCTGCATCGTCCAACTGATTGAGCACCGGGTTGTCAAAGTATTTTCCAAATATATTCCCCATAAGCACTGCAGAGTCTTTGCCTCCGCTGCCATGAGCCATGGTGATTTTCATGAAGATCTCCTATCTTAGTTTTCTTTTTTTGTAGTTCGTAAAAAACGTTGAAAGACTATTGCTATTTTACATTTCGAAACCAGATGCCGCAAGCCCCCTCGGCAGAAACCATGCATGGTCCATACGGATTGGCAGGGTTACAACTTTTTCCAAACATGGGGCACTCATCCGGATTGATTTTACCCACAATGACATCACCACAGCGGCATGCCTCAGGCAATTCTTTGTCTTGCGTAAGTCCACGACTGATGTCTCCCTTTTTGAGATAAAGACCAGAATCTGGGATAATGCCCAGTCCACGCCACATGGCAGGCCCCGGCACGAAGTGTCTGTTGATTACTTCCATTGCCTTCACATTTCCCTCTGGACGAACTGCGCCCGGATAAACGTTTTCGACGGTTCCCTGACCGTGTTGGGTTTGCTTCATAATCCGATAAATAGAAGCCAAAACATGCTCGGCTTCAAATCCAGCCACAACAAAAGGTTTGTGATACTTCTCTGCCAAGCCTAAGAAAGCATTGCTGCCAGTGATTACGCTCACATGCCCCGGCATGATGAAGCCGTCAATGTCAGGTTGGCTGTTGCAGATATATTCTAAGGCCGGCAAAACCGTCTTTAGTGCTGTGACCAGCAGGATATTCTCTAAATCGGACTTTTGTGCTTCTTCCAGCAACAAACCATAGGCCGGCACTGTTGTCTCAAAGCCCACCGCTGCTATCACATAGGTGATATCCGGGTTTTGTTTTGCCAGTTCTATAGCTTCAAACGGGGAATACATCAGTTTAACCCTGGCTCCTTCCCCAACCATATCCGATAAACTGCCCTGGGTTCCAGGGACTTTCATCATATCACCAAAGGTCAGAAGAACATGATGATCCTTCATGGCAAATTCAATGCATTTGTCTATGTAGGCCGTCGGCGTCACACAAACAGGACATCCCGGACCCGAAATCAAACGAATTTTAGGAGAAATCAACTGTCGGATACCTTTTCGAAAAATTGCTGCCGTATGGGTGCCACAGACTTCCATTATTTTAAGGTCGCTTCCGTCTGCTTTGCCTTCATAAACCATAAGTTCTTTGATGATTTGTTGGAGTTCCATGAAACATCCTTTCTCTATCAGCCAGCTATGACCGATCTTTCCACTCAGCTTCCGCCTCTTCCAACTCAGCAAACAAAGACAGCAGTTCATCCGCTTTGTTCTTTTCCATCACTTCAATGGCGCAGCCGGCATGAACCAGCACATATTGTCCAACTTCAGGGGAAATAAGCCCCACATTGATATTGACCACATTGCCGCTAAAGTCTACCTTTGCATGTTGTCCTTCCACTGAAATAATTTTGCCCGGTATTGCGATACACATAAATATTAACTCCTATTCTTCATTTGGTGTCCGGCCACATAGATTTGGCCTAGGGCGATTCCGCCGTCATTGGGACTGACGGAAATATTATAATATGGTTCAAACGCTTCCTGTCTTAGCAGGGAAAGGCTTTCTTCCATTAGTATTTTGTTTTGGAAGACACCTCCTGTGAGGGCGACCTGGTATGCGTCTGTTTTCTTTCGAATCTGCTGGCATTGCCTTAGAATCGTTTGGGCTACCTGGAGATGGAATGCAAGTGCCAAGTCACATGCCCTATCCTTACCCGGATGCTTCATTGCCCAATCAGCCGCATCCTCAAGAAGCATCGCGCACTGGCCTTCATACTGATTATAGCTGCAAATTCCCAGTAAAGCTGCCACGCCATCGAAGAGTCTTCCCATGCTGGAGCTTTCGATGGTGTTGATATCATACTCCAATGCTCGAAGAATCATTTGGTTGTCCGGATTTTGGTCACCCGCTTCCATCATCAGGGTGTTATGTTCCTTGGCATATTGCAGAATCGCTTCTAGATCCAAATTGAATTCTATCGTTTCACTATCCTGCGACGGACTAGCTTCTGCCTTCCCGTCAGATCTTTCAACTTTGTTTTGACCATGAAAAATGATACTCAATGCTGATTTTCTGGCATCTTTCATGGAGCTATCTCCACCAAGCATACGTATATATCGAAGATGCGACACACGGCGAACTTCTCCCTCTTCACAGAGCAGGAACTCACCGCCCCAAATTTTGCCGTCGTTTCCGTAGCCAGTGCCATCAAAGCTGACCCCGATGACTTTGCCCTTTAGTTGATGTTCCGCCATAACCGATGCCACATGGGCGTGGTGATGTTGTACCCGATAAAGCGGTAGTTGATTGTTGCTAGCATATTCCTCCGCAAAGCCTGTTGTAGCATAACGCGGATGCAGGTCGCAGACAACAGCCTGGGGCTTAATATCAAATAAATCGGACATCCACCCGAGGGTATCCTTATAAATATGTTGTATTTCCTGTCCGTCCAAATCTCCAAAGTACTGGCTCATATATACATAGGCACCTTTGCTCACTGCGAAAGCATTTTTTAGCTGGGGACCGGTGGCAAAAATCGGCACTCCTCCACCCTCAACGTATAGGGGCACCGGGGCATAACCCCTGGACCTGCGAAGCATCTGTGGTTGACCATCAATCACTCTCACCACAGAATCCTCTGTGCTGACACGGATGTCTCTGTCATGGTAGTAGACAGCTCGAATCAAGGGTTCTTGTGCCATCATCGCGAACATCTCTTTTTCTGTGTTGATGATTGGTAGCCCAGCGAAATTAGCGCTGGTGGCAATCAGGGGTCCACCAAATGCTTCTAGTAGCAGAACCTGCCCCCCCATAGCGGGGAGAAAGCTTCCGATGAAACGGCTTTTGGCCGACTCAATCATCTTTGGCCCGTCTTCCAGTTGTTCAAGTAATACAATAGGTTTTGCCGAAGAGTTCAACAAACTTTCCTCTGTTTCGTCAACAGAACAGTATTGCCGAATTTCATCTATAGATGAAAACAGGATGGCGAAAGGTTTTTCTTCCCGTTTTTTTATCTTCCGTAGTTCCATGACGGCCACTTCATTCAAGGGATCCGCCATCAAATGGTATCCGCCCATGGCCTTCATTGCAATCACACCACCAGCCAATAAAATCGAAGCTGCAGATTCCAGCCAAGACTCCGAGTCCATTACATCTTTGGGACTCTTGGATGCCGCTGATGGATTTAATTCATCAGGGAACCGAACTTTCATCCTAGGTCCACAATCATGGCATGAAATGGTTTGGGCATGATAGCGCCGATCCTCCAGTGTAGTATATTCCCGCTGGCATTGGGGGCACATGGAGAATGAAGACATAGATGTGTTATGACGGTCATAGGGTACTTTGTCGATGATGGTATATCTGGGACCGCAAGCCATGCAACTGATAAACGGATGACGGAATCGGCGGTCAGTTGGGGTATTCATCTCTCTATGGCATTCCGGGCAGATGGATAAGTCGGCGGGTATCATGACCGCTTCTTCATCAGATAAAGTCGTGTCTTCGCTACTTAGAATGACAAATTCAGAAAAGTATCGGGTCGGAACCACGAAGCGGCCGATGTGAACAATTTCTGCGGGATCCGGTTTTTCTTTTTTGAGGGTATCTAAAAAGGAATCAATCCTGGGCTTCGTGTCGGTCAACGTCAACTGCACCAGTCCGCCAAGATTCAGCACCTCTCCTTTCATGGAAAAGCGCTTTGCAACTTTGGCTACAAACGGTCGAAAACCAACCCCTTGGACAATGCCCCAGATTTTAATTGTTTCAGTGATGATGGTGTTCATGAGCCTCCTCATGGTGGTGTTCATGGGTTTCTTTATTGTGATGTTCATGGGTTTCTTCATGATGGTGTTCATGGAGTTCCAAAGCGTTGGCTTTTTCACCAAACCACTTGGCTACTTCATCAAACCCTTCTCCGGTGGTTCCTGATACCTTAAATACAGGCACGGATGGATTCAAGGCTCGAATCCCCCTCATAAAGAACTCTTCATCAAAATCCAAATAAGGAATCAAATCTACTTTGTTCAGAATGATAATGTCCGCTTTCTCAAATGCCAAAGGATATTTGTATGGTTTGTCACTACCCTCTGTCACGGTGGAGACCAACATCTTAAC
The DNA here is from genome assembly GCA_041752735.1 of Anaerovoracaceae bacterium. Lineage (GTDB taxonomy): Bacteria > Bacillota > Clostridia > Peptostreptococcales > Anaerovoracaceae > UBA1422. The sequence continues at coordinate 34,131 of JBGSVW010000040.1, read as the reverse complement.
ATGTTCACCAATGGAGAATTCTGCGGGGCACACAAGGTTTCCCACATTTTCAATAAAGAGTATGCCCGGGGCGTTAAAAGTGATGTGATCCACCATATGGTCGATCATAGGGGCATCCAAATGGCAGGCGCCGTAAGTATTAATCTGATAGGCATCAATTCCCATATTTCTAAGATCCACCGTATCTATATCGGATTCGATGTCCCCTTCAATGACATAAGGCTTCAACCCCTCTAACCGGGCAATGATATTTTTTAAGGTGGTGGTCTTCCCGACGCCCGGTGCGCCCATTTCGTTGACTACCAAAATGCCATGGCTACCCAAGTGATCTTTGATGTGACCGGCGATGTTGTCGTTCTCATCTAAAATCCCTTCCATGATATCTATTTTTTTGATGTCGTGCATAATGCGAATCTCCTTCTGTTAATGGTTAGCATATCTTTGACGCTACCTATTTCACTTATTCCACTTCGATGCTTTCGAAGTAAAATTCCTTGCCTGTTTCGGTTGGGTGCCCGTCGGTGTTACATTTAGGGCAAGCGAACGACATGGGTTTGCGGACAAACTCAGTTCCGCAAGCCGGACAAATCAATGTTGGCTTAATTCTTTTAATTACAATCTCTGCCTGACTGCATGGGGTGTTTTCAGCAATCAGGTCAAAGTACATATGAATGGATTCGGGTACAATCCCGCTGTTCTCTCCTAATACAAGATGGATGGCGGTAACCCGGTCTGCACCTGATTCCTCTAGGTGGTTCAGCGCAATTTTGACGATTTGTTCTGTAATGGGATATTCATGCATATGAACTTTCCTCCTTGTATACCCGATACATTATATTATTATTTATTATTTCAGACAAGGGCTTTCCGATTCCTCCCAATTTTCTGTCATTGATGGGGCTGCAAATGATTGTTTTTGTCCCAACCAACAATATTTCTTGTAAAACTCTGTATATAGGTACCTAAAATTGTTTACTAACCCCCTTGGTTTTGATATAATATCAAAGCATGTAAATTTGCATGTATTTTTGTTCTATCATCCCCGATTCATACTTAAGGAGGTGTAATTTTTGAGAGAACAATGGAATTCAAAACTAGGCTTTTTGCTGGCCGCCATCGGATCAGCAGTAGGCCTGGGCAACATCTGGCGATTCCCATATGTTGCAGCGGAAAACGGAGGCGGAGCATTCATGATTCCGTACTTTGTCGCAATCTTAACTGCCGGTATTCCAATCCTTATTCTGGAATATACCATCGGCAAAACTTACAGAGGCAGCGCACCTGTCGCATTGGGCAGAATCAATCCTAAATTCGAAATTTTGGGTTGGGCTCAGGTTATGGTGGCCTTTGTCATCACCGTCTACTACTTTGCGGTTATCGTTTGGGTTGTAAGCTATATTGGCTTTGCCTTCTCATCCGCATGGGGTGTGGATCCAGCCGGATTCTTCTTTGGAGAATATCTGGGTCTAACTGACAGTCCGTTAAATCTTGGTGGTATTCAGACTAATTTATTGATTCCCTTCGCAATTGTCTGGGTTGTTACATTCATTGTAGTTTACCGAGGCATCAGCAAAGGCATCGAACTGGCTTGCAAAATCGCACTGCCAATTCTTCTAGTTTGTATGCTGATACTGGTCTTCAGAGGCATCACCCTACCGGGTGCTGCTGCAGGTCTTGATTACCTGTTCTCACCAGATTGGGCAGCATTGGCAGACGGCAAAGTTTGGGTTGCCGCATATGGACAAATCTTCTTTAGTTTGTCCATTGCATTTGCAATCATGATTGCCTATTCCAGCTACCTTCCCAAGAAAACCGACGTTGTCAACAGCGCATTTATCACAGCAACAGCCAACCATGGGTTTGAAGTTCTTGCTGGTATCGGCGTATTCAGCATCCTGGGCTACATGGCTCTTCAACAGGGTGTTGAAGTGGCAGAAGTTGCTGGTGCCGGTGTTGGCCTAGCCTTCATCACTTTCCCAACTGCCATCGATGCGCTTCCGGGAATGAATGGATTCTTTGGAGTTTGCTTCTTCCTGGCCTTATTCACCGCAGGAATCACATCCTTTATTTCAATCATTCAGGCTGTTGTTTCCGGCATGCAGGACAAGTTCGGCATGGCACACAAAAAAGCAGTTACAGTGGTTTTAGTACCGGCATTCCTGCTTAGCATTTTCTTTGTAACCGGCGCTGGCTTACTGATTCTGGACATCGTAGATGAATTCATCAACAAGGTTGGTATTACCGCTTGTGGACTCATCGAGATTATCCTGATTGCTTGGTTCTTCAGACCGGAAGAAATCAGAAAAGCTGCCAATGAATTCTCTAACTTCAGCATTGGCAAATGGTGGACATATACATTGAAATTCCTAACCGTTGTTATTTTGGGCATCTCCCTAATCATCACGATTGTGGGATACTTCAAAGATGGCTACGGCGGATACCCCACCAACCTGCTACTAATCTTTGGACTTGGTTCCATCGTTGCCGTCATTGTTGGAGCAGTCGTTCTGACCTTGGCCAAAGGCAAAAAAGGCTACTTGGATCCTGTAGATGAAAAGGAGGTAAAGTAGTATGAGTACTGATGCTATTATTATGATGATTATTGGTTGTGTAGGTCTTTGGGGCGGTTGTGGCTTGGCCATCTTTATCGCTTTTAAAAACAAAGGCAAAAACTAATATTCAATTCCATGAAACAATCTAATGAAACACAAAAGGCCTGCTCCATAATTTGGAGCAGGCCTTTTCATTTTGATTGTTGTGTTTCGTTATTCTTTGTCGATTGGAGCCAAATCTGCCAGTTGCTTATACTTTTTGTATCTGGTGACGGCTTCTTTTTCGGTTTGTTCAAAGAGTTTTTCTGCCACACCGGGGAATTCTTTGACCAGAGATGAGTATCTTACCTGACCCATGATGAAGTCTCGGAAACTACCTGTTGGCGGTTTGCTATCTAGGATCAATGGGTTCTTGCCTTGGTCTTCCAATTCCGGATTGAATCTGTATAGATTCCAATAACCACATTCCACTGCATCTTTGATGTTCTCCTGGGCTTTGTTCATGCCTTTTTTGAGACCGTGGTTGACACAGGGTGCGTAGCAAATAATCAAGGAAGGTCCCTTATAGTTTTCGGCTTCGATGACGGCTTTCATGAACTGATTCTTGTCAGCGCCCATGCCCACCTGTGCCACATAGACATATCCATAACTCATAGCCATCATGCCCAGATCTTTTTTGCCGGTTCGTTTGCCGGAAGCTGCGAATTTGGCTATTGCTGCGGTTGGTGTTGCCTTGGAGGATTGTCCACCCGTATTGGAGTAGACTTCTGTGTCAAATACCAATAGATTGATGTCTTCTCCTGTTGAAAGGACATGGTCCAGACCGCCGTAACCAATATCATAGGCCCAGCCGTCTCCACCGACGCACCAGACGGATTTCTTCACTAGGAAGTCCTTCTTTAGCATGATCTGGTCTGCTAATTCTTTACATTCCGAACATAGTTCAGTAGAAGAGATTGCTGCAACCAGCTTGTCGCTGTACATTCTGCTCTCGTCACCGTTTTCAATGTTGTCCAACCAACCTTTGCAGGCTTCAACGAGGGTTTCCTTGTCGGTTTTATCCATTAATGCAGAAATCAAGTCTTCCAGTTTATGTCGCATCTGTTTAACGCCCATGGCCATACCCAGTCCATACTCTGCGTTGTCCTCAAAGAGGGAGTTGGCCCAGGACGGACCTCTTCCATTTTCATCCTTGCAGTAGGGTGTGGATGGTGCGGAAGCGCCCCAAATGGAGGAGCAACCGGTGGCATTGGCAATCATCATCCTATCGCCGTAAAGCTGGGTGATGACTTTAATATATGGTGTTTCGCCACAACCTGCGCAAGCCCCTGAGAACTCCATATAAGGTTGAGCGAACTGGCTGCCCTTGACGGAATTCTTGGGCACAATGTCATCCTTGTGGGATACGGTAGTTCCAAAGTTCCAATTGTCGATCTGATCAAGCTGGCTTTCAAGGGGTCTCATTTCAAGCGCCTTAGTCTTAGCTGGACATATATCTGCGCAGTTTCCGCAGCCCATACAATCCAAAGGAGTGACCTGCATCCTGTAGGACAGTCCTTCAAAGCCTTTTCCTGTGGCTGACAGCGTTTCAAAGGAGTCTGGTGCTTGCTTCATCTCTTCATCATTTGCAACCACGGGTCTTATGGCTGCATGAGGACAAACAAAGGAGCATTGGTTGCACTGAATACAGTTTTCTGAAATCCAATGGGGCACATCCACAGCAACGCCACGCTTTTCGTAAGCGGCGGTTCCCGACGGGAATGTTCCGTCAGCACCTTCCATGAATAAACTTACCGGCAGTTCGTCGCCTTCTTGCCTGTTCATGGGAATGAGCACTTTGGTGATAAATTCCGGTTTATCTCCGGATTCGCCTGCTGCTTCAACAGCCGTTGCCCAATGGGCAGGTATTTCAATTTTTGTGTATCCGCTTGCACCTTCGTCCACTGCTGCCTGGTTCATCTTTACAACATTATCGCCTTTGCTACCATAGGCTTCAATGATGGATGCCTTCAGGTATCCCATGGCTTCTTCCTCAGGAATTACCTTGGATAATTTGAAGAATGCAGCCTGCATAATCATGTTGATTCTATTGCCCAAGCCCAACTTTGTAGCGATGTCGGTAGCGTTTATGGTATAAAAAGCAATGTCGTTTTCGGCCATATACCGCTTCATGGAAGCAGGCAAATGAATTTCTAAATCCTCTGCATTCCAGATGCAGTTGAGCACGAAAGTTCCGCCTTTTTTCAGTCCCTTCAGCAGGTTGTACTGGTTGACGTATGCCTGGTTATGGCATGCAACAAAGTCCGCCTCAGAAATCAGGTAAGTGGATTGAATCCGATTCTTACCAAATCTCAAGTGGGAGATGGTAACGCCTCCTGATTTTTTGGAGTCATAGGCAAAATATCCCTGTGCATAAAGGTCGGTGTAGTCACCGATGATTTTGATGGCTTGCTTGTTAGCGCCAACTGTTCCATCGGAGCCCAAGCCCCAGAATTTGCAACGTACTGTATCTGCAGGTTCTGTGGTGGTTTTAATGGATTCCAAAGAACTCATATATACGTCATCGGTAATACCGATTGTAAAATGATCTTTGGGCGTTTTTTGTTTGAGGTTTTCAAAGACCGCCAAAATCTGTCCAGGCGTGGTGTCTTTGGATCCCAGTCCATATCTACCGCCAATAACGTTGGGTGCATCAGTCTCTCCATAAAACATGGTCTTGATGTCCATATATAAAGGATCGCCAAGAGCACCTGTCTCTTTGGTTCGGTCCAGGGTGACGATATTTTTGACTGTAGAGGGCAATACTTTTTTGAGATATTCCGGCGCCCATGGCCGATACAGTCTAACCTTGATCAGGCCAACTTTTTCGCCTTTGGCGAGCAATGCGGTCATAGTTTCTTCGATGGTTTCGCAAACGGAACCCATAGCCACGATAACATGCTCTGCATCAGGTGCGCCAACATAATCAAATAGATGATATGATCTTCCGGTCAACTTTGAAATATCATCCATATACCCTTGGACAACTGTAGGTACATTATCTGTGTACTTTTGACCCGCTTCCCTGGCCTGGAAGAAAATATCCGGATTTTGGGCGGTTCCTCTTGTAACGGGATGTTCCGGATTCAATGCGTTGTCACGGAATTTTTGTAGTGCTTCTTTGTCCACCAGTTTGCTTAAATCATCATATTCTATGGTTTCAATCTTTTGTACTTCGTGGGAAGTTCTAAATCCATCAAAGAAATGAACAAAAGGCACTCTTGAACGGATGGCTGACAAATGAGCCACACCGGCTAGATCCATGACTTCCTGTACTGAACCGGAGCACAAAAATGAAAATCCGGTTTGTCTTGTGGACATCACATCACTGTGATCGCCAAAAATGCATAATGCGTGAGTAGCCAATGTTCTTGCTGATACATGAAACACGCCGGGCAATAATTCCCCTGCAATTTTGTACATGTTTGGAATCATCAAGAGCAATCCCTGAGAGGCAGTGTACGTTGTTGTCAGCGCACCGGCTGCCAAAGAGCCGTGAACAGCACCTGCGGCACCACCTTCCGACTGCATTTCCACAACTTTTACTTCCTGACCAAAGATATTTTTTTCTCCGTGGGCAGCCATGTCGTCCACCACTTCAGCCATGGTGGATGAAGGGGTGATTGGGTAGATTGCGGCCACTTCAGTAAATGCATATGAAACATACGCAGCTGCAGTGTTACCGTCCATAGTTTTCATTTTTTTATGTGTCATTTTAACCTCCGTTAAATATACAATACATTGAAAAACATGGGTTTTTGGGTTATATTTGCCCACCATATTGAGTATAGATTTTATCTCATGAGTCCCCTTCTGTCAATATTGTATTAGAAATAATACAATATCCATTAAGGAACATCGCAAGGTGTCTTTGTATACAGTATACTTATTATACTGACTATTAAATTCATAGTCAACAGCTAGAAAATTAAATGGAATTCGAAGAAACGACTATCGTTTACGTAGATTCACAATAGCGCCGGTGATGCATACTTTCTCACACATACCGCACTGAGTGCATTTGTCGTAGTCTATGACAGCCAAATTGTTTTCTACCTTGATTGCGTCGAATTTGCAGACATCAACGCACTTTTTACAGGCAATGCAGCCTTGATCACAGGCCTTCATCGTTAGAAGACCGGAATCCAGTGACTTGCAAGCCACATAGATCTGTCTTTTGACGGGACGCATGATAATGATCTTCTTGGGGCACGCCGTAATACAAAGCCCGCATCCGGTGCACTTGTGATCGTCGACGATGGCCAGTCCGTCAATAATATTGATGGCATCCGAGGGACAAACCTTCTCGCAGTCACCCATACCAAGACAGCCAAAGCTACACTCCATCTGACCGCCATAAAGCTGAGTTGCTGCCCTACAACTCCAGATTTTGTCATGTTTCATTACTCTGCGAATGGCATCGGAGTACCCCTGACAAAGGACTGTGGCAATCATAGGTTCCCTGTCATCTGTTTCCACGCCAAGCGCCTCTGCGATGGCCATAGCCAGGTATGCGCCACCAACAGGGCACATGGATGTGCTAATCTTAGCATCAGAAACCAGTGCATTTGCATAATCTTCACAACCCGCGAATCCACATGCGCCACAATTTACGCCAGGAAGTTTCTCATAAATTTGAGCAACCTTTTCATCCACAGAGACGTGCATGATTTTGGAGGCTATGGTCAATACCACACCTGCCAACAGCCCAATGGCTCCAACGATGAGAACCGGAATTAAAATATCCATAGTCCTTTCCCTTCTCTATTGCTATGCCGACTGATCGACATGAACTCATTCTTATAAAAATATGCCTTCTACAATGCCACCAAATCCCATAAAAGCAACTGACAACAAAGAAGCACTCACCAATGTAATGGGAATTCCCCTGAATGCTTCCGGAATCATGGTGCAATCTTCCAAGCGTTTTCTTACGCCGGAAAACAAGACCATTGCCAGAAGGAATCCCAATCCTGCACCAAGGGTATTGGACAGGGATTGGAGGTATGTGTATTCTTCATCAATATTCATGATGGTAACGCCCAAAACAGCACAATTGGTAGTGATCAACGGAAGGTAAATACCAAGTGACTTATAAAGCGGTGGAATATATTTTTTTAGGGTGACTTCCACCAATTGAACCAAGGACGCAATGATCAAGATAAATACCAATGTTTGCAAATACTCTACATCATATCTCTCTAATATATATTTTTGGATTGGCCAGGTAACTGCAGTGGCAATCACCATTACAAAGGTTACGGCTATGCCCATCCCCTTGGCTGAGTCCATTTTCTTGGAAACCCCAAGGAAGGGACAAATTCCAAGGAACTGGGAGAGGACAAAGTTGTCCACAAGGATTACCGTCATCATGATTACGATTAATTCTTTCATGCGAGTCTCCCCTCCTCTCTGTCACAATAACCGCCACATTGTTCAATCATGGGACAACCGTCGCAGCCAATTTCTTTCTTTTTTATGGCCTGTCCTTTTGACAGCCAATTGATGGTGGCAATGATTATTGCCAGTACAAAGAATCCGCCGGGGGCCAACATGAAAATCATCATGGGCGTCCAAGCTTCTCCTGCGAAAGCTAATCCAAAGAATGTTCCACTCCCAAGGGCTTCCCGGATAAAACCAATAGCCGTTAGCGCCAAGGTGAATCCAATGCCCATGCCAATCCCATCCATCGCGGAATTCAGCACACTATTTTTGCTGGCGAACATCTCCGCACGGCCAAAGATAATACAGTTGACTACAATCAATGGAATATAAAGCCCCAGTGCCGCATCTAAGGTGGGTAAGTAGGCCTTCAATAGCATTTGTACGATAGTTACAAACCCTGCTATGACAACGATATAGGCGGGCACACGGACTTTGTTTGGAATGATATCTTTAAGTAGTGCAATCACCATGTTGGAACAAACCAGTACTGCCATGGTCGAAATACCCATGCCAAACCCATTGATTGCTCCGGTGGTGGTCGCTAAGGTGGGACACAGTCCCAAAAGCAACACCAAAACAGGATTTTCTTTTAGTATCCCGTTGGTTAATGTCTTCAATTTGTTTTTCATTCTTGTCCACCCCCTGATTCCTTATACTCGGCCAGCGCCATTTGAACAGCATGATAAATGGCGTTGGAGGAGATGGTTGCTCCCGTTACTGCATCAACTGTCGAATCATCTTTGATATGATCCGATGTCAACTTAGTGAGTCCGATATACTGTTTTAAATAGTCCGCCTTCATAGGTTGCGTACCTAGTCCCGGCGTATCGGTATGGGACAGCACCTTAACACCGGTAACTTCCCCATTTTGGGAAATCCCCACGATTGCCTGGAGTTTTCCTCCATAGCTTTTTACCTGTACTTTCAAGGCTATGCCTTCCAGACCGCCTAAGACTTCTTCTGCAGCCAAACGTTCCAGTTCTTCCAGATTTTTTTGTATGGTTGGTGCGGTCATGCCATAGGTAAACGCCAATGCACCGGTAACAAAGATACAAATAATGACTAGAACAAGCGTAGGAACGACATATTTCCGGATCCGGGTAGATCTAATTTCTTTCGTATTCATCATTGTCCCCTCCTTTTATACTTTCTTACAATCATTGCATTGCAGAAGGCATCTATTTGAGGTGTCAAAAGATTCATGAATAAAATCGCAAAGGACACGCCCTCAGGGAAATTGCCGAACAGTCGTATCACCATGGTAATCAAGCCACATCCGATACCAAAAATAATTTGGCCCAGCGGAAGTGTGGGCGATGTTACATAATCGGTAGCCATGAAACAGGCTCCCAACATGACGCCACCTGCCAGAATCTGAAAGACCGGGTCTTCCCCTGCAAGAACTGCCATTAGAAATACGGTACCGATGAATGTAACAGGAATTATGGGTGCTACAATTCTTTTGTACATTAAAAATACAAATCCGATGAGGATAGCCAGGGCACTGACTTCAGCCATGGAACCACCTACATTTCCGAGAAAAAGATCAACATTATTTGGGATCGCTTCCCCCTGTTGCCATAAGTTCAGGGGCGTTGCGGCGGTCACTCCATCCACTACTTGCGATCCACTTTGGAATAAGGGTGTCGGAACCGGCCAAGATGTCATTTCCACAGGGAAAGACACCAATAGTACGACACGTGCCGCAATGGCAGGATTCACAATGTTTTGGCCGATGCCACCGAAAAGTTGCTTCACCACGACGATGGCCACAAAACAGCCGACAATCGCCATAGTATAAGGAAAGTTTGATGGTAAATTGAATGCAATGAGCATTCCGGTCACCACTGCGCTGTAGTCACCCACAGTCTGCTGGCGTTTTAAAATCATGTTGAATACGTATTCCAGCACTACGCATGTTACAATACATACAACTGTCATAGTCAACACTCGAAGGCCAAAATAATAGGTGCTAGCCATTAGTGCCGGAAGCAAAGCAACGCCAACGAAAAACATAATTCGAGATGTTGACATCTCTGAAACCAAATGGGGTGACGCTGTTACCGTCAACTTCAAGTGATGTTTGTTTCTTAAAGTATCCATCGTTATTTTTTCGCCTCCCTTAATCGTTCTTTGCCCATTTTGTTTGTAAAGCTCAGTGGTTTTTTGGCAGGACAAACAAAACTGCAGCTTCCGCATTCCATACACTGCATCACGCGCAACCGTTCAAGGGTATCCATGTCACGGTTGTCATACGCTTTGTACATCGCATACGGTAGCAAATCAAAGGGGCATGCAAAATAACAACGTCCACAATTGATGCAGGGTGTTTCTTCCGAAATCACTGCCTGCCTGCCTGTAAATGCCAGGATGGCGTTGTTGTTTTTAAGTATAGGTAGGGTATCTGAAAAAACCGTTCGTCCCATCATAGGACCGCCCATAATAATTTTGTCAGGCTTACCACGATATCCACCACAGGCCTCCATCAAATCGGTGATGGGGGTCCCAATGGGGACCAATAGATTGGCAGGAGTTTTAACTGCAGAACCGTCAACTGTGATTTTTTTGGACACCAGTGGAACCCCGGTGCGGAAATATTGTCCAACGAAGGCTATGGTAGCGATGTTGGAAACCAATACGCCCAGATCGGCCGGCAGAACCCCCGCGTTCATTACTTTGCCTGTTACTTCATAAATCAGGACACGTTCAGCTCCCTGTGGGTATGTGCTTTTGAGGGTGACCAATGTGATGTTGTCCAGTTTACGCTCTTGGATGATTTTACTGAATAATGCAATGGCTTTTGGTTTGTTGCTTTCAATTGCGATAAATACTTTATCGATGGAAAGATATTTTGCTGTCAGGGCGATGCCGCTGAAAATATCTTCTGTGTCCTCAAGCATGGTGCGGTAGTCAGATGTGATAAAAGGCTCGCATTCAGCGCCATTGATAATCAGTGTGTCTACCTGGTCCAGATTTTTAGGGCTATATTTGACGTGGGTTGGGAAAGCTGCGCCTCCCAGACCTACCAGCCCGCTTTTTCGAATTTCCCTGAGAAATTCTTCATAGTTAGATACCTGCGGGACCGAAATTCCTTCCCAAAGGGTTTGCTTCTTGTCCGATTTTATGGAAATCACGGCGTCCTGCCCTCCCGTGACCGACCGGATTTTTCCGATCTTATCCACTTTCCCTGATACGCTTGCGTGAATGGGTGCGCTGACAAATGCGTCAGTATCTCCTATGGGTTGCCCAACGGCTACCACGTCACCCTCTTTCACCAGCGGTTTGCAGGGAGGTCCAATGTGCTGTGCCATGGATATAAATACCATGGAAGGCACCTTGATTTGCCTAGTTTCCTTATCCTCAGTGGTCTTAAAGTGTTTCACATGAATGCTTTTCATATGACCCTTTGGATTGAATAAGGAGGCAAAGGGGGATTTGTTCCAGCTCATTTACTTCTCCGTTCGATTCAATTTTATAACCTCTTATAAAGATTTGATTAATTCTGTATATATTATATTTATTTTGTATAAAAATCTACACCTTTGGTAATGTATTTTGTATTATTTTTTGTACAAGTTATTGCCGGATCATTCGAATCAAAAAAGAACACAGCGGCTGCAAGAGCAACCGCTGCGTTCTGTACTAGAATTTGGTCTCGACCTATTTAAAGGAAAGGCGCTCCATCCGGTTTCTTTGATGTGGTTGCTGCACGCGTGCTGCCATCAAAATCTACCTTCAGGACCTTTTCTTTCGAATTACCAGCGCAGATTAACCTGCGACCGGGGCTTCCGCTGCTTGCGGTGCCACTTTTTTCTCAACCACCGGGATGTCATGAACATCGATGGTTTTGACAGTGCTAGGCGCGGAATATTGTTGTTCCATAGTTAGACATTTTTTGGGGCAATTTTCGGCGCAAGATCCACACTGAACACAATCCATTCTATTGATGGTCCACGTACGGCCCTCCCTGTCTACTGTAATTGCATGGGTCGGGCATCTTTTGGAACAAATGCTGCAAAGGATACAGTCCTTTTCAACGATGGAAATATGCCCTCGGGTTCTCTCCTGCCACTGCCTTGGTATTACAGGGTACATGAGAGTTGCCGGCTTTTTGAATAAGCTGGACATTACGACTTTACCAATTTTAAAGATTGCCATATCTCTCACCTACCTTTCTGTACAACTAATGCATGGGTCAATGGTCAATACCAACATGGGCACATCGGCCAAATCGCAACCTTGCAGTGTTTTAACCATAGCAGGGATATTGGCGTTGGTCGGTGTCCGAACACGCATACGCTCCAGGAACTTCGTTCCCTGACCTTTTGCATAGTAAACCGCCTCGCCTCTCGGCTGCTCTAAACGAATGAAGAACTCGCCATCCGGATTGCCTTTGACGGGAACAGAAATTTCGCCGTCCGGCATTTGATCGACAGCTTTTTCGATTAAATCGATACTCTGGAAGACTTCGCGGATTCTAACCTTGCATCTGGCATAGCAGTCTCCGTCTGTTTCAACAATGGGCTCAAATCCCAACTCCAGATATTTACCGTGGCCATTGCTTCTCATATCCTGCGCGACGCCGGATGCTCTGGCCATAGGTCCAACAGCACAAAGATCTATCGCTTCCTGCATAGATAAGGTACCAATTCCGCAAAGACGGCTCTTGACAGATCGATCTTCCAAGAATACATCGGTAAGTGCTTTTATTTCTTTTTCTAGCTTCCTAAGTGTGTTTACCATTTCACGCAGAGTTTTATTGTCGATGTCTTTTCGAACGCCGCCCACTTTGCAGACCGAGAAAATAACTCGACCGCCGGTGGTGTTTTCGAAGATGTCCAGGACAGTCTCACGGACCCTCCAGCAATGCATAAACAGGCTTTCAAAGCCAAAACCATCGGCTGTCAGTCCAAGCCATAATAGATGGCTATGCATTCTGCCCAGTTCGTGCCAAATGGTTCTCAGATAATCAGCACGATCCGGCACTTCAATACCCATCATACCTTCTACTGCAGCGCAATAACCCCAGCCGTGGCCGAAGCTGCAAATGCCGCAGATTCTTTCAATGACATATACCATTTCGGTATATTCCTTTTTTTCCACTAGTTTTTCCAAACCTCTATGGATAAACCCTATAGAAGGGATGGCTTCAATGACTGTCTCGTCTTCAACGACCAAATCCAGATGGATTGGCTCAGGCAAAACAGGATGCTGTGGTCCGAAAGGAATAATAGTTCGTTTTCCCATAGTTTCTACCTTCCTTTCTTAATTCTTCGGGTTCCATGGAGTGGGCTCGGAAACTTTGAAGAATTTCCCGCCGAAGTCCAGGGCCAAATGTTTAAAGGTGATTCCAAATAAGTCATGGACTTCATTCTCATAAATGAATGCAGGCCAATATTCTCCGGAAATGCTTTCGATTTTTTCGTCTTGAGCAAGCAAGATTTTGAGATTCTTGGCAATGTTGTCCTTGTCAAAAGAATACATTACTTCGATTCCGTCTTCTTTTAGGCTGCCACAGATCTGAATCAGTCTGTATCCCTCACCTTTGAGATCTCTCACGGCTGACAACAGAGCGTCTGGTTCATGCGATATAAAATCCTGAACCATATATTTTTTATCAGTCATTGGCTTTTACCTCCTCAGTTTGCTGCGAGGGTGCATTACCCTGGGCTTTGTCCAGTTTGGCCTGGGAAACAGCAACATCCATTGCTTCTCTTTTTGCTGCCAATACACCTAGTCCGGCAACCACACCATCAATGATGGCTTCAGGCCGTGCGGCACATCCGGGCACATAGCAGTCCACAGGAATTACTGTGTCCACCCCACCCATTACATTGTAGCAATCGCTGAATACGCCACCTGTGCAGGCACAGATACCAATGGCGACGACTGCTTTGGGTTCGGGCATTTGCTCATATATCTGCTTCACAACTTCCTTGTTTTGTTCGTTGACCGCACCGGTCACAAGGAACACGTCAGCATGCTTTGGATTACCGGTATTGATAATGCCAAAACGTTCAACGTCATACATCGGAGTAAGGCAAGCCAATACTTCTATGTCGCAACCGTTGCAGCTGGAACCATCATAATGAATGATCCATGGTGATTTTGTTACATATGACATTGGTCTCCTCCTATCCTAAAATTAATATGAAAAGGTTGATGCCACCAAGCACAAGGGCGACGGCCCATGCGTAGTTCAGCGCCAGCTGCCACTTCACTCTCGCAAAAGTGTTGTCAATGAATACTTCGAAGAAGTATGTCACGGCGCAGATAATCAACCCAACGACAACCATCAGGGCGGAACCATTCATGAAGAACAAGAACACAATACCCAGCAGGAACACGTTTTCGTACCAGTGAGCCACCTCCATGATGGCCAGGGTTTTACCTGAAAACTCTGTTGTCAGACCTTTGACCAGTTCTTGATGCCCATGGTGGGAAGTTGAAAGGTCAAACGGTGATTTTCGGAATTTGATGGTCAAAATGTACACGTATCCGGCGAAGATTCCAATGAGCGGCAACAAAGGCATTGTCACTGATCCAAGGATATCATCCACACGGAAGGAACCGGATTGGATGTAAAAACCGATTGCGGTTAATAGTACCATGGGTTCATAAGCCATCATCAGCAACAGTTCTCTTTCTGCACCCACCTGGGCGTATGGAGAATTGGATGAGAAGGCAGCCAGAATCAGGAATACGCTGGCAAGCGTCAATGTGAAGATAATCATCAAGAGACTTTCTCCTGCAAAGAAGAATACACCGGTGATGACAACAAACACGAAGAAGCATAACACATAGAAATCCTGAATTTTGTTGACGGTAATGTTTTCTTTTTCTGTGAGTTTAAATACATCATAGAAAGGCTGGAGCAACGGAGGTCCCACTCTTCCCTGCATTCTGGCACTGACAATTCTGTCAAGTCCGGCCAACAGGCCGCCAACCGCCGGTGCAAGGATCAAGTATGCAATTACACTTAATACTGTAGTCATTTTACATACCTCCTATAATTGTTCCGGTAACCATGCCGAGCGTCACGACGATGATTACACCAGTGGCAACGCCACCAATCAGGTTCATCTTCGTTTCACCGAAATAACCATCCATGTACCAGTTTCGAAGTGAAACGGTCATGTCTTTTTGCATGGAACCTTCGTAGGTAACATTGTCACCCTTGTTGACACCTGATAGATAAATAGGCACAATTCGTTTGTTAGTTTTGCCGAACATGAAGGCAAACATCAAGACGATGACACCAATCATAATGCACATGATAATCATATCGTATGCGGTCAAAGCCAAACCTCCTTCGGTCGCTCCAAAAACAGTATCCAGATATGGAACCAACATGAATTTGGAAATTAGCGGGAAGCCGATGCAAAGCAACACTGTCAGAATCGCATGGGCACCTTCGGTGAACCATTCTTCTCTATGTACTTTGCCTTCGATGTTTTCTTCTCCGGCTACAATCGATGTCATTTTGCCCATCCACTTGGTCCAGTAGAACAAGGTGGCAGCACTGCCGAAGCATATGATCAGAATCAGGATAATGTTGCCGGAATCTACGAATGCAGAAAGGGCAGCCCATTTTGAAATCAACATACCCAACGGAGCCAGGAACATGCCTGCGATACCGATGAGCATGAAAGAAGCCAGTCGGGGCATCTTGTCAAACAAGCCATCCATATCCTCAATGTCTCTACTGCCGATGTTATGCTCTGCAGTACCGACACAAAGGAACAAGAGGGACTTGGTAACGGCGTGGAATATTATCAACATAACGCCGGCCCATACAGCCCCAGGCGTACCGACGCCTGCACAGGCAACGATTAATCCCAGGTTGGCGACTGTTGAATATGCCAGCAACTTTTTGGCGTTATGCTGGTTGATGGCCGCAAATGAAGCCATGAGGAATGTGATTCCGCCTACCAGTACTACCATAAGACCGGCGATGTTGCCCGTTAGGACTGGCGCCAGTTTGATGACCAGGAATACGCCGGCTTTGACCATTGTTGATGAATGGAGCAAAGCAGAAGTTGGTGTCGGCGCAATCATTGCACCAAGCAACCAGCTGTTGAACGGCATTTGGGCTGCTTTGGTGATTCCGGCGAAGGCAAGGAATATTGCCGGAGCCGCAACGCTGTAACCCATGGATCCGATGAGGAGCATTTGGCTCAACTCAATGGTGCCATAGTACGTGCCCAAAATGATGATTGCAATGACGAAACCCATGCCACCGGCCAGGTTCATAATCAATGCTCTGAAAGAATTTCGTACCGCTTCTTCTGTTTTGGTGTAACCAATCAGGAAGAAGGAACATAAAGTAGTGATTTCCCAGAAGAAATACAACCAAACCAGGTTGTTGGAAATCACGATGCCGAACATTGCCGACAAGAACAGGAACATGAGGAAGAAGAACCACGGTCTTCTGTCCTTTTCTCCGGCATGGTGATGCTGGAAATCTTTCATGTATCCGATGGCATAAACACAGATTAATGTGCCGATGATGCCGATGATCAATACCATGATCATTGAAAGCCAATCCACATAGATGTTGTTGGCTACTTCGAGTTTGTGACCGATGGTCAACTCGAACCATACCATGAGCGGCGTTTGAATTGCTGCAAGAACACTAGCCAGGTATTTTTTGTATTTAATACCTAAATAAAAAATCAGTACGCCTAGGCAAATTTCGATTCCCATCATGGTATATCCGATGATTTCGGAATGGAATTCGAAATATTGTCCTCCAGTACTGAAATTTTGAATTACGAGAATCACAGATGCAACCGCGATAATTGCGGAGCCTCCTTTAACGATGATGTCTCGTGGCTTGTCCGTCTTGAGTATCAAAAGAGCTACTGCCACAACCAGCGGAAACAATATTAAAAAAATAATTGTGCCCATTGAATCCTCCTTAACTTAATTCGTCCAAATAGAATCTTTATAAAATATAACGTAGCATACAGACGTGAACATTGTATACCTATTAAACTGAGATTTCAATATATCTTTCGTTGTAAAATCAACGAATTTGTAAAGTTCTAATCTTCTGACTATTGTCTTATTGTTGAGAAAATCTCCGAAGTCAGTGGCTTTCAATTCCACGAAGGGAAAAAGTTTTTCCTTGAGTTATCTCAACATTGACAACATCGCCAGTCTTTTGCCCCCCATTGGGAAAATCCACCACCTTAAACTCTTCTGTTCGGCCTGTGAGCATGGTCTCATCGGTTTTGCTTGGACCATCCACCAAGACTGAGACCACCCGACCGACGTAAGCTTGATTCTTCAAGGCAGCATAGTGATTGATGACCTCAACCAGCCGATTAAACCGCTGATGTTTCAACGCCTCCGGTAACTGATCTCCATAGTTTTCCGCAGGAGTACCTTTGCGCACTGAATAGATGAAGGTAAACGCAGAGTCAAATTGCACCTGATGACATAGCGTCAAGGTTGCTTCAAAGTCCTCTTCGGTCTCACCGGGAAAGCCTACGATGATATCGGTGGTAATACAAAGATTAGGCACCGTGGCCTTGAGCCTGTTGACCAAATCCAAATAATAGGCGGAAGAGTATTTCCGATTCATCTTCTGCAGGATCCGGTCACTACCGGACTGGACGGGCAAATGAATGTAGGGATGAAGTTTGTCACAAGTACGATATGTATCAATCAGCTTGTCGGACAAATCTTTTGGGTGGGAAGTCATGAAACGGATTCTCTCTAAACCTTCCACGCTATCAATCAAATGAATCAGATCCGCAAAGTCGGTACTGGATGCACCATTTGATGCGCCATGATAGGAGTTGACATTCTGTCCAAGCAAGGTGATTTCTTTGACCCCTTCGGCCGCTAATTTTTGAACTTCCTTCAAAACATCTTCAGGCTTTCGGCTTCTTTCCCTGCCCCGGGTAAAAGGAACAATGCAATAGGTGCAAAAATTGTCGCATCCATACATGATATTTACAAAAGCTTTATGTCGATGTTCCCGTTTTGCGGGAAGCCCTTCCACAATTTCACCTCCGTTATCCAGAATCGCAACTCTCTTAATCCGCTCTTCTTTTACATTCTGAAGCAACTGTGGAAATGCATGAATATTATGGGTGCCAAAGATCAAGTCTACCCATGGGTACTTGCTTTTTACTGTATCGATGATGTGTTGCTGTTGCATCATGCAACCACAGATGCACACCACAAAATCAGGGCGGCTTTCCTTTATTTTTTTCAACTGCCCTAAAGTACCAAAAAAACGCAGATCTGCGTTTTCCCGGACACTGCAAGTATTGATGATGGCCACATCTGCGGCCTTCTTGTCAGTAGTTGCCACATATCCCATTTCGCTCAGCATACCGGCAAGTGTTTCCGAGTCCCGCTCGTTCATCTGGCAGCCGAAGGTTTGAATATGGAACAACTTTTCGTTTGACGTCATGATTACTCGTGCTTTCTTTCTCGTGTCATCAGTTCAAAGGCTGCCGTAGTGGCATCGATTTCGCCTTGAATTACCTTATAAATTCTATCGGTGAACGGCATGTCAACACCAACTTTGTGGGCCAGTTCATATGCAGCTTCCGCGGTGTACATTCCTTCCACCACCATGCCAACTTCTTTGACCGCGTCTTCAGGTTTCATGCCTTGTCCAATGAGAATTCCGCATCTTCTGTTACGGGAATGCATACTGGTACAGGTGACAATCAAGTCACCCATTCCGGTGAGTCCCCAGAAGGTTGAAGCTTCTCCACCAAGGGCAACACCAAGACGAGCCATCTCCACCATGCCCCGGGTCATCATTGCTGCTTTTGCATTGTCACCAAAGCCCATGCCATCAGAGATGCCTGCAGCCAGGGCGATAATATTTTTTAGTGCGCCCCCCAGTTCCACGCCAACCACATCATGATTTGTATAAACCCTGAAACGGTCTGTAATGAAAACATCCTGGATGTATTCTGCCAAAGCCATATCCTTTGAAGCCACAGCGACAGTGGTTGGTAGTTTTAGACCCACTTCCTCCGCATGGGAAGGGCCGGAAAGGACTACGTATTTCGCGTTGGGTAGCAACTCTTCAGCAATTTGAGACATCCGCTTCAGAGATTTTTGTTCGATACCCTTGGCCACATTGACTAAAACCATCTCATCTGTCAGATATGGGATAGCACTGCTTAACGCACTTCTAAAATGCTGTGCTGGGGCGGAAAACACCACTACCTCAGCGTCTCTTAAGGTTGATTGAGGGTTCGGTGCAGTAGTAAGATTTTCGCCAAACTTCACACCTGGGAGAAATCTTACATTTTCACGATTTCTCTCACATTCTGACAGATGCTCAGCATTGAGATCCCAAATCTTAACTTTGTGTCCTTTATCGCTAAGAGTTACAGCCAGGGCGGTGCCCCAACTTCCTGCGCCAATCACACCTATGTTTTTCATAGTCATGTTTTTTCCTCCCGGCTATTTGCCTTTTTTGCCAAAACTGATTTTGGGTTCTGTTCCGTTCCTTAAACGGCCCAGATTTGCCCGATGGGTATGAATGACCAGAACTGCCAGAAAAAACGAACCCATCAAAAAATCAAACTCAAAATATATGAATAGGAACGGTAACGCAAGCGCACCCATGAGCGAACCCACGGACATCCTTTTGGAGACCAAAACACCCAAAGCAACAATGGCCAGGGCAATGAGGGCTACCAACCAATTGACGGCCAGGATGGCACCGAAAGCGGTGGCAATGCCTTTTCCGCCTTTGAATTTGAAGAATATTGGCCAGATATGACCAAGTACCACACCAACTGCGCAAAGGTACATGGTTTGATTCATGACTAATACTCCGGCGTAAGCGGTAAAATATCCACCAATGAATACGGCAAGGTATCCTTTGCATACATCAATGATTAAAGTAATGACTGCGGCCTTTGGACCCAGCACACGAAGCGTATTGGTGGTTCCGGCATTGCCACTGCCTTCCTTTTTGATATCAACTCCCTTGGATTTTGCAAGCAAAATGGATGGTGATATACTGCCGATTAAATAGGCAAGCAACCCAAATCCAAGAGCTAAAATCATTGCAGTCTGTGATGTCATTCTACTTTTTCTCCCTTCTCTCTAAAAACAAATTTAATTGAAGTACCCATGAATCCATAACAATCACGGATTCTATTTTCCAGATATCTGGCATATGAGAAATGCATCAACGCTCTGGAATTGATCTGGAAGGAGAACAAGGGTGGCTTGACTCCGACCTGTGTCGCATAATAAATCTTCAGTCGCTTGCCCTTATCTGAGGGTGGCGGCTTCAGCATGGTCGCATCGCCGATAAGACTGTTCAGTTGTCCGGTGGATACCCGAAGGGTCCGATTCTCGGCAACAGTTTTGGCCAATTCCAGTACTTTATCCACTCGCTGATGTTCCTTGACGGAAATAAACAAGGATGGCGCATATGACATAAACGTCAGCTCCCGGTCCATGACTCTCTCAAAATCCCTCATGGTATTGGTTTCTTTATTGTCAATCAGATCCCACTTATTGACTACAACAATAATGCCTTTGCCGGCTTCGTGAGCAACTCCGGCGATTTTTTTATCCTGTTCGGTGATGCCGTCCAAAGCGTCTACCATTAGAAGGCAAACGTCGCACCGTTCAATTGCTGCGATAGCACGGACTACACTGTATTTTTCGATATTTTCATTGACTCTGCTCTTACGTCTTATGCCTGCCGTGTCAATTAAGAGGTATTTGTCTCCGTCCCTTTCAAAGGGGCTGTCAATGGAATCCCTCGTTGTTCCAGCAATTTCGGATACAATAACCCTATTTTCTCCGAGAATCTCGTTAACCAATGATGATTTCCCCACATTAGGCTTGCCGATGACGGCAATTTTCATGGTGTCTTCTTCTTCCTCTTCTGAAACTCTGGGAAAATTCTTTACCACCTCGTCTAAAACATCGCCGATGCCCAGCAAGTTGGTGGAAGAAATGGCCATAGGTTCGCCCAGCCCAAGTTCATAAAAGTCATAGAAATCATCGGGCAATTTGGCCGTATCCACTTTATTGACCACTAGTATAACTTTCTTGCCGGCTTGTCGCAACATTTGCGCCACATCTCGGTCCGCTGGTGTCAAGCCGTCACGGCCGTCCACCATAAACATAATCACATCAGCCAGATCCATGGCGATTTCCGCCTGTTCCCGCATCTGCGCCGGAATGATTTCAACACTGTTGGGTTCAATGCCGCCGGTATCAATCAGGGCGAACTGAATGTTGCGCCATTCTGCCTCGGCATAAATCCGATCCCGGGTGACCCCGGGGATGTCTTCCACGATGGAAACTCTACGACCGACCACCATATTGAAAAACGTTGATTTGCCGACGTTGGGTCTCCCCACCACGGCAACCAATGGTTTACTCATTAAAAATTCCTCCTATGTAGTCCGCCGGGTCAAAGGCCGCCAAATCTTCCAACTTCTCACCCATTCCCACAAACTTTATGGGCAGATTGAACTCGTCGGCGATGGTTATGGCGATGCCTCCTTTGGCGGTTCCGTCCAGTTTTGTCAGAATGATTCCGGACAAATCTGTAATTTCCCCAAACTCCTTGGCTTGGGAAACAGCGTTTTTGCCAGTATTGGCATCCAACACCAACAAGGTTTCTTTTGTCGCCCCGGGGTATTCCCGGTCGATGACCTTGTTCATTTTTTCAAGCTCGGCCATCAGATTTTTTTTGGTCTGAAGACGGCCGGCCGTATCGCAGATCAGCACATCGATATTCTTCGCTTTTGCTGATGTGATGGCATCAAATATAACTGCGGATGGATCGGAGCCGTCCATGTGACGAATCACATTGACGCCAACCCGGTCACCCCAGACTTCCAGTTGCTGGCTTGCCGCCGCACGGAAGGTGTCTGCGGCTGCAATAAGCACCGACTTTTCTTCGTTCCGGTACATCTGCGCCAGTTTCCCTATGGTGGTGGTTTTACCGCTGCCGTTGGTACCGATGATTAGAATCACCAGCGGGAAGGCTTCAGGTATTTTGTGACGTTCCCCTTTATCAATCAGCTTAATCATGTCTGCCTTCAGGTGTTTGCGCACCCCTTCCGGATTGGTGATTTGTCCCACCTTAATATCCCGACGAAGATCCTCCATGATTTTTTCGGTGGTATTCATACCAATATCCGATGTGATCAATATTTCTTCCAGTTCCTCCAGCAGTTCTTCATCCACTGAGGATCGAAGCATGAATGCATCCCCCAGCCTTTCGGACATTCTACCAAAGATGCCTTTTTTTTCTTTAAATAATGACATATTGTTTCCTTTTCTAATAATGCCGTTGGGTTTCTGACAGCCCGGTTTATGCCAGGATACTCTGATTAAACAGGTCGTCCCCCAGTTTCAGAGAGTAAATCTTGGAGACTCCTCGTTCCGGCATGGTGACTCCGTACATTGCGTCGGCATGTTCCATGGTGGCCTTTTGGTGAGTAATCAGTGTGAATTGTATATTATCAAATTTCTTCAGATATTTAGCGAAAATGTCGATGTTGGTGTCATCCAGCGCAGCTTCCACCTCGTCCAGGATGCAACAGGGTGTCGGCTTGGTCTTCAGCACGGCAAACATCAGTGCGATGGCGGTCATAGTCTTTTCTCCGCCGGATAGCAGGTTGATGCTCTTCAGTTGCTTGCCCGGAGGCTGGGCCGTTATCTGGATTTCCGCATCCAGCGGGTTGATTTCATCACTAAGGGTAATGGTGGCTTTGCCGCCTCCAAAGAACTCAACGAATACTTCTTCGAAATTCTGTACAATCCTGTCAAAACTGTCTTTGAAACGGTTTCTTATGATTTTGTCCATATCTTCAATGATTTTTCGAAGCTGGCTAATGCTGGCTTCAATATCAGTACGCTGTGTGGAGAGGAAGGTATACCGTTCGCTGACCACCTTGTATTCCTTGATGGCACCTACATTGACTTCTCCCAATTCCTTGAGTCGGTTCTTGATGTCCCGATTTTCTCGGATGGCCGCGTTCATGGAAAACTCTTCTTTTTTGAAGTCCATGGCATGAAGATAAGATAACTCGAATTCTTCCCATAGTTTTTCTTTGAAATTTTCCAGTTGGGCTTCTTGCTTGGCCATTTTGATTTCTAGTTCGTATTTCTGTCCCTGCAGAGCATTTAGGGTTTCATCCAGCCGGTCCCGGACAGCGTAAAGTCGATTTAATTGGCCTCCCACTTCACTGCGCTCTGTGGTCATCTGCTTGAGTTTTTCCTGCATGTCTTCTTTTGCCAATTCTTTTTCGCGGACCAAATCTTCATTGCCGTTGAAATTTTTCAGAATATCGTCACGCTCGGTTTTTAGTTTTTCCAGTTCCTGCTCCTTGAACGCTTTTTCTTCCTGTATTTCAAAGATGGCATCATTGATTCGCTCTACAATTTCGTCTATCTTGGTTTTTTCGTTTTCACAGGCATTGACCGCAATCCTTGCTTTTGTGATTTCTTCGCTTGACTGGGAAAGCACTTCCTTGTCTTTTTCCAGTGAGGCACCAATGGCTTCGATTGTAGTTTCCGTTTTGCTTATGGCTGATAAAATTTCTTGGATCTGGGCATTAAGCTTTATGACGCTTTGTTGCGCGCCATCCATTTCTCGGTCGATATTTTCCAGTTCCCGCTCCCATTTGTGAGTGTTGTTTTTAAAATCACCCATGGCGGTATCCATAATTTTTATTTCATTCTGAGCCGCGAACACACCAAGTTCCTTGCCGCGGAATTCTTCATCCAGTTTTTCCAACAAACCCCGGTCTTTGGCCATAGCTTGTTGCAATGCCAAAAGTTTGCCGGCTGCATTCTCAGCATCCGCTACTGCCTGTTTCAGGTTCTCTTCCAGTTTGCTGATTTCAGCACGCCGTTCCAAGAGATTTGCGCTGTTATTTTTGTATTTTCCTCCGGTAATAGCTCCGTTGGCGTTGATGATTTCGCCTTCCAGTGTGACAAATCGAAGGTTGGTATCAATTTTTTTGGAAAGTGCGATGGCGTTGTCCATATTGTCCATGACGACCACTCTACCCAGCAGGTATTGCATTACATTGGCAAAGGCCGGGTCATACTGAATGCAATTGGCTGCGATGCCTTTGTATCCGGGTTCACGTTCAATCATTTGTTCCTTAGGTCCGGGTGCCGCTTTGATTGCAGCTACCGGCAGGAATGTCAATCGACCAGCCCTGCTGTTCTTCAGCTCCAAAATCGCTTTCTTTGCTGTGGCATCTGCATCACACACAATGTGCTGTAGGGATCCACCCAAAGCGGTTTCCATGGCAATTTCAAATCCGGTAGGTACAGTAATCAGTTCTGCAACCACTCCGTGTATGCCGGATATGCCTGAACGCATGATGTGCTTGACTGCACCATTATAGCCTTCATAATTGCTTTCCATTTCTTCAATGGTTTTTTTGCGGGTGGAAAACTGACTCTTGTTGATATTCAGTTCTTCCAGTCTCTTTGATGTTTCCCGCTCTGTGGTCTGCCCATCGGACAGTCGATTTCTGCATGCCGTTATTTGCTCTTTGAGGTTGTCTCGCTCCGCCTCCAGTTTAACCAGTGACTCCTTTGCCTCTTGCAGGGCATGAAGAGTGGTCTGATTGCCACTTTCGCCACTATCCTTTTCGGAGAGCACTTGTATCCGTCTGGTTTCCAGGGTTTCTCGAAGTCCGGACAGGCTACTTGCCTGCGCCTTCTTAGAACTCATGTCATTATGATAATCAAATAGTTGATTTTTTAGCCCATCGATTTCTGCGGTCTGGGCTGCCAAATCTCCACTTCCCAGCTGGAAGGCAGACACTTTGGCCTCCATTTCAGCGGTAAGCTGGGATAAGCGCAAATCGGTTTCTTCCTTGCTATCAAACTGTGCTTTGGAATTGTTCTTTTCTCTATCCAATTTGTTTTCAAGGGCTGCTATTTCGGCAATCAGCCGTTGATTGTCTTTTTCGATGGCGGCCAGACGTTCCGAGCCCACCTCGCTGCGGTTGACCAGGGCATTGATTTCTTCAATGCTTGTCATTAGAGTTTCCCGAGTCTCATTGCTCAGCTCGTCCAGGTTCTCGCTGCGAAGCCGCAGTGCTTCCAACTCTTTGTATATATCGGCTTTTTCGGTGACAGAACTGTCCAGCTGCGATTGCAATTGGGCAACGTCCTGCTTATATTCCTGAGCCTTTTGCTCGATGGTTTCGATGCTTTTGAGGGTGATATTGATTTCCAATTCCTTGTATCGGTCCCGAAGTTCAAGGTATTCGGTTGCTTTGGCGCTGTCTTCTTTAAGGCCGTCAATCCGTCCTTCAATTTCGCCAATGATGTCTGCAACCCGCTCCATATTCACAGAAGAGGACGCCAATTTCTTTTCGGCATCTTCTTTTTTCTTGCGATAGCTGACGATGCCAGCAGATTCTTCAAAGATTTCTTTGATACTATCGGATTTATTGCTGATAATGTCTACTATATGGCCTTGTCCGATTAAGGAATACCCTTCCACGCCAATGCCGGTGTCCAGCAAAAGTTCGGTGATATCTCTAAGTCGGCAGGTACTATTATTGATTGCATATTCACTTTCGCCGGAACGAAAGAGGCGACGAGTGATGGCAACTTCGCTAAAGTCGATGGGCAAAATTCCGGTGCTGTTGTCAATGACCAGGGTGACTTCCGCCATGCCCCTTGATTTTCGACTGGTCGTGCCTGCAAAAATCACGTCTTCCATTTTGTCGCAACGTAGCATTTTGGAGCTTTGCTCTCCCAATACCCACCTTATGGCATCTGAAATGTTACTTTTGCCACTACCATTTGGGCCAACAACACAAGTAATTCCTTTGTCGAATTCCACCACAACCGGCTCAACAAACGATTTAAATCCATGCATTTCTATTCTTTTGAAGTACATATTCTGCAATCTCCCCGTTTCTCTATGGCTTGCCGTGCTGCATTCTGCTCGGCTTCTTTTTTGCTTTTTCCGGTTCCTGCGCCAAAGGCTTTGCCGTTGACCATAAGTTCCACATGGAATGTTTTGTCGTGATCCGGTCCTTCACTGCCTACGGCTACATACTCAATGTTGTCGCCGGCACGTCTCAGCTGAATCAGTTCCTGGAATTCAGATTTGTAGTCGCTGAAGAGTCTTCCTTCAATGGCTTCCTCCATTGTCCTATTAAATATTCTTAGAATCATAGCCTTTGCGTAATCAAATCCCCCATCCAGATAGACTGCCCCAATTAAGGCTTCCGTGGCGTCGGCAAGGATTGAATCCCTATTTCGTCCCCCGCTATGGTCTTCTCCGTGTCCTAGGAACAAGACTTCTCCGATTCCCAATTCCCGGGCAACCCGAGATAATGCGATTTCGCAAACAACAAGCGCCCTTAATTTGGAAAGCCTTCCCTCCTCACCATCAGGAAGTCTGTGATAAAGGGATTCCCCAATCACAGCGTCTAAAAAGGCGTCCCCAAGAAACTCCAGGCGCTCATTATCTTTGCCAACACCCTGACCTTTGCCCCGATAAAAGGAGCTATGGGTCAGAGATTTTTCTAGCAATTTAATATCTCGGAATTGATATCCGATTTTATTCTGAAAGGTTGTCAGGTTCACTGATGATAATCTCCTCAATTTCCAGAACTGAATTCTGGATGATGTCAACAACGTTTTCTTTGGCAAAAGGAATGCCTTTGATAATCGTGTTTTTGACTGCGTTGGCATTGGAAGAACCGTGCATTTTGACCACAGCTCCCTTGACACCCAAAATAGGTGCGCCACCATACTCGGAATAATCAAATTCCGCTTTGAGATCTTTCATCTTGTCCATGAGGAAGACCACGCCGATTTTGGCCTTCATGCCCTCTGTGAACTTTCTTTTTAACATTTGGAATACGTTCCAGCCAAATCCTTCGGTCAGTTTCAAAATTACGTTGCCTACAAATCCATCGCAGACGATGACGTCACAAGCGCCTTTGGGCACTTCCCTTGCTTCTACGTTTCCAATAAAATTCACATGGCTTTTTGCAAGAAGCTGGTAGGCTGCCTTGGTCAAGGTAGAACCCTTGGCCTCTTCATGACCAATATTGACAAGCCCCACTTTGGGGTCCGCGATTTTCATGACTTTGTCTGCATAAATAGAACCCATTATGCCAAACTCCAATAAGTTGTCCGCCTTGCATTCCGCATTGGCTCCGGCGTCAATCAGTAGTGCAGCCTTATGTTGGCCAATAATGGGATATACGCTGGCTATGGCCGGTCGGTCCAGTCCCTGGATCCGGCCAAGAATGAACAAACCGCCTGCCATCATCGCTCCTGTGCTGCCGGCTGATATGAACAGGTCTCCCCGTCCATCCTTCAACATATTTAGGCCTTTGACCAAGGATGAATCCTTTTTACTTCTTACGGCGCGAACAGGTGCTTCGTCATTTGTAATGACTTCTTCTGCATGAACCACATACACTTTCTCAGGATCATATTTGTATTTCTTCAGTTCCTTATGAATCAGTTCTTCCCGTCCAACGATACAAATTTCATCATCTATGAATTTTGAGGCTTCCACCGCACCTTTTACGATTTCCGCTGGGGCGTTGTCGCCGCCCATACCATCTAATATAATTCTCATATTACACCTCCATCAGCATCACTTCAGGGTGACAGTCCACGCCGTATTGCGGGCAGGTCAGGCATTCGAAAAACATGGGCGCCTCTTCCCTGGGAATGGTGGCAAAGCCGGACCTCCGGAAAAATCCCGGTGCTCTGGCAACAAGATAAATCCGTTTGCCCCCCCTGTCTTTCACCACAGAAATGGCTTCATCCAATAAGGTTTTGCCAATATTTGTTTTACGGTAGTTTTCATCAACTGCGATTCCATCAATGATGTACTCCCCCTGACGTTGGGATAGTGCAACTGCACCAACCAACTGGTCGCTACCAATCGGGGTGATTTTCCAGGTTCGAATCACATCTGTAGGTACCGCTTCTTCTGCGTCCACCTCCAAATGGTTTTCTGCAAAGAAAAACATCAGTCGCTGATATTCATCTTCTCCGGCAATTGACAAGATCAAGTCTGTTCCCGCAAGTTTGTTTTGTTCCATTACTTTATTTCTCCTATCCCGGTTTCGGCAGTAATAATTCGAAGTCGCTTATGCAAAATAGAGAATTCCAGAGGCAGCCCGACTCCTTTTTCGCCATCCACATCGGTGGAGATTTCCACCGGGGATTCAATGCGGAGATGACTTGTCTGAAATGAAAGGACATGTTTGTTCATTAAGTGTTTCCCTTGTGCGAACTCAATGATGAGAGGCACAACATTCATGATGGGTGTTTCTCGAAACAGAATGACATCCATTTTGCCATCGTTTATTTCCGAATCAGGTGACAGGGTTTTCAAGCCACCAGCTGATTTGCCATTCATGACAACCATAAAAAACATATCTTCTTCATAGGTCTCATCAGGGGTAATCAGCTTCACAGGCAATGGTTTGAGATTGACCATCTGAGAAACGCTCATCAGGTAATATGAGAAAATTCCCAGGGCGTTCTTTAGGTTGGGATCTGTCTTCTGGCTGACATCCACCACATTGCCCAGTGCCGTTACGTTGATAAAGTGTTTGCCGTTGCAAACGCCCACATCTGCGTAGGTAAAGTGCTTGCCCATTGCCACATCCAGCGCCGCATTGACCTCGGTTGGGAGGGCGAAGTAATAAGCAAAATCGTTGGCGGTTCCCACTGGCAGGATGCCGATGGGCAAGTCAACATGATTATCAATCATGGAGTTGACACAAATATTGATGGTGCCATCTCCACCGGCGATGATTACCCGGCTATATTCTTCCTGCTTCATCTCCGCAAAGGCCTGGTCAATGGTTTTGCCTTTGGCGGCACGAACCGGAACGACTTGATATTTTTTGCCCTGTAGTCGTTCAATGATCAGGTCGAGATTGTTTTTGAATAATCCGTTGCCTGAAGTAGGATTATAAAAGAATAAAATCTTTTTGCGCGGTTTAACTGTAGTTGTCTTAATCGCCGATTGTGTCGTTGTCGTAATTGTTGTTGCCTTAATTGTTGATGTCATGTAGCACCTTCCTGATTTCCCCGATCATATAAAGCGAACCTGTGAACAAGATGGCATCATAGTCAACCGCCATTTTGCGGGCCAGCGCCAACGCATTCATGGGATTCGGTTCATCGATACAGTCACAGCCTCTTGAACGGAACGCTGCACACAAGGTTGCAGACGAAAGTTTGCGGGGGCTGTTTGGTTCAGTGGCAATGAAGAACCCTGATCCGGCAGCGTACGCCGCCATACAATTCACCATTTGATCCACTTCTTTATCTGCCAAAATACCGACCACATAGAGTATTTTTTTGCCGAAAAAATGTCTGTCCACAGCATGAATCAGAGCTTCAACCCCTTCTCGGTTATGGGCTCCGTCTAAGATGAAACAGGGGTTGCTGCCTAGTATCTCGAAACGGCCATTCATAATCGCCGCTTTCATGCCTTTGCACAACCCTTCTTGATTTATCTTTATTATACTAGATTTACGCAATAATTCAATAGCTGCAAGGGCTGTGGTCGCATTCTTCACTTGATGCTCACCTGCCATTGAAATTTCTACTTCATGGTAATGCACCCCACCAATTGCCAACTCAAATCTGCTTCCGGAAAGTGTAATTTCAACGCCGGTCGGTTTCAGCTTGGACGCATCCATGATGGGACTTCTTTTTTCGTAAGCCACCCGGGCGATCACCCGTGCAGCCTCCTTGTCTTCCACCTGTATGACCACAGGCACACCGGGTTTGATGATGCCTGCTTTCTCAGCTGCGATGGCTGTCAGGGTGTTGCCAAGCCGGTCCATATGGTCATGGCCAATGGAAGTTATGACACTGACCAAAGGGGTTTTTATGATGTTTGTGGAATCGCCTTTGCCACCCAGTCCCACCTCAAGAATAACAAAATCCGGCATTTTTTCTGCGAAGTATACAAAGGCAATGGCGGTAACAATCTCAAATTCCGTGGGAGAATCCAAACCCTCTGCTACCATACACTCCGCTTCCCCAATGACGAGGTCCGTTACTCTTGCCAGTTCTTCCATGGGAATCATCTGGTGGTCCATCTCAATTCGTTCCCGAAAATCCTCAAGAAAAGGAGAAGTATATAGACCAACGGAATAACCGGACGCCAAAAGAACCTCGTACAGGTATCGGCAAACCGAGCCCTTCCCGTTGGTGCCGGCAACATGGATGTATTGCAATTTGTCCTGGGGATTGCCCAGGCCTTCCATGAGGCGGGTCATCCGAGAAAGTCCCAAGATGCTGCCGAAGCGTTGATAGGCTTCGATTCGTCTAACCGGGTTTTCTAATTCGTTATCCAAGTTTCTTCTCCACTGCTGCCAGACGTTCAGTGACTTTGGACAGCATGTCTTCGTATTTCGCCATTTTTTCTTTTTCTTCATCAATGACCTTAGCCGGAGCCTTGGCAACAAAGCCGGCATTG
Organism: Anaerovoracaceae bacterium; assembly: GCA_041752735.1. GTDB lineage: Bacteria > Bacillota > Clostridia > Peptostreptococcales > Anaerovoracaceae > UBA1422. The sequence continues at coordinate 3,621 of JBGSVW010000040.1, read as the reverse complement.
TCCAGCTTGCCTTTGACGCGGGAAACTTCCTGCTTGAGCTTATCTTGCTCTTTACCAAGACGGGCCAGCTCCAAATCATAATCCAATAGTTCATCGGAAGGAATAAATAGTTCGGCTCCTTCGATGACTGCGGACATGACGTCTTCGGGCAAATCATTCTTGTCCTTAATAAAACTGATTTCAGTGATATTGGCAAGTTTTTGGATGTAACGTGCGCCGGCTCGAAGGGCATCTTCCGACCCAGTCTCCGCCAGGATGATCGCAGTCAATTTTTTGCTGGGGGCCGCATCGGCTTCCAACCTTATGGTCCTAATGGCTTTGATGGCTGCCATGGCCATTTCCAATGTTGCCGTTTCTTCCGGGAAATTCAGGTCTTGTCGGTAGATTGGCCAATCGGCTTTCATGAGGAATCCTTCTGTCTTGGGCAAATAGCTCCAAATTTCTTCCGTAATAAACGGCATAAAGGGATGGAGCATTTTAATCAAGTCCTTGAGGCCGGCAACAAGTACGCTGACAGCAGTTTTCTTGTCGTCTGCATCATCACCATATAGCCTGCCCTTGACGATTTCAATATACCAATCGCAATACTCATTCCAAATGGTTTCATAAATTCGCTGTCCCGCCAAACCAAGCTCGTACTTGTCCATGGCAGAAGTAACGTTTTGGGCTGCTTGATTGATTCTTGAAATGATCCAGCGATCTTCTTCTCTCAGATTCAGTTTGCTTAGGTCAGCCTCAATATCGATTTCGGGGGTTGTTGTTCCATCTTCGTTTTCACCACCTAGATTCATAATCACAAACCTGGAGGCATTCCATAATTTGTTGGCAAAATTACGAGCCGCTTCCAGCCGTTCTTCCTGAAAACGCATATCATTTCCGGGGGAAATACCGGTCATCAACATGAACCTCAAGGCGTCAGCACCCATATGATCGATGACATCCAAAGGATCGATGCCGTTGCCAAGGGATTTGCTCATTTTGCGCCCCTGGGCATCCCTGACCAAGCCATGAACAAATACATGGTGGAACGGAGGCTGATCTGTGACTTCCAATGCGGAAAAGACCATTCGAACCACCCAGAAAAAGATAATGTCATATCCTGTAACCAGAACATCTGTGGGATAAAAATATTTCATGTCTTCGGTTTCTTCGGGCCAACCCAAGGTGCTAAACGGCCATAACCCAGAGCTAAACCATGTATCCAACACATCTTCATCCTGACGGATATTGGTGCTTCCACATTTGGCACACTTGTCCGGACGGGTACGGGCAACGGTAATTTCGCCGCAGTCATCACAATAATATGCGGGAATCCGGTGACCCCACCATAGCTGTCGTGAAATACACCAATCTCGAATGTTCTCCAACCAGTGGAGATAGATTTTTTCAAAACGATCGGGCACATGCTCCAACGTGCCGTTTTTGGCGGCCTCAATGGCCGGTTTGGCCAAACCTTCCATGGCAACGAACCACTGATCCGATAACATGGGTTCTACCACAGTGGTACAACGATAGCATTCCCCAATTGGGATTTCCTTATCTTCGGTTTTTACCAGGAATCCTGCCGTATCCAAATCAGCGACCCAGGCTTTGCGGCATTCAAACCTGTCCATCCCCTCATATTTACCAGCAAGGCTGTTCATCTTTGCATCCTTGTCGATGCAGGACGGACGGTCCAGATTATGTCGTTCTCCGACTTCAAAGTCATTCACGTCATGGGCAGGGGTAATCTTCACGGCACCGGTGCCCTTTTCGGGATCCGGATAGCTGTCCGCAATAATGGGAATTTCTCTTCCATCCAAAGGCAAAATAACTTTTTTGCCAATCATGTTTTTGTATCTGTCATCGTCGGGATGTACGGCTATGGCTACATCGCCAAACATGGTTTCCGGTCTGGACGTTGCAACTACAATGCCTTCTCCCCCATCGGTGGCCGGATATCTAAAATACCAGTACTTGCCTGTTTTGTCCTGGTGATCTACTTCGGCATCGGAAAGAGAGGTGCCACAAGTGGGACACCAGTTGATCAAGCGGTTGCCCCGGTAGATCAGACCCTTTTCGTAAAGCCTAACAAAGAATTCTGTTACGGCTTTGTTACATCCTTCATCCATGGTAAACCGTTCTCGGGACCAGTCACAAGAATCCCCCAGTTTACGACATTGGTCGGTAATTTTGCCACCATATATCTTTTTCCAGGCCCAGGCACGTTCTAAAAACTGTTCCCGGCCAATATCTTCTTTTTCGAGACCTTCATCGTTTCGGAGCTTTTCCACCACTTTGACTTCTGTGGCAATGCTGGCATGGTCGCTTCCGGGTAGCCATAAGGCGGAAAACCCTTGCATTCTCTTCCACCTGGTCAGGACATCCTGCATGGTCTGGTCCAGTGCGTGACCCATATGAAGCTGGCCGGTAATATTAGGCGGTGGCATCACAATGGTAAAAGGTTTCTTTTGGGGATCCCTTTCCGCTATAAATGCTCCACTTTCTTCCCATTCCGCATAAATGCGGTCTTCAAATTCTTTTGGGTTGTAGGTTTTGGCCAAGTTTTTTTTCATTTAGGGTTCTCCTTTCTCCGGGGTCTGGTATTAAAAATCCGCCCCTTGTCGCCGTTAGGCAAAAACTAAAGGACGGATATTGTTCCGCGGTACCACCTTTATTCTGCAGGCATAGCCTACAGCACTCATTCTAAATCAGGCTCAGAAGCAACCTTCAGTCAACGCGTTTCTCAGGAACCTTCCAGCCGGGAATACCCGAGTTCCATTCTCTGTTGAGGCCTATTGCCCTACTCCTCTTCATCATAGCCCATATAAAAACTATATCAATGTATTATAGTAGATAAATGGGGAATGGTCAAGGTTTTATGCTTGGTTTTGGATGATTCTATCCACAAACAATGTAGTAATAACCGGGTCGAAGTGGCTACCGGCACAACGTTTTAATTCAGCGACGGCTTCTTCACGATTCAAAGCCTCCCGATATGCCCGCTGGTGGGTCATAGCATCAAAGGAATCCGCAAGAGTGATGATTCTGGCTTCAATGGGAATCTTATCGCCTGTTAGGCCTCTGGGGTATCCTGTGCCATCCCATTTTTCGTGGTGGCATAAAACAATATTTGAAATATCTTTGTATTCCGCAGTGTTTTCCAGGATTCGCCAGCTCTTTTCCGGGTGTAGCTTCATGGTTTCCCATTCCTGGATGCTGAGTTTTCCTTTTTTATTCAGCACCGTCTCAGGAATGCCTATTTTGCCTATGTCATGCAGGTACCCGGCTATCCGGATTAAGTTGATTTTTTCCTCGGAGAGGTTCATCCACTCTCCAATGGATGCGGCTGTATTGCCCACCCGCTCGGAGTGCATTTTTTCTCTTGGACTCTTCTCAAACAAGGTATTCATGGCAATGCTGATGGTTTTGCTTTTTAGGCTGCGGCTGTCATAGCGCTTTTTGGAATTCATAAAACTTTCCGCTTCCTTCATTAGGGCATCCAGGCTATCTTCAGGGCTTTTTTGTACCGAGTAACCAAAGGAAATGGACAGAAGCGCCATGGTGCTGCTTTCTGTTTCTTGGGAAATCGCAGTAAGCATAGTTTGAATTCTTCTCAGTAGATCTGACACTTCTTCTTCG
>JBGSVW010000039.1:0-42969 GCA_041752735.1 Anaerovoracaceae bacterium | reverse complement strand
GGCCACAAAGTATTCGTCAGCACGGTGGAAGATTTCAGTTAGAATATCATTTTTGGACTGAAAGTGATAATAGAAAGAACCCACGGCAACCCCAGCTTCTTTGCAGATTTCTTCCACGGTAATTTTCTCAAAACCATGCTCCTGCATCATCTTTACTGCGGTCTCATAAATCCTGCCCCTTGTTTCGTTTGCCTGCTTTTTCCTTAAATTCACTTTTTTCTCCGCTGCCATATGCTGCTCCTTCTCATTTGATGCTAACGGATAAATAGTATAGCAGTTTATCATTTGTGTCAACTTCCACGAGAAAATTGGTATTCAAATCCCTCGTAAGTATGCACAAAAATACATAAAAACCTATTTACAACAACCGCACAAAGGTTTATACTGAATTCATTCACCGAATACATTCGGTATAAACCCACAAGATAACAATCCCGATTTAACACACTACAAACCACACGATGTAATCACAAGAAACTTAACCCTAAAGCAAGGAGGAACATATGTTAGAAAGCATGAAAAGCGAACTGACTAAGATTGTCAGCGAGCAGAATTTATCTTATGACCCAAAAATACTATCCACATATGCAACCGATGGCAGTTTGGAAAAAGGAATGACACCTTTAGCGGTTGTCAAACCCGAAAATGCTGTGCAGGTTCAAGCATTGATTAAGTGGGCAAACGAAACAAAAATTTCCCTGGTGCCAATCAGTTCCGGCGCGCCACATTTCAAAGGGGATACTGTGCCAAGTGTGCCCGAATCGGTCATCGTCGATTTGAGCGGCATGAACAAAATCATCAACATCAATCGCCAGCAGCGAATGGCGGTTATTGAACCGGGGGTAACCTACGGACAGCTGCAGGAGGCGTTAGCGAAAGAAGGGATGACACTTTCCACATCCCTAAGACCCAGAGCAAACAAATCTGTGCTGACAAGTGTTTTGGAAGTTGAGCCAAGACTGAACTGTCTGCATCAATTCAACTATACAGAACCAATCAGATGCACAGAAGTAACTTTCGGCGACGGAAATCAGATATTCACCGGAGAAGCCGGTAATGGAGCAAAAGATTTAGAAACCCAATGGGATCAAGAAAAATGGCAGGTCCATTCCAACGGCCCCCAAATGGTTGACATGCTTAGAATGGTGCTTCAAGCTCAGGGAACCATGGGAATTGTGACCTGGGCATCAGTAAAATGCGAGCTGCTCCCAACCATCAAAAAAATGTATTTGGCACCGGCAAAAAAATCAACCGACTTAGAGGCGTTCGCCTACAAAGTGATTTGGTCCAGATTTGGAGATAAGTTGTATATGATGAATCGGGCATATCTGGCCAGCTTGATTGGTGAAACATCTGAGAAGGTAGCCAAGTTAATTACCGAGCTACCCAACTGGGTTGCAGCTGTTGGCATTTCGGGAGATATTATACTGCCGGAAATGAAAGTAAGCGGCCAAGAACAAGATATTGCAGATATCGCGAAACAGATGGGTGTGAAATTCCTTCCAGCTGTAAATGGGGCAACCGGAGATGAAGTGCTAGGAAAATCCATCAATCCTTCCGGAGAAACATACTGGAAACAGATTTACAAGGGTGGGTTCCAGGACATTTTCTTTATCACCACCCTGGATCAAACATCAAAATTTATCGAGACCATGTATGACCTTGCCATTGAAGCAGGATACCCGACAGAAGATATCGGTATCTATATTCAACCACAGCATATGGGTACATCTGTTCACTTGGAATTCAACCTGCCCTATAATATGGACGATGCAAAAGAAGTGAAAAAGGTCAAAGCTCTTTATGAAAAAGCAAGCAAGCAAATGTCAAAGCTGGGTGGATACTTTGCAAGACCTTATGGAATATGGTCAGGGATTCAATTGAATAAAGATGCTCAGTCATACGAGATTTTGAAGAAAATGAAAGAGATATTTGATCCGAACAACATCATGAATACCGGAAAACTCACCTTAAAATAATATAGAAAAAGGAGGAACTAAAATGGCTTTAAAAGATTACAGACCCATGATGGAACGTTGCAGCACTTGTGCCGGTTGCAAGTTCATTCCATTTGAAAAAGTAAAAAGCTTACGATTCGCGGAAAACTGCCCAAGTATCGGCTACTACGACTTCATGACTTATTCAGCCCGCGGACGTTTTCAGTTGAGCCAGAGCTTGCTGGATGGCAGAGCTGTGCTTGATGATACAATTACGGAGGCGATTCACTCCTGTACGTCTTGTGGGTATTGCGATACCGGATGCAAAATCACCAGATACAATCTGGAAGTATTGGAACATAATATTGAGCAAAAAGCTTATGCAGTTGAAAACGGCAAAGTACTAGCAGGTCACAAGCCTGTGATGGAGAATCTTGCCAAAGAAAACAGCATGATTCCCGGAACAAAAAAAGCAAATCGTACCGATTGGGCGAAGGATCTGAATCTCAAAGATTTATTCAAAGAAAAAGGTGAAGTGGCTTTCTTTGCCGGATGCAAATACAGTTATGACCCCAAACTTCAAAAGATAGCCCAATCCGCAGTTCAACTACTGCAAGGCGCAGGAGTGGACCTGGGGTACCTTGGTGCTGCGGACAATTGCTGCACGGGTCGTGCCCATCAAATGGGATTCTTTAATGAATTCGAAAAGGGAGCAACGACAAATATGAAAGCCTTCCAGGCTGCCGGTGTTAAAACCATCGTCACCCCATGCTCCGATTGCTACCATGCTTTTAAAAGGCAGTATGCGAAATTGGGTCTGGACATCGAGGTGCTTCATGTTGTGGAGTATGTTGACCAACTGCTTCAAGAAGGAAAAATCAAATTGACAAAATCCGTTCCGCTGACAGTCACTTACCATGATCCTTGTCACCTGGGAAGACTGGGCGAAGCATATGTCCCCTGGGATGGTAAAGAAAAGAAAATCTACAACCAAATCCATACCTGGGAACCCAAAAGACCTAGATACAATGGAATCTATGGAATTTATGATGCCCCAAGAAACATTTTGAAGGCGATACCGGGAGTGAATTTAGTTGAAATGGAAAGAATCCGAGAATACTCATGGTGCTGCGGTGCTGGTGGTGGTTGCAGTGAATCCAATCCGGAATTTTCCGCATGGACGGCCGGAGAAAGAGTCACAGAGGCAAATGCAACAGGCGCCGATGCAATGGTAACGGCTTGCCCATGGTGTAAAGATAACTTTGTGAATGCTGTTGATGAAGATGGTAAAAAGATTGAGGTCTTGGATATCATTGAACTCGTACAGCAAGCAATGTGAAAGGAGGCGATATAATGGCTTTATCAAGAGAAATTTACCAGGCCCTGGAAGCGATTGTCGGCAAAAGAAATATTTCCGACAATATCGGCATATTGGAAACCTATAGAAATATTCCCGCCCAAGGTTCTGGTCACTACGGTCCATCAGAACACTGGACGCCGCTTCCACAGGCTGTCATTTTGCCGAAAACAGCAGAAGAAATCAAAAACATTTTTAGAATTTGCAATAAGTATGGCATCGAGTTCAAGGCATCGACCACATTCTGGTCAGCAATGGGATACATAGGTGGAGACAACGCCATTCAAATGGATTTGAGGCGCATGAAAAGCATCGAAATCGATGTGAAGAACATGACCGCTGTGGTTGAACCCTTTGCCATCGGCGCAACAGTTCAGGCAGAAGCCATGAAAGTTGGATTAAACGTTAATATCGGCGGAGTGGGATGCAGTAGTTCCACATTGGCAAACTTCTCATCCTGGATAGCATTTGGTCCCAATTCAATCTCAATGGGACAAGGCTCTGAGAACATCCTTGGCATGGAATGGGTTCTTCCGGATGGAGAAGTCATGAGAACAGGTTCCCTGGGCTCCGGCGATGGATGGTTCTGCGGTGAAGGTCCCGGACCAAGCCAAAGAGGATTGGTTAGGGGCATTTTCGGAAACGCAGGATCAACAGGCGTCTGCACCAAAATGGCTGTTAGGCTTCACCCATGGCCAGGCCCCGTAGATTTACCCACAAGAGGCGATGCCCCTGCATACAAAGCGGATTTTGGAGACAACTTCAAGTGCTATACCCTCTGCTATCCCAGCTGGGAAGCTTGGGCACGCAGTATTCAATATTTCTATGAATGTGATGTGGTATATTCAGGACACAGGCAGTTTAATATGTTCGGCAGGGATTTAAAGGCATTCATGCTGAAAATCATAACCAATCCCGACGGGCAGCTTGCCGACCTAGAAACATTGGTAAAAGATCCAGAGCTGCAGAAACAAAATGCAAGCATGAAGTTTGACTACCAAATCATCATTGCAGGCTACACCAAACGAGATATGGTATACAAAGAAAAAGCAGTAGACTATATTCTTGAGCAGACCGGTGGCTGGAAAAATGAAATGATGCTTGAAAAAGATATGCATGACTACGCGCTCTTGTACTTAACTAGAATGGGACACAAGAACCTGAACTTTGTCATGTGCGGTTCATATGAAGGCACCTTTGGTTTATCTGGCAACGTTTGGAAGGCAATCCAGGTTGCCGAAGAAGCAGCGGCAAGAAAAAAGTACTGGGAACAAAATCATACCCATATTGCTGCAACCGGCGGAGAATCAGCGATGGGAAGTCTGTCCGGAATCGGCGGTGGCGGTGCAACGGGTTGGGAATTCTTTGTGAACTTCGATGCCTATGACAAAGAATCCATTCGGGGAACCTGCGAATTTATTGATGGCAATCAGGAGATACATAACAAGTATGCCTTCGGACCGGATTTCTGTCGATGGAATTCTGATGTAAGACATATGAATGGATACAACTATACTCAGGAAGAGCACGATAGTATGTTTGTCAAAGCACCACAGCCTTGGATCTATGCTTATCAATACAAAATCAGAGAAGCAGTTAACCCCAACAACCTGTGCGGCACTTACCTACGAACTCTGAATCCAGACAAAATCGAAACGAAGTAAAGCAACCGGCAAGTATAACCACAAGAACAGCTAAACCAGACAATCAATCATAAACCCTCCTTTGGAATATGCGGAGAACACATAACTCTGCGAAAAAACGACCCAAACAGACAGTTGGGTCGTTTTTGTTTTTTGACTGTGTCACGACTTAATTCAGTTGGTAGTACTTTCGGATACCGGCATGGTACTTTCAACTACTATAAATGGGTCAGGGAACCAATTTACCTTTTCTGAATTTTCTAATATATTTGATATATTCTTATTAGCACTCATTGTATTATTGTTATGGAGGTTGAAATGGAAAATTTAAACGAAAAGGCTCCGGTTACTGTTGAAAGTGAATTCAGTAGCAAGAGCATTACAAAACTGTTTTGGAAGTATTCTATCTTTGCAATTGCAGGGCTGGGCTTTCAGGCTGCTTCGGTTGTAGCGGACGGTATCTTTGTCGGCACAGGACTTGGAGAAGCCGGACTGGCCGCAATCAGTATCATTGTACCTTTCTGGTTACTCAGTATTGGTTTCTTTGGACTGTTTGGAGTTGGCGCATCCACACTTTCTGCAGTCAAACTGGGCAACAATGACATAGATGCCGCAAGGGCTGTATATGGAAAAGTAATCGCAATGACATTTTATATTTCAGTGGCAATTTGTTTGATCTTATTCCTTCTGCTGGATTCCGTATTGGTCAGACTTGGCGCGACACCAGATATTTTGCCCGATGCGAAAGCATATGCAATACCATATTTGGTTGGCTTACCTTTCTGCGTTGTAGGTACTATAGCGTACTATTATACACGACTTGCGGAGAAACCATTGGCAGCTTCCATCGGATACATCGCACCGGCTATCATTGCAATCGTTGCGGAATATGTATTTATTTTCAAGATGGATATGGGCATGGCTGGATCCGCCATTCCCTGGGTGTTGTGTGTTGGTTTGTCGGTTTTCTTGATTCCATATCTGCAAAAAAAGACAGTATTCAAAATCAAAGCATCAGACTTTGTACCTGATTTCAAAATCGTGTTTGAATCCAGCAAAATTGGATTTGCTATGTTCTGTATTCAGGTGGCAACCATCATTTCCACTGCGATGATTAATAACTTGATTGGTGCGAACGGGGGAACTGGTTTGGACTTTGCGTCCTTTGGTCTGCTCAATGCATACATTGGTTATATATTTATGCTTTTCACTACGGCATTCACCATGGGACTTCAACCTATTGCCAGCTATAACATGGGGGCAAAACTATATGGGCGCGTGGCGGAACTGATCAAGGTTGGTATTATCCAAAGCACACTGGCAGTGCTGGCACTCTTGATTATCACATTTATATTTGCAGACCCCATTATTACATTCTTTGTAGGACCGGTACCGGAACTTGTCGCTAACATCAAAGCAATCATGCAAATCTGGTTGGTACTTTATGCACTTGGAAACGTTTCCCAGATTGTGTCCGGTTTCTATATGGCGATTGAAAGAAACGGTTTTGCAATCCTAAACGGTATCGCACGTATCTTTCTGTTTGCGGTTCCGCTACTGTTGATACTGCCACACTTCTTTGGTTTGAAAGGCGTGTGGATGGCACAACCAGGTGCGGATATCTTGGCATTCGTTTTGGCAATCTTCTGTATAGCCGGCGAATACAAGAGAATGAAAAAAATGGGAGACGTCAGTCTGAACGAAGGTTCAGTGCAGTAGACGAGATGGCGATATCTTTGGAGGCAATATTATGAAAAAGGCAGATTTGGTCATATTTGGCGATGCCATCTTTGACGGAATAGCAGATAATCCATTCCAGGGCGGCATAGCCGTCCTGGGCAATAAAATCGTTGCAATCATCAGGGAGGAACGCCTCATCCAAGATTGGATTGGTGACAGAACGCAAGTATTGAACTGTGGGAACAAACTGGTCATGCCAGGATTCATCGACGCCCATATGCATTTTTTCGCGGGTGGGTTTGTAAACAGCAAATACATGTTGATGGAGTTGTTTGAGGCTCATTCCGAAGAGGATTGTACCCACATGGTTGCGCGTTTCGCAGCAGCGAACCCGGAACTGGAAAAAATCTCCGGGATGGGATGGTTCCCCGGAATATGGGATGATCCCCATCATAAGCCCAACAAGAAATCTTTGGATTTGATTGTTCCGGACAAACCCGTATACCTTCTTTCTGCAGACTGCCATACCTTTTGGTTGAACAGCAAGGCACTAGAAGAATGTGGTATCAATCGTGATACAACCGTTTCTTTTGGAGAAATAGGTAAGGACAGTAATGGCGATTTGGATGGGCTTCTCTACGAGATTGAAGCCTGTGCCGCTGCCAACGAGAAGGCCTTTACACTTCCAAAAGAGTTGATGGCAGAGTTACAAGCTCAGTTTTATAATCAGCTGATAAGTCATGGCATTACATCCACAACCAACATGTCGGTCAGCCCGGTGATGGAAACCACTTTGACGGACATCGAAGTCGCTGCAGAAATGGACGCGAAAGGCGATTTGCCACTACGAATTCATTTTTATCCCAGCCTTGGGCTTGACGGCGATATGACTGTTGCGAAGGCATTGAAACAACAATACCATTCTGACAAGCTTCGATTTTCTGGGCTGAAACAGTTTGTGGATGGGGTTACATCCACTTACACGGCTTTTCTTCTCGATTCCTATTCGGACAACCCGGGTGTCCGCGGCCGCTCAAATTATCCGTATGAAATATACGAAAAAGGCGTCATAGCAGCGAACAAAGTAGGAATTGGCGTTCGCTTACATGCAATTGGAGATGCGGCTGTACGGATGGCGTTGGACGCCTATGAAGCATCTCAGAAGGCCAATGGAGCGCATAACTGCGTCAATACCATTGAACATATTGAAGTCATACACCCGGATGATATCGGCAGGTTTTCGGAATTGGATGTTGTCGCATCCATGCAACCGATGCACCTGATTATGGACCAAAACGAGCAGCTTGTTAGAATCGGCACGAACCGGGCGAAATATGCTTGGCCATTGCGTTCCATGCTGAATGCAGGAGCAACCCTCGCATTTGGAACGGACTATCCTGTAGCGGACATCAATCCATTTCCCAATATCTACGCGGCGATAGAACGAAAGGATGAACATGGTGAAGTGGTTGGAATCAACCCGGAGGAAAGTGTAACTCTTGCGGATGCGCTAAAAGCATACACACAAGGAAGTGCCTGCGCCATCGGACGAAAGAGTGATCTTGGAACACTGGAAGCAGGTAAATTGGCGGACATCATTGTGCTGAATTGTAACCTCTTCCAAAGCGATACAAAGCAGATTGCGAATACGACCGTTCAGACAACAATAATGGATGGCAAAATAGTCTATCAAAAAAATATTGGAGGAAATTATGGAAAATAAAAAAATGCCTTTGGAAATCCCGGCATTACAGGTAGAAAAGTTGTTTTATCTTGAGGCAATCTGCGCGCCCATCATACCCATAGGCGACATTGGCACAGCGGACTTGAATATCTATCCGGTTACCGGTGGTTATTTTGAAGGTGAAAAACTCAGAGGAGAAATCATGGCCTTTGGCGCGGACTGGAATTATATGGATAAAGACAGGGTGGATGTGATGGACACCAGATATTTACTCAAAACTGATGACGGTGCGTACATATCCATTTCTACCAATGGCAGATATCTGAACTCAGTTGAACAGGATCAAGCCCTGGATCGAGGTGAGTTTGTGGATCCCAACAAATATTATTTCAGGCAACATCTGTTTTTTGCAACTGGAGCTGAGAAATACAAATGGTTGAATGGGGTCATTGCGTTTGCTGTTATGGGTATCAAGCAAACCGGAGAGATTTGCTATCAGGCATACATGCTCAAATAAATTAAGTCGAATACCTTAGTCAGGACGCCGGTTGACCAGCTTATAAAGCTGCAACCGGTTTTTGACGCCGGATTTCACATAAATGCTTTGAACATGTTTTTTGAAAGTGCTTTGGGTAATACATAACTCATCGCAAATTTCCTCATCTGATTTTTCGGTAAAAAGAAGCAAGAAGACTTCGGCTTCCCGCTGGGTAAGTCGAATCTGATTGCTGATGGACGCCAGGTTTTGTCTGGAGTAGTCACAGGAGGTTCCCGATGCAAATGAAGGATCCCGAAACAGTCGAAGCGCCAGATGCTCCATCAACATCTCCAAAACGAATACATCCCGCTCTGAAAAATCGGACTTGTCCTTTGGCCGGTAGAGCGACACAATTCCCAGAAACAATTCATCATGAACCAAACTGAGCTGCGCCGAAAAATGAAGGTTGTTTGGTGCATACATTTCCTTGTACAAGGTAGTATTTTCACGGACTTCGTCCGGAAACAAATCAGACTCCCGATAAGCCATACTTTTACCGCTCAAAAAAACCCACTTAGTATAATCGATATCCTCAAAGGACTCCGAATACTCTTGTAGTCCGGCTTCGTTGACATTGAGCCCAACCGGCCTGCCAAGCAAATGAGTGCCCTTGCAGTCCGCCAGATAAAAGGTGCCCACATCAAAAGGAATCAAAAGTTGCAGCAACTCCAAAAAGCTTTTTTGCATCTTGTCTATTTCTGTAATACTGTTGATTTTGTAGACAATTTGATTTAACAAAATCCAATCATTTGATTCCAATTGTTTCATGCAATCCCTGAATCCCTTCTATCAAATATTTATTGATTTAAGATGAATTTCTATCATCATAAAGCATTCCATATTCTTTGTCAAACATGCGGGAGTGGATATTTCGGTTAGAAATGTCCGCTGATAATTCACTAATCTGGCTGGCGATGCTCAACCGATTTGCTTTGAATATTTTTTTAGATAAACCCTTCGCATAAGCTTGCTGTCAAACCAGCCAATGGGTTTTGCCCCTACAAAAAATTCTCCACATAGACCCGCTTTGCAGCATTTTTCCAGAATCATCTCTACTGCCTGGACATCCATTTCGTTGGCACCGCAGCAGAGCGCGCCTTGGCCTTCAATAAAAACGGCGGAAGTGTTTTTCAATGCAGCCGCTATTGCCTTTGGATTTTCATCAACGGTCTGAACTTTCGTGCCGATAATCTGCGCGAAATCGTCCACCAATGGAAGCAATGTCATATTTGTCTGAGAAAAGGCCAGTACATTTCCGGATGCCACGTGTCGGATGAAGTTGATTTTTTTTCTTTCCTTATATATCGCAAAATGGACATCCAGATCCCGTGGCATTGTACCAACTGCCTCTTGCATATTCACTTCAAGGCGTTCCCCGCCAGGGAGCTCCACCAAAAAACCATTTTCTGTACGCTTGCTGCTGAAGGTGGCTTTCTTGGCCAGAGGATTTGTATATTTTGTTGCGATAAATTCTGTACATGCCTCTTCAAGTTGGGTGGCTACCCGGAAGGCTTCCTGATCGTCAGCACCAAAGCAGACTGCGCCATGGTTTTTTAGGATCAGGGCGTTTCCTGCGGCGACATTCAGGGCTTCCGCAACACCCCGACGAATCTTCTTAGTGCCGGGAAGAGCGTATGGTGTGCATATGACTTTGCCATTTAGAAGCGGATACTTTTCGTTTGCCGAGAAGGATTCGAATCCCAATGCGCTGAGTACTGAGGCGTTTTCCTGATGGGTGTGTATTACAAAATTTACCCTTGGACAGTGTGAGTAAATTTCTGCGTGTATTCCTTTTTCGCCGGAGGGAACAACGGACCCCTCATAACTTAAGTCGGCTATGGCCACCTTCACAATGTCCGGCTGAGTCAGGGATAAATAATTTCTGCCACTTGGGGTAATGAAAAAATGTGTGTCGCTGATGCGGCAACTGACATTTCCCCAGGTTCTTGCAATCAATCCGGATTCCACAAGGCGGATGCCCGCATCCACCACAATTTGTTTGGCCTTAAGTTCATTCATAAGAACTCCTTTAATGAAAAGACAATATCCATTTGTTATATTTTAGCATATAATTGTACTGACGGGATGCCTTGACATCCCAAAGGTAAAAAATCTTTTGATGGTATATATAGTCCGAGCAAATGGGAGGAATAGAAATGAAAACGTGTATTGCATGCGGGATGCCAATGAACGCAAAGGAAGATTACCCAATGGGCGATGAAAGCAAAACGTTTTGCCGGTTTTGCTCAAAGCCCGATGGAGCAATGTTGTCTTATGAAGAAAAATTAGCGGACATGACAAAATTCATCCAAAGCAAACAGGGACTGGACGAAGCCGCGGCTAGGGAAATCGCCAAAAGTATGATGCTTTCCCTGCCGGCATGGCGATAAACAATAGGTGCCAAATAAAAGGTCATCCCTACGGATGACCTTTTTGCTGCTATTTTGTTGAATCTGATATTAAGCTATTTCATCATGGCTTCTTCCAATGCCACAGCCACGGCTACGGTGGCACCTACCATTGGATTGTTCCCCATCCCAATGTATCCCATCATATCCACGTGGGAAGGAACAGAAGAAGAGCCGGCAAACTGGGCGTCTGAATGCATTCTGCCCATGGTGTCGGTCATGCCGTATGATGCTGGGCCTGCTGCCACATTATCCGGGTGTAGAGTCCTTCCTGTGCCGCCACCGGAGGCAACAGAGAAATATTTCTTGCCTAACAGTGTACACTCCTTTTTATAAGTGCCGGCCACAGGATGCTGGAATCGAACCGGATTGGTGGAATTGCCGGTAATGGAAATCCCCACGTTTTCGTAATGCATGATGGCGACGCCTTCTCTTACATCATCGGCGCCGTAGCACTTGATTTGTCCACGGTCACTTTCCGAGAAACGTACCTCGCGGACCACTTTAAGATCACCGGTTTCATAGTCGTAATGGGTTTGGCAATAAGTAAACCCATTGATTCTTGAAATAATATAAGCGGCGTCCTTGCCTAGTCCATTTAGGACAACCCGAAGGGGCTTCTTCCTGGCGCGGTTGGCGTTTTTGGCAATACCTATGGCACCTTCTGCTGCAGCAAAAGACTCATGACCAGCCAAGAAACAGAAACATTCTGATTCTTCACGAAGGAGCATGGCACCTAAATTACCATGGCCGATCCCCACTTGTCTTTGCTCCGCTACGGATCCTGGCACACAAAAGGCTTGTAGGCCAATCCCTATGGCTTCCGCTGCTTCCGCTGCGTTGCTGTATCCTTTTTTGATGGCGATAGCGGCACCTGCGGTATAAGCCCAACAAGCATTTTCGAATGCAATGCGCTGGACCCCCCGAACGATTTCACCGGGACAAATGCCTTTTTCATTACAGATGGCTTCCGCCTCATGGAGGGACGGGATGCCGTACTGCTTCAAAACGTTGTTAATTTTGTCTATTCTTCTGTCATAACCTTCAAACAAAGCCATTCCTGTTCCTCCTTTCTTATTCTTTACGGGGGTCGATGGTTTTGACCGCCTCATCAAAACGGCCATAGCGACCGGTAGCATCGGCCAGGGCTTGTGCCGGGTCGGTGCCTTTCTTGATGGCGGACATCATCTTGCCCAGATTTACATATTCATATCCAATGATTTCATCGTTTTGATCAAGTCCCATTCGGAGTATATAACCTTCGGCAATCTCCATAAAGCGGGCGCCCTTGGCTGTAGTGCCATAAGTGGTGGCGACTTGGCTTCTACCGTTTTTTCCTAGATCTTCAAGACCTGCACCGATGGGTAATCCGCCTTCTGAAAAGGCAGTTTGGCTGCGTCCATATACAATCTGAAGAAACAGTTCCCGCATGGCCACGTTGATTGCATCGCACACTAAATCTGTGTTCAATGCTTCTAAGATGGTTTTGCCCGGCAGGATTTCGCTAGCCATGGCGGCGGAATGGGTCATCCCACTGCAGCCGATGGTTTCCACCAAAGCTTCCTCTATAATTCCGTCCTTGATGTTCAAGGTCAGCTTGCAGGCACCCTGATGTGGTGCACAGCCCCCAACCCCGTGGGTCAACCCGCTGATGTCTGTGATTTGTTTGGCCTGCACCCATTTTCCTTCTTCGGGAATAGGAGAAGGACCGTGATCTACGCCCTTTCGGACATAGCACATTTCCTCTACTTCCGCTGAATATGTCATTGATGAACTCCTCTCTTTTGTTTGCAATTCATTGAAAAATTATATCACATCGACTTCTGCAATGCCATATTATATGGTAAAATGAAACCATGAGTAATTTAGATTTTTTAAACCCCGAGCAGCGGGAAGCTGCCATGCACACGGAAGGTCCCCTGTTGATTCTAGCAGGTGCCGGAAGTGGTAAAACTAGTACAATGACCCAGCGCATTGCGTATTTGGTCAGGGAAAAAGGGATTGAACCCAGAACCATTTTGGCGGTGACTTTCACAAACAAAGCTGCAGGCGAAATGCGGGAACGAGTGGAAGCCTTACTGGGCGGTTCGGTGCCCATGTGGATTATGACCTTTCATGCGGCCTGTCTTCGCATGCTTCGGCAGGATGCCGGTATTTTGGGATACTCCTCGGACTTTACAGTATATGATCCGGTGGACCAGAAGGCAGTGGTGAAATCCATCATCAAAGAGCATCAGCTGGACGACAAAAAATTTCCGGTTCAGATGTTGCTTTCCGTTATCAGCGACGCCAAAGAACAAGAAATGGACCCGGATGATTATATTGCGTCTATGGGTCGGGATTTCAAGACCGAAATCATCTATAAAGTATTTAAAGAGTATCAGCGAATTCTCAAAAAGAACAATGCCATGGATTTTGACGATTTGCTACTCAACACCGTAAGAATGTTTGACGCCGACGAGGCTATCCTAGAAAAATATCGCCGGCGATTTCAATATATTATGGTAGATGAATACCAGGACACCAATAGGATACAATACCGCTTCATCAAAATGCTGGCTGAAAAGCATCACAATCTCTGCGTGGTAGGGGACGATGACCAGTGCATTTATCAGTGGCGTGGAGCGGATATCACCAATATTTTGAATTTCGAAAAGGACTTCAAAGGGACCAAGGTAGTAAAACTAGAGGAGAATTATAGGTCCACAGGAAACATACTCAATGCGGCTCACTCAGTAATTGCAAACAACAAGCAACGAAAAGACAAAAAATTGTGGACTAAACAGGATGCCGGCGAGAAAATCGTATATAACCGGGCAGATGACGAGAAGGATGAAGCCCGTTACATAGCACAGGAAATAGACCGACTCAAATCCAAGCAGAGGCAATATAAGGACTTTGCTGTCCTTTATCGCACCAATGCCCAGTCTCGGACCTTTGAAGAAGCCCTGTCAGCCAGAGATATTCCATATCGGGTGGTAGGTGGAACCAGATACTATGAACGCAAAGAAATCAAAGATATGATGGCGTACCTTCGGTTGGTGTTAAATCCTGATGACGATTTGGCTTTGGTCCGGATTATCAACGAACCCAAGCGGGGCATCGGGAACGTGACAGTAGAGAAGCTACAGACACTGGCAAGGGTGCGTGAAACCTCATTGTTTCGGGTACTACAAGACAAAGAAGTCATCACCAGTCTGTCTGCGAAGGCCTGTGCTGCAGTCAATGACCTGGAGACGGTTTTGGATCACTATCATCAAGAAAAAGAAAATCTGAGAATTTCGGATATGTATAACGGTCTTTTAACCGGGTCCGGTTATTTAACCGCTCTGGAGCAGGCCAACACCATAGAGGCAGATGGTCGCATTGAGAACCTGATGGAATTCAAATCGGTCATCTACGATTTTGAAGATCAGAATGCCGGATCCCTCACTGAATTTCTAGAAAAAATATCCTTAATGTCCGATATAGACAATCACAATGCCAACGAAAATGCAGTGGTGCTTATGACATTGCACAGCGCCAAAGGTTTGGAATTTCCAATCGTCTTTATGCCAGGCATGGAAGACGGATTGTTTCCCGGCTGGCGCTCCATGGAGCGAGATGGGATAGAAGAAGAACGCCGATTATGTTACGTGGGCATGACTAGGGCCAAGGAGAGATTATTTCTTACCGGCGCCGCGTACCGTACTTTGTATGGCAAATCGGATTATACAAGGGAGTCCCAATTTCTAAGGGAGTTGGACCCCAAATTGATTGAAGGGGACGGCGTATACCGCAAAGCAACAGATATTCGCCTCGGAGAAAAGACTGTTTTAGATGGTTACGCCAAACAAACGCCATTTCGGCCTTTTGACAGGTTGGAAATGTCCATGCGGGACACTCATATTCAAGCAGGACCCAAAGAAACTTTTGTACAAGGAGACAGGGTCAGCCACGGTAAATTTGGTCCGGGGCTGGTGCTGGAATCCCAGGGGAATATTGTCACAGTAATGTTTGACCATGAGGGACGAAAGAAACTAGCGGCAGATATCGCACCACTAACCAAAATCAAAGGCTGATTTAAAGCTGACTAAAGGAGTGTTTGGATGAAAACAGATGTGATTGTAATCGGCGGTGGCCTTGCTGGGCTTACTGCAGCCAGTTTGTTGGCTAAACGAGGACAAAAGGTCTTAGTGGTTGACAAAAGTCACCACCCCGGCGGGTCTTGTGGTATTTTCAAACGGGATGGCGTCATTTTTGATCAGGGTTCCGCCATGCTATATGGATTTGGGGAGGCCGGCTTTAATGCCCACCGCTTTGTGATGAATTGCCTTGAAGAACCCATCAATATCATCCGCCATGACTTGCTTTACTGTGTCAATTATCAAGAACATCGTATCAAGTTTTGGCCTGATGTGGACCGTTTTGCCCAAGAACTTGCTGAGGTTTTCCCCAGCGAACGAAAAAACATTTTTCGTTTTTACCGGGACATGAAAAAACTCTATCACAATGTGATGGAAGACAACCAAACCTATACCACAGCCGACGAGACGGACCCCAAAGTTGCTCTCATAAGCCTGCTGAAGCATCCGATTTCATATGCTAAATTTCTAGGCTATTTGAACCGAAGCGCGGAAGATTTGTTGGACCAATATTTTAAAGACCCGGAAATATTCAAATTCTTCAACAAACTGACTTCAACCTATTGCTATGCAACGGTGGCGGAAGCGCCGGCTGTGCTGGCGGCTGTCATGTTTGTGGACAACCATGTAGGGGGTAGCTATTATCCCGCAGGCTCCACGGTATTCTTGCCCGGAAAGCTGGAGAAAGTCATTGAAGCTCACGGAGGAGAAATGCTGCCTGACCGGGAGGTTGTTGAAATTTTATTTAATGATGAAAAACCTATTGGCGTTAGGTTAGATAACGGCGAAGAACATTTTGCGGACCACCTGGTTTACTCGGGCACCGTATGGAATCTGTATGGTAAACTCATTGGCCCGGAATGGGTTGGTGAACCCAAAATTCAATGGGCGCAGGAACAAGAGCCCACATACCCCAGTGTTGTATTGTATTCTACTGTGGATAGTCACGTATTGCCGGAAGGAACTGCACCGGTTGAGATGCTGGTGGGCAATCCGGATCAGTTGGATGAAAGCGAGGTCACTGCCTATATGTTTGGTATTGACGATCAGACACTTTGCCCGCCGGACCGACAGGTGGTCATCGCCATTGGCCCCACCTTCGAATCATGGGATGCAACAGATAAGGATGCGTATCAGAAGCAGAAAGAGCTGGAAAAGAAGAGGCTCATCGCCGTGCTGGAAAGAAGATTCCCCGGATTCGAAAAGGGACTTCGTTATGCTGAAGTGGCCACACCTCATACCATTGAACGATATTGCCTCAAGAACGGGGGCGCCGTGGCCGGACCCAAACAAATGTTGGGACAGCATATGCTAAGTCGGTTACATACGAGAACAAAATGGGACAGTCTTTACTGTTGTGGCGAATCAACGGTCATGGGCACAGGCACCCCTACGGTAACTGTCTCAGGTCTGTCAGCGGCAAATGCAATTTTAAAGAAACTGGGAATGGCCCAATATATTCATGATCCTGACATGCCAAATTTTGTCCGCATGGTTGAAAAACCCTATCCAAGGGAAAAACTCTTTGAAGGGCATCCGGAAGAAATCAGGGTCCTGATGGAAAAGGCTTGGCGTTGTCAACTTTGCGAAGACCCGTCATGCTCCCATAAATGTGATATCCCTGGCATTATGAGAAGAATCACCGTAGGGAACCTTTACGGTGCAGCCAAACTGACACAGCGCTTTTTGGAACAAAACAATCAAGAGGACGGTCCAAAAGAAACCTGGGAAAACATGGAAAAAAACTGTGTTCTATGTACTAAAAATCAAGAACCGGTGGCCATTGGCCACATCATCCAATCAATTTTTGAATAACCATAAATTGCAAACCCGGAGGTTGAAGAGATGAACGAAAAGCATTTTGACATTATCATTGCCGGAGCCGGCATGGCCGGTTTAACCGCAGGTGCGTATCTAAGCAAATACGGATACAAAGTATTAATATGCGAAACCGCCGAAAAACCGGGCGGATTGGTCAGCTCCTTTGAGTACAAAGGGTTTACATTTGATGCGGGTATTCGGGCCATTGAAGATTCCGGCATCGTATTCCCCATGCTGAAGCAACTGGATATCCAAATGGATATGGTCAAAAGTCCTGTTTCAATCGGGATGGGAGACCGGATGATTCGGCTCACCGATCGAGAAAGTCTTTCGGACATGGAAGTCCTGCTTGGAGATCTTTTTCCACACAACCGGGAAGACATTACAAAAATTATTGCAGAAATCCATAGGGTAATGAAGTATATGGATGTGCTGTATGGCATCGAAAACCCCTTGTTTATGGACCTAAAAGGGGATACTAATTATCTTCTTAAAACTTTGCTCCCCTGGTTTGTCAAATACCAGATGAACATTGGGCAAGCAGCAAAGCTGAATAAACCGGTTACCGCCTACCTTCAACAGTTTTCAAACAACCAACAGTTGATTGATATGATTGTGCAACACTTCTTCAAAGATACCCCCACATTTTTTGCTTTAAGTTACTTTGGGCTATATTTGGATTACAATTATCCAATGGGCGGAACAGGTGCACTCCCTAGTAAGGTTTCCGCCAAGATGAAGGAAATGGGTGGGGAAATTCTCACAAGCACAGAAGTCATTTCTGTGAATCCCATTGAAAAAACCATTCGGACCGGTGCAGGTCAGTCTTATTCCTATGATAAACTAATTTGGGCCGCCAATCTGAAGACCCTGTATTCGATTTTGGAAGAGAAAGATTTACCAAAGGGCGATGGCACGAAGCCCTGGGAAGTCCAGAAGCATAAGGTGCTTGCCCATAGGGGAAATGATTCAGTCTTGACATTTTTCCTTGGCGTCAATGAGCCACCTGCCACCTTTGATGAAATTTGTGGACCTCACACATTTTATACGCCGGATTTGCAGGGACTGTCCAGCCTTAACCCAACCCAGTGGCAAGTCCTTGCCACAGATGAAAGCTTAACCATCGACCAAAAGAAATATGCCCTCCAGAAATGGACGAACGCTTATTTGGAGTTGACCACCTTTGAGATTTCTATCCCGGTTCTGCGGGATGCAAGCCTGTCACCGGAAGGAAAAACCGGCATGATTGTTAGCACTTTGTTTGATTACGATATGGTGAAGCATTTAGAGCGAATGGGTTGGTATGATGAATGGAAAGAAGAGACCAAAACTCATATGGTCGCAGTCCTAACACGTGGCATATTTCCTTCTCTTGATGAAAAACTGGAATTTGGCCTCACCTCAAGTCCCCTTACCATACAGAAGTTCAGCGGGAATGCGGATGGCGCCATTACAGGATGGGCTTTCTCAAAGGATGGAACGCCGGCTGAAGATCGGTTCAAAAAAATAAGCCGATCCGTATTGACTCCTTTACCGGACATTTATCAGGCAGGGCAATGGACCTTCAGCCCATCGGGGTTGCCGGTATCGATTCTTACCGGAAAACTAGCGGCCGACCTGGCGGACAAGGACCTGAAGCGTCAGCGCAAGGGACCTACACCTGTTGAACCTGAAATCATTACTACATAACAATATAAACTGAATCCATAGGGGATAAAATCACCTGAAACTATAAACCGGGAGGTAAAATGATATTTAATCTGACCATACTCATTCTTGGACTTGTGGCCAGCCTTTATATATTTTGGCGTTTGCCGAACTTGGGCCAGCAAGCGTCGATGAAAAGTTCCATCGAATCACTCAGTACCATAAAAGATGAGAGCAGTGAAGCGGGTCTTTCGATTTCCATTATCATTCCTGCTCGAAACGAAGCTGAGACGCTCCCCTTGCTGTTGGCAGACTTAAAACAACAAACATTCCAACCGCTTGATATTATTTGTGTCAATGACAGCTCTGAAGATCAAACCCGTGATGTGGTTTTAGGTGCGGGTGATAATGTGATATTGGTTGACGTTTATGATAAACCGGCAGATTGGATGGGCAAGGCTTGGGCATGCCTAAAGGGAGCAGAGATGGCTAAAGGCCAGCTGCTATTGTTTTTAGATGCCGATGTTCGAATGGCACCTGAAGGATTAAACAAATTAAGAGCTGCCTTTGTAGCTGAGAATTGTACTGTTTCAGTCCAGCCATATCACAGTATTTACAGAATGTATGAACAGCTTTCCCTTTTTTTCAACATTATACTAGTGGGTGCCAATGGAACCGGATTGCCAGGGAAAAACTTCAACGTTGGCCTTTATGGTCCGGTAATTCTCATCTCCAAAAGGGATTATGATGAAATTGGCGGACATAAAGTAGCGCAGAAAGCTATTGTTGACGACCTGGTGCTTGGAGATGTGCTGACCCTTGCCGGCAAAAAATATAGTCTTTTCCTGGGAGGAAAAGATATTTCTTTCCGTATGTACGGAGGGGGAATCAAATCCTTGCTTCACGGTTGGACAAAAAACTTTGCCACCGGTGCGGGGAAAACGCCTGCCAGATTATTTATCCCTATGGTTGCATGGGTTACATCCTGCACGGCAGCGCCTTTATACATGCTGCAAGCAATTTGGACCGGCGAATACGTGTATGCATTGATTTACTTGTTTTTTTACGGAATTTGGGTGGCGGAACTCCATCGGATTGTTCCCAAAATAGGAAACTTTCCACGTGTCTCCCTGCTTTTTTATCCTGTTTTCATGTTGGTTTTTCTGGCCACCTTTTGCTGGTCATTATGGAAAAAGCTTTTTCATCGGCAAGTGACTTGGAAGGGCCGAAAAATGAAACCGGAGGCTTAATATGCAAATTATTTTTTTGCCAAAACCACTTGCCATTGCCCTTTGTTTTTTGTTGTGGGCAGTAATTCAGACCTTGGTTTCATATTTTTGTCTTAAGATACCTAACCGATATTTCAATCCAAAAAAGTTTCCCTTCATCAGTTTTGGATTCGAGAAAGAGGGGGCCTTTTACCGCAAATGGCTGCAGGTACATCGCTGGAAAAAATATCTGCCGGACGGTGGCGCTTTAATGGGCGGTGAATTCCGCAAGAAGAATCTGGAACACGTAACCCATGCCAACCTTCATCGCTTTTTAATAGAATCCTGTCGAGCGGAGATGACCCATGTATTGGCGATTCTACCCTTTTGGGTGTTTGGATTTATCGCCCCACCGGAAGTAATATGGATTATGCTGATTTACGCTGTAGCAATTAACATGCCTTGCATCATCGCCCAAAGATATAACCGTCCAAGAATTCAAAAACTCATAAAAAAACGTTTTTATAAAGAAGGGTTTGAAGAAACATGTTGACAAAGAATATGGCTCTTCGTAGCAATTTTGGAATACCATTTCTAAGCTTCCCTCAACTAGAAGACACCGGCCTTGTGCGACATGGATTTTCAGTCCGGGATGGCGGTGTAAGCACCGGTCCCTATACATCTATGAACCTTTCATTTACTATGGGGGATTCAAAAGAGAATGTCCTGCAGAACTATGATCGAATTGCTCGAGCCCTGGAAGTGGACCGCTCCAAAATGACTTCGGTTTGGCAGGCCCACACAAATCATATCAAAGTAGTTGAGGCAATGGATATTGGCAAAGGGATTACAAGGCCCAAGGAGCCTGAGGAGATCGACGGCATGGTTACCAATATAAAAGGTATCACCTTGGTAACACTTCATGCAGACTGTCTCCCTTTGTATTTTCTTGACCCGGTAAATCATGCCATTGGATTGACCCATTCCGGCTGGCGTGGAACGCAACAAGCCATCGGTATAAAAACCTTGGAAACAATGGAAAAAGCCTTCGGCTCACAGCGGGAAGACTTGCTTGTCTGTATTGGCCCCGGCATTGGAGGGACCGCCTTTGAAGTAGGACCGGAAGTGGCGGAAGCCTTTGTGGAATTGCTGGGGGCAGAGAGGGCCAAGGATGTATTAACACCATTAATGATTGGGAAATCAATGTTGGATTTGACGTTAGCAAACGAAATGCTTTTTTTGGAAGCGGGCATCCGTCCGGAGCGGCTATATTCAGCCAACTTATGCACGTTTGGCAGAGAGGATTTGTTTTTCTCTCACAGACGAGATGGGAGCATCAGGGGAAGTATGGCGGCATTTATGCAGTTAAAGGATGGAAATGGTTGAAATCGCCAAAATAGTAACATGTTGCGGGTAAACCATAAAATCCAGCACCGGTGACACGGACCGCTCCACCATGATGAACTGGGGAAGCCCCAGATGAGACTGGTCGATTTCGCGAACCACTTCAGAGGGAAGGAAGGCAGGATTCCCCAGCGCTTCTAGTATCGAATAGCAGTTATTATCTTCCGGAATTTGTTTTTTCATCAAAACAAACTGTTCCGGAAGTTTTTTTGTTTGAAGACGCACGTTAAGAATTGCACGGGGGTCGGGATTATAAAGAATCACCGTCAATTCTTTTTCAGACCTGGACATTAGGACTTGATTTGAAACCATCAGAGATTCACCACGAAGCCCGGCCATAACCTGATATCCGGTATAAAGGGGAGACGCCAAACCTACTTGCTGAAAAAGGGTGTTGCCCTCGCCAAATAGGGAAATACAGGGAGGAGAAGTGGCTGTGGATTGCCCCACAATTTGGGAAAGTGCCATTGCGGTGTTTTTCATCGGTTGCTGGAAATCCGAGGTAAATGAAGCCTCTACAGCTTCCACGGGAAGTCCAAATGTTTGTAAAACCCCATATGCCATGGGTGTTAGCAAACGTCGGTTCACAAGAAATGCACTGGGCTTGATGGAAAGAATCTGTTCCCGCAAAAACCCCAGACCCAGGAGATCCTCTTGATTACCAACGAGTATCTTTGGGCGTAACGTATCCAGTGATATGAGTTTGTTTTCTTCCGAAGGCTGTGGAGAAAAATCTAGGGAAAGGGCAGCCTCAAGGGTAGGCATTATCGTGAGCTTTTTGATGGAGACCACAGGAGTCAGAAATTTACCAACCAAATCCAGAGCCTCCGATTCTAAAAAGGGCAACCCGGTTAATCTATCTGATTGGGAAAGTTCCTTTCGGTACTGGGAAGGCATAAAACCATACCATGAATAGAAGCATTTGTTAAAGTAGTTGAGAGAAGAAAATCCACAATTTTCAGCAACCTGTGTCAGGCTCTGATTTGTGAACCGTAAGCTTTTTTCGGCAAATTCCAAACGAATGCCATTGACGAAATTTTGATAAGGGATTCCCAATGTGTTTTTAATCAGGTGGGAAACATAGTAAGGATTTAAATGTTCGGTGGCAGACACATCCTCCAAAGTCACCCTTTTGTCGTAGTGACTAAGGAGATAACTTGTAATCCGGGACATTCGATCCAGATCAACATCGCTCACATTATCTCTGCCTACCCGGTACTGGTAGTCTTCCATATAGAAACCTCGAAAGTGCCTGATTAACGTGGCAATCACCTCGTTGATGTTGTCAGTATGAAGCACAAAGTCATTGGGGTTTCCCACGCAGTCCATTGTTAACTTTGCCAGCTGATGCTTTAACATTAGTTGCTTTTCTTTGAGTGCCGTATTCTTCCCGTTGAGCGTTCCGGGATCTTCACAAACAAAATAGGTTGCACTGATATTGGGATAAATCTCTTCAAACTTTTTTGTGTCGATGTGTAGCTGTAGCATCAACACGTCCTGGGAAGAATCATGAATTCGATGCAAGTCTTCCACGTCTGCGATAATCATGTCTCCCGCTTGCAGGGCGTAATCCATGTGATATATTTTGTAGTGAGAAAATCCACGCAGCAATAGTAGGATTTCTACCTCTTTGTGGCAATGACTGTGTTCTTCACGGACATTGATAAAATTCGCAGAAAATGGTAGGTTGTGGATATATTTAATTGCTTCGTGAAGTATCATATCATTACTCCTTTGAATGTTGCTAAATTAAGTTATTGATTTTGCTATAATTCATTATACTTCGTCATCTTTTCCTTTTGCAAGAGAAATAATGGCATCGAAACCCCAGATAAGAAACAAGATTCGTATTTCAGTATTGAATAGAAATCAGTATACTGAAGCCAAAGGACGGTTGTCATAGAAGAATCGTCCGGTAAGAGGTGAAAAATGAAAAAGATACTTGTCCTGGGCGTTGGAGCACAAGGCTCGGCAGCTGCCAGGAAATTAGACCAAGAACCAAACGTTGGTGAAATTATTTGTGCGGATATGGACCAAAGCGCCGTAGACGGAATCGTATCGGTGTTAAAAAAAGCAAGAGGCACATTGGTAGATGCACACAACAAAGATAGTATTGTCAAAGCTGCCCAAGGAGTGGATTTGATTCTAAACGGCCTACCCCTGGAATGCACCAAAAATGTATTAGATGCTGCATTAGAAGTAGGTGCAAATTATCAGGATTATGCCGCTACCACAGCACTTCACGAGGACTGGGTGGAGAGTATCCGGATTCAGTATGATGTATATGGCCCCAAATTTGCCGCCATCGGCAAGTTGGCGCTGGTTGGAACCGGCTCCGGACCGGGGTTGATTTGTGTTGCCACAAGAGATGCGGTACGCTATTTAGACCGGTGTGAGACCATCTATAACTTTGTCTGGGAAGGAGTTGAAGCCAAACGTTTTCTGCCTTTCTGGTGGTCTCCGGTGACAGCACTCCACGATATGTCTGAACCTGCTTATGCATTTGAGAATGGAAAGCTGGTCCGCACGCCTGCTTTTGGTCTGCCGACCCGCCGTAAGTTTGAAGAATCAGACAGGGAAATCGTTTTTCACGAACATTGTCATGACGAACCTATCCACTATAGTTTCAACGCAGAAAAATATCTAAAAGGCGCGCAGAACGCATACTTTAAATATGCCGGAGTTGGCATGGACTTTGCCGCACCGTTATATAGAGCGGGTCTTTTGTCCCATGAAAAAGAGACAGTTCGCGGCGTAGAGGTTTCTCCCTTTGATGTGATATTGAAACACATTCCCCATGCGCCGAAATTCAAAGAAGAGATTGCAGAAATTATCAAAGAAGGTCTGGTGACGGATTCCGGATGCATGGTCATAGAAGCTTACGGCGAAAAGGATGGCAAGCAGGTGAAAGTGGAAACTCACGTCCAAGCGCCGGGTTTGGTGGACTCTTTCGCCAAAGAAGGTATTACGGCCGAAATGTACCTTACCGGGCAGGGAGGATTCCTTTTTTCGAAGCTGTTTGTCAATGATCAATATGACCAGGTTGGCTTGATTTCTTCGGACATGTTGTCCATGGACCAAGTGGACACTTACTTCAATTATGCCAAAGACCTGGGAATTACACTTTCTACCAAAGTGGTGGAGTTATAAAAAACAATCAAATTTTGCATAGCACCTCCAACATGTTCAAAAAAACCGCCAGGGTTGACGCTTGGCGGTTTTGCTATCTCAAGATTTATGGTAATATATCAGTATGATAGAAAACAAACCCATACAACAGGAAATGAAAGAGCGGGTGGCCTTTCTCAATGAAGCCGCCCAAGCATACTACCGGGATGATGCAGAGCTGATTCCCAATTTGACTTACGATAAATTATATGACGAATTACTGGCCCTAGAAAACGAAACCGGCATCATTTTGTCCAACAGCCCCACTCAAAGGGTAGGGTATGAGACCTTGGCAAGTTTGCCAAAGGAGGCCCACAGCATCAAAATGCTTTCATTGGATAAAACCAAAAGCGTGGACGAACTGATTGACTGGTTGGGGGACAAAGAAGGTCTGCTATCGTGGAAACTAGATGGCCTGACCATCGTACTCACCTATCGAAGCGGGACCTTATATAAGGCCGTTACAAGGGGCAATGGAGAAATCGGAGAGGTAATCACACCCAACGCAAGGGTATTTGCGAATCTGCCGGTTCGCATTCCATTTGAAGGGGAGCTGGTCTTGCGGGGTGAGGCAATTATCACATATTCCGCATTCGAAAAAATCAATGCGGAGCTTCCGGAACTGGAATCAAAATACAAAAACCCAAGAAACCTTTGTAGTGGAACAGTACGTCAGCTGAACAACAAGATAACCGCTGAGCGGGGTGTTCGTTTCGTTGCGTTTTCATTGGTGAATGGTGATGACCACGATTTTACTCTCCGGTATCTTCAACTGGAGTGGTTGACTGAGCTGGGTTTTGATGTGGTGGAGACCCATCCGGTGTCCGCACAGAACTTGCGACAAACCATTGATCTTTTTCAACAGGAAGTGGCAACAAACGATATGCCTTCCGATGGTTTGGTCCTCCTTTTTGATGATATTGAATATGGTCAGTCCCTGGGACAGACTTCCAAGTTCCCCAAAGACGCCATTGCTTTTAAATGGCGGGACGAAATTAAAACCACCAAATTGCTGGAAGTGGAGTGGAGTGCTTCCCGTACCGGATTGATTAATCCCATTGCGGTATTTGAGCCGGTGGAACTGGAGGGTACAACCGTAGCTCGGGCCAGCGTTCATAACCTCAGCATCCTAAAAGAACTGAAACTGGGGATCGGAGATGAAATTTTGGTTTACAAAGCCAACATGATCATTCCTCAGATCGCCGAGAATCTCACAGGCAGCAATAACCTGGAAATACCGGATGCTTGCCCGGTTTGTGGGGGCATTACAAAAGTAAATGACGAAAAAGGGGTACTGACGTTGTATTGCACCAACCCCCTTTGCCCAGCCAAGCAAATCAAATCTTTTGCCCATTTTGCGGCCAGGGATGCCATGAACATAGAAGGCATGTCTGAAGCCACCATCGAAAAATTCATCTCCCAGGGATATCTCAAAGAGCTGGCGGATTTCTTCCATTTGCCCATTTTCCGGGAAGCAATCATCACTTTGGATGGGTTCGGACAAAAGTCCTACGATAACTTGATTCAAGCCATTTCCCGTGGCCGAAAAACCACTCCAGCCAGGTTGCTCTACGGACTGGGCATCACCGGTGTGGGACTGGCCAACGCCAAACTCATCGCCCGGCACTGCGGAAATGACTGGCAACAAATTCAAAATCTTTCTCAAAGCGAACTCATGGAAATCGAAGGTATCGGACCTATTATGGCCGTCTCATTTACCGAGTATTTCAAAGATCCGGACAATCGCCGGAAGGTAGAGGCTTTGCTTGCGGAAGTTCAGCTGGAAGCTCCGACGGTCAAGGAAATCCAAAACCTGGCCAATTTGACATTTGTCATCACCGGCAGTCTGGAACAGTACGAAAACCGGGATGCCCTAAAAGAAGCAATCGAAGCAAGAGGAGGCAAAGTGGCCGGTTCGGTCAGCGCAAAAACCTCTTACTTAATTAATAATGATACTTTGTCTAGCTCCTCAAAGAACAAAACGGCTAAGGAGCTTGGCGTTCCGATTTTATCGGAGCAAGATTTTATTGAACAGTTTATGACGGGAGAATAATATGCTAAAAGTCGGAAAACTCGACAGCGATTTGCTGGAAAAAATCGTATTCAAAAAGATTACATTTAAACGTCCGGAAGTGCTGACGCGGCCGGGTATCGGTGAGGATTGTGCGGTGGTTGACTTTGGCAACTATGAATGCGTCATGTCCACAGATCCTATCACCGCTGCAGTGGGAGACATTGGTCGTCTGGCAATACATATTTCTTGTAACGACATCGCATCCAACGGCGTAGAGCCTCTTGGCATTATGTTGACAGTTATGATGCCCGAGGGTACCACCACAGAAGACATCGAAGAGATTATGAAGCAAGCCGCGGCCACTTCGGAATCGTTGGGTGTTGAAATCATTGGTGGGCACACAGAAATCACCAACGCAGTCAATAAACCCATCATCGTTTCCACTGCCATTGGTAGAGGAGAAAAATGGGCTTCCAAACACCGAGAAGCTATGAAACCCGGAGATTTTATTTTACTGACCAAGACAGCGGGACTTGAAGGTACCGCTATTATTGCCAGCGATTATGAAGAGGATCTGCTGGGGATTCTCACCTCTGAAGAGCTCGGACAAGCCAAAGCCATGATGGACAAAGTCAGCGTTGTGAAAGAAGGCATTATTGCAGGAAAAATCGGAACAAGCGGTATGCATGACATTACAGAAGGTGGCGTCCTTGGCGCAGTGTGGGAAATGTGCCATCGCGGTGATGTAGGCGCAGAAATCTGGGTGGATGCCATACCGGTGGAAGAAGTGACCAGAAAAATTTGCGATCAATATGACATCGATTATTTAAGACTGATTTCCAGCGGATCTATGATTATCATGACCGGGCCGAACCACAAAGATGAACTGTTATGCGGGTTGTCCGAAGCAGGAATCCAGGCGACCTGTGTTGGAATCATAAAGACAGCCGATGAAGGAATTAAAATGGAAGTTGGCGGAGAACTGATGGAAATTGCACCGCCTGCAGGAGACGAACTGTACAAAGTCGTTGGTTGACGAATCATGTGGGAAAGCATATAATAAACAAGCGTCAATTGCCTTTTGATGGCTCCGCCCGGTGTGGTATGGGTCCTGCGCAATAGGACTCTGCGAACCTTGTCAGGTCCGGAAGGAAGCAGCAATAAGTGGAAGCTCTTATGTGCCGCAGACAAGCCTGTTCCTGCCTGCGGAGCCTTCAAAAGGCAATTTTTATTGGACCGGAGAATGCAATATGTACAAAGTGTTATATCGTGCCTACAGACCTGAAATCTTTGAAGAGGTCCTGGGGCAGGAACACATCGTCAAAATCCTCGAAAACCAAATTAAGCTGGGCACGGTGAATCATGCCTATCTTTTCTGTGGCACCAGAGGCACCGGCAAAACCACTGTGGCTAGATTGCTGGCCAAAGGCGTCAACTGCCTGGATGAAGGGAATCGACCTTGCGGTAAGTGCTCAAATTGCATATCCATTAAAGAAGGGAGCTTTATGGACATCGTTGAAATCGATGCGGCTTCCAATAATGGGGTGGACAACATCCGTGAGCTGCGTGACAGTGTCAAGTATCCGCCAGCTGTGGGCAAACGCAGAGTCTTCATCATTGACGAAGTCCATATGCTTTCCACAGGCGCATTTAATGCTCTCCTCAAAACCCTTGAAGAACCCCCATCCCACGTGATGTTTATCTTAGCGACCACCGAACCTCAAAAACTGCCAGCCACTATTTTGTCCCGTTGCATGCGGATGGATTTCCGTAGGGTTGGAGAAGACAAAATACTGGGCGGTATGCAGGAAATCTGCCGGAAACAAAATGCAGAAATCACCGACGATGCATTGCGACTGATTGCCATCCATGCAGATGGATCGGTTCGCGACGGTCTGACGTTACTGGATCAGTGCATTTCCGGCCGAAGCGACTTGGTGAACCGGGACGACGTGTTGGAGTCCTTAGGCGCTGTAGGTGAAGACACATATATTCTGCTTACAGAAGCGGTGGCAACCCACAATCCAGCGGAAGGATTATTGCTGGTGGATCAGATATTGGCCGGCGGCAAGGATGCGCGGGAAATCCTAAAAGGTTGGATGGCTCACTACCGCAATCTAATGATGACGAAATTTATCAAAAACCCGGAGGACTTATTAAACATGTCCACCGAGAATATAGAACGAATCAGGGAACAGAGCGGTCGGCTGGACTTGCCAGAGATCAACTATGCCATCCTAGAGCTTTCAGCTATTATTGCAGAAAGCCGATGGTCTGGACAACCTAGGATTCTTTTGGAGATGGCACTGATTAAGCTTGCAACCCATGGGACAGATTCTTCGCCGATACAAATGAAACCGGTGGCAAAAAAAGAAAAATCACTTGAACCCGTTAGGAAGGAACCCACACCGGAAGTCCATCAAGCAGAAGGTGAACCCGAAACCTCAGAAGGTGAACCTGAAACCTCAGAATCTGAAACTGAACAGACAAAAGACAAAACGGATTGCTCCCCGGGTTCCGTTTTCCCTGACATGGATTTGCTTTGGACCAAGATATTTGAAGATGGAGAAGCCCAAAAGGGTAGTTTCAACGTGATCCGAAAAGGGGCTTCGCTTGAAAAAATCACCGAAACTGAATTTATGGTTGCATCCAGCAGCACTGTGAAAGTGTACCTTGAAAACAACTGTATGATTATTGAAGATTTAATGGAAAAACACACCGGCAAACGGCGTCGAATGCGCTGTGTTATCCGGGACGGCAATGAGAACTCAAAAAAAGAAGACAGCCCCAAGGAAGTGGCCAGCAAGCTGGAAAGCATGTTGGGATTCCCTGTGGATGTGGAGTAGGACTTGAAAAAGAAAGGTAGGATCGTATGGGCAAAGGAATGAAGGCCGGCAAACGGCCCAAGGCACCAGGCGCAGGTGGCGGCGGTGGCAAGGATATGCAAAAGCAGATGCAGCAGGTTCAGGCAATGCAAAAGAAAATGGATGAGTTGCAAGGAGAAATAGAAAAAATGGAAGCAACTGCTACCTCGGGTGGCGGTGCTGTGACAGTGGTTGCCAATGGCAAAAAAGAGATTACATCCATCAAGATTAAACCAGAAGTAGTGGATGCGGATGACATCGAAATGCTGGAAGATCTTATTTTGACTGCAGCCAATGAAGCCATCCGTCAAATGGAAGAGATTTCGCAGAATGAAATGGCAAAACTCAGCAGCAGCCTTGGATTGCCCCCGGGAATGATGTAATGAAATACTATGCAAAGCCGCTGACAACGCTAATAGGCGAATTGTCCAAGTTGCCGGGCATTG
Organism: Anaerovoracaceae bacterium; assembly: GCA_041752735.1. GTDB lineage: Bacteria > Bacillota > Clostridia > Peptostreptococcales > Anaerovoracaceae > UBA1422. Next base: position 13,026 of record JBGSVW010000039.1, on the reverse strand, counting down.
GGGGAAAAACCGCCCAACGGCTTGCTTTTCATATTCTGTCGTTAGAAGATGCCGAAGCGGAAGCCCTGGCCTCTTCTATTTTAATTGCCAAAAAAAGCATGATGTATTGCTCGGTTTGCGGAAATCTGACGGACAAAGATCCTTGTGAACTTTGCCTGGACCCCGCTCGGAGCAAAAAAATCATCTGTGTCGTAGAACATCCGAAGGATGTGGTTGCATTGGAGAGAATAAAAGAGTTTACAGGCCAATACCATGTACTTCATGGATCGATTTCGCCGATGGAAGGAATTGGACCGGACGACATCAATCTAAGGCAACTGGTCATCCGCCTTCAGGAGGGCGAAGTGGAGGAATTGATTCTAGCCACCAACCCCAACATCGAAGGGGAAGCCACGGCGATGTACATCGCCAGACTGATCAAACCCTCCGGCATCAAGGTTTCCCGGATTGCTCATGGCATCCCGGTGGGCGGAGATTTGGAATATGCCGATGAAATTACCTTACTCAAGGCCATGGAAGGCCGAAGACAGCTCTAACTGTTGAAAGTGGGTCGAAGCATGCTCAAAAAAACCAATATCGTGTATTTTGTTTTTATTGACAGATGTGGTTTTCTGTGAAATAATAAGGCGTCATCTTCCCACAAAACCTTTGTGTTTTTTGTGGTTATTTTTTTTAGAAGATATTTTTTATAAGGAGGAAGAAATGGCAGAAAAAGAAATCAGAAAGGCTGAGCATACCGCTGAGGGAGAAGGTCTCCATCGTGGTATACAAGCTTGGCACGTTTCGCTCATCGCATTGGGCGGAATCATCGGATCATGTTACTTTCTTGGACTAGGCGTAGTCTACGGAGACATGGGTCCCGGTGCAGTACTTATCGCTTACATTTTAGCTGGAATTACCATTTACGGCGTTATGCAATCTTTTGCAGAACTGCTGGTAAACATCCCCAGAAGAGGTTCCTACGTCACTTACGCAAAAGAGTTTATGGGACCATCTATCGCAACCGGAGTTGGCTGGGCTTACTGGGCAAACTGGATTTTCTATATCCCGTCCGAAGCTCTTGCTACAGGTTACTTCATGAACTACTTTATTCAGCTTCCAATCCCACAGGGAATTGCGGACTGGATGGGATCCTTTGCAGGACTGTCCTATGATGACGCTGCTTGGGCATTCTCCACATTCATTTGGGGCCTTGTAGCTCTGTTGCTGTTAACTTTGATTAACGTGTATCAGGTTAAGTGGTTTGGTCACATTGAATCCGTTATGGCTATTGCCAAAATCTTGGCAGTTGCAATGTTCGTTATCTGTGGTGTAGGCATCTTCTTTGGTGTTGTTGGCACCATGCCAACCGGCGCAGGTTATGACGGCGTTGAAGGCATCATTGGACTCCAGATTCTATTGTCAGGCGAAGGCTCCGCATGGGATCAACTGTTCCCAGCAGGTCTGATCATTATCGTTACCATGGCTATCTGGACACTGGTCAACTTCCAGGGTTCTGAAATCGTTGGTTTGTCAGCATCAGAAACCCAAGATCCAGAAAAGAACATCCCTGCTGCTTGCAAAAAAGTAGCATTCCGAATCATCCTGATCTATGTTATCCCAGTATTCCTGTTGACCATCATTTTCCCATATGCACAGATGGGCATTGAAGAAGTAGCTGGCGCAACTGAAGAATACTCTGTATTCGCAGTTGTTATGGAACAGTATGGCCTAGGATGGGCTGCTGGAATCTTCACAATGGTTACCATGATTGCCGCATTTAGTTGCGCAAACTCTGGTTTCTATGGTACAGTCCGTACAGTATATGGCCTGTCCGTTGAAGGTTTGGCTCCAAAGTTCTTATCAAAGCTGAACAAATTCCACGTACCTCAGAATGCAACCATTTTCACCATTGTACCGATTTGGGTTGTATTTGTAATTGGTTATTCCTTGGATACATTGGGATTGGCTGGCGACAGTGGATATAACTTCTATATTCGTCTGCTGGGCTTGTCCGGATTTACCGGCACCATCTGTTGGGTAGCTATTTGCTGGTCACAGATTGTATTCAGAAAGAGACTCAAGCAAAGAGGATACAAGATTGAAGAAGCCCTGACCGTTAAGGCCAGATGGTATCCAGGTCTTGCATACTTTGCAAACTTCATCATGATTGCTGCATTGATTGCTCTCTTCGTAGAAGACCAGTTCGTCTTCGTTGTCGGAGTAGCTTGCACCTTCATCCCCATGGTTGCATACAAAATTGCAGCGATGATGGGTAAAGTCAGAACCACCGTTGTCATTGGCAACGATGAAGTGCTCTTCGACGAAAAATACCCGGCTGGTTGCTTATTCTGCACAACAGAAGAAGACAAAAAAGAAGTCGAAATGGATGACAAATTCCCGCCGAAAGAGTAATTTGACAAACAAAAGATAAACAAAGATATAATATCAAACAAAAGAGAGAACGGATTTCCGTTCTCTCTTTTCGATTGTATGTTCTGTTGCGATGAATGAAACAGTTCTTAAACTAGAGCCATGATTGTAGTTTGCTGACTGGTGTATATTTTACAAGCATATGGGTCATGAAAAGGACAATGAATCCAATCAGCATAGCAATGTAGTCCTGCTGTTGATTCACATCCAGTAGTAGGATGCTCCATCCAAATAATATCCATTGAATGATATAGATGACGCTGACGTTCTTGCTCCAAAATACAAGGAGTCTTAATATGAAATTTTGCTTGCTCAGACCACTTTTTTCAACGAATTGATAACTGATCAAGAGCCATAAAAACACAAAACCAATGATAGTTAAATGTACGCCGAGGCCACTTCGATAATAATCCCCAGTGGGAAATTTATTGAATAAGAGAATCCCAACTGTCAGGATTATTAATCCGAAGACAAAAAACTTTATCCACATGGTTTCAATTAACGTTTTATCCAGGATGTATTTACTCAGGTACATTCCCAGCAAAGGATATATCACCCATGGGAAAAATGGAAAAGACACAAAACTTTCTATGCCCCAAAAGGGAGTAAAAAGAGGGATACTGCTATAGTGGCCCCATAAGTATGGCGATATGAATAAAATCAACAAGATCAAGATAGGATAGACATACCGGTTAGAAGCAAACCTCCTAATTAATGACGCAGCGATCAAAGATAATCCGGCTAGTTGAAAAATATCTACCTCAAACAATAAAGAAAGTGATTCTTTACCAAGAAAAGGGGAAGTACCACTAATTAGCAAGGGTATTGTGAATCGAAAAACATTTAAAACATATCCAAAGATGAACAATCTAATGCCCCGAACAATCCCTTCCTTCATGGTTTTGTTTGATTTCATAATAAAAGCACCCATGATAAGCATAAACACAGGTGCTGCTGGCGCAGTTCCAAGGAGTATAAAAATACCACCCAATAAGGTATTGACTTCTCCACCGGTTTTTTCATGCATAATCATGGTGTGCTGCATCACCATAAAAAATATGGCTAAACCACGAACAAAATCCAAATAATAAATACGACTTTTTTGTTTTTCTCCTAAAGCCTTAGTCTCCAAATGAATACCTCCATCAATTAGAAATACGGAAGGACAGGGCAGCAAGAATGATTATGGTTACAGCTTCTCCGCTCTTTCGCGAATAGCAAGTTCTTCAGGATCTGTGGTTTCATCAAGTTTGATGTCAACCCTCCGCTTTTTCTTGGTGTCCGGTTCGACGCACACAAAGGTAAGAAAGCCGTCAACATGCTGCGTTTTTTCTATTTCAGAGATGGCTTTGACGTAAACAACCACGCTGGTATGACCCACCTTTACCACTCTTGATTTCAAAGTCAAGATTGATCCCTTCAGCACGGGTTTCTTAAAAATGAAACCGTGGATATTAATACATAGTACGTCCTGTGGCCGGCCATGCTCCGATGCAGCAGCTACAAAAGCCGCCTCTACCAGCCATTCTGCGGAACGTCCCGCGAATAGTGTGCCATGGTGATTTAGGTCCTCTGATTTGACCAGATGTGAGATGCTATACTCTTTCATAAAGATTCCTCCTTGTATTTTGATGGATGATACTCATAGTACAGCAGTAAAGAAGGGTAAGTCAATGGACGGCAGGGAGATATTATGTATACTTAAAAACCGTGTCCGCCTCCGAAACTGCGGAAAAGGGGTTGAACTTATTTGCTGTAATTTGTTGTTTAATTTGCTGAATTAGGCAAACTAAAATAAAAACGTTGAAATTTGTGGGTTTTTGACACATCGTCAATTGTGCAAATGTTCAAAATATGTTTACAGACACAATAAAGAGGGGGTAAAATAGTGTCGAGGTATTGTTACATTGTTTTAGGAGGGAACAAATGAGTGAAGAAAAGAAGTCCATTGCGATGGACACCGGTGAACACGGTCTAAAAAAGCACGACGTGAAAGTGTCTACCGTGGTCTTCATGATATTCTGTCTATGTGCCGCAGGTGCTTATGGTATCGAGGAAATGATACCAAGTGCCGGACCGGGATTGACATTAATCATGTTGATTGTGCTGCCATTTATATGGAGCACTCCGTTGGGCCTTGTTGCCGCTGAACTGGGTTCTGCAAGACCCCAAGAAGGTGGTTATTATAAGTGGGTCCAGGAAGCCCTTGGAGAATACTGGGGATTCCAGGCTGGATGGTGGAGAACCATCTCGATTTATATTGATAACACATTATACGTTATTCTTGCAGGTGGTTATCTGGCAGACCAGTTTGACTGGGGTTTTATGCCTGAAACCATCTTTAAATTTGGCATGATTTTTGTTTTTACTTATATCAACATTCGTGGAGTCCGGGACGTGGGCATTGTCAGTACAGTTTTGTCCGTTCTGGTTATCATTGCATTTGGAATGGTTGCTGTTTGCGGCTTTATGAACTGGGAGCAGAGCCCGTTTGATCCCATCACCGGTGATGGTCTTTTCGGTGTAACCGGCTTTGAAGGTGTCGCCTTCGAAGGTTGGATTTATTACATTGGAAGTGCAATTGCATTGGGCATGTGGATGTATTCCGGGTATGAATCTATGTCCACCATTGCAGGCGAAGTGAAGAATCCACAAGTTATACCCAAAGCAACGCTAATCACCATACCTTTAATTATGGCCGTGTACATTCTTCCTACCATAGCAGGATTGGGATCTGTAGGAATTGAAGATGCCACAAAAATACTTGGACCAGAGGCCATTTCAGACATGGCAGCATATTGGGGCGTTAACGTTGCGGATATATCGGCGTGGAACATGTGGGGAACGGAAGCAGGCACGATTGGTTATGCAGACGTGGTTTCTGTTCACTGGGGTCCGATTTTCGGATTGTTCTTCGTATTCGTGGCTGTATTGGCACAGTGCTCTATCTATAACACCTATATCGCATCTGGGTCCAGAGGATTCTTTGCCTTGGCTGATGATAATCTGGCACCACCGATTCTGGTCAAGTGCGACAAGAAGCATGGTGTCCCCTATGTTGCAGTTCTATCGGTAGCTATTACAAACATGGCACTTTGCGTACTTCCATTTGAAGTAGTCATCGTTGTCGATGTATTCCTACTGGTTTCTGCATACATCATGATTTTCATTTCAGCCATGATTCTTCGCAAGAGGATACCTGCTGAAGAATTAAAATTCAAGATTCCGGGCGGATACGCTTTCCTCTGCTTGATTGCCATAGTACCTATCTTCATTGGCATCTGTTCCTTCTTTATCAATGGAACAGAGTACTTCATTGGCGGAATGATTGGCATCGTTTCCGGACCAGTTCTCTATTATATCTGGAAACGGATGTATGGTGGTCTTGCCAAGAAAGATCCGGTTGGATATCCTTTGAACCCACGAACGAAGCTGGCAGTTGGCGATACGCGCAGAATGTCATTTAACTTCCTAGTGATAGCTATTATGGGATTGATCGGAAAACCTTGGTTGTATTGGTTTGAAGGATCCGATTATTTCGGAGCCGCGGATGGATACTATGCGGATACCTATCCCGATGGCATTTTGAATGTGCTATTTGGAAATTGGGAAGGGATGCTTGGTGCGATTCAATTGGCCTCCTATGTATTCCTTGCAATCTCAGCAATCCTCTTTGTGATTTCGTTATCGGTTGAACCAAAGAAGATAAAAGCCTAAAATTTAAAAACTATTTAATGATATTCAATACAAAAAGCTCGGGCAATTTTACCCGAGCTTTTTGCTGTTTCAATCTATGATATCAGTCTGCTGCGAAAGGATAGATCGATTACAGTAGGTGGATGCCATCCAAGAGCTCTGTTTCCATCTCCATTCGATGGTTGGGACCATTGAGACCAGGCTGACCGCCGGTGTGCAGGAATACAACTGTTTCGCCTTTGATGATGGAACCTTTTTTTACGAGATCCATCAAACCAAAAAAAGCCTTGCCGGTGTAGCAGGGATCCAGAAGGATGCCTTCTTTTCGAGCCATATAATAAACCGCCGATCTCACCTCTTTCACCGGATTGTTATACGCCCCAAAGGTGTAATCATTGCTGATGTGAAAATCGCTAAGGCCGGCTTTGTCTTCAAGATTGTAATAGTTCCTGACTTTCTCGTAATAATCCAGGGCATGCGACGCAGGGTCTTTGTAAAAAGGCGCAATGGTAATGCCATGTAGGGATAAATCCAGTCCCTCGTTTCGGATGCCGGTAAAAAGACCCATATATGTACCCATACTGCCAACAGCAACAATGAGCTTGCTAGGGGAAATCCCCAACGCTTTGGTCTGCGAAGCCAGTTCCATGGCGCAATCATAATATCCGGGAACACCGACTTCCCCTGACCCTCCCATGGGGATGGAATAGACGATTTCACCAGTCGCTTCGTATTGGTTGCGCACAAGGTTTATCATTTGATCCAATTGTTCTTCATAAGGAACTTCCTTTTGAAGCTTTGATAAAAACACATCAGCGCCCATAACCCGATCCAAAAGAAGATTGGATGAAACCTCACCGGGATAATCATCAATTGCAACGATGGCACATTTCATTCCAAACTTCGCCGCCACTGCTGCTGTCAACCTGCCGTGATTGGTCTGAACACCGCCGACGGTAAGCAGGGTGGTTGCTCCTTTTGCCTTTGCATCAAAGAGATAGTATTCTAATTTTCGCAGTTTGTTTCCACCCATCCCTGGATCCGTCAAATCGTCCCGCTTCATATAAAGAGAAATGCCTAGGTCTTCAGATACGCTTGGTAAGAATTGCAGGGGAGTAGGTAGGTTTAGGAAACTGATTTTTTGTCTGTTCAGTGCCATTTCGGCCTCCTTTTTCTTGTTGATACGATGTTATTATAGCATACAATATGTTATAATAATTCATCAAATCGATTACATGGAGGTTCGGGAATGTCTGAAAACAATGGAACATCAACAAATTTTATCCACAGCATCATCGAGAAAGATCTTGAATCCGGCAAATACGGTGGCAAGGTCATAACCCGGTTCCCCCCGGAACCAAACGGGTATTTGCACATCGGTCATGCCAAATCCATCTGCTTGAATTTCACCACTGCCCAAAAATATGGAGGCAAGTGCAATCTTCGGTATGATGATACTAACCCTGTCAAAGAGGACGTGGAGTACATCAACTCCATCGAGGAAGATGTACGTTGGCTGGGGTTTGAATGGGATGAAAGGCTTTGGGCCTCGGACTATTTTGAAACCATGTATAATGCCGCAGTAGCCTTGATTAACAAAGGCAAAGCTTATGTTTGTGATTTGACAGCAGATGAAATGAAAACTTACAGAGGCACTCTGACAGAACCCGGCAAAGAGAGTCCTTACAGGAGTCGTTCTTTGGAAGAGAACCTAAGCTTGTTTGCCGACATGAAAGACGGTAAATATGCTGAAGGTGCCAAGGTGCTCCGGGCCAAAATAGATATGTCCTCCCCAAACATCAATATGCGGGATCCAATTATTTATCGAATTGCCCATGCGGTACATCATAACACCGGAGATGAGTGGTGCATTTATCCTATGTACGACTTTGCCCATCCCATAGAGGATGCCATTGAAGGAATCACCCATTCCATCTGTACCCTTGAATTTGAGGACCATCGGCCATTATATGACTGGTGCCTTAGGGAAGTGGGCTGGTGGCCCACGCCACCTCAGCAGATTGAGTTCGCCAGATTGAATCTGACCCATACGGTCATGAGCAAGCGATTGCTCAAGGGATTGGTGGATGATTGTGTAGTGGAAGGCTGGGACGATCCCAGAATGCCCACCATTGCAGGTCTGCGCAGAAGAGGGTATACGCCTGAAGCCATCAGAGACTTTTGCGACCGGATTGGTGTTGCCAAATCCAACAGCACTGTCGATGTAGGCCTACTAGAGCATTGCGTCCGTGAGGATTTAGGTGGACGGGTGGAAAGCCGCAATGTGGTAGAAAACCCCATTAAAGTGATTATCACCAACTATCCGGAAGGCATTCTAGAAGAAATGGAAATGGAAAACAACCGAAATGTTCCGGAAATGGGAACGAGACGGGTTCCGTTTGGTCGGGAAATCCTCATCGATGGCGACGACTTTATGGAAGTGCCATCCAAGGGCTATTTCCGATTGTATCCGGGCAATGAAGTCCGGCTAAAGGGAGCGTACTTTATCACATGTACCGATGCCATCAAAGATGAGCAGGGGAATATTGTGGAAATCCATTGCACTTATGATCCTCAAACCAGAAGTGGCGAAGGCTTTGAAGGTAGAAAAGTGAAAGGAACCATCCATTGGGTGGAGGCAACTACAGCGCTACCGATTATCGTTCGGCACTATGATTATCTCATGACAGACGACGAATCTGGTGAGAGCCGAATCAACCCTGACTCTGTTACAGAAATCAATGCTTTTTCAGAGCCCAGTCTTACTGCGGTGAGACCGGGAGACCGATTCCAGTTTTTCCGTCATGGCTATTACATCGCAGATAGCCGATTGACCCAGGGCGACCATCGGGTATTCAACCGGATTGTTGACCTGAAAAGTTCATTCAAAGTAACAAAGTAATGCCAAATTAATTGGAGCAAATAAATATGAATTACTACGAAGCATCTCTCAAAATGCATGAAGACAACAAAGGCAAAATGGAAACCGTGGGCAAGGTCCGCGTCAAGAACCGTGACGACTTGTCCACTGCATATACTCCCGGTGTGGCAGAGCCATGCCGACGAATTAAAGACAATCCAGAAGATGTATACCGCTATACCAACAAAGGGAATACCGTGGCTGTTGTCAGCGACGGTTCTGCTGTGTTGGGGCTTGGAAACATCGGACCTGCAGCAGCCATTCCTGTTATGGATGGTAAGGCTCTTCTTTTCAAAGAATTCGCTGGCGTAGATGCGGTACCCATTTGTCTGGACACACAAGATCCGGATGAGATTGTTCGTATTGTCCAAACCTTGGCACCGACCTTTGGTGGAATTAACCTAGAAGATATCTCTGCGCCTCGGTGTTTTGAAATTGAAGAGAAATTGCAGGCATTGCTGGACATTCCGGTTTTTCATGACGACCAACACGGCACAGCTGTGGTGGTTGCAGCGGCTTTGATAAACTGTTCCAAGGTAACAGAAATTGCCATTGACCAGTTGACTGTTTTGATTAACGGCGCAGGTGCAGCAGGTACCGCAATTACTAAAATGCTTCTTTCCATTGGAGTCAAAGATATTCTGGTCTGCGACAAACATGGCATTTTACATAAAGCTGATGAAAGCCTCAACCCAGCTATGAGAAAGCTGGCGGCTCAAACCAATCCTGGTAATCAAACAGGAACACTGGCTGATGGTATTCGTGGCAGGAAGGTTTTTATCGGCGTGTCCGGTCCTAAGATGCTAACAGAAGAAATGATAAAGACCATGGCCGATGAGCCTATCGTATTTGCTATGGCGAACCCGGAGCCGGAGATTATGCCTGAAATGGCAAAGGCCGCAGGTGCAATCATTGTGGCTACCGGCCGTTCGGATTTTCCCAACCAAATCAATAATGTTCTTGTGTTCCCCGGATTGTTCAAAGGTGCACTTTCTGTTCGTGCCCATAAGATTACGGAAGCCATGAAGGTTGCCGCTGCCTATGCGTTGGCTGCTGTAATTCCTGATGGGGAGCGAAGTGCCGAAAACATCATTCCAGGTGCGTTTACCCCAGGTGTTGCTGACGCGGTGGCCGTTGCGGTTGCCAAAGCTTGGACCGACAGAACTGAGGCTTAGAGAACATGGCAAGAAATCTTCTTATTACCATTGAATATGACGGTAGTGAATTCCATGGTTGGCAAATACAGCCCAACCTCAAGACGGTGCAGGGCACCATGGAAAAGGAACTTACAAAATTGCTTCGCGCACCGGTTCAACTCAACGGAACCAGCCGTACCGATGCAGGCGTTCATGCCTTCGGCCAGCGGGCCACTTTCTCCGGAGAGTTTGGGATTCCCACTGAGAGGATTCAGTTTGCAGCCAACAACTTACTCCCGGGATCTATTCATATTTCCAAAGTGCAGGAAGTTCCGGACCGGTTTCATGCCCGGTTTGATGCGAAGGCCAAGACATACCGATATGTGATTCACAATACCAAGCATCGGAACGTTTTCGACCGAAATTACTGCTGGTATGTAGGACCAACCCTTGATGTTTCAAATATGAAGAAAGCCGCAGCCTATTTTGTGGGCACCCATGACTTCAAGAGTTGCCAGGCAACCGGCGGACCCGAAAAACACTCGACGGTACGAACCGTTATGGATTTGCAGGTTTTGCAACAAGAAGAAAAAATTACCATCGAAATTACGGGAGATGGTTTTTTATATAACATGGTGCGGATTATTGTCGGCACTTTGGTGCAAGTGGGGTTGGGTCGTATTATGCCTGACCAGATTGACGAAATTATACAGAGCAAAGACCGAGCTCGGGCAGGGCGCACCGCGCCACCCCAGGGTCTTTATCTGGTACAGGTGTATTATGAAAGGGAGGAACTATAATGGAAAGACCTAGCTGGGACGAGTATTTCATGGAGATGGCGATGCTTACAGCCAAACGATCTACCTGTATGCGGCGCAACGTTGGCGCTGTCATCGTTCAGGACAAACACATCATCGCAACAGGTTACAATGGCGCACCCAAGGGGATTCCCCACTGCGAGGAAATTGGCGGTTGTCTCCGAGAAAAGATGAACATTCCGTCGGGAGAGCGGCACGAGTTGTGCAGAGCCCTTCACGCAGAGCAAAACGCCATCATTCAGGCTGCAACCTTAGCACAAAGCATTGAAGGGGCCTCTATTTATATAACCAATCAGCCTTGTGTGATTTGTGCAAAAATGATCATCAACGCCGGCATCAAAAGAATTGTTGTAAAAGAAGGATACCCGGATAAGCTGGCAATAGACTTATTAGCCGAAGCGGGACTAAAAATTGTTATGCTAGGGGAATAAATGTCAATCAATCAGTCGCCATCAATAAATAACCAACATATTTACAGAGACTTAAGAAGGGTGGCGCTGCCAATTGCCCTCCAGAGTTTTATTGCGTCCTCGCTTCAACTGGTAGATAGCCTGATGGTTGGGAGCCTGGGAGAAGCAGAGTTGGCCGCGGTGGGGGTATCCATTCAAATCTATTTTGTCTATTGGATGGTTGTGTTCGGATTTTCCAGTGGATGCTCCACGTTTATGACCCAGTTCTGGGGCACCGGGGACGTGGCACAGATTCGCAAAACAGCAGGATTCAACGTAACGGTCTGCTTGGCCGGCGGGATGATTTTTTTTGTTCCGGCCACTTTCTTTCCGGAGGCGGTCTTGGGGATTTTTACCAATATTCCCGAAACCATAGCCATGGGTAAGGACTTTGTAGTCCTGATTGCACCATGCTTCTTATTGTCAGCCTATTCGGTGCCCATGCAAATTGCATTGCGTACGACTCAGCAAACCAAAATTCCCCTGTATATTAGTATAGTAACTTTTTCGGTCAACACCTTGCTTTGCTACACCTTTGTCTTTGGTAAATTCGGGGCACCTCAGTTGGGGTTGGAAGGTGCTGCAGTGGCTATGTTGATTGCCAGGAGTGTGGAAGCAGTGTTGGTTACCTACATGATCTTTGGGCGGAAGAATATCATCGCCGGAAAATTCCGTTCATATATTGGGTGGTCTAGAGCATTTGCGGTCAGGATACTCAGCAACTCTATTCCAACAACCATCAATGAAACCATGTGGGGACTGGGAACCGCCATGTATGTTGCGGCATATGCCCGGGTTGGCATCACGGAATTTGCGGCAGTACAGGCAGGAAACACAATCCAGAATATATTGGTCATGGCCGGGTTCAGCATTGGCGATGCCATTCTGATCTTGGTAGGACAGAAACTAGGAGAAGGTAAAACTGAAGAGGCATATTATTTGGCGAAGAGGCTACTTCGCATAGGGGTCATTATTGGTCTGGTGTTTGGAGGTTTACTGATTCTTGTTGCCAAGCCAATCATCTCGTTATATAACTTTTCTCCACAGGGAGAAAAGTATGCTTTCTACATCTTGATTATCTATGGCGCAACCATGTGGCTCATTTTATTGGGTGGTATGCTGGTGGTCGGAGTTATGCGATGTGGCGGAGATACAAAATACGCCATGGTCACAGAAGTCGGCACAGTATGGATGATTGGCGTGCCCCTTGCATTCTTCACCACTATGGTTTTAGGGTGGCCGATTTACATCGCAGTGTTAGCAGTAAAAACGGAAGAGGTTATAAAGGCAGCCATCCTGTTGCGTCGCTTTTATTCCCGCAAGTGGGCAAAAAATATGGTAGACAATCTAAAAGCCTGAATTGTACAATTGCTTCCAGTTATACTTGGAATAATTACAACAATTTACCCTTTACAAGAGGGGCGAAAAGAGTATAATAGTAAAGATAAACGGAGTCAGAATAATCTGAACAGAAGTGAAACAATCCATATGACATCATTTATGAAATTTAGAAACCAGGCAGTCAAATATTCCATTATTGTTGCAGTCATTATGGAATTGGGGTCCCTTTTTGTACTAGGGTGTTCGACCAAGTT
>JBGSVW010000038.1:0-33466 GCA_041752735.1 Anaerovoracaceae bacterium | reverse complement strand
GTTGTCCGCTTCCTGCTGCAATTCGCTTACGTCTGCTTGCATTCAGTACAGAAGGATCCCGGCGTTCTGCTATTGTCATGGACCGGATGATTGCTTCCATCTGAACCACTTCTTTTTCGCTTTTGTCGACGTCCACACCCTTCATTTGTTGGGATCCGGCACCTGGCATCATTTCCAGCATTTTGGCAATGCCTCCCATATTTTTTATTTGAGACATTTGCTCCAGGAAATCATCCAGGGTGAATTCATTTTTGCGAAGCTTTTTTTCCAGTTTTTCGGCTTGATCCTTGTCGAAGTTTTCTTCTGCTTTTTCGATGAGAGACATCATGTCTCCCATACCTAGGATTCTACTGGCCATCCGCTCCGGATGGAAGGGTTCCAATGCATCTATTTTTTCGCCCATTCCCACAAATTTAATGGGTTTGCCGGTGACTCTTCTGACTGACAGGGCAGCACCGCCACGTGCGTCACCGTCCAGTTTTGTCATAATAATTCCGTCAATTCCTAATTTTTCGTTGAATCCTTCTGCGGTATTAACTGCATCCTGTCCCGTTAGGGCGTCAACCACCAGTAAAATCTCATGGGGTTTGACTGCTTTTTTGATTTGAGCCAGTTCTTCCATCAAGGGTTCATCAATCTGCAAACGTCCTGCTGTGTCTACAATCAGCGCATCATAGCCTTTGAGCTCAGCTTGTTTCATAGCTTCCAATGCGATTTTTGCGGGATCTTTGCTATCACGCATGGTAAATACCGGAGTGTCAACAGACTTGCCCACCACCTCCAGTTGGTCGATGGCTGCAGGACGGTAAATATCGCATGCACAGAGCATGGGTTTTTTACCGTTCTTTTTTAAGTATAGCGCCAATTTTCCGCAGGTGGTAGTTTTTCCTGTTCCTTGAAGTCCTACCATTAGATAAACAGTAAATCCCCTGGGGGAGTAGGTCAGTTTGCTGTTGACTCCGCCCATTAACTCTGTCAGTTGTGTATTGACTATTTTTATGACCTGTTGTGCAGGAGTCAAACTTTGGAGGACGTCTGCGCCTAAAGATTTCTCTTTAACTACTGCCACAAAGTCTTTCACGACTTTAAAATTTACGTCCGCTTCCAATAGGGCCAGACGGACCTCCCTCATTGCGGTATCAATATCCGCTTCTGTAAGGGATCCTTTACCCTTTAAGATTTTAAAGGTTTTTTGAAGTTTTTCGGTTAAGCCTTCAAATGCCATTTTTTTCTCCGTTATGCGTTGAGACGGTTGATGATTTCTTTAATTTGTTCCAACTCTTTTGTCAGACTTGGGTTTGACTTGTTCTGTTCTAACATGTGGGCAATCAGCCCATCAATCTTCAGTACATCCAGTTTGGTTTCTTCCAATCTGGTGACCAGTCCTAATTTGTCCTCATACTCCATCAGGGCATGCTCTGCGTTCTTCAGGGTGTCGTGAACCCCCTGTCTGGAGATGCCGAATTCTTCTGCTATCTCGGAAAGGGATAGGTTCTCTTCATGATATAGTCGCATGACTTCCTGCTGGCGGGTTGTCAACAAGCTTCCGTAGAAATCGTTGAGCAGACTGAGCCGGGCAATTGAATCCAACATGGTTTCCTCCGTGTGAAGTGTTCTCACTTGACACCATGAGTACTTTATCACAGCATGGTTTCTCTGTCAAGGCTTTTTACTTGTCATCTGTTGCATTTTCAACCGTATAAATGTAATACCCTACCATTGTGGAAATGAAATACCCTACTATAAAAAGCAGGGTATTTGATTTTTTCTTTGCAGGGTATTTCAGACTACCTATCTAACACATTAGTTCAGCATGTCACTTATATAGGCGATTGGCATTTGGCCGTTTTTCGCCATCAATTCCATTATTAAAGACAAATCGCTTGAAGACTGTTGAATTGATTTGACCTCTCCAAGCAACTGGTCCAGAAAACCAATTGTTGGTGGGGTGACATAGAACACGTCACAGTCGGTCAGGTCGTTATCTTCCTGCATCGTTGCGACGGCTTGAGCAAAGGTGCCAATTTCGTCCACCAGTCCCAAGGTTTTGGCTTGTCTTGCTGTGTAAATCCTGCCATCAGCCAAGTTCACGACTTGGCTCATTTCCATCCCCCTGCCTTCTGCAACAATGGAAACAAACTGGCCATAGGCTTCATCCACCAAAGATTGCAGAATTGCCAGTTGTTCAGGCGTCATTGGATCGGTATAACTACCCATCGCCTTATTCTTTCCTGCAGTGATGGTGACAGATTTCACGCCGTATTTATCCAATAGTCCGGTGATGTCATAATAGGTCCCCATAGTGACACCAATAGAACCGGTCCAACAGTTTCGATTTGCTATGATTTTTTCGGATGGCGCTGCGATGTAATATCCACCGGATGCCGCCATGGACCCCATATATGTATATACTGGTCGGTCGGTCAATTCTTGATATTCTCTTATTTTTAGGTATAGCTCATCACTTTCATAAACACCACCACCAGGAGAATTGACATAGAGCATCAGCCCTTTGTTGGTGTCATTGTTGATTGCCAGGTCTATACTTTCCAAGACAAACTGATGATCATATCCAGAACCCTCCGAAAGGATTCCTGAAGATATAGATGAAGATATGACTCCTTCAACAAAAACCACCGCAATATGGTCACTTGTTACATTCGCATAATCCACATAATACTCATCTTCAGAATATGTAGAACCTATCAGCTCTCCCATGGCTCCCGTCAACTGGTTTGAAAGCATCTTGCAACCGCCACCAATAATAATGATGCCCAAGAGGATTCCACCGATAATCAGCAAGGGTTTGCTGATGCCCTTTTTGGGGTTTGCGGGTTGGTATCCACCGTATTGCTGTCCGCCCATCTGTTGGGCTGTTTCAGTCTTTTCCGTGGAATCTGTGGTCAAATTGCTCTCCTCTTTCTCTTTGTTCTCAGGCAGCATGATGTTTTCATCATTCATCTCATTTCCTCCCAATTCAATCATTAATAGTAATTTGGATTACACAGTTTTGGCGAGAATTTCTTCAAGGCATTTGTCTAGGAATTCATCCACCGGCATTTCGCCAAGTTCTCCTTCTTTGGATGATCGGAGTGTCAAGGTACCTGCCTCTGTTTCCCGTTCCCCAATGATACCGATGTAAGACGCTCTTTCGTTTCTCGCTTCTCTAAGCTTATAGCCGATTTTTTCATTACGTAAATCGATTTCAACCCGAAGACCGGCTTCTTTAAGCTTTTGGCCTACCTGGCTGGCATAGTCATTGAATTTTTCTGTTACTGTCAGCAATTTCACCTGCACAGGTGCAAGCCATAAGGGAAATTTTCCGGCAAAATGTTCTGTAAGTATACCAATGAATCTTTCAACAGAGCCAAATATTACTCGGTGTATCATGACAGGGCGATGCTTTTCACCGTCTGCGCCGATATATGTGATATCAAAGCGCTGCGGCATCTGAAAATCCAACTGAATGGTTCCGCACTGCCAAGTTCTTCCGATGGAATCTTCCAGATGAAAGTCCAGCTTCGGGCCATAGAATGCACCGTCGCCTTCATTAATAACATAAGGCAACCCTTTTTCATCCATGGCTTCACGCAAAGACTCTGTTGCGATATCCCATTCTTCTTTGGTGCCCATTGAATCCTCCGGCTGTGTGGATAACTCAATATGATATTTGAAACCGAACAGGTTATAAACATAGTCAATCATGTCGATTACACTTTTTATTTCATCTTTGATTTGTTCCGGCATCATAAAGATGTGTGCATCATCCTGAGTAAAGGTACGCACCCTCATCAATCCATGAAGCGCGCCGGAAAGTTCGTGGCGATGAACCTGTCCCAGTTCTCCCATACGGATTGGTAAATCTCTATAAGAATGCATGGTCCTTCCGTATACCAGCATGGCACCGGGGCAATTCATCGGCTTGACTGCGAAGTTTTCTTCGTCGATTTTTGTAAAATACATGTTGTCCTGATAATGATCCCAGTGTCCGGACGTATGCCATAATTCTTCATTGAGGATCAGTGGCGTTTTAATCTCTTCGTATCCGTTATCCCGGTGTAGTTTGCGCCAGAAGTTTTCGAGTTCATTACGGATGACCATTCCCTTTGGCAGGAAAAATGGGAATCCCGGACCTTCCTCAAATATGGCAAACAAATCCATTTCTTTGCCGATTTTTCGATGATCCCGTTTCTTTGCTTCTTCCAAACGGGCAAGGTGGGCGTCCAACTCTTCCTGGGAAGGAAAAGAGGTGCCATAAATACGTTGCAACATTTTTTTGGACGAGTCTCCACGCCAATACGCGCCGGCAACTCCTGTCAGCTTGATAGCTTTGATGGTTCCAGTGCTTGCCATATGCGGACCGGCACACAAATCA
This sequence comes from Anaerovoracaceae bacterium, assembly GCA_041752735.1. GTDB lineage: Bacteria > Bacillota > Clostridia > Peptostreptococcales > Anaerovoracaceae > UBA1422. Next base: position 29,091 of record JBGSVW010000038.1, on the reverse strand, counting down.
ACAAACTCTCCTTGTTGATAAAATGATAAAGCCACATCTTCGGGCAAGTCCCTAATAAGTTCTACTTTATAGTCTTCCCCTAGAGCTTCCATTTTTTTGATGGCTTCTCCTCTAGGCAGCTCAAATCGCTCCAATGGTATATTGGCCTGAATGATTCGCTTCATTTCCTTTTGGATTTTTAGCAAATCTTCTTCGGTTATTTTGTGTTCCATGTCGATATCATAGTAAAAACCGTTATCGATGGCAGGGCCGATGGCCAACTTGGCTTCTGGCCAAATTCGCTTAATGGCCTGCGCCATTATATGAGATGACGTATGCCGATACGCATCACGGATATTTTCATCGCTAAAATCTATTTTTGCCATTGTGTGTCCTCCATCGCTAATTCGATTAATCGATCAATCAGATCGGAATATTCAATGCCACTTGCCTCCCAGAGTTTGGGATACATACTGATTTTTGTAAAACCAGGCATGGTGTTGATTTCGTTGAATACCACGGTGCCATCTTCTTCCAAAAAGAAATCCACTCTTGATAAACCCCGGCAACCCATGGTCTCGTAAATCGACACTGCCGCTCGTTTGATCTCTTCAAGTTTGCTTTCCGGCAGATCTGTGACGATTTCGGTTCTGGATAATTCATTGATGTATTTTGCTTCATAATCATAAAATTCGTTGGAAGCGATGATTTCGCCCACTTTTGAAGCTTGTGGCTTGCGATTGCCTAAAACTGCCACTTCCAATTCTCTACCAATAATTGCTTCTTCCACAATAATCTTATGATCCTCTTCTGCTGCTTTTCTGATTCCGTCAAAAAGCTGAATCGCATCCCATACCTTGGTAATTCCAACGGAAGAGCCTGCATTTGCCGGCTTCACAAAGAGTGGAAATTGATTCCGGAAGGTTTCTGTCACCATTCGTACGGTTTCTGTAGGTCCGGATGCAAACCGGAATCGGTCTGTTGTTGCATAATTAGCCTGTTTGATTCCTGACTGGTCAACAATTTTTTCGACAATGCATTTGGTAACTGCTTTGTCCATGCAGGTGGATGATGCAAGAACGCCTGATCCCACATAGGGAATGCCCAACAGATCAAAGAGACCCTGTATGGTTCCGTCTTCACCGTACTTCCCATGAAGCACTGGGAATACACAGTCGATTGGGATTTCATCGCCTAGTAAAGTACGTATGCCGGCGAAAGAGCAATCCGGTGAAAGAATTCCGCCCCGGTTTCCAATCTTATTCTCCCAACTGCCGTCGGCAATACGTTCCGGTGTTGCCTCGGTTAAAATCCATCGACCTTTTTTTGTTATGCCAAGGGTATGAACGTTATAAAGGTCTTGATTGATGTGATGCAAAATCGATGCTGCAGACAAACACGACACTTCGTGCTCGGACGACATTCCACCGAAGATTATCAGTAATTCAAGTTTTTTTTGCATGCGTTAGTTCCCCCCAATGGTCAGCGTTACAAATTCACGAGTTGCTTGCTCCGCATCCTTCTGGTTGAAGATGGCAGATCCGGCAACAATGATATCCACCCCCGCATCCAACACTAATTGGATGTTTGTCTGTGTAATGCCCCCGTCTACCTCGATTTCAAATGTAAGCCCTTTTTCTTTGCGAATATGTTCAAGTGTCTGAATTTTCTCTAGCGCTGAAGGAATAAACTCTTGCCCGCCAAATCCGGGAAATACTGACATGATTAATATTAGATCAACATGGTCAAGTATAGGAAGCAAAACTTGCACGTCCGTGTCCGGATTGATTGAGATCCCAGCTTTCAATCCATATCCATGGATTTGGTCGATGATTCCTTCTATGAGAGGGCACGCCTCCCAATGAACTGTGATGTATGCTGTGTTTTCAGTAACAAAATCCTTTAGATATTTTTCCGGCGCCTCAATCATCAGATGCACGTCAAAAGGCACATTCGTCTTACCTAGCAGACTTTTCATCACAGTAGCACCAAAACTAATATTAGGCACAAAATGACCATCCATCACATCCACATGGATGAAATGGGCGCCTCCCTTTTCAATGGCTTTTACTTCATCTCCCAACCTGGAAAAATCAGCTGATAATATAGATGGGGCGATTTTATGCATAGTTAACCTTTCAATATTTCCTGTTCTCCAACACTTCTTTGAATTGTTCTACATATGATGCATACCTGGAAGGATGAATCATTTTCTGCTCAACCGCTTCCCGTACTCGGCAAGCTGGTTCTGTCAAGTGACGACAATTGTCATATTTGCATTGGCCGCGGAAGGGTAGCATTTCTGGATATAGCAATTGTAGTTCATCAGGTTCTGCCTCTAAGACATTAAATGAGGTAAACCCGGGTGTGTCAAATATCATCGCATCAAAGTCTGTCTTAAAAATTTCAACATGTCTTGTAGTGTGTTTACCTCGACCTGTTTTGGTGCTCACTTCCCCCATGGGTGCCATAATCATTGGATTGAGCTTGTTAATCAAGGTTGATTTCCCAACTCCTGAAGGCCCTGCAAATGCCACTTTTTTACCTCGGAGCATTTCTTTTAGACGAGGAAGACCCCGTCCTGTCAAGCCACACACTTCAACCAACGGGTAAAGTGGACTGTATATGTTCTCCAGATTTTCAACCTGACTTTTTGTGTTCAAGTCAATTTTATTGATACACAGAATAATTTCTACCCGATTTTTTTCGGCCATAACCAGAAATCGGTCTATGGTATGTGTATTCGGATCCGGATCTGCCACAGAAATCACCACTGCAACCGCGTCAATATTTGCTATGGGTGGACGAACCAAGTGGTTCTTGCGAGGCAAAAATTCATATATGGTTCCATCGCCCATGGGATTTTTTTGGACCAGCACTTCATCCCCGACCATGGGCATGAAACCGTCTTTTTTGAAAATTCCTCTCGCTTTGCAACGAAGCACTTCCTCGCCGTCACTGACGAAATAAAATCCACCAATCCCTTTTACGATAATTCCTTGCATTGTATTTACCCCGGTCAAAATTCTACCGGTTTCGTCATCACTAATACGCCGTCAAAATAAACTGTGATTGTACCACTTCCCAGGCCTTCCACATCGACTGTACCGCTACCTGCACTCTTGTTACGGGTTTCGCCTGAGATGACGGTTCTGGTGCCCTGTAAGTCTTGCACCTTAACAGTTAAGGAAAACACCTCTTGTTGGGCTTGCGCGTAAGAAATATCTAGGGTTATAATAGAGGTCCCGCTGCCGCCTGCCACTTTAATATCAACGGTGGAGCCTTTTGTCAAGAGTGCGCCGGCCTCATACTGTTGCTTGATTACTTGTCCTAAATCATATTCCGTGCTTGCGCCATAGGTAATCTCTCCCACAACAAATCCGGCACTGGCAATCAACTGTTTTGCCGTATCAATGTCTTTGCCTATCAAATATGGCACTTCTACTTCTTCTTCACCGGTACCGTCACTGACGACGATGTTGATGTATCCTCCCGGTGTGGTTTCTGCACCCCCTTTGGGGTCTTGTTCCAAAACAGTGTCCTTTGGTTCACTTGACACTTTTGTATCTATATTCCCTATTTTAAAGCCATATCTGTCAATCAAACTTTTGGCTTCTTCAAGTGTTTTGCCGGTTAAATCGGGGACCGTTCCAGCTTCTGCGCCTTTACAAATGTTGACTTCAACAGTGCTGTTTTCTTTTGCCATGCTCCCTGGGGTTGGGTCAGTAGATACCACTTCACCCAACTCATATTTTGAGCTATACACCAAATCGCCTTCAGAAATCTTAAGACCAACCTTCTCCAACTCATCCGTTGCCTCTTCATAGGTCATTCCTCTGACATCAGGCACTTCAACGCTGGCGCCTCCCAAAATTCCTGTGGCAAAACCAACGGCGACAAAACCACCAATCAGTAACAACGCGATTCCTGCTATGATGAAAATTAACTTCTTTCTTTTTTTGTCCGCTGCGGAAGGTGCCGAGGATTTGGTTTCTTTTTCTGTGGGCGTTGATTTTCCGTTGCTGGATTCCCAACCATTCATCGTTGTAGCACCAACAATACGGGATACAAATTCTATATCATCCAGTTCTTTAATCATTTCATCTGCTGATGAAAATCTGGATGTTGGAAATTTGCTGGTGGCTTTCATGACAATTTGCTCAATTCTTGGTGGAATGCCCGACACCAACTTGGAAGGTGGGAGCATCTCTTCGTTGATATGTTTAAGGGCCACATTCACAGGGTTCTCACCATCAAAGGGTACATTGCCCGTTAGCATTTCATACATAACAATTCCCAGAGAATAAATATCTGACTTTTCATCCACGTATCCGCCACGAGCCTGCTCGGGAGAAAAATAATGAACTGAGCCCATAATTGCTTCTGCAGTCTGATCTACAATGGTGGTGGTTTTCACCGCCTTTGCGATACCAAAATCAGTAATTTTAGCAACGCCGTCCTCTGTGATTAAAATGTTGTGGGGTTTTACATCTCTATGAATGATGTTGTGCTTATGCGCCACACTTAGTCCTGAAGCAATCTGACGGGTCAGCTCAACCACTCTCTTATAATCGATTGGCGCCTCTTCTCTAATGAGTTCACTTAATGGCTGGCCCGATACCAACTCCATGACAATATAATTGATGTTGCCCTCTTTGCCTACATCATACACATTGACTATATTCGGATGCGACAAACTCGCTGCCGCATGGGATTCCTTTCGGAAGTTCTCCAGGAATTTGGCATCGTTGACAAACTCAGGTTTTAGGATTTTAACTGCGACATATCGATTCAACAAGCGGCATTTGGCTTTGTACACCACCGCCATGCCTCCATCACCTATTTTTTCTAAAAGCTCATACCTACCTGCAATAATCTTGCTACTCATCAGCTTTTCCTCCTCGTATTTTTATGCAAATCACTGTTATATTGTCATTGCCCCCGGCCCGGTTCGCTTCGCTGATGAGTCTCTCAGCTAAAGAGGTCATTTGGGTTTCAGAAAGCATGATTTCGCTTAATTTTTCGGTACCTACTTCTCCATACAGTCCATCGGTACAAAGAAGCATGATATCACCTTCTTTTAGATTGGTTTGATAAAAGTCCGCGGCAATGGTTTCTTCTGCTCCCAGAGCTCTGGTGATCACATGGCTCTTGTGGTGTCCCTGTGCTTCCTCCTCTGTTATAACGCCTAATTTGACCAGTGAGTTGACGTAACTATGGTCTTCTGTGATTTGGAAGAGTTCTTCACCACGGAATACATACGCCCTACTATCTCCCACGTTGAGAATATATCCTTTACTGCCTCGGATGTGGCATACAATTAATGTTGTTGCCATTCCCTTGTTTTTTTCGTGTTTCTCACCCAGCATCAGCACATCCTCGTTGGCCTTAGAAATGCAGTTTTCGAAGTAGTCTTTGAGCTTAACTTCTTCAATGACATCTTCTATGGGATTGCTTTTGATGTAGTCGGCTACTGAAGTAACGGCAGTCCGGCTGGCGAGTTCCCCTGAATTGTTGCCCCCTACTCCATCTGCCACGATATACACTTGCTCTTTGGGCATGACAAAACAAGCATCTTCATTGTTGCTCCGTTTGATTCCTTTGTTGCTTTTAAAGCCAATTAAATTCATTGTTTCTCCACCAGGTTGCTGGATTTTTTCATTTTGCAAACGAAGAAGCCGTCAGTTCCATGGGTATTTGGCAGGTATTGAATCTTTTCAACGATTTCGAAGGAAGAATTCTGTCTAAGAAATGCTTTCACTACTTTTTCATTTTCTGCCGGGTTGATGGTACAAGTGCTGTACAACAACACACCACCGGGTTTTACATAGAACGAAGAGGCAGATAAAATTGCCTGTTGCTTCAAAGGCAGGCCTGTCATCTCTTCGCCAAACTGCTTGAATTTGATTTCCGGTTTTCTACGGACCACACCCAAACCTGAGCAAGGAGCATCCACAAGGACACGGTCTGCTTTTCCAATCAACGTGGAATCCACTTTTGTGCTATCCCAGGTTTTTGTTTCAATGATGGTCACGCCGACACGGATAGATTCTTTTGTGATAATATCCAGCTTTCTTTTGTATATGTCAGAGGCGACGATTCTGCCCACATTATGCATTTTTTCTGCCATGGCAAGGGTTTTGCCTCCTGGCGCGGCACATACATCGACAATGGTTTCGCCGGGTTGAGGATCCAGCATTTCAACTACCATTTGAGAGGCCTCATCCTGTACCGAAAATAGTCCCTGATTATAAAATTCCGACTCTAACAAAAAGCTACCCCGAACATGTAGCGCCAGAGGGCTATACTCTCCCTCTTTCACCTTGAAACCACGAGAAGTCAAAGATTTGATTAATCCAGGCTTATCGGTTCTCAGCGAATTCAACCGGATGGTCAATTCAGGCGTCTCGTTGCCTGCTTTCAACAATTCTTCGACAAAATCCGTATCGTAAGTGTCCAGCCACAAGGACACAATCCATGGCGCATAGGAATACTTTACCGAAAGATAATGCACTTCATCCACACTTCTGTCAGGAAGTTTAATTTGATATTTTTTGTTGATGTAGGATCTTAAAACCCCGTTAATAAATCCATCCCGACCTTTGGCAAACCGTTTGGCAAGTTTTACACTTTCGTTCACAGCTGCATATTCGGGTACCGAATCCATTTTGGCCAATTGGTATACGCCCATTCTCAAAATCGTCAAGTCTGCTGACTTCATGGAGGAAATCCCTTTGTCAACCAGACTGTCAATCACATAATCCAATAATAGTTTATTCTCAAGAACACCATAAACCAGTTCACGAACGAAGGGTGTTGATGTAGGTTTTCCACATAAAATCTGATGGTTTAATGCAATGTTGGAATAAGATTTTTTTAGTTCCACATCCATCAGTGTCAAATATGCAATTTTCCTGTTTTGATCCATTAGTTTCGCCCCCTTATCAGCAATAATCGGATGAGGTTTGCAACTGCCACAGCCAATGCGGCCAAGTACGTCATCGCTGCCGCAGAAAGAACTTTTTTGGCGCCGCCCGCTTCTTCGGGATAAATAATCCCCTGACCCACTAAAAGTTTAATGGCTCTGGAACTGGCATTGAATTCAACCGGCAATGTGACTGCGTGAAACAGAATCACACCGACAAATGCAAAGATTCCGATATTGAATATTAAATTCCCCTGGGAATAATATCCCATTTGAATAATTAATATTCCCATGATCAACAATGGCCATGAAAGCCATGATACCAGGCTCACCGGCATAGCAATCAGATTGCGTATTTTCAATGGTGTATAACTCTCGCCATGCTGAATGGCATGACCTGACTCATGGGCAGCAATCGCCACAGAGGCGATGGATGCATCATTATATACTTGCTGTGAAAGCCTCATTACCCGTTTTTTGGGGTCATAATGGTCAGATAATCTGCCGGCTGTAATTTCAATGGGAACATCAGCGAGTCCATTTGCATCCAAAATAGACCTGGCTGCCTGGGCACCGGTGATTCCACGACGGTTTCCAACCTTTGCGTAGGTGTTATATGCTCTACTGACTTTTGTCTGTGCATAAAATGCAAAAATCATAGCTGGAATTAATATAATAATTGTTGGGTCAAATGCGCCAAAATACATTATTCTTCTCCTTTAATGCGTACACAATATTTTACCCTAAAATGCTGTTAATATCAATCTGATTGCCCCGGATATAGGCGCTGACCGGCATTTTCTTTTTGTCTGGCATTTGTATTTCAGTAATGTTCAGAATGCCTAGACCGGTTGCAACAGAGATTCCCCTCTGCGAAACTTCTATAATCGTGCCAGGTACAGAAAAGACAGTTGCTTCATCCACTTCAGCTTGCCAAATTTTCATAACTTGCCCTTTATAGATAGTATGGGCAACAGGCCATGGATTCATCGCTCTGATTTGTCGTTCAATCTCAGTTGCCGTTTTTCTGAAATCAATCAGCCCATCGCTTTTATGAATCATCGGCGCATAAGTTGCCTTGTTTTCATCCTGCGGAACAGGAGATAATTGATTTGATTCAATAAGTGGCAGGGTTGCCAAAAGCAAATCAGCTCCCAACATAGAGAGCTCCTCGAAAAGCATTCCGGTGTTTTTGCCAGAGGTGACTGTAGTTACAGAAGCCAAAATGTCTCCGGTATCCATCCCTTCACCCATCTGCATTAGTGTCACCCCCGTTTCGGCCTCTCCTTCCAGAATTGCCCGTTGTATCGGCGCTGCACCCCGATATTTGGGCAGCAAGGATGCATGGATGTTGATACAACCTTTGGCAGGGATGTTCAAGATTTCTATTGGCAGAATTTTCCCGTATGCTGCTACTACGATGAGATCAGGGGCAAGGTTACGTAGCATCTCTATGAAGTCTTCATTTCCCCGTATTTTATCGGGTTGTGCAACTGGAATATCCCATTTCAGTGCCATTTCTTTGACAGGGGTGGGTTTGATTTTCTCCCCCCGGTCCCTCTTTGCATCCGGTTGGCTGACGGCCAAAATTGGTGTGTTGCCTGATTTGATAAGACCTTCCAATGCCGGAACTGCAAAATCCGGGGTTCCCATATAAATAATTTTCATACCGGAAGTTCCTCTGAACCGTCGAATGTTGCCTCGTGTATATTCTTCGCCTTGTCGGTATATAAAATACCGTTTAGATGATCATATTCATGACAAATCACCACTGCCGCAAAATCCTGAAAATCATATATCTTTTCATTGCCATCAATATCCAAAGCCTTAAGCCGCACAGAAAGTGGTCGTTCCACCGTTCCCACAAACCCGGGAACACTTAAACAGCCCTCTTCACCCAGCTGACTACCTTCCTGCTGGAGAATTTCAGGATTAATAAAAACCATAGGCGTTTCATCCACTTCAGAATCAGGCACTGCAAGGAAAATTCGTTTAAGAATTCCCACTTGTGGGGCGGCGATGCCAACCCCGTGGCTTGTAATCATGGTTTCTGCCATATCTTCCACCAGGATTTTTATTCTATCATCGATTTCCGTCACTTCACGGGCTCTTTTTCGAAGAATGTCATCTCCCTCTTCAACGATGTTTCTCAATGCCATTTTAGCTCCTCCAAATACTGTAAGGGTTTACGTCTGTCGATACATTATACCGACATTGTTTTTCTGTATTCTTTGATTCTTTCATCCGGTCCAGGGCTTCCATGAAATGGTTCCGTTTTCCCGGTGGTGATTTAAGAATCATATAATATCTATAATTTTCACGATCCCGCAATTTTCCTGCGGGTTGAGGTGTATAAATTCTGTCTAACTGGTCATGTCCCAATATCCGAATCAATCCCTTGTGCCACTGGTTAGCGGCATTGCAAGCATCTTCATCGGTTTCGGCTTCAAATGTGACTTGAATTAAATCCGAAAACGGTGGATACTCCATATATTCCCGCAATTTGATTTCTGTATCATAAAACCTTGCGTAATCCTGAGCTCCGGCAGCTTCTATGGCATAGTTTTCTGGAGTATAGGTCTGAATGATGACTTTGCCCGCTTCTTCTCCTCTACCTGCTCGTCCTGCCGCCTGTGTAATCAGTTGGAATGCCCGTTCTGGGGATCTGAAATCCGGAATATGTAATGTCACGTCTGCCGAAATAATTCCCACCAGACCCACATTCCTAAAATCCAATCCCTTGGCAACCAATTGTGTTCCGGTAAGTACTTGTATTTTACCCTGTCCAAACTGGTCCAATATTTTGTTCAGACTGCCTTTCTTTTTGACCGTATCTAAGTCTAATCTGGCAGTGGTTACATCCGGAAAATATTCTTTTACTGCTTCTTCAACCTTTTCTGTCCCAGTACCAAAAAACTTGATGTACTTGCTCCCACATGCGGGACATACTTTGGGCACCGGTTCAAAATAACCGCAATAGTGGCAACTCATTCGGTTGGAATCTTTATGGTACGTCAGGGAAATTCCGCAATGACTGCATCGGGACACATATCCACACTCTCTGCATGATAAAAAAGTTGCATATCCTCGTCGATTCAGGAATAAAATGACCTGCTGTCCCTTACTCAAGGTCTCTGACATTTCATCAAAAAGAACCCGGCTGAAAATAGTCTTGTTTCCGTCTTTTAGTTCCTGACGCATATCTACAACCTGAACCTGCGGTAGGGGAACCTTATTATATCTTTCTTCAAGTTCAATCAGGGTGTACATGTTTTCGCGACTACGATAATAGGATACCACAGAAGGGGTGGCGCTGCCTAGCAGCACGATACCTTCCCATGCTTTTGCGCGTTTGATTGCGATTTCCACGGTATCATACTTAGGCGTCATATCAGATTTGTATGTGGATTCGTGTTCTTCATCCAAAATGATGATGCCGATGTCTTCCAATGGTGCAAAAACTGCAGAACGCGCACCGATGACTATTTTGACCCGTCCTTCACGGATTCGAATCCATTCGTCATACCTCTCTCCCAAAGAAAGTTTGCTGTGGAGCACAGCTATGGTTTCAAATCCAAAACGGCCGATAAAACGGTCGATAATTTGCTTTGTTAGTGCGATTTCAGGGACCATCATGATCGCCGACTGACCTTTTTTGAGGCATGCCTCAATCGCTCTCATATAAATTTCTGTTTTTCCGCTTCCCGTAATCCCATGCAATAGAAATATTTTGTTCCCGTTGTCCGGATTATCTGCCCCATTTTTTATAATGGAAAGAGCATTCATCTGCTCAGCGGTCAGTTGTTCGATGGGTTGGCTTTCTCCTTCGTGTCCTTGAAAAGGTTCCCTTTTCTTCCCACGTTTAGAGGGTTCGCCGGCTGGGGTGAAAAGTCGCACTGCATCAATATATCTGCAGGCGACCCTTCTTCTTAGCCAGATAATGGTTTTGATGATTTCGGGGGTAAGGCAAATTGCCGGGTCCACCGAAGTCACGAATTTTAATCCTTTGATATCTCTGTCATAGGTTTCTTTTATATCAAATACATAGGCTTCTTTAAGCTTGTTTCCTCTTGCAAATGGGACCACCACCTTTTGACCTATGCATATGTCCTCAAATGGGCATCCATAGGTGTATAAGGTGTCAGTCTGGTCACTTTTGTTATCAATAATCAAGTCTACGTATTTCATCAAAACCTACAATTACAACAAGAAAATATCGTTTTTACTGCATGCTTCAATCATGTCATCGGGCCAAACGGATACCTGCACTTCGCCGATATGTGCCTTTCGTAGGAAATACATGCAAAGTCTGCTTTGCCCAATGCCTCCGCCGATGGTATATGGCAATTTTCCTTCAAGAATCCCTTTGTGGAATGGTAAGTCGGAACGATCCATTGCACCTTCTGATGCCAGTTGTGCTGCCATTGCTGCTTCATCCACACGTATTCCCATGGACGATATTTCGTAAGCGATGCCCAGTACTTCATTCCAAAGGATAATATCTCCGTTAAGTGTCCAATCATCATAATCAGGTGCACGGCCATCGTGTTTTTCACCGGATTTCAATTTGCCACCGATTTGTTTAATAAAGACAGCTTTCTTTTCCTGGGCAATGGTATTTTCCCTTTCTTTTGGTGTTTTGTCCGGATATTGCGCTTCCAGTTCCAGCGTAGTCGTGAAGAAGATCTCGTTAGGCAGAGCAGTTTTAAGCTCCGGGTAAAGCCTATTTACATAATCTCCTAAATTTTTGAGTGCTCTGTATATGGTGTTTACAGTCTCTTCAAGAAAAGCATCGTTTCTGTCTTCTTTTAGAATGACTTTCTCCCAATCCCACTGATCCACATAGATGGAATGTAGGTTGTCCAGCTCTTCATCTCTACGAATCGCATTCATGTCAGTGTAGATACCATGGCCCGGTTTGATTCCGTATTTGCCAAGGGCCATTCTTTTCCATTTGGCTAAGGATTGCACTACTTCAACATTGGCTTCATCCAAATCTTTTAAGGTAAAACTGACTGTTCTTTCAACGCCGTTCAAGTTGTCATTAAGTCCGCTTTCTGGTCTGACAAAAAGTGGTGCGGTGACTCTTCTCAGGTTTAACCCATAAGCCAATTCGTCCTGAAAGAAATCCTTAATTTTTTTGATTGCTCTTTGACTTTCCATGTAGTCAATGACCGGGGTATACTTTTCTGGAATCGTAAGTTGTGACATGTTGTTTTCCTCTCTATCTTTCATTTATTTATTTTATCTTTTGGTTTGGAATAGTCGCATCCGCAATAGTTCTGTCGGTACAAACCGTATTTTTTGGATAAGGCGATGGATTCCTGATATCCGCCATTTTTTTTGAAGTTCCTATCCAAAAAGCTGATGCCATAAGTTTGTGCCAGACGTCTCCCAATATGGCTGATGACATCATTGTCTTTGTGGGGACTGATGGACAATGTAGTTCCAAAATAATCGTATCCAAGTTGCAAGGCCATTTCCGCTGTTTTTTCCAGTCGGATGCGAAAACAAACGTTGCACCGTCTGCCACCCTCCGGCTCATTACTGCAGTCGGCGGTCGCTTCATAGAAACGTTGCCGATCGTAGGGGCCCTCCTTAAAATTGATGTTATATGGACAGTCGGGATCCTGATTGATTGCATCAATCAACTGAATCTGACTTGCCTTCCGCAATTCGTATTCTTCTGGGTCGGTGATGTTTGGATTATAAAAATATATTGTCACTTGAAAGTCAGATGCCACCCGAGAAATTACTGCAGAGCTGCAAGGGCCACAACAGCTATGCAATAGCAGACTGGGCTTTGCCGGTGCTGTTTGAAGTCCGTCCACAGAAACATAAGAGGTTTCTCTTGCCTCTAATGAATTCTCTTGACTCCACAGTGGTTTTGTTGATTTTTGGGCAGACATTTTTGCTTCCTTTTTTCAAGATTCGCTTCACTTTAATAAGGAATTATTATACCATATACTCTGTGAAAGTGCCACAAAGAAAGTGGTGCCTTGGAAGGATTTTATTATGCAATCAGAGACCTCTCATCTGCCCTACTTTTCCATCAGCCAGGACCTAAAAAGCCGATTTGGAGGAAAGATTGTTAAGCTTTCTTTGGATGCCGGGTTTACCTGCCCCAACCGTGATGGCACCAAAGGCTTCGGCGGATGCGCCTTTTGTTCTCCGGAAGGCTCAGGGGAACTTTCCAGCGATATGGCAGGACAGCTTGCACTGCTTTCAAATAAATGGCCTTCTGCCAAAGGCTATTTGGCATATTTTCAAAGTCACACAAATACCTACGCACCAGTCACTTTGTTACGGGAATTGTTTCAAGAAGCTTTGGCCTACCCCAATGTCGTTGGTATTGCCATTGCTACAAGGCCAGATTGCCTGGACGATGAGGTGCTGGATTTGTTGGAAGAACTCAACCGACAAACTTTCTTATGGGTAGAACTCGGACTACAAACAATCCATGAAAACACTGCAAACCGTATGAATCGTGGTTATCCTCTTTCCGTTTATGATGATGCTGTTACCAATCTAAGCAAACGTAATATACGGATTGTTACCCATCTGATTCTAGGATTGCCGGGAGAAAGCAAGCAAGACATGGTAGATTCCGTTGGCTATGCAACGCAGCCATGCCCTGACGGGAAGAGAATTTACGGTCTTAAGCTACATTTACTTAATGTGGTGAAAGGGTCTGCCCTAGAAAAAGAGTACGAAGGTTACATTCCCTTTGCCTCCCCAAAGGAATATATCGATCTGGTATGTGATTTGCTGCCCCTGATCCCACCGGAAATCACCATCCACCGACTAACAGGAGACGTGCCTAGAAACCTTCTGGTCTCACCGGAATGGAGCTACAAAAAACGAACCATTCTCAATGGCATTCTCCATGAGATGACGCGTCGCGAAAAAAAACAGGGCTGTGATTTATAACCACAACCCATGCAATTCTTAAATATTAATCAATATGCTTGCCATCTGTTACTTATTTCCCATCAAAATCCGGTCCCAATCGTCCGTCATTATAATGCTTCCGACATAATGATACATACATATCCAATCCGCCAACGACAATTTGTTGTCCTTCTTTGACAAACTTTCCGTCTACCACTCTGGCAACCATCGTTGCCTTCCGGCCACACCAGCAGATGGTCTTGATTTCTTCTATCTTGTCAGCATAAATCAACATATAATAAGACCCTTCAAACAATTCATTTCGAAAATCATTTTTGAGTCCATAGGCCAATACCGGCACATCACAGCTATCCACTATTTCTACTAATTCTTGGATATGGTGTTTCCTTAGGAATTGACATTCATCAATCAGTACACAGTCCACTGCTTCTTTTGCATTTTCTTTCATGAAAACATCCAGTAGGTTGGTTTCATCAGTGATTGGCAACGCGTCTCTTTGAATCCCAATACGTGAAGAGACAATGCCAACACCACTTCGGTCGTCAATCGCAGGCGTAAATACAAGAACCCGTTTGCCTCGTTCTTCGTAGTTGTATGAAACCTTGATCAGTTCAATAGACTTGCCGGCATTCATGGTAGAATACCGATAATAAAGCTGTGCCATGCCATGACCTCCTTTTATATAGTTCCATTTTAAAAGATTGCTCGTGTAAATGCAATCTCTATTCTTTTGACAGTTTACATCCCAGCACCAGTGGTGATGAGATCATCAGCAACACACCCGATCCGATTAATATGTACCTAAGGCTGATTACGTCCGCCAATGGTCCAAAAGCCAGCATGCCCAAAGGCATGGAGACGGATGCTATAATCTGCACCAACGAAAACACTCTTCCCATCATGTTCTCTGCTACGTTTTCTTGGATGAGAACTGTATCTGCGGCACCATATGCCGGCATAAACAATCCTGCGATCCCGAGAATGATTAAGTAGAGTGTAAAGTTAGGGGCAACGCCTAATAATCCAAATGTTACACCAAAGCCCGCGGTACATACAAACATCACAAAGAACTTGTTTTTAAAAGTACCTTTGATGGCCACATAGATTCCGCCCAGTAGCATTCCTGCGGTCCAAATAATCTCATTTAGCGTCAGCTTCCATACTTCCGGACCAAAAGCTCTTTCCACATAAAGTGGCGTCAAGAATGCTGCAGGGGTAATGAGAATAAAGACAATTGCGTATATAACCATAAGCCGCATTAGAAACGGATGGCTCCTGGTATACCGTAGCCCGGCCATTATATCCTGCAATGCACCGGTATTTTCGGGGATGCCAGAGGTATTTCTGGGTGGCATGGTTAAAAAGCTCATGAATCCAACCGCCAATAGGGCCGTCACCACATCGGTCAATAATGCAAATTCAATCCCTAACCCACCAAGCAACATGCCTGCAACCGCTGGAGAAGCCAGCAGCAATACCGAATTCAACGTGCTGTTGATTCCGTTTATCCTGACTAATTTTTCTGCTGGAACCAGTTGGGGAACGATTGCTAAAACAGAAGGCATCTGTACCCCGCTGCCAAAGGAACGGACCGCTGAAATAATAATCAACAGCGTGATGGATTGAATACCTAACCAAAACAATACCACAAGTACCAATGTGCTGGCGGCAATGAATAAATCCGGAATAATGATCAGCAACTTCCGGTTATAGCGGTCAGCCCAAACCCCGGCGAAAAGCGAAGTAATAATTTGGGGTAGAAAGGTTGCGATGGTCACTGCTGTCATGGTAACACCGGAAGATGTTTCAAGTGTGATATACCAAATAATAGCAAAAGAAGCCACCGACGATCCAAAAATGGAGCATTGTTGGCTAATGAGAAAAAAAGTGATATTGCGTTTCCATGTGTCCGGTCTCTGCTTCAAAGTTGGGTCCATTGGGTCCTCCTTCTTTGCATATTAGGATCAAATACCATATTGGCAATCATTGAATTATGAATTGAATTATATAAGGATAGGAAAAAACCTCCGGGGTGTTCCCGAAGGTCTTTGGTGCCCAGACTCGGAATTGAACCAAGGACACGTAGATTTTCAGTCTACTGCTCTACCGACTGAGCTATCTGGGCAAATGGTGGGCCATCAGGGACTTGAACCCGGGACCTGCCGGTTATGAGCCGGACGCTCTGACCAACTGAGCTAATGGCCCATCTTAAAGAATGGTCGGGGTGACAGGATTCGAACCTGCGACCCACTGGTCCCAAACCAGTTACGCTACCAAACTGCGCTACACCCCGCGGTGTCATTTTATATGGCAGGGGCAGTAGGATTTGAACCCACGGCACGTGGTTTTGGAGACCACTGCTCTACCAACTGAGCTATGCCCCTATGTAGTTATGGCGGAGAAGGTGGGATTCGAACCCACGCGGCCCTTACGAACCCTAACGATTTAGCAAACCGTCCTCTTTGGCCTCTTGAGTACTTCTCCACAGTTCCACTGCCTTGTTCTGGCGGAGAGGGTGGGATTCGAACCCACGGCCCCTTGCGGAGTCACTGGTTTTCAAGACCAGCTCCTTAAACCACTCGGACACCTCTCCTAATGTGAGTTCTACTACGCCCTATTTTTTTAATTTGGTGACCCAGCGGAGGGTCGAACTCCGGACACCTTGATTAAAAGTCAAGTGCTCTACCAACTGAGCTACTGGGTCATGGCTGGGGTAGCAGGATTTGAACCTACGAGTGACGGAGTCAAAGTCCGTTGCCTTACCGCTTGGCTATACCCCATCTTTTATAAAAAATATGGTGAGCCCACAGGGATTCGAACCCCGGACACACGGCTTAGAAGGCCGTTGCTCTATCCAGCTGAGCTATGAGCCCACATTTTTTTGGCAATGGAGCGGATGATGAGAATCGAACTCACGCCATCAGCTTGGAAGGCTGAGGTTCTGCCATTGAACTACATCCGCGTAGTATGGGTGCGAGTAATCGCACCCACCTAATGGTCAATTGGAGCGGAAGACGAGATTCGAACTCGCGACCCTCGCCTTGGCAAGGCGATGCTCTACCCCTGAGCCACTTCCGCAGGTATTGGTGGAGGAGAGTGGTTTCGAACCACTGAAGGCTAAGCCAACGGATTTACAGTCCGCCCCCTTTGGCCACTCGGGCACTCCTCCATGTAAGTAACTGGAGCTGGCGGAGGGAATCGAACCCCCAACCTGCTGATTACAAATCAGCTGCTCTACCGTTGAGCCACGCCAGCCAATGTGGTTTGCCCAAGCTCCGAATTATATGGCGATCCGGATCGGGCTCGAACCGACGACCTCCAGCGTGACAGGCTGGCATTCTAACCAACTGAACTACCGGACCGAATTGGTGGGCGCTATAGGGCTCGAACCTATGACCCTCTGCTTGTAAGGCAGATGCTCTCCCAGCTGAGCTAAGCGCCCATGTATCAGAATAAACCTACTCGACACATTTACTAAATATATAGTATCTCACACCAACTGTCAAGTATTTTTGCACACTTCTGAAAGGATTTTTAATGAACCCGACGTCAAATCAGATAGCAGGGTTTTTATGTCCTGTTTTTCCGATTCTTCAAACAGAATGGTTATGGTCACCGCATCGCTATAATCGCAATTTTCCATGGTATACCTTCCATCTGCCGCCATACTTTCAATCTTTTGTAGAAATGGATATGCCACCTGAAAAGTCAATTCAACCATTTCTCGAATCTGTTTTATTTCTGCCGCCTCCAAGGCTAATTTAGCCGTGGATGTATATGCCCTAATCAGACCACCAGGTCCGAGTTTGATGCCACCGAAGTATCGAATCACTAGAATAGCAACGAAAGTGATTTCTTCTTTTACAAGCATATGGACCAACGGTGCCCCTGCTGTTCCCTGGGGTTCGCCGTCATCTGATGCCCATTGAACCTGAAATTGTTCCCCCAGTACCATCGCTGGCACATGATGGGTGGCATCCTTATACCTGTGCTTTAAAGTGTCAAAATACGCCAAGGCTTCCTCTCTGTCCGTAACCGGTTTCGCAAAAGCGATGAACTTTGACTTCTCTATCATTTGCTCCGCAATGCCCTCTTGTCGCAGTGTCTTATACGTCATTATATTCCTTCAGTCTGCTGTAATCATCCAGAGATAAATTTACTTCCACTCGAGTTCCTTCTTCCAGGTGTTCCACCGATTGGACAATGCCTTTTTCAAAAATATAGGATAATGCACTCCCTTTGTCATAAGGGATTAAAAGTTTTGCGTTAATCCGATCACCGAAAATCTTATTTTTGACCATCTCCACAAGGACATCGACATTTTCTCCGGTCAAGGCAGATATGCCCAAGCTTTCTTCTTGTCGGGGTGATTCTCCTGCTTCAGGCAGCAAATCAATTTTGTTGTAAACATAAATTCGCTCTTTTCCACCTGCTCCAATTTCTTTAAGTACTTGTTCAGTGACCTGTATTTTAAATTCCGCATCCGGACTTGTGGCGTCAACCACATGCAAAAGCAAATCTGCCAACACCACTTCTTCCAGGGTTGCTTTAAAAGCCTTTATTAACGCATGGGGCAACTTGCTGACAAATCCGACGGTATCAATCAATAAAAATTCCTGATTGGTATCCAGCTTAATATTGCGCTGTGCCGTATCCAAAGTTGCAAATAAAATATCTTTTGAAGAAACGGATTTTTCTTGTTTCTCTACCAATTCTAAAAGTTTATTCATCAATGCCGATTTACCGGAGTTGGTGTAACCAACGATGGCTACAACTGGCATCCCTGATTTTTCTCGCTTTGCCCGCTGGGTTGACCGATTCTTACGGATTTCCTTTAGCTCTGTCTCAATGTCGTCGACTCTGCTTTTTATATGACGCCGGTCGGTCTCCAGCTTTTTTTCTCCCGGGCCTCTTGTGCCGATTCCGCCGCCCAAACGCGACAAGGATTTTCCAAATCCCAACAGTCTTGGCAAACGGTATTTCAATTGTGCCAGTTCAACCTGAAGCTTCCCCTCTTTGGATGTGGCCCGAGAGGCGAAAATATCCAATATAAGGATGGTTCGGTCCAAGACACGCACATTGAGTCCATCTTCGAGATTTCGAAGCTGCATGCCACTAAGTTCATCATTGAATATGACTGTATCAGCTTCCATGTTTTCACATAGCTCGGCTAGTTCAACTACTTTTCCTTTGCCAATGTATGTGGCCGAGTTGGGCTTTTCAATCTGTTGAATCATTCTGCCCAGAACTTCTATCCCGGCTGCTTCCGCCAGGTTCTGAAGTTCGTCCATAAAATATGTGATGTCTTCCTGAATCGCGCCACCCACCAGGATGGCTCTTCTGTCTTCAGTGCTAACAACATGATTGTCTTCCGTCAGTCGGAACATAGATACCTCATCAGTCTTTGAGAAAAAAAGCCCCGGAAGTGCTTCCGAGGCGATTAAAGCATTGGTTTTCGAATTAGTTGTTTAGTTTGTCCAGCTGTTCATAAAATTTTTGATTCAACACCCGGATATGGGTTCCCTTCATTCCAAGGGATTTTGACTCGATGATTCCGGCGCTTTCCAGCTTTCGAAGGGCATTGACGATGACTGAACGGGTTATTCTGGAACGGTCAGCAATTTTACTTGCAACCAGTATACCTTCCACTCCGTTAAGCTCCTCAAATATCTTTTGAATCGCTTCGCTTTCAGAATAAGATAAAGTGCTTACCGCCATCTTAACAATTTCGGTGTTCCTTTCTTCTTCTTCATTCTGGATATTTATTCGTCTTTGTATTTCAATACCAACGACTGTTGCACCAAATTCGCCAAGAACAAGATCTTCATCGTTGAATTCCGGAGAATATCTGGTTAGGAATAGGGTTCCCAATCTTTCGTCTCCACCAACGATGGGAATGAATGTATGGTATTTATCCTTCGTGTTGATATCATATTTAAACACTTCCAGAACTTCTTCGCCAAACAGATTTGCTTTTGTGTCTTTTATTTTCAACAAAGCTTCATTATATTCTGCAGGTATTTTTTCGGCGCCGGTTTCGGGATCGAAAATAGCTGAGCTATCTGCTTTGATTTTGTAAAAAACACCCAGGACTTTCCCTTTTGTGTTCAGGATGTAAACATTGGCATCCGTCAGTTCGCTAAGGATTTCGCATAGCTCTGTAAATGACATAATGCCTTTGGTGCCTTCCTTCAGAACCCAATTTAGTTTCCTGACTTTGGATAGTATTTCTTTTTCCATTTTAGACACTCCTTGTTGGGATGATCATATTTTTTATTCACCCACGGGATAGATTATATCTCATGGAAAACCACTGTACAATAATTATTTAGATTTTTTAGAAAATTATTTATTCTACAAACAATTAAAGAATGTACCTGTCCAAATCCTCCGGATGAATCTTCTCGATAAACTTCTCTTTTACGTATTCTTCATCAATTGTAATCTTCTCTTCTTCCATGTCAGGGATGTTGAAAGAGATGTCTTCCAGCAACTTTTCGAGAATGGTATGAAGTCTTCTGGCTCCAATGTTTTCATTCTGTTCGTTCATCAAAAATGCCATGGATGCGATTTCTTTAATTGCATCATCAGTAAATTCAACAATAATCCCTTCGGTTTCAAGCAAGGCCTTATGTTGCTTGATTAATGCATTTTCAGGAATAGTGAGTATTTTGAGGAACGTCTCTTCCGTCAAGTTTTCTAGCTCTACACGAATTGGAAAACGTCCCTGTAATTCTGGAATCAAGTCAGTGGGCTTTGCAGAATGGAATGCACCGGATCCAATGAATAGTACATGGTCCGTTTTGACAGGGCCATGCTTGGTATTGACTACGCTTCCTTCCACAATTGGTAAAATGTCTCTTTGGACACCTTCCCTGGAAACATCTGCACCGGAACGATACCCTGAGCCCGAAGCGATCTTATCGATTTCGTCTATGAAAATAATCCCATTCTGTTCGGCATTTTGCAATGCTTCTTCAGTAACCTGGTCCATATCGATTAAGTTTTGGGCTTCTTCCTCGCGAAGAATTTTTCTGGCATCCTTCACTTTAACTTTTTTTGATTTCTTTTTTGGGGGCACCATGTCCCCAAAAATATTACCAATGGCAATGCCCATGCCTTCCTGGCTCATGTCCAGCTGATTTCCTTTGGGAGCGGCCGAAACCTGGATTTCAATAAATTGTTCTTCCAGTTTTCCTTCGCGAAGCTGTTGCCTTACTTGCTCTCTAGCCATTTGGATATCGTCATTGTTAATAGTAGTCTCTTCATCTTTTTTGTTTTGCTGGGCTTCGTATTGCTGCTTTTGGCTCTGGTATCCACCGCTATTTAAAATGAAATCAAAGGGTCCCCTTGCAGCATCTCCTGCTCCCGATTTTTTACCGCCGGGAATAATGGCCTCCAAGATTTTTTCTTCGGCCAGCTCATCCGCTATGACATATTTTTCTTCTAAGCGGCTTTGCTTGGTGATTCTGATGGAGGCTTCCACCAAATCACGAACCATGGAGTCCACATCTCTTCCCACATAACCGACCTCTGTAAACTTTGTGGCTTCAACCTTCACAAAGGGTGCATCCATAAGTTTTGCCAATCTTCTTGCGATTTCGGTTTTACCTACACCGGTAGGCCCCATCATCAAAATGTTTTTGGGGGTGATCTCTTCCATAAGCTCTTCAGAAAGCAAGCTTCTTCGATAACGGTTTCGCAGTGCGACCGCCACGGATTTTTTGGCCTCATCCTGCCCGATAATATATTTGTCCAGTTCTGCCACAATTTCTTTTGGTGTCATATTGTAAAGTTTGTTTGCCATCGTAAACCTCCTATAGTTTCTCTGTGGAGATGTTGTCATTGGTGTAAACGCAAATGGAAGCGGCAATGCGAAGAGACTCTCTTACGATTTCTTCTGCCGTCAACGCGGTATGGTTGAACAAAGCATTGGCTGCCGAATAGGCATAATTTCCACCGGAGCCAATGGCGATAAAGTCCTGATCCGGCTCAATAACTTCGCCGTTGCCTGAAATCAATAACATCGCTTCTTTGTCTGCCACTATCATTAAGGCTTCCAAATTTCTCATCATTTTGTCGGTACGCCAAAGCTGTGCCAGGGATACTGCCGCACGTTTCAAATTGCCGCCATGTTCTTCTAGTTTCTCTTCGAATTTTTCTCTGAGGGAAAAAGCATCCGCCACTGAACCGGCAAACCCTACAAGTACTGAATTTTTATAGATTTTCTGCACTTTTTTGGCACCGGCCTTCATGATTGCGCTTTCGCCCATGGTTACCTGACCGTCGCCTCCGATGCAGATGTCGTCTTCGCTTCTTCTTACCGCAACAATCGTTGTTGCATGAAATTGTACCATCTTATTTCCTCCATCTTATTCTCTGATGTAAACCAATCGTGCCTTGGTTTATTCTTTATAGTCACACTCGCTGTTTGAGCAAGCGTACTCTCCTTGTTTTGTCTTTTTTTCTACCAAACGAGTCCCGCATTTTGGGCATTCTTTCTCTGTAGGCTTGTTCCAGTATAACTGATTACAGTCCGGATAACCACTGCATCCATAAAAGAGACGACCTTTTTTGCTCTTCCTTTGGATGATATCTTTGCCACAAGTAGGGCAGGAAACACCAATGGAATTGACGATCATTTTAGTATTTTTACAATCAGGATACCCTGTGCATGCCAGGAATTCGCCAAATCTTCCATGCCTGTAAACCATCGGTTTGCCACAAAGCTCACAGGTTTCGTCGCTGATTCGTTCTTCCAGTTCCACCTTTTCGATTTTTTCGTCTGCGTAATCCAAGTCTTTCTTGAAGGTGACATAAAAATCCCTGATGATGGATTTCCAATTGAGGTTTTCGACTTCTATCAAATCCAACTTGTCTTCTATGTCTGAAGTGAATCCTACATCTACAACCTCGGGGAAATACTCGACCATCATTTGGTTAACTAAAAACCCCAAATCTGTTGGAATTAGGAACTTCTTTTCTTTTGCAATATATTTACGTTCCGTTAGCGTACCGATGATTGGTGCGTACGTACTTGGACGACCAATGTTCTCTTCTTCCAAATCCTTGACCAAACTGGCTTCAGTAAACCTGGATGGCGGCTGTGTAAAGCTTTGTTCACCGTTTAGATCTTCTACAATTAAAGTCTCCCCTTGTGTCAACAACGGAAGTTCTTTGTCTTCTTCATCCTTTGACGGAGCGTAAACCTTTAGGAATCCATCGAAAAGTAACTTTGATCCATTTGCTTTGAATAGATAATCCTGATTTTTTATACCCACTGCCATACCCATGTAAACAGCCGACTTCATCTGACTGGCAAGGAACCGGTTCCAGATTAACTTGTACAGATTATATTGGTCTTTGCTTAAAGACGCCTTAATTTGGTCGGGGGTTAACTCTACGTAACTAGGTCGGATTGCCTCATGGGCATCTTGCACTTCCTTTTTTTTGTTGCTGAAAGTGTTGTTACCGATATAGCTTTCACCGAAAGTAGTCCCAATGTAGGTCTTGGCCGCAGCTTTGGCTTCTTCGGAAATCCGAACAGAGTCAGTACGAATATAGGATACCAAGCCTACTGTTCCCTTACCTTTAATCTCCACGCCCTCATAGAGCTGTTGGGCAATTTGCATGGTTTTTTTTGTTGAATAATTTAATTTGTTGGAGGCATCCTGTTGCAAACTGCTTGTGGTAAAAGGCGGATAAGCATTTCGCGTACGTTCCTTGGCTTCTACCGTGTCCACAATGAATGATCCATTTTTGAGTTCGTTAAGTATTTTTGTCGCATCATCTCCGTTGGTGATGGAAATTTTTTCTCCTTTATATTGTGCCAGCTTTGCAGTGAAGGATTTGTCCTTATGAAAAGTGGCCAGGATATTCCAATACTCTTCCGGTATAAATGCATTGATTTCATTTTCTCTATCACAAATAATCTTAAGCGCTGCCGACTGAACACGACCGGCGCTTAAACCTCTTCGTATTTTTCGCCACAGCAATGGGCTGATGGAGTAACCAACCAGTCTATCAAGCACTCTTCTGGCTTGTTGCGCATCCACTAGTTTACCATCCACCGGGCGAGGTTTTTTGACTGCCGCCAATACAGCCTCTTTGGTGATTTCATTAAACACAATTCTACTCGCAGCGTCTTTTTCAAGACCCAACAAATGTTGAAGATGCCAAGAAATGGCCTCGCCTTCTCTGTCCGGGTCAGTTGCAAGAAAGATTTTGTCCGCACCCTTGGCTGCTTTGCGAAGTTCCTTAATCAAGTCCCCTTTGCCACGGATTGATATATATTCCGGCTCAAAATCATTGTCAATATTGATGCCCAATTTACTTTTGGGCAGGTCTCTTACATGACCGACTGAAGCGATCACCTTATATTTACTTCCTAAAAATTTACCGATGGTTTTTGCTTTTGAAGGCGATTCCACGATAACGAGATGTTGTTTCGTTGATGCCACTATGTCCTCCCATTGTACTTCTGCTTACCTTATAGAAACTGATTATATGTATATTCTTTTTACTTTGCAACAAATATTTTACCCATGGACGTTTTGAGAATCCCTTTCATCTCCAATACAGTCACCAAACCATTCACGTGGGAAGTAGGCTTTGCAAGGCATTTGCATAGTTGATCAACGGTCCGTTCCCCCTCCCGAATTATTTGTTCAACAAGTGCTTGTTCATCCGCAGAAAGCTTAGAGATTGCCAACTCCCTCTCAAGAGGTTGTATTCCCAGCTCTTCCAATAAGTCATCTAACACGACTAACGGAGTGGCGCCATCTTTGATAAGTTTATTGGAACCAAGATGATAAATGTTGTTAATATTACCTGGCAAAGTGTAAACCGCCCGTCCCTGCTCTTCTGCCAGTTCGGCTGTTATCAATGAACCACTATGGAGCCCCGCAGCTACAACAACCGTAGCCTCTGAAATACCGCTGATGATCCGATTCCGCCTGGGAAAGGTATATACTGCAGCCGGGCTTCCAGGAGGATATTCGGATAAGATCAACCCGGCACCTGCAATTTGGTCTTTCAGCTTTTGGTTTGTGGTAGGATAGCATAAATCAATCCCACAACCTAAAACAGCAATCGTTTTGCCGGATGATTTTAATGCACCGGTATGGCTACAGGTGTCAATCCCTGAAGCCAGCCCACTCACTACCACGATGCCGTGCTCGACTAGTCTTTGTGCCAGTGTGAAGGATGCCCACCTCCCGTACTCCGTTGTCTTTCTCGATCCTACCACCGAAACACATCTCATTGATGCCAGGCTTAAATCTCCAGTATAATATAGCTGCTTTGGTGGGTCTGAAATAAGCGGCAATAGTAGCGGATACCCCGATTCTCCGATTGATACTTTTCCATAATTCATCATTGCCTCTCCTCACCCTCGTCATAAGAAAAATTCTCAGGATTTCCCCAAGTGACTATATCCGTCTGCCTGTAAAAGGATTTTAGCTCACGATATTGCAATGCTTCCGCCAAATGCATGGTCGTTATCTGATCCTCATCTTCTAAGTCTGCAATGGTTCTGGCCAATCGAATCACTTTATCATAGGTTCTCATATTGAGAGGGTAGGTTTCATAAGCCTGCTTCATCAGTTGGCTCTGTTCTTTCCCTAATGGACAAAACTGATGAATCATTTTGTGTGTTAAACGGGCATTGAAAAGCAAATCAGTGCCCTGATACCGTTCCAGCTGTCGTTGTCTTGCGCAGGTCACCCTTTCCCTCAACGCTGCAGATGAGCCTGACGATGAATCTCGGTTGATTTCTTGCCATGGAATGCGCTCTACTTTGACGTGAATATCAATACGATCAAGAATCGGGCCTGTCAATTTTGATTGATATGCGCCTATTTGACCTGCTGTACATGTGCATTGATGAGACGTGTCACCAAAATATCCGCATTTACATGGATTGCATGCAGCTACTAAAATAACCCGTCCGGGGAAGGTCACATTTCCGCCTCTTCGGGTAATGGTAATCTCCCCTTCCTCTAGGGGTTGGCGCAAAGCTTCCAGACTTCCACTTTCAAAGTGTATTACTTCATCAAGGAACAACACGCCGTAGTGTGCCAACGAAAACTCCCCGGGTCCGGGTTTCAACCCTCCGCCAAGCAAAGCAGGTCGGGTAATGGTATGATGTGGCTTTCGGAATGGCCTTTGTGTTATCAACGGCATCTGATCATCCAACAACCCTGCCACGCTATAAATTTTTGTGACGGCTAGTCTTTCCTCATATGTCATATCCGGCAAAATGGACGGCAGGCGACTGGCTAACATGGTTTTACCCGAACCAGGTGGCCCCACCATCAATAACCCATGAGCCCCGGCTGCTGAGATCGTCATGGCACGCTTTACATTGTCATGGCCTGCAACATCTCCAAAATCCGGAATGGATTCTTCGTTGTTTGAATGAATAAGCTCTGATCTTATAATGGAGGGGTTCACCAAGAATCCCTTAACCCAATCTACCGCCTGTGTCAATGTAGATGCCGGATGTACCGTAATTCCTTCCACCATAGATGCTTCTGAATGGTTCCGTTCCGAAATCACCACATGGCGGATTCCCCCTTCTTTTAAGCAAATGATCAGAGGCAATGCTCCCTTAATCGGATTTAGCCCACCATCCAATGAGAGCTCCCCTAAAAATGCCCATCTTTCTTCCTCTTTGATGGTAAATTGACCCGTGGCTGTCATCACTCCCATGGCAATGGGTAAATCAAAATGGCTTCCATCCTTGCGTGTGCTGGCTGGTGCTAGATTAATTGTGATTCTTTTAGCTGGATATTCAAAATCCGAGTTGATGATTGCGGAACGTATTCTTTCTATGGACTCCCGAATCGTCACATCAGGAAGCCCTACAAGATTGCAGGCGGGCAACCCTCTTGTGATGTCCGTTTCCACCCTGATAATTTCACCGGATAGTCCTGCTAAGGTCGCGGTCCATATCGTTGATAGCATAATGAACCTCAAACATTCTCAAGATGATTGAGATTGATTTCAATCACATCAAAACGCATATCAACATTTTGAAAGCCAAAGCGCTGTACAAAAAAATTGGCTGCATGAGTCATATGCCGGCGCTTTCGCGCGTCCACGGCTTCTGCGGGGGTTCCGAAATGATCCTGGGTTCGGGTTTTTACTTCCACGAAAACCAAAAGATTGTTTTTTTTCGCTACAATATCCAATTCTCCGTATTTTGAGTAAAAATTTCGGAAAATAATTTGATATCCCTTATCTCGTAAGGTTCCTGCCGCCAGCTCTTCTCCCCATTTCCCTTTGTTCACTTTGCTGTTATGTTGAGTAGTTGATTTGCTGATATTAGTCATAGTTCCCCCTTCTGCCCCCACTTTTTCTATTCCTATTATAAGCATTGCTGAGTTGGTGGTCAACCATATATTTACATTTATTACATATATTTCTTTTCATTCATATAAAAAAACCCTTCTCTATGGAAGGATTTTTTTAACACATGCTTCTATTCTACTGTGGCCAAGATACTTTGAATATCCGTTAATGCCGTTTTCGCCAGGGAAAGATGTCCTGACAGTGCTAGTGTCGGATTTTCTTCAAATGCCGCATCCAAAGGGATAATCGAATAATTGATTTTGCCATTGGCTGTGTATTTATCAACCCAATAAGGCATTGTGGTGGTATTAATTGACTTGATCTCCTGTTTATCCGGATCATAAGTTACTACGGTTTGTGCCAGATAACCTTCTTCCACATAACGACCGCCGGATGGGATCAATTCTCTCCTTTGGTTTGACAAGAAATTACCCAATGCGTAAAATACCGGGACTTTCTTTTCGGTCACTGTTCCGTCTTCTGATTCTTTTACTACTGTAATCATGGAGGCCGTCTGCGGTACATGAGGATGTGAGGCAAAGATAATATCTGCATCAACTTTTTCTGCAACCTGTTGGGCAAGGGTCTTCTGGTACTCATTAGGTGTTAGATGATATTCTTCACCCCAATGGAAATACATCAGAATAATATCTGCGCCTGCTGCCCGTGCTTCTTCGGCGATACTCTTCATTTCAGCGACATCCTCGTTAAACCTTCCGTAGTTGAATGAATTGACCAGGGCGGCCGCCTCACTGGTTAGCGGGTTTGCGTTTAAATAGGTTACGCTATCGCTTGCTGCTCCTGTCTCATAAGTATAAGCTAACATTGCAATGTTAACGCCTTTGATTTTGGCCATGGCATACCGGGGTTCATCCGACGAAAGTCTTGTTCCTGCCGCAATCAAATCATTAGCCCTTAAAACTTCGACCGTCTTGATGATGCCAGTCATACCGGCATCATATGCATGGTTGCTACTGGTCATAATCATATCAAAGCCGGCTGTCTTTAGTGAAGTGGCCAGTGCTTCAGGTCCTCTAAAAGTAGGATATCCGGTATATGGTTCCCCCGGAAAAGTTGTTTCTATGGTACACAAGGCCAAATCGGCGGATTCAATATATGGTTTGATATATGTAAACGGATCATCAAAATTGTAAGTGTCAGTTTCACTGTCATATGCTGATTTGATGTTAGGATCATGAAGTACGATATCCCCAGCACATGTAATAGAAATATCTATTGGTTTTGGTTTTTCTTGCGCTGTGGGAGGATCACCTTCTCCCGTTAGTTTAACTAGCATAAACCCAGTAATTGCAACTAAAATCACAAGGCAAGTTGCAATCAAATAAAACCGTTTTTTTAATCTAATTTTTTTCATACTGATTCCTTCTAATTAATACAGTTTTTTATCCTCTTCCAAGGCACTATTGAAATTCTATCATATTTCTTCGGATAAAAGAAGCCTGATTCAAAAGGCAGCATCCGCTATTGCAAATGCTGCCCTCATAATTGTTTTTATTGTGACCCACCTTTTGATGAATCGGGTATTGTATCGGTTGGCTCCGAAGGTCTCGAATTACTCGATGATTTCGGTTACAACGCCGGATCCAACTGTTCTGCCGCCTTCTCTGATGGCAAATCTCAGTCCCTGCTCAATGGCGATGGGCGTGATTAAGTTGATTTCCATGACGATGTTGTCGCCAGGCATACACATTTCAACGCCATCAGGAAGCTTCAGGTCGCCTGTTACGTCGGTGGTTCGGAAGTAGAACTGCGGTCTATAGCCGTTGAAGAACGGTGTATGTCTTCCGCCTTCTTCCTTCTTCAGGACGTATACTTGGCCCTTGAACTTGGTGTGGGGGTTGATGGAACCCGGCTTTGCAAGTACTTGACCTCTTTCGATGTCTGTTCTTTGCACGCCTCTC
>JBGSVW010000037.1:0-5052 GCA_041752735.1 Anaerovoracaceae bacterium | reverse complement strand
TTGTCTAACTTTAAAGTTCGCAATGGATTTCTTTGCGGTTGTTACAACCGGTCTTTGTCCTGAAATCAAGCCCAGTTCTTCTACTGCGCCTTCCATCAGCTTCGCATTTTCCTTTGCTTCGCCAAGGCCGATATTAAGAGTAATCTTCTCCAATTTGGGAACGTCCATTACGTTTTCGTATTTGAACTGATCCATCATGGCTGTAAATACTTCACTCTGATATTTTTCTTTCATTCTGGCTGCCAAAATCGTCTCCTCCTTTCTTAGTCGATTGCGTTTCCGCTTTTACGTGCAAATCTAACTTTTTTGTCACCTTCCATTTTGTAGCCTACTTTGGTAGGTGTCTTTGCTTTGCCTTCAACCAGCATGACGTTGGACACATGAATGGGTCCTTCCTGATGCTTGATTTCAGCTGCAGCGGTTCTGCTTTGCTTTTGGTGCTTGGTCTGGATGTTAATTCCTTCAACAATCACCTTATCATCTTTGGGCATGGCTTTTAGTACCTTACCCTTTTTACCTTTGTCTTTTCCGGTAATCACGATTACCGTATCATCCTTTTTTATTCGCATGCTGTCGCCTCCTATAATACTTCCGGTGCCAAAGACACGATCTTCATGAAGTTCTTGTCTCTTAGCTCTCTGGCAACGGGTCCGAATATACGAGTTCCAACCGGGTTCTTGTCTTCTTTGATGATGACTGCTGCGTTCTGGTCAAACTTCACATAACTTCCGTCTGCTCTTCTGGCACCGTGCTTCGTTCTAACCACAACCGCTTTGACAACTTCACCTTTTTTGACTAAGCCACCGGGTGTTGCTTGCTTTACGGCACAAACAATGATATCTCCGATATTTGCATACTGACGGCTAGTACCGCCAAGGATACGAATACACAATACCTCTTTTGCACCGGAATTGTCAGCGACTCTTAATCTGCTCTCTACCTGAATCATAGTCTGGTGCCTCCTTACTTCACTTTCTCAACGACGTTGACAAGTCTCCATCTTTTTCCTTTGGACAGGGGTCTTGTCTCCATAATTCTGACTTTATCGCCAATGTTGCACTCGTTGTTTTCATCGTGAGCTTTCACCTTTTTGGTGGTCTTAACAGACTTACCATAAAGGGAATGTCTTACGAAGTCTTCTAATGCTACAACCACAGTTTTATCCATCTTGTCGCTAACGACGATGCCGACTCTGGTTTTTCTTCTGTTTCTGTCTTGTAATTCAACTGTCATAATTCATCCTCCTTTCTTACTTGGTTTGTCCAAGCTCATTTTCTCTGATGATAGTTTTAACTCGTGCGATGTTTCTCTTGATTTCTCTCATTTTGATCGGGTTTTCAAGTTGCCCGGTCACGTGCTGGAATCTCATATTGAACAAGTCTTTTTTCATTTTAGCCAGTTCAGCATTCAGTTCCAGATCTGTCATTTCTCTCATTTTTTTCAGTTCCATTATGCTTCACCACCCTCTGCTTGTTCTTCTTCCTTCATAATGAATTTACATTTGATAGGAAGTTTGTGCATGGCCAGTCTTATGGCTTCTCTGGCTTGAGCTTCTGTAACGCCCTCAATTTCGAACATTACTCTACCCGGCTTAACGACTGCTACCCAGTAATCAGGGGCACCTTTACCGGAACCCATTCTGACTTCCGCAGGTTTTTTGGTTACGGATTTGTGCGGGAAAATCATAATATATACTTTACCGCCTCTTTTGATTGAACGGGTCATCGCGATTCTGGCCGCTTCGATTTGATTTGCAGTAATCCAGGCTGGTTCAAGGGCCACGAGGCCAAACTTACCATATGCAATGGTGTTTCCTCTTGTAGCCTTGCCTGACATTCTGCCTCTATGTACTCTACGTCGCTTTACGCGTTTTGGCATTAACATGGCTTATTCCTCCTTTCGCAGCTGTCTATTCGTCAGCCTGTTCAACTGCAGCACTTACTTCCGCTGCCTGAACGGCCGGTTCTTCTATCTTTGATTTGGGTTGGGGCGCGGGTATGTTTCGAACTCTTGGATTCACTGCCTTAGGAAGTTCTGGCTTGTCATAACGACCGCCGCCGCGTCTTGAGTCGCGATTATCGCGCTGTCCGCCGGCTGCGGGACGATCCCCATCTTTACGGGGTGGTCTTCTGTCGTCTCTTCTAGCGTCGTCTCTTCGAGGTCTTCTGTCTCCACGAGCTTCTGGTTTTTCTTCTCTGATTGCGCTTTGCAGTCCTTTGTCCAGGATTTCCCCATGGTTGATCCAAACTTTGACGCCGATCTTTCCGTAGGTGGTATCCGCTTCTGCAAACCCATAATCAATATCTGCTCTCAGTGTGTGTAGAGGAACGTTGCCTTCGCTGTACTTTTCGTTTCTCGCGATTTCAGCGCCACCCAATCTTCCGGATACCAGGACCTTGATGCCTTTTGCGTTGGCTTTCATGGTTCTGCCGATAGCCTGCTTCATGGCTCTTCTGAACGAGATTCTCTTTTCGAGGGCTTGTGCGATGCTTTCAGCGGAAAGCTGTGCATCCAGTTCGGCTCTTCTGATTTCTCTGATATCGATGGCGACGGTTTTCTTGGTCATCTTTTCGATATCTTTTTTTAGCTTGTCAATTCCGTCTCCGGCTCTGCCGATGACCATACCCGGCTTACCGGCCAGGATGGTGATTCTCATTTGGTTTTCAGCCGCTCTATCGATCAGCACTCTGGAAACGCCTGCAGCATAAAGCTTTTTCTTTACAAACTCTCTAATTTGATGATCTTCAATCAGGAATGTTGAAAAATTAGCTTTTTCTGCAAACCATTTGGAGTCCCAGTCTTTAATGATACCAACTCTGAGACCATGTGGACTTACTTTCTGACCCATTACTGAACCTCCGTTTCTGATCTGTTATCCTTGACTGTCACGCTGATATGGCTGCTTCTTTTCAGGATCTGTGATGCTCTGCCCTGTGCACCGGCCCGCCATCTTTTCATGGTCGGTCCCTGGTTGGCAATAATTTCAGCCACATACAGTTCGTCCGGATTCATGTCAAAATTGTTTTCCGCATTGGCAGCTGCTGACTTAACAACTTTTTCTACCAATTGTGCACCCTTTCCGGGTGTGAATTTCAATATGACCAATGCCTCGCTTACTTTTTTACCTCTTACTAAGTCTGCAACAGGTTGTAATTTTACAGGAGACATTTTGACATATTTTGCAATTGCTCTTGCTTCCATTTTCATCGATCTCCTTTACTTCTTCGCTTTGACTTTTCGGTCAGCCGCATGGCCTCTGAAAGTACGGGTCGGAGCAAATTCTCCAAGTCTGTGCCCTA
Organism: Anaerovoracaceae bacterium; assembly: GCA_041752735.1. Taxonomy (GTDB): domain Bacteria; phylum Bacillota; class Clostridia; order Peptostreptococcales; family Anaerovoracaceae; genus UBA1422. Next base: position 1,753 of record JBGSVW010000037.1, on the reverse strand, counting down.
CCATGTCTTCCGTGATATACACAGGAACATGTCTTCTTCCGTCATGGACTGCGATTGTATGTCCAACCATTTGAGGGAAAATGGTCGATGGTCTGGACCAAGTCTTAATAACTTTCTTTTCGTTGGCGACATTCATCTGTTCAATATTTTTGAGCAGCTTCGCGCTGACGAAAGGTCCTTTTTTTAATGATCTACCCATTATCTATGCTCCTTCCTTATTTTTCGTTTCTTCTTTTCACAATATACTTATCGGAATCCTTCTTTTTCTTTCTGGTCTTGTAACCAAGTGCGGGTTTGCCCCACGGGGTTACCGGGCTGACTCTACCGATTCCTGTCTTACCTTCACCACCACCATGAGGATGGTCGTTGGGGTTCATGACAGAACCTCGAACTGTCGGTCTGATGCCCATATGACGTTTTCGTCCGGCCTTTCCGATTTGGATGTTGCCATGATCGTCGTTGCCTACTTCACCGATGGTGGCGCGGCACTCGATGCGGACCTTGCGGACTTCGCCGGAAGGCAGACGTACTTGTGCGTACTTCTCTTCCTTGGCCATGAGTTGTGCTGCGTTTCCAGCTGCACGAACCATTTGACCGCCTTTGCCTGGCTTCATCTCAATATTGTGAATGATTGTACCTACAGGGATGTTGGACAGCGGAAGGGCGTTGCCCACCTTGATGTCTGCCTTTGGCCCCGATACGATGACATCGCCCACCTTCAAGGTCAGAGGCGCGATGATGTATCGTTTTTCGCCGTCTGCGTAGAAGATTAGTGCAATGTTCGCACTTCTGTTCGGATCATACTCGATGGTTGCCACTTTGCCTGGCACTTCATCTTTGTCCCGCTTGAAGTCGATGATTCGATATTTGGGTCTGTACCCGCCACCTCTGTGCCGAACAGTGATTCTGCCTTGTGCATTTCTTCCGGAATGCTTCTTCAGTGTTACTGTCAAAGACTTTTCAGGTGTGCTTGTGGTAATTTCTTCAAAAGTCGAAACCGTCATCCCTCTTAAACCGGGAGTAGTTGGCTTGTATTTTTTAATTCCCATTTCTTCCTACCTCCAGTACTATAGGCCTTGGAAAAATTCGATTTGCTTGCTTTTCTCTTTTAGCGTTACGATCGCTTTTTTTGAGGCAGCTGTTTTACCGATGTTTTTTCCCATTTTTTTCACTTTGCCGTTTACGTTCATAATGTTGACTTTATCAACATCCACACCGAAGATTTCTTCGACAGCCATCTTAACCTGAGTTTTGTTGGCGTTTACTGCAACCTTAAATGTATATTTTCTGACCTGAACATCTGCCATGCTTTTTTCGGAGATAACAGGTTTTAGTATAATGTCATAGGCGGTTCTCATTATGAATACACCTCCTCAATTTTATTTACAGCATCCTTGGTGATGATGAAATTGGTGTAGTTGATAATTTCATACACATTCATGGTTGTGACCAACACCGTGCGAACGCCCGGGATATTGGCTGCTGACTTGATAACGTTTTCGTCCTTGGCAGACATGACGATCAAGGCTTTCTTCCCTGCTTTGATATTTTCAAGAATTTTGATCATGTCTTTGGTTCTCGGTGCATCCATGGTCAGTGTGTCCAGAACGATCATTTCGTTTTCTAGCACTTTAGCTGAGAGTATGGATTTCATTGCAAGTCTTCGAAGGGACTTGGGCAATGAATACCGATAGCTTCTGGGTTTGGGTGCGAACGCGACGCCGCCGCCGATCTGGCTGGGGTCTGTTGTGCT
>JBGSVW010000036.1:0-50759 GCA_041752735.1 Anaerovoracaceae bacterium | reverse complement strand
AATTTTCTCGTCGAAAAGTGTATCCTTCATTGGGTGCAGGATATATGGATTCACACCAATTGCAAACTCTCCAAAATACCTGGCATTTTCGTCGGTATTCAGTAGCTCATTAATTCGAGTGGTGTTATTGGCTGTTGCTTCTACGATCTTACCATCTTTCACTTTGAAAACGATATTCTCATAAGTAAATCCTTGCTCTTCGGAAGGTGTATTGTAAGAAATGATGCCATTCATGGAATCACGAACCGGTGCTGTATAAACTTCGCCATCCGGGATGTTTTTTTCTCCGCTGCACTTGATTGCCGGGATACCTTTGATGGAAAAACTGAGATCTGTTCCCGGACCTACCAATCGGACTTTATCGGTCTTTTCCATTAAATTAACCAGTTTATCCATGGCTTTCCCCATTTTTGAATAATCCAAGGTGCAAACATCATAATAAAAGTCCGTAAAGGCCTCTAAACTGGTGTTTGAGAGCTGTGCCATGGAATCGTTAGGATAACGCATGACTACCCATTTTGTGTGGTTTACACGGTAATCCAGAGTCGGTTGAAGCACTTGGTAATATAGATTCTGTTTCTCTGCGGGAACATCTGCAAGCTCGGAACAGTTTGAACTTCCGCGCACTGCAATATACGCCTGCATGCCTTTCATTTGAGCCAGCTGGATTTCATTTGCAAATTCGATTTGTTCCTTTTGGCATCCTAGCATGATTTCACGAATCATTTGTGAATCTCTAATTTCGACAAATGGTATTCCGCCAACTCGATAAATTTCTTTGATAATCTGTTTTACCAACGGTCTTGTTGACTCGCCTTCATAGCTGACAAGTACTTTTTCGCCAGGTTGTATCTCGCACGAGTATTCGACCAGCAATTTAGCCAATTTCAATATTCTTGTATCCATATTTGTTCTCCAATCTCAAGAAAGTAATATTGTACCCACATTATACATGAATTCCTCGTCATTTAAAATATTTCTGTTGCTAATCTGGTCGATTATTTGTAAAATGTCATCATGAGAAAAATATTTATTTTAAACCCAGCCGCGGGACAAGGCGGCGCGTCTGATTTTGCAGAAATAATTAAGAATGTAGCAGCAACCCTGGGCGAAACAGTAGAAATCTATTTTACGCAGGGAATCAAGGATGCCGAGAGATATTCAAGAACCGTATGCCAAGGCAAGTTGCCAGAGGAGGCGGTTCGTTTTTATGCATGTGGGGGAGACGGCACAATCAATGAGGTTGTCAACGGTTGTTTTGGATATCCAAATGTTGAAATCGGACTGGTACCTACCGGAACCGGTAATGATTATGTCAGGGATTACAATACCCTAGAAGCCTTTTTGGACATTGAAGATCAGCTGAAAGGAAAAAGCATCTCAGTAGACTTATTCCGTTACAGTGGTATCATTGACGGCAAGGAACAAAGCAGGTATTGCGCCAATATGATGAACATCGGATTTGACGCCAACGTGGTTTACCGTGTAGCTAAGCTCAAGAAACTGCCGCTGATTAGTGGATCGCTGGCATATTTGCTGGGAATTTTTGTTGAGCTAATTAAGAAAAACGGAGCCAATCTAAAACTAGAGTTTGAAGACGGGTCCGGATACGATGGCAAGATGCTTTTAGTGGCAGTAGCCATTGGGAGTTATTGTGGCGGAGGAATCAAAGGTTTACCGCTGGCAAAAGCCAACGACGGGCTTTTGGATGTACAAGTAATCAAAGACGCAAGCAGACGTCTGTTCATACATTTGTTACCTAAGTATGTCAAGGGTACGCATCTAAGTGACAAAAAAGCCCAAAAGTTACTGATGTATCAACAAATGAAACGGATTAAAATTACACCAAATGAAGGGGATACCCGTATTTGTGTGGATGGTGAACTTGAAGTCGCCGGTCCACTGGTAATCGAAATAGTGCCAAATTCTATGAATTTTATCATCCCTGACTTCAAAAATCCGCTTAATAAATAAGCGAGTTCATTATTTAATTCGGAGGGTTATCGAAGTGGTCATAACGGGGCTGACTCGAAATCAGTTTGTCTTCACGGACACGTGGGTTCGAATCCCACACCCTCCGCCATATAATAAAGACTAAAAAAACCATTGTATATCAATGGTTTTTTGTATTCGATAATTGTGTTGATTTGAGCTGAATATATCATTGTATTGATTCTATGGAAGGTTTGGTCATATATGCGTTTAAACTGAAGCCTATGACAATAATCATTCCGGCGAGTATTTGAATTGGCGAGAAGCTACCTTCCAGAAAGATATCCAATAACACACCGCCGGTGATTTGTCCGATGAAGACCAATAATGTCATGGAATATGATGATACATGATGAATCAAAAAATTCGATGAAGTCACAGCAAGTACCCCTAACAGCCCTCCGGTAAAAATCCATGAATTGGCAAGTGTGATCTCATGAAATGGATTTACACCCGGGAATCCTAAGATTGCATATATACCTATTGAACCAATCAGTCCCACCAAATGGTTGTACCAGGCAGATAATGATGCAGTGGACCGTTTACCAAGTGCGCCATTAATGGTCCGGGAAGCGACAACGGTGACTCCTGTCAACAGAGCCAGACATACAGGCAAGATGCTTTCGGCAGAAAACCCTCGAAGCATTAATACAATGCCAAAGGCTGCCATTAGTAAACCGGGTATTTGTTTTTTTACCAATGGTCGTTTTTGCATTTCGAAGAGACCATAATGATCGACAAGTAGGGAAGATATTGCTTGACCCAGTAGTCCTAAGGCTACTAACGCAGTCACACTTATTTTATCATAGGCTGCATTGAATAATAATACGGTAGCAATACCAAAAAGGCCTCCCGAATATAATTTGAGAGGAATTTTTATGTGTCGAAAAGGAATTTGTTTTTTTGCTGTGATTATAAAACTAGATCCGACAAGACCAATCAGATGGATGACAACACAGGATAAATAAAGACCAATCAATAGACCCAAACGCCCGTTGACCACTACCATGACCGCCAGCAGGATTCCTGTGAGCGTTGTGAATAAATAATAGATTGAAATCACCCCCGCTGCTTTGCGCTATGTTGCTTAATCATCTCAAATGCCTCATCACTGATATGGTGTTCGATTTTACAGGCATCCACCTTAGCGATTTCTTCGTCGACTCCCAACTGAATCAGAACCTTAGTCAGAAACGTGTGACGTTCATACATTTTTTCGGCAATGTCACTACCGTCTTTTGTTAATGATATATAACCGTTTTCATCGACGGTAATGAGACCATTCTCTTTGAAGTGCTTCATGGCCACACTTATGCTTGGTTTTGCATAATTTAATTCATTGACAATGTCGATGGAACGAACCATTCCGTTTCTTCGATGCAATATCAAAATAGTTTCTAGATAATTTTCTGCTGATTCTTGTATTTTCAAAGCGAATACTCCTAAAATGAAAGGCAATAGATGCTATAAAATAGCGGTTTCTAAGGCAAGCAGAATCATTTCATCTGAAGCATAGAGGCGTTCTTCAACGGTACAACGTTCTCCGGTGATGAAGTGGTCTGTTATGGTTACCATAGCCAATGCATTGACTCTGTGATATGCAGCATTCATATATAAAGCAGCGGCTTCCATTTCAACTGCTAAAACGTCCATTTTGGCCCATTTTTTCCACCAATCAGGGTCTGTTTCATAGAATACATCGCAACTGATGATATTTCCGGGTCGCATGGAAAGACCCAAGGATTGGTTAGCCAGATACGCTTTTTCCATCAGTGCCCAACTGGCGCATGGCGCAAAATTGCCATCTATCCCAAAAGCATGAATATAATTTGAGTCTGTTGAGGCAGCCATTCCAACAACTACATCTTTAATCTTTATATCACTGTGGAAGGAACCGGCTGTACCGACACGAATCAAATTTTTGACGCCATATTCAGCAATCAATTCCCAAGAATAAATACCCATGGATGGCAAGCCCATACCGGTGCCTTGTACAGATACCGGGACACCTTTGTATTTGCCGGTATAACCGAACATATTACGTACTTGATTATATTGTACAGGACTATCTAAAAATGTCTCTGCTATGTATTTTGCTCTAAGAGGATCTCCGGGAAGGAGGATGCTTTCTGCTATATCGCCTTTGTTGGCGGCATTGATATGTGTACTCAAGTTTCTCTTCCTTTCTTAAATGGAATGTTGTATAATTTTAATACTACCAACTGAATTATATCACAATGGAGGTACTTATGAAACACGGAAAATACCATGAAATCAGGCCTCTGGTTTCCATGAAGGACTTAATAGATTCTGGTGCTGATATTTTTGATGACAAGCCTGCATTTCTTACAAAGAAAGTAAAAGGCGGGGAATATACAGAAGTCAGTTTCCACAAAGTGAAACAAGATGTGGATGCTCTTGGTACGTATCTGATGCATCTTGGCCTAAAAGGCGAAAAAATCGCGGTCATCGGCCCTAATTGTTATCAATGGGTGGTGGCCTATTTTAGTATTGTCAACGGAACCGGAGTCGTGGTTCCTTTAGACAAAGAACTCAGTCCATTAGAAATCAAAAACTTGATTAGGGCAGGCGAGTGTAAGGCTGTATTCACAACCCCTGAATTTGTCGATACGCTAAAGGAGACTGGCATCGAGTATATCTTTAATATGGATCCTTACGAAATAGACCGACCGGGAGAGTCTTCACATATTCAGACGATGATGCAAGAAGGTAGTCGGTTATTGGCTGCCGGCGACAAGCGCTTTGTAGATGCGGTTATTGATCCTGAAGCAACAACCGCTATCTTATTTACCTCCGGCACTACTGATGTACCGAAGGGTGTTATGTTGTCCCACGAAAATATAACATTTGTTGTAAAAGGCGTGTCGAAGATGTGCCAACTGCAGGAAAACGATCGTAGCTTGTCCATTCTACCGATTCACCATACATTTGAATCTACCATAGGTATTATGGTCATCTTATTCCAGGGATCCTCCATTGCATTTTATGAAGGTTTAAAATATGTTGTCAAAAATCTGCAGGAATCGAAAGCCAGCATTCTTGTAGCAGTTCCTTTAATCATCGAATCGATATATGAAAAGATATGGAAACAGGCAAAAGAAACCAAAAAAGATGGCATTCTCAAAACAGCCATTCGTATAAACAAAACCTTGCTGGCACTGGGAATTGATAAACGAAGACAGATATTTAGTTCTGTTTACAGAAACTTTGGAGGTAATCTCAGATTTTTTGTATGCGGAGCCGCCTCTATCAATCCAACAGTTGTCAAAGGTTTGATTGATCTTGGGTTTGAAATTACCATCGGCTACGGGCTAACAGAAACTGCGCCTTTGGCTTCAGGCGTTTCGGACTTTGAGTACGATATGTTATACCGAAAACCCGGGGCATGCGGAAGAGCACTTCCAGGTGGTGAACTGAAGATTATCAATACAGATGAAGATGGTATTGGAGAAATTATTTACCGTGGCCCCAATGTTATGCAAGGCTACTACAAAATGCCCGAAAAAACAGCGGAAGTCATTATAGACGGTTGGTTCCATACAGGTGATTTGGGATTTATAGATAAGAATGATTGGCTATATATCACAGGTCGTAAAAAGAACGTTATCGTCACAAAAACAGGCAAAAACATTTATCCGGAGGAATTAGAAGAACTATTGAAGAACAACCCTTACGTAAAAGAATCCATGGTCTACGGATTAGAGGATGACAAGGGTGAAGGAATGTCAGTGGCAGTCCAGATTATACCGGATACAGAGGCCATCGAAGCAGATTTCGGCAAAGACAAAACCGAAATAGAAATCCATGATATCCTGAAAGAAAGCTTACACAGCATCAACGAAAAGCTTCCAAGTTATAAGAGGATCAGAAGTATCGTGGTCCGAGCCGATGATTTTGTCAAAACAACCACGAAAAAAATTAAAAGGAATGCAAATCTATAAAAAGACACAACAAAAAAGATGGGAGACACTTCCATCTTTTTTTCTTTTGTTATGTTTGCGTATTTAACTTATACGCGCGTGGGGACGGGTGAGTTAGTTTGCCTTTTGGGCTTTGTTGAATCTCTTGGTTAATCGTGATACTTTGCGATCAGCAGCATTGGTATGGATTGTGCCTTTGGCCGCAGCCTGTTTCAGCTTCTTTTCTGCCAGTGCAAGATGTTCTTTTGCGGATTCCAAATCGCTTGCGGCGATGGCTGCATCAAAACTCTTCAAAACAGTCTTTAGATGAGCTTTTACTCTTCTGTTTCTAGCAGTCTTCTTCTCGATGACCAGGATTCTTTTCTTTGCGGATTTAATATTTGCCATTGTTGTTTTCACCCCACTTCTGTAAATTTTAGTTAGCAAAACTCGCATGTGTCAGTATATCTGATTTGCGTGTTGAAATCAAGCACTTTTTCAAGTAGAATGAGTGGGACAAAACTAAGCTTAAGAAAGAGGAACTTATGAATTCATATCAACAATACATACGCAACTTCAGCATTATCGCTCACATTGACCATGGCAAATCGACATTAGCGGATAGAATGATCGAAAAGACCGGATCTGTGGCGATGAGAGATATGCGTGAGCAATATCTGGATAATATGGAATTAGAGCGTGAACGTGTCATTACCATCAAGCTTCAGACTACACGTATGGTATTTAAATCCAAAGATGGACATGAGTACATCTTTAATTTGATTGACACCCCGGGTCATGTTGATTTCACATACGAGGTATCAAGAAGTCTGGCTGCCTGCGAAGGTGCAATTCTTATTGTAGATGCTGCACAAGGCGTGGAAGCCCAGACCTTGGCAAATGTTTACCTTGCATTGGAAGAAAATCTTGAAATTCTTCCTGTTTTAAATAAGATAGATCTGCCCAGCGCAAGACCGGACGAAATCAAACTTGAAATTGAAGAAATTATTGGAATTGATGCTGAAGACGCACCTTTGATTTCAGCTAAAGAAGGAACCGGCGTTGAAGAACTGCTGGAAGAGATTGTCCACAAGATTCCTGCACCAAAAGGAGATGAAACCGCGCCTCTTAAGGGATTGATTTTCGACTCTTTTTATGACAACTATCTTGGTGTGGTAATCTATACCCGTATCTTTGAAGGAACCGTTCGTGCAGGCGATGTGATCCGACTGATGAATACAAAGAAAAAATACGAAGTAACAGAAGTAGGCAATTTCACTCCAAAAGCTATACCATGCGATGCGCTACGGGCTGGAGAAGTAGGATATATTTGCGCAAGCATCAAGCAAGTGCGTGATGCCAGAGTGGGAGATACCATTACTTCTGAAAGCAACCCGACAGATCATGCTTTACCGGGTTATAAGAAAGCCCAGTCCATGGTTTATTGCGGGATTTATCCTGCTGAGGGCGAAAAATACGAGGGTGTTCGTGATGCTCTTGAAAAGCTTCAAGTCAATGATGCGGCATTCCATTTCGAGCCCGAAACTTCTGCAGCTCTCGGATTTGGATTCCGTTGCGGATTCCTTGGCCTATTGCATATGGAGATTATCGTTGAACGACTTGAAAGAGAATTTAACCTTAGTGTAATCACCACATCGCCAAGTGTAATATACAAGGTATTTCTCAACAATGGCAAAGAGGAGATGATTCAAAACCCATCAAATCTACCGGATATCATAGAAATAGATCATATCGAAGAACCCATTGTCAAGGCGGATATTATTCTTCCCAAGGACTATGTCGGTTCTATCATGGAAATTTGTCAGGAGCGTCGCGGGAGATTACTCCATATGGAGTATATTACCCCAACACGTGTTCAGTTACATTATGAAATGCCTTTGAACGAAGTAATCTATGATTTCTTCGATGCGCTAAAGTCCAAAACGAGGGGTTACGGATCGTTGGACTATGAATTCCTGCGATATGAGAAATCAAAACTGGTCAAGTTGGACATAATGCTGAACAAAGAACTTGTGGATGCATTTTCAATGATCGTCCATGAATCGAAGGCTTATTCCCGAGGTCGTTTTGTCTGTGAAAAGTTAAAGGAAGTTATCCCGATGCATCAATTCGAAGTACCCATCCAGGCTTCCATCGGACAGAAGGTCATCGCCCGAGAAACTGTACGTGCTTACAGAAAAGATGTCATTGCAAAATGTTATGGTGGTGACATTTCCCGTAAAAAGAAATTGCTGGAAAAACAGAAGGAAGGCAAGAAGCGAATGCGTCAGTTCGGCAAAGTTGAAGTGCCACAGGAAGCATTTACTGCTGTTCTGAAATATGATGACAATAAATAATAGAAACAAACCAAACAGGAATATTGGGCTATATATCCATCTTCCGTTTTGCCAAAGGAAGTGCAGTTATTGTGGCTTCCTTTCTTTGGTCGACCAGCCTACTACTGTGATTCAAAAATATATTAAAAACCTGATAACACAGTCCCGCCTTCAACAGAGTGAATTTGAAAAAATTGCCAAGGAAGAGGGAACCAATCAATTTATCATAGACACCATATATATTGGTGGAGGCACACCGTCAATTCTCAACGGAAATGATATGAGCATTTTATTGGAAGGGATCCGTGATGTTTGGCCCATTACGAATGATTCTGAAATCACTATGGAGGCAAATCCAAATACACTGACTGCGGATAATTTGCACATGTACCGTAAGGCTGGGGTTAATCGCATTAGTATCGGCATTCAGTCATTTGATGACAATATTTTAGCTGCAATTGGGCGATTACATGACGCAAAATCCGCTAAGAACGCAATCTATTTGGCCAAAGAGGCAGGTTTTAATAACATCAGCCTTGATTTGATGTTCGGATTGCCTGGACAAACCCTCCCACAATGGAAAGAGACCTTGCAAACGGCTGTATCCCTATCACCAAACCATCTTTCTTTATATACGTTGCAAATCGAAGAAGGTACAGCGCTTTACAATGATTATAAATCCGAAAAATTACCTTTGGTGAATGTGGAGGTTGACCGGGCATGTTATCATTATGCAATTGAATTTCTGAAGCATCATGGTTATGAGCAATATGAAATTTCAAATTTTGCCAAAGTTGGTTATGAATGCAAACATAATATCAAATACTGGTCTTTTGAAGAATTCTTAGGCATTGGGCTCAATGCTTCCTCCTATATCAATAAAAAACGTTGGCGAAACTTATCTGAGCTGGAATTATGGTCCTCTCAGATAAAAAACGAAACGCTGCCCATTAATACAACGACATTGCGACAGGACTCGCTAAAAGATGCCATTGGCATATTTTTATTTACTGGGCTGCGAAAAACCCAAGGCATTTCTTTTGAAGAGTTTTCACATTGTTTTGGACAAGATTTTTTTCAAATATTTAATAGCAATATGGATCAACTTAACCGATATCGCGCACAAGGATTATTGGATTGGTCTGATCCAAAAACAGGAAGACTATGGATTACAGAAACCGGAGTTGACAAATCCAATGAAATCATGTCGGAATTTGTATAAATGGTAAATTATGGGAGAATGAAAAAATGAAGAAAGTCATAATGGCGCTGGACCAGGGGACCACCAGCTCAAGGTGCATCCTATACAATAAAAAAGGTGAGATTGTAAGTCAGGCCCAGAAGGAATTTACTCAATACTATCCGGAACCAGGCTGGGTAGAGCACAATCCTATGGAAATTTGGTCAACCCAAATTGGTGTTGCTCAAGAAGCACTGGCGAAGGTGAATCTGACCACAGACAATATCCATGCTATTGGTATTACAAATCAACGGGAGACAACCGTTGTCTGGGACCGTGAAACAGGGGAGCCGCTTTACAATGCTATCGTCTGGCAGTGTCGTCGAACTGCGGACGAATGTAATAAACTAATCGAAGAAGGCCATTCCGAAATGATTCGACAAAAAACAGGTCTATTACCTGATGCATATTTTTCCGGTACAAAACTAAAATGGATTTTAGACCATGTGACCGGTGCTCGTGAAAAAGCAAAAGCAGGAGATTTGCTGTTTGGCACTATAGAAACTTGGTTGATTTGGAAATTGACAGATGGAAAAGTTCATGTCACAGACTACTCCAATGCAAGCCGTACCATGATGTTCAACATCAATACACTAACCTGGGATGAAGAGTTGCTGAAACTACTGCATGTTCCTATCCAAATGCTGCCAATGCCGGTTCCCAGCAGCGAACTATACGGAACAACTTCAGCGAAGATTTTTGGTGCAGAGATTCCCATTGCCGGTGCTGCCGGCGACCAGCAGGCCGCATTATTTGGGCAAACCTGTTTTCAGGCAGCAGAAGCTAAAATGACCTATGGCACAGGCGGATTTATGCTACTAAATACAGGAGATAAACCTGTATTATCTGAACATGGACTCCTAACTACCATCGCCTGGGGAATCGATGGCAAAATTAATTATGCCTTAGAAGGCTCCATTTTTGTGGCTGGTGCAGCGGTGCAATGGTTGCGGGATGAATTGAAGTTGTTTGATACGGCCGCTGAATCTGAGGCGATGGCAATGTCTGTCAAAGATACCAATGGAGTTTATGTAGTACCTGCCTTTGTGGGTCTTGGCGCGCCACACTGGGATTCTTTTGCAAGAGGATCAGTTTTTGGATTAACCAGAGGATCCAATAAAAACCATTTAATCCGGGCAACCTTGGAATCCATAGCATTTCAAACCTTGGACCTGGTGGAAGCTATGTCTGGGGACACCGGAACTCCTTTGACCTTTTTAAAAGTTGATGGCGGGGCATGTGCCAACAACTTTCTGATGCAATTTCTATCTGACATATTAAACATTGAAGTCATACGTCCAAAAGTAATCGAAACCACTTCCTTGGGGGCTGCATATTTGGCAGGTTTAGCTACCGGATTTTGGCAGAATATGGGTGATGTTTCCTCCAATAGTCAGATTGACCGCATTTTTAAGCCAGACATGGAGATTGCTGATAGGCAGAAAAAATTACAGAAGTGGCATAAAGCAGTGGAACGTTCCATGGGATGGGAAGACTAAATACAAAATTTGTTTGCAATAAAGCGTCACAATGAGGCGCTTTATTTATTTGCGAAAACTCCATACAAGCTTATAAAATATATGAAATAATTGTTGACAACATGCTTGTATGATGGTAAATTATGAATAGATTAGCACTCACTATATTCGAGTGCTAACAGTGAGGCAGCCGGTGATGAATCCGGTTAATGTCTGACAGGAGTATAAGTATGAGCTTAAACGAACGAAAACTAAAGATTTTGCAGGCCATCATCGGCGACTTTGTTAGTACCGCCGAACCGGTCGGTTCAAGAACTTTATCAAAAAAATATGACCTAGGCGTTTCTCCTGCGACCATACGAAATGAAATGTCGGATTTAGAGGAAATGGGATTCTTAACTCATCCACACACCTCGGCAGGTAGGGTACCCTCAGAAAAAGCGTATCGTCTTTACGTTGATGAAATGATGGGTAAGTACGAATTGTCCCCAGAAGAAAAAAACCGAATCGCATCAAAACTATACGAGAATGTGACGGAACTTGATAAAACCATTGAACATGCAGCAAAAATATTATCCGAAATTACTAATTTGGCCTCATTTGCATTAACCCCAAAACAGGATCAAGATACCATTCGCTTTATAAATTTGCTGCCGGTTGATGAAAGTACCGTCGTTTTGATGATTGTTTCGGAAAATGGTCAGGTATCAAATACCGCATTACCAATGAATTATCCCTATTCTGAAGAAACATTAAGCATTTTATCCAAGTCAATGACTTACAACTTCAAAGGGAAAACGCTTAGTGAAGCGCTAAAAATTGATATCATTCAATCATTTGAGACTGATATCGAGGCCATGAGCAGACTGGCAATGAACATCATGCCAAATTTTATGAGAAACCTAGAAAAAATGTTGAATGTCAATCTATATATGGATGGGTTGGCAAATATATTTTCAATCCCTGAATTCAACGATCTGGGGAAAGCCAAAATGTTCATGGAAATGATATCCAAAAAAGAAGACTTTACAAAAACCATGAGCAATCGGGAAGACGGGATTATCATTACCATAGGCAATGAGAATACGGATGATTTCATGAAAGATTGCAGCCTCATCACCGCAACTTACCATATTGATGGCAGGTTGGTCGGCAAGCTAGGCGTAATCGGTCCTACCAGAATGAAATATAATCAGATCACTTCCGTGATTGAATACTTATCCGAAAATCTTAGCAATTCATTCAAACTGACAGGAGGGAATAATTCAGATGACCAATCAAAAAAAGACCCACGATGAGAAACAAGATGGCGAAAATATTAAACAGGAACAAAACATAAATCAACAGGAACAAGAGGCAAAGTCAGAAGATGTTATAGTTGAGCCGGAAGCACAAAAAGAAAAGCCTGAGCCTGAAGAAAATGCAGACACTAAATACCTTCGGCTAATGGCGGATTTCCAGAACTATAAACGACGTTCCGAAAAAGAGCGGACTGAAATTCATGCATTTGCCAACGAAAAACTTGTTACTTCTTTACTCGAGGTATTGGATAATTTCGAACGAGCATTGGAACAAGATCCCGGTTCGGAAGAGCAGTTTCGAAATGGCATGACTTTAATAATCGATCAGTTCAAAACCGTTCTCAATAAAGCAGGAGTGACAGAAATCCCGGCAACAGAAGCGGAATTCGATCCGAATTTCCACCATGCAATCATGATGGAAAATGCAGATAGCATTAAAAGTGGTCATGTTTCAATGGTACTCCAAAAGGGGTATATAATGAATGGCAAAGTCATCAGACCAGCGATTGTTAAAGTGGCAGAATAAAAATCAAATCAAATTAATAATCAATAAATTAATAAAGCAAAAAAGATATAAATAACAAAAAGGAGAAATTAGAAATGGGAAAAGTAATCGGAATAGACTTAGGAACAACCAATTCCTGTGTGGCCGTCCTAGAGGGCGGATCCCCAGTAGTCATTGCAAATGCTGAAGGCAACAGAACAACACCTTCGGTTGTTGGTTTTACAAAAGGTGGAGAACGTTTGGTTGGTGAAACAGCCAAAAGACAAGCAATCACAAACCCGGAGAGAACAATCTCTTCCATCAAAAGACATATGGGCAGCGACTTTATGGTTGATATTGATGGCAAAAAATATACGCCACAAGACATTTCTGCCATGATTCTAGGCAAATTAAAGGCCGATGCAGAAGCATACTTAGGCGAAAAAGTTACAGAGGCTGTCATAACAGTTCCTGCATACTTCACCGACAGTCAAAAGCAGGCTACTAAGGATGCCGGTAAAATTGCCGGTCTGGACGTAAAAAGAATTATCAATGAACCAACCGCTGCATCCTTGGCATACGGCTTGGATAAAGAAATGGGCCACCACAAAATATTGGTTTATGACCTGGGTGGTGGTACATTTGACGTATCAGTATTAGAACTGGGCGATGGTGTTTTTGAAGTGCTCGCTACCAACGGTGATAACAAACTAGGCGGAGATGACTTTGATGAAATCGTCATGAACTACATGGCAGATACCTTTGGCAAAGAAAACGGCATCGATTTACGAAAAGACCGAATGGCACTGCAAAGACTTCGAGAAGCTGCGGAGAAGGCAAAAAAAGAATTATCTTCTTCTCAGTCAACCAACATTAACCTGCCATTTATCACTGTTAGTGATGCAGGACCTTTACACATGAATATGGACCTGACCCGCGCAAAGTTTGATCAATTGACAGCTCATTTGGTTAAAAAGACAATTGAACCGATGAAAAAGGCAATGAAAGACGCAGGTGTAACAAACAGCGATATCGAAAAAGTTATACTGGTTGGTGGTTCCACTAGAACTCCGGCTGTCCAAGAAGCAGTCAAAAGTATCACAGGCAAAGATCCGTTTAAGGGAATTAATCCGGACGAATGCGTAGCCATCGGTGCAGCCATTCAAGCGGGTGTTTTAACAGGTGAAGTACATGATGTGCTACTGTTGGATGTTACACCACTTTCCCTTTCTATTGAGACGCTAGGTGGCGTTGCGACAAGATTGATTGAGCGAAACACAACAATTCCAACTAAGAAGAGTCAAATTTTCTCTACCGCTGCGGATAGTCAAACAGCTGTTGACATCCATGTCTTGCAAGGCGAGCGGGATATGGCGGCCGGAAACATCACACTGGGCAGATTCCAGCTTTCAGGAATTCCACCTGCGCCTAGAGGCGTTCCTCAGATTGAGGTTACATTTGACATTGATGCCAATGGTATCGTGAATGTCAGTGCCAAGGATATGGGCACCGGCAAAGAACAACGAATCACCATTACATCCTCCACCAAACTTACGGATGATGAAATCAATGCGAAGATCAAAGAAGCAGAAATGTATGCTGATGAAGACAAACAAAAGAAAGAAGAAGTAGAGGTACGCAACCAGGCAGAAACGCTAATCTATGAAACAGAGAAGAACCTGAAGGATCTGAATGATAAATTGACAGAAGACGAAAAGGCAACCATTACCGAAGCTAAGGAGAATCTTGCCCGAACTCTTGAAAACGGTACTGTTGCTGAAATCAAAGAAAACCTAGAAAAACTAACCGAACAATTCCATACAATTTCTGCTAAAATGTACCAGCAGACACAAGGTGGAGAACCCGACATGAACATGGGCGGTACCGGAGATTCAAGTGCTGATTCCAATATGGGTGGCGGCTCCGATGGTGCCAGCGATGATAACGTAGTCGATGCAGATTATGAAGTCGTAGATGAAGACAAAAAAGAAGAAGAAAAATAATCGATAACACTAAGGAACTAATGCAGAAGGACAAAGACCACAATGGCAGAAAAACGAGATTATTACGAGGTCCTTGGCATCAAAAAAGGTGCCACCGAAGCAGAAATCAAAAAAGCATTCCGCAAAAAAGCAATGGAATATCACCCGGATAAAAATCCGGGTGATAAGGCTGCCGAAGATCACTTCAAAGAGGTAAATGAGGCATATTCCATTCTTTCCGATTCGGACAAAAAATCCAAATATGACCGCTTTGGTCATGCTGGGGTTGATCCAAATGCCGGTTTTGGTGGCGGAGGCGGGTTCAGTGGTGGAGGCGCTGGTGGCTTTGAAGACATTTTTGATATTTTTGGGGGTATGTTCGGAGGACGAGGGTTTTCGCAACAGCGTAGAACCGGTCCAATGAAAGGACGAGACTTGCAAAAGGGTCTCACCATATCTTTTGAAGAAGCAGCCAAAGGAACAAAAAAAGAATTCAAAATCAACAAATATGTTGAATGTGGCACATGCCATGGAAGCGGTGCAGCCCCGGGCACTTCAAAAACATCTTGCCCTAAATGTGGTGGCAGCGGGGAAGTCCATACTGTTCAGCGAACACCATTTGGTCAGTTCCAAAGTGTTGCTCCTTGTGATCAGTGCAATGGTACAGGCCAGATAAACGAAACGCCATGTCCCACTTGCGGTGGTTCAGGAAAAGTGCGTAAAGACATTACTATAGCAGTAAATATCCCAGCCGGTGTAGACAATGATTCTGTCATCACCATCAGAGGACAAGGAGATCCAGGTACAAATGGTGGTCCATCCGGAGATTTGTACGTAGTGTTGGCGGTCAAGCCCCATCAGCTCTTTAAACGTGCGGGGCAGGATTTACATCTGGAAATTCCCATCAGCTTCAACCAGGCCGCTTTGGGAGACCAGATTACCGTTCCTAGCATGGAAGGAAAACTGACTTACAAAGTACCCCCCGGAACACAACCCGGTACTGTTTTTCGTTTAAAAGGGAAAGGACTGCCAAGCCCAAGAGGTGCTTCGAAGGGAGATCTCTACGTAAAAGTGATGCTTGAAGTTCCAACCAAACTAAATACGAAGCAAAAGAAAGCAATCGAAGACATGGGAAAAGAGGTCACAGCCGAAAGTTATCACAAAAAAAGCAAGTTCGCTGAGACCATCAAAGAGTTGTTTAAATAGCAACAATAACAGCTACTGAGAACAAGGGCGAAAGACACTTATTCTACACAAAAAAGAGCGGAATTTCCGCTCTTTTTCTGTTATAATATACGGTGAGGTATTTGTAATGGAAATCATCGAAAACAGCGATCATATTTATGAAGAAGATCTGGGATCAGTAAAAATCCCTGATGAGGTTATTGCCGTGTGCGCAGTGAATGCTGCCTCACGAACAAAAGGTGTTGCGGGTCTAACCGGAGGTCTTACTGATTCAATCACAGAGAATATTCTTGGCAAAGAACCGCTTGCAAAGGGAACAAAGATTACACAGACCGGAGCAGGAATCACCATTGATATGTATATCAAGGTGAATTATGGCGTTAAGATTCCATCTGTTGCATGGGATTTGCAGCGAAACGTAAAAAGAGAAGTGGAAACCATGACTGATAAGGCTGTGATGGCCGTGAATGTACATGTGCAAGGCGTGGAAAGGTAATAAAGTGAATGACAAGATCTGAAGCCAGAGAAGTTTTAATGCATATCCTGTTTCAAATGGATGCTCAGGATGACTGCAGTGACGAATTACGTGATTTGTTTCTATCGGGTAAAGTCATCCCCCAACAGCATCAGGAGTATATTAATACTCTTTTTGCCATAGTTAAAGAGCATTTGAGCGAGTTGGACGACAAAATAAACCATCATTCTGACAAATGGGCAACGAGTCGGATGCCCAAAACTGACTTGGCGGTTTTGCGATTGGCAACCGCAGAGATTTTATATGCAGTTGATATACCGGCGGCTGTCTCCATCGATGAAGCAGTTGAACTGTCAAAAAAATATGGTAGCGACTCTTCACATAAATTCGTAAATGGCGTTTTAGGCAAAATAGCCAAAGAAATCAATCTATCCGATGAATCATAATCAAATTGTCATTGGTATTGATACCAGCGCATATACTACTTCGATAGCGGCAATCAATCAACAGGGTGATGTTTTACTTGATTGGAAGAGAATTCTCAAGGTGCCTCTCGGCACCAGAGGATTGAGACAATCCGATGCACGCATTCAACATCATCAGAATCTAGTTAAAATGATAGCTGAGTTAGAACAAGTTTTAGATTTCAATCAGATAGGTGCAGTCGCTGTATCAGATAAACCAAGACCTGTTGAAGGCTCTTATATGCCGGTTTTCATGGATGGCGTTGAATACGGAGCAAAATTGGCCAACCGATTGAACATCCCAATGTTCTATTTCTCCCATCAGGAGGGTCACATCGAGGCAATCAAATATTTTTCTCCATTACGCGAGGCCGATCGAATCCTTTGCTTTCACCTTTCTGGGGGAACCAGTGAATTGTTACTATTTGATAAGGGTATCATTCAAATCATTGGAGGCTCCAAAGACCTGGCTTTTGGTCAACTAATAGACCGAGTCGGCGTGGCGATGGGAATGGCGTTCCCTGCAGGGGAAAAAATGGATCAATTTGCCTATGGTATTGAGCCCAGTACAAGTTGGCTAAAACCAATCCCAATAACGGGATTGGAATTTAATCTCTCTGGTATTGAAACACAGTGCCAGCGTAGATTAATAGAAGGCGTCTTAACCGAAGATCTCATCCCTGAGCTTTTTAAACATATTTCCAATTGTCTTTGCAAAGTGTCAGATGAAGCATGCAAAATATACAAGTTGAAAGAAATCATTATGGTTGGCGGCGTTTCAGGTAGTAAAACTGTCCGAGATTATATGAGTAAGAACATGAAACATGGTACAACTTTGTTTGGCGATTTTTCTTCAGATAACGCAGTTGGCATAGCTCTTTTGGGAGGCAATCAATTATGGCGATGAAGCCTATCAGTGTATCACAACTAAACGCCTACATAAAAAGGGTGCTACAAACTGATCCGTTACTAAACCAAGTAGCTGTATTGGGAGAAATTTCCAATTTGAAATATCATGATTCGGGGCATGTCTATTTCAGCCTGAAAGATCAAAGCGGTAAAATCAATTGCTTTCTACCTTCGGGTATAGCATCTTCCATGTCTGTTGAACTGGAGGATGGTATGGAAATCATAGCCATTGGCAATGTATCCGTCTTTGAACGGGGCGGGTATTATTCTTTGCAAGTCAAGGCTGTTGAAATTTCAGGAGTTGGGGATCTAGGAATTGCATTTGAGACCCTCAAAAAGAAGCTGCTAAGTGAAGGATTATTTGATGCAAGCCACAAAAAATCGATCCCGGGATTTCCTTCAACGATAGCAATTATTTCTGCTCAGACAGGCGCGGCATTACAAGATATGATCAAAATCATATCCGGTCGAAATGAAGTGGTAGATATATTAATCGTACCTGTTCTGGTTCAAGGACCGGGAGCGGCTGCGTCAATTTCCGAAGGTATAAGAAACGTCAACAGTAAATTTCCAGAAGTAGATACCATCATCGTTGGCAGAGGTGGTGGTTCTTTGGAAGAGTTATGGGCTTTTAATGAGGAAGAAGTGGCCAGAGCTATCTATGCCTCTAACATTCCAATCATATCAGCCGTCGGCCATGAAACAGATGTCACCATCGCTGATTTTGTAGCGGATAAAAGAGCAGAAACTCCTACCGCTGCAGCAGTACTGGCCGTTCCTGATACAAAAGAATTAAGAACCTATCTGGATTTTTTAGACAGCAAACTACAGGAAAACTTGGAATATTGGATTGACAAAAAAACCGAACGACTTTCCAGATTAGATCTCAGCACTTTTCGAAAGGGAATTTTAGATAGAATTGAATTGTTATCCCTTCGCAATCAGAAATATGTCGATCAAATACAACCGCAAACAGAAAAGCATGTGGAACGGCGTACAACTCTGATGACCCACAGTCGTCAAGTACTTGAACATCTGAATCCCAAGTCAATTATGGGACGTGGGTATGCTGCATTAACGACAATTGATGGAACACTAATAAGTACCATTGAAAAAGTTCAAGTCGATGATCCCATTTCTATCATATTACGGGACGGTAAACTTATATCAAGAATTACCAAGATTGAGAGGAATAAGTAAAATGGACAAAGAAAAAGCAATCTCATTCGAAGATGCCATGGAAAAATTAGAAAAAGCAGCTGACAATCTTAAGAATGATAGCATTACCCTTGAAGATGCGCTAAAAAACTATGAAGAAGGAATTGAATACTATAAAAAATGCGATGCAATTCTGCGTGACGCGAAACAAAAAATTGAAACCTACTCAAAATAGAGGAGAACTGCCATGAACGAAGATTATCTGCGATACAAAGCATTAGTAGAGTCACATCTCTTAGATTTCTTACCTGAAGTAGACTCTAAGAGTATGACTATTTGTGAGTCAATTCGGTATAGTCTAACCGCTGGAGGAAAACGAATACGGCCGGCACTACTTTTGGGTGCCTGTGAATTCTGCGGAGGCGATATCAAACAAGCTTTGCCCTATGCTTGCGCCATTGAATATGTTCATACCTATTCCTTAATTCATGACGACCTCCCAGCCATGGACGACGATGACATGCGCCGAGGACAACCGACAAATCACAAAGTGTTTGGTGATGCCATGGCAATCCTCGCTGGAGACGGTCTTTTGACATCTGCGTTCGAAGCCATGTACAGGGATTTGTTCTTATATTTTGATGATCCCAACAAAATGAAAAAACGTATCCGCGCAAGTTATGAAATCACAAAAGGAGCGGGTTGCAGAGGCATGGTGGCCGGACAGGCAGCGGATATCGAGGGAGAAGGCAAACATTATTCCAAAGAAATGTTGGATTATATCCACATTAATAAAACTGGAGCATTAATCGTTGCAGCCATACGCGCCGGCGCTCATCTTGGAGATGCTGATGAAGAAACTATGACCAGATTAACTGAATTTGCAGAAAATCTTGGGTTGGCTTTTCAGATTGTTGACGATATTTTAGATGTTGTTGGGGAAGAGTCTGAAATGGGTAAAACAAAAGGAGTTGACATAAAAAATCAAAAATCCACTTATCCGGCTCTCTATGGACTGGAACAGTCATACGAAAGAATGCATCAACTAACTGAGAAAGCAATTGAAGTGATGGCACCTTACTACGATAACGCAGAGTTTTTCACAAAATTGGTGCGTGAGCTTGAAAGCAGAACAAAATAATACGTACGAAGTTGTTTGAAAAGAACCAAGGAAATACTTAAGGAGTAGGGCAGAATGAGCAAAAATATTTGCGATTACGATTTCCCAACCGACCTGAAAAACATGTCCACAACCGAACTAAACGGATTGGCTGGAAATATCAGGGAATTTTTAGTTGACCACTTATCTAAAACCGGAGGGCATTTGGCATCCAATTTAGGTGTCGTTGAATTAACCCTAGCATTGCACAAAACATTTAATAGTCCTACCGACAAGATTATCTGGGATGTAGGGCATCAATCCTATGTGCACAAAATCTTAACAGGACGAGCTGCGGGGTTTGAATCACTGCGCCAAATGGATGGGTTAAGTGGCTTTCCAAAGACAGCTGAGAGTGAACATGATATCTTCGATACCGGTCATGCCAGCAATTCATTATCTATTGCTGCAGGGCTTGCAAAGGCCAGAGATTTATCCGCTGAAACCCATCAAACCGTTGCTATTATTGGCGATGGCGCTTTGACGGGCGGTTTGGCGTATGAAGGTTTGAATAATATTGGTGGTACAAAATCCAGAGTGATCGTTATTCTTAATGATAATGGAATGTCCATTTCAAAGAATATCGGTGCGGTATCCCGACATTTAAATAAAGTTAGAGTTTCTTCAGGTTACTATCAGTTTAAATCAAAGGTACGTGGATGGACCAGAGGAATTCCCGTTGTGGGAGAAGGAATATATTCGGGAATACAACATTTCCGAGATATGATTAAATATGCCATCGTCGATGGCGTCATTTTTGAGCAAATGGGGTTCACTTACATGGGCCCAATGGACGGGCATAATATCCATACCTTGATGGACAGTATGGAATTGGCGAAACAAGCTAAAGGTCCTGTTGTCATCCATGTGTTGACCGAAAAAGGAAAGGGTTACAAAAATGCTGAGCTTTTTCCTGGGAAATTTCACGGAACCGGTCCCTTTGACCCAGCGACTGGTTGTTCTTTAAAAACCTCGACGCAACCTACTTATTCTGAAATATTTGGTGACCATTTAACCAAATTAGCAGAAAAAGACGAGAAAATAATCGGGATTACAGCAGCAATGACCGATGGAACCGGACTCACCGGGTTTGCGTGTCGGTTTCCGGACCGTATTTTTGATGTTGGCATAGCGGAAGCGCACGCGGTTACGTTTGCTGCAGGGCTTGCCGCCGGTGGAATGAAGCCATTTGTGGCTATCTATTCCACTTTTTTGCAACGTGCTTATGATCAAATACTCATTGATGTATGCCTGCAAAATCTACCGGTTATATTTGCAATCGACAGGGCCGGCAACGTTGGTGCCGATGGAGAGACTCATCATGGATTGTTCGATATTTCTTTCCTCAGGTCTATGCCAAATATAACCATCCTTGCACCCAGAGATGGCAAGGAACTGGAAGAAATGATGGATTATGCGCTAACCATCAAAGGGCCTTGTGCAATCAGATATCCAAGAGGAATAAGCCCCGAAGTGCATTATTCAAGAGTCCACTTAACAGAGGGTGCTCAAAAGCTTGAAAATGGCGTTGATGTGACTATTTGGGCTGTAGGAAATATGATTTCCACTGCGATTGAGGTAAAATCCATATTAATCAAAAAAGGCATTCAGGCAGCTATAGTAAATCCTAGATTCATCAAACCAATGGATACAAACATGCTGCTTCAAACCGCAAACGAAACGCCATGGTTGGTTACACTTGAAGATAACATGACCATTGGCGGATTCGGTGAACAGGTAACATCATACCTTAATGAACTGAATTTGAGCACGAAAGTCCTGAATATTGGTTGGCCGGACCGATTTGTGGAACACGGCTCTTGTGATGAACTCAATGCACTGTATCAGTTGGATGCAGACAGCATAGCAGAAAGGATTCAAAAATCAATTGAAGGAACGACTTGACATCTTGCTTGTAGAAAAAGGATTCTTTCCTTCACGGGAAAAAGCCAAAGCTTCTGTGATGGCTGGTTTAGTATATGTTGACGGTATACGAGTTGACAAAGCAGGAAATATGACCAATTCGGAGTCAGTTTTGTTTGTCAAAGAACCTTTGTGCCCCTATGTAAGTAGAGGTGGCTTGAAACTTGCAAAAGCAATTGACTCTTTTCAATTAGCATTAGAAGGAAAAATCGCTATAGATATGGGCGCTTCAACCGGTGGCTTCACCGATTGCATGTTGCGAAACGGTGCAATCAAGGTATACGCCATGGATGTGGGATATGGCCAGCTTGACTGGAAGCTGCGGACTGATCACCGAGTAGTCAATATGGAGAAGACCAATATTCGCTATATTGACTGTGTATCTTTCCCGGAAAAAGTTGATTTTATTTCAATTGATGTGTCATTTATCTCTTTGCACTTAATTTTGCCCGTTGCATCTTCCTTACTAAAAGAAAATGGCCAAGTTGTGTGCTTAGTAAAACCACAATTTGAAGCGGGTAGGGAGCAAGTCGGAAAGGGCGGCATCGTTCGGGACAAAACAATACACAAAGAAGTCATCCTCAAAGTGATCAAATATGCACAAGAATTCAAATTATATCCAAAAGATCTCACGTTTTCTCCGGTGACAGGAGCTAAAGGCAATATCGAATATTTACTGTTGTTAACAAAAAATCCCGACTGCACAACCGTTGACATTGACACCGTAATAGGAGAAACAGACAGTCTATGAAACTATCACCAATGATGCATCAATATACGGAAATCAAAAAGGAACACACAGATTGTATCCTTTTCTTCCGTTTGGGAGATTTCTATGAGATGTTCTTTGAGGATGCCCATATTGCATCCAAAGAATTGGAACTTACATTAACAGGAAAGAACTGCGGTCAAGAGGAACGGGCTCCCATGTGTGGTGTCCCTTTTCATGCGGCTGAATCGTATATCAGCAAATTGGTGGAGCGTGGTTACAAAGTGGCCATTTGTGAGCAGGTGGAGGATCCTGCAACTGCAAAGGGAATTGTGAAACGTGAAGTGGTACAAATTATTACCCCGGGAACGATTTCCAATGGAACCATGTTGAACGAAAAAGAAAACAACTACCTCGCGTCAGTCTTCGTGGATGAAACCGGTGTGGGATTTTCTTATTGCGATATTTCAACAGGTGAGTGGTATGTCACCGAATTTCCGCCAACAGAGTCCTGGGAAGCCTTATACAATGAATTGGCCCGGATTGGAACACGGGAGATTGTTTTACCAGATTCTCTTAAGGAACTTTGGGACTTTGAAGATCTCAAACAGGTAACAGGCGCTTATCTCTCACAATTAACGTCATCTTACTATAATAAAGATAGCATAATCCAAACAATCTATTCTCATTTCGAAATCAAATCTCTTGTTGGACTTGGATTAGGAGAATTGACTTGTGGATTGTTTGCTTTGGGTGCTTTATTAAAGTATATGCTTGAAACTCAAAAGCAAAGTTTAAGTCATCTAAAAAGGTTACAAGTGTATCATTTAGGCGGAACTATGGCGCTGGATAAAGCAACGCTGCGTAATCTTGAAATCACTGAAACGTTATATGAAAAGAAAATACAAGGTTCATTGTTAGGCGTTTTAGACAAAACCCATACTGCAATGGGTAGTAGGAAAATGAAAAAATGGCTTCGAGAACCATTGAATCGTTGTCAGGAAATTCAAGAGCGTCTGGATGCAGTGGATTGCTTAATTCAGAATTACATCACACGAAATAATATTAAAGAAAGTCTCAAAGCAATCTATGATTTTGAACGTTTGACTGCAAAAATTGCATGCGGTTCAGCCAACGGCAAGGATTTGATCGCACTAAAAAATTCTCTCTTTGTGCTTCCGGAAATCAAACTGGACCTATTGGATTGCGATAGTTTACTGCTTCAAGAACTCCAAGAAAATATTTCGCCCTTGGAGAATGTATATGACAGCATCGCCTCTGCGCTGGTAGAAGACCCTCCCTATACAATAAAAGAAGGGAGTTTGATTCAATCCGGATATTCCGAAGAACTAGATGCCCTGAAGGCATCAATTTATGATGCGCAACAATGGATTGCCAGTCTTGAAAACATAGAACGTGATCGTACCGGAATTTCCAATTTAAAAGTTGGGTACAATAGGGTTTTTGGCTATTATATTGAAGTTACCCGATCAAAATATGATATGATTCCCGACAATTACATCCGGAAACAAACCTTAGTGAATGCTGAACGATTTATCACGCCTGAACTGAAAGAGATGGAAGGTTTGGTTCTTCATGCCGAGACCAAAATCAATCAAATGGAGTATGAAATTTTCCAGGACTTACGCAATGAAATCAAGGGATATATTGATCCCATACAACGAACATCCCAATCTATATCATCTCTGGATGTACTGGTTTCATTCGCAGAAGTGAGCAGCCGCCTAGGCTATGTTAAACCTGTGGTGCATGATGGCGATGAGATTAGAATCGAAAAGGGGCGTCATCCCGTCATAGAACAAAGCATCCGGGATGGAATCTTTGTGCCCAACGACACCTACATGGATTGTAGCGGGTCCTCCATGCTGCTGATTACCGGCCCAAATATGGCTGGAAAATCAACCTATATGCGTCAGACTGCCTTAATCGTTTTAATGGCTCAAACAGGCTGTTTTGTGCCTTGTGATGGGGCTGTTATCGGCATTACTGACCGCATCTTCACAAGGATAGGCGCTTCAGATAATCTTGCACAGGGTCAAAGTACATTTTTTGTGGAAATGAGTGAACTTGCATATATTTTAAGATCAGCAACCGATAAGAGTTTGATTCTTTTGGACGAAATCGGACGGGGTACCAGCACCTATGACGGACTTTCCATTGCCTGGGCTTTGGTTGAATATCTCTGTAATAAAAATAATAGGATACGTACACTTTTTGCCACCCATTATCATGAACTCACATCAATTGAAGGCGGTCTGACCGGATTCAAAAACCTTACGGTAGACGTTGCAGATGAAAACGGAAAAATTGTTTTCCTCCATAAAATTGTAGAAGGTAGCGCCAGTAAAAGTTATGGCATCCACGTTGCTTATTTGGCCGGAGTTCCCGCAGAATTGTTGGAAAATGCAAATATCAAACTTGAATTGCTGGAAAGCATCAAAGAGCAAGGAGATCGAACCAAACCAGAAGAACAGCTTACTTTGTTTAGATTTGAGGAAAAGTCATGATTACCATACTACCAAAACATGTCTCAGATAAAATCGCTGCCGGCGAAGTGGTCGAACGGCCTGTTTCAATTATGAAGGAATTGGTAGAAAATTCCATTGATGCCGGTGCGACGAGTATTGTTGCAGAAATAAAAAATGGAGGGAAATCCTATCTTCGTGTCACTGACAACGGCTGTGGCATTCCAAAAGATCAAGTTGTCCTAGCGTTTCAGCGTCATGCAACCAGTAAAATTAAGGAAGCCGATGACCTTGATCATATTTACACCCTTGGATTCCGCGGAGAAGCCTTGACAAGTATAGCGGCCGTTTCTCGAACCGAGATTATCACCAAAACACCATCAGAAAAAAACGGATATAAGGTATTGATCGAAGGCGGGGATGTTCTCTCCCAAACTGCCACCGGCTGTCCGGATGGGACCACAATCATTGTACGTGATTTATTTTACAACACTCCAGCCAGATTGAAATTCCTGAAAACCGATGGGACAGAAAGTAGTTTAATCATTGAATTTATAAGCCAAATGGCTTTGGCATATCCCATGATTCGATTTCGAATGATTAATAACGAGCAACCTTTGTTTTCCACACAAGGAAATGGAGACAGATTGCAGGGCATTCATACACTTTACGGTAGAATCAATGGCGGAAAGTTGTTGCCAGTCTCCTCAAAGGTTGAAACGTATGGTTTAGAAGGGTACATTTCAGATCCCGGAGAACACCGTTCCAACCGTAAATCGCAAATTTTCTTTGTCAACGGACGTGTGATAAACAATAAGCCAATGGAGAGAGCATTAGATAAAGCTTATTCCCAAAGGCTCTTTGAGGGGAGACATCCTATTGCTTATCTTTTCCTTGAAGTGCCGGCGGAAGATTTAGACGTTAATATCCACCCCAATAAGCGGGAAGTCCGATTTCACAGAGAATCGGAAGTTGAGGATTTTGTCCGTAATTCACTTGCAAGTACATTACAGGGAAGAAATGCTATTCCGGGATTAGAGAAAGAACGCTCTTTCAAATCCACTTCTGATCAGAATACTAAAACCAGTCATGATAAACCCCAGAATTTCAATCAAGTTGACATAATAACGTTATTATCATCTTTAAGAGAGCAGCAGAATATTATTGCTGAAGAAACCATTATAAGTACAGATACTTCAACAGCGAAAGTACCATCTGAAAGCCCGCAACTACGACCTTCGATACAAACGATAGAAGCGGTAGACAATCGTTTTCATCCTGAAACGCTGACTTCTTTAGGTGTTGTATTTGGAACCTATATTGTTGCGACCGACGATGATACTTTGTATCTAATTGATCAACATGCAGCTCATGAACGTATATTATTTGAACAAATTCTGGCTCAAATGGATAAAAGAGAAAAATTCAAGCAATTAATTTTAATGCCATTTACCGTTAAATGTAGTATCGCCGAAAGCGAATCATCGGATGCATGGCTTCATGTCTTGTCAGAAATGGGTTATACATTGGAATCATTCGGTCCCAACACCTATTTGGTCAAGGAAATTCCGGGATTTTTAACACATGAAGAAGCCGAACGATTTTTATCTGACTTTCTGGACCATGTTACGGAGGATACAGAACTGGCTGATCGCAAAGTGTTGACAAAAGCAGCCTCCAATGCATGCAAAGAAGCGGTAAAAGGGCGGGAGCATCTTTCTTCCGAAGAGATTGACGAACTATTCATTCGATTAAGCCAATGCGAGAACCCTTTATCTTGTCCCCACGGCAGACCAACCTTCATCCGATTTCCTCAACATGAAATCGAAAGAAAATTCAGGAGGACGTAACCGGTGAAAAGGACAATCATTGTCATTGCAGGACCCACCGCAGTGGGTAAAACAGCTATATCCATTAAAGTCGCTACTGGGATAAATGGACAAATCGTTTCATGCGATTCTATGCAATTGTACAAATATATGGATATCGGAAGCGCAAAACCCAACAAAGAACAGTTGGCAACGGTGCCACACCATTTAATAGATGCTGTTGATCCAAAGGAACCTTTTTCTGTAGTTCGATACCAGCAGTTGGCAAAAGAGGCAGTTAATAAAATTTTTGACCAAGGCCAAACCCCTGTCATTACAGGAGGAACCGGCCTGTACCTGAATGCAATGCTATATGATATGGATTTTGGTGCTAATCAAAGGGATGTTCACTACCGCAAACAGCTATTTGATATAGCCGAACATCAAGGCAACGATGTTTTATTTGCAAAATTGAAAGATTTAGATCCCAACGCAGCAGACCGCATTCATCCCAATAATGTAAAACGTGTGGTTCGTGCTATGGAGGCAATTCATTACAACGGTACCGGGCTTGCAGACTTCGCTTCGGTCAATCAGAAAACAAAAGACTATGATTCGATCCTAATTGGATTGACAAGGGAACGCAGCGAACTATACCAAAGGATTGAACAACGGGTGGACCAGCTGATGGAGAAAGGTCTATTAGACGAGGTAAAATCATTAAAAGATATGGGCTTTACTTCAGCGGATATCGCCATGAAAGGCATCGGATACAAAGAGCTTTTGGATTTTCTGGAAGGGGAGTATGAGTTGCCTGCAGCGATAGATTTAATAAAGAAGAACACTCGACATTATGCCAAACGACAGATGACTTGGTTTAAACGTTATACGGAAATGCAATGGTTCAATTTATCGGAAGACCAAACCGAAGAAGACTCCATGGAGAAAATAATGACATGGCTGGACAAAAAAAGATAATCATTCACAACAAGAGCGATAAACCTGACAATGTGGTTTTGAAGGAACATGATATTGTTTCTAAATGTGAAGCCATTCAGCTTCGTTTGCCCGGGTTTATGAATGGATATTTTGTATACCTCAAGGGAAATGTTCTGCCCATGACCCGTCTGGCATATTTGCAAGATGTGTTTTTTTTCTGTGAATATCTGATAAAGCAATCAGATTGCACCCAAGCGACCGTTCCCAAAGACATAAGCTTGCATGATTTCGAAGGCATCAGATCTGTAGATATTAACCTTTTCATTGATTACTGCCGAAAATATGAAAGAGAAACCGACAATGCGGTTTATATCTACGAAAACAGCAATAAAACCCTGGCCAGAAAGAAATCATCGGTTTCAGTATTGTTTAAACAATTATACCGAGATCAATTGCTATTAAAAAATATAACCGATGGATTTGATCCAATCAGGGTGCCAAAGCCCGGCGAAAGAGAAATCAAAGCTTTGCAAGATGATGAAGTCATGATTATGCTGGATGCAGTAAGCACCGGCAGTGGATTGACAGGCAAAGAAATGGAATATTGGCAAAAGACAAAGAAACGGGACAAGGCAATTTTAATTTTATTCTTAACTTATGGATTACGACTGTCCGAATTGCAACAGCTTAACGTAGCCTCATTCCACTTTGGAAGGGGAGAATTCAAGATTTACAGAAAGCGGGGCAAAGAATCTACCATGCCTTTGAACCGATCCGTTACCATGACAGTTCGTGATTACATAGACAACGAACGACATGAGACTGATTCAGTTGATCCAAATCATAAAGATGCTCTTTTCCTATCGTTGCAAGGAAAAAGAATGACTGAGCGTCAAATTCGGGAGTTGGTGAAGAAATATACTTCGATTGGCATGAAAACCTCCAGAAACAGCGGATACAGCCCTCACAAGCTACGTGCGACTGCGGCAACCAGTCTCATTGGAAGAGGAAACTCCATTTTCGATGTTCAGCATTTGCTGGATCATGAACAAGTTACAACCACACAGCTTTATGCTGCACATAAAATGAATGTCAAGAGAGATTTGGTCAATGACATGGAATGGGAAATCGAAAGAAAGGAACAAGGGCCCGGAAACAATGAAAAAGATTAAAACACAGTATAGGTTAGCTACAGACTTTCTCTTTCGAGAGTTAAGCATTTACTTTTTCCTCACGGTGAGCACATTTGTTTTGCTCACCATATTTACAACGTATTTATTTGGAGAAAATCCAGATTTAACCCAATCCCTGTTATCCACCGTTGTTGATAAATTCCAGGGACTGATGGAGAATGGAGAAATTTCATTGCTTCAGTTGTTTCTTAATAATTTGCAGGCCTCCATTTTAGGCATTCTTGTCGGGTTGATTCCTTTTCTATTTCTTCCAATACTGGGTATATTTACCAATGCTGCAGTCTTGGGACTTGTTTTTTCTGCAACAGAAGTGACTACAATTCCATTATGGAAATTGATTGTAGTTGGCATTTTACCCCATGGCATCTTTGAACTGACAGCGGTCTTCCTTTGCTACGCAATGGGCATCAGTATCTGTTGGAATCTATCAAAAAAAATCGTTGGGCATAGAGTTCGCGAAAATATGAAAGATTTACTTCAGAATTGTCTTAGGGTAACCGTGTTAATCGTAATACCACTCCTTATCATTGCAGCCTTGGTTGAAACCTATATCACTGTACAACTTATTAGTACACTTATGTAAATACCCTGGGAGAAGGAATCCGATGAATCAACAACAACAACAGCAACAAGAACAATACTCAAAAGACAACTCAACGGACGTATCGCTGACAATGACTGAGAAATATTTATCCGATCACTTTGCCATCAATCCATGGGTGCTTACACAGGTACGCAATGCTGAAGAACAAATACGGTCGCGATTTTTAGAGTTGGATGATATTATGGCATTTAATCAGTATAAAGTACTTGATGCTTTCCAAAAAAATAGAATTTCCGATATGCATTTTGCCTGGCAAACCGGATATGGCTACAACGACCCTGGAAGAGAAGCATTAGAAAAGGTATATGCTGATATTTTTTGCACCGAAGCAGCGCTGGTTCGCCCCACCATTGTCAATGGAACTCATGCATTAACTTTGACCTTTGCAGGGATCCTAAGACCCGGTGATGAATTGATTTATTGTACCGGAAAGCCTTACGATACCCTGGAAGAAGTCATTGGGATCAGAGGTGAAAACAAAGGTTCTTTGAAGGATTTTGGAATTACTTATAAGCAGGTTGAACTTCAACAAGATGGATCCATTGATTATAAAGCGTTAAAAAGTGTTATCACCCCTAAAACAAAGATGATTTCATTACAACGTGCCACCGGATATGGTTGGCGAAAGGCCATTACAATATCACAAATTCAGGAGTGGACGGCCTTTGTAAAGAACATCAACCCCGATATCCTCTGTATGGTTGATAACTGCTACGGGGAATTTTTAGATACTGTGGAACCAACACAGCTAGGCGTTGATGTGATGGCTGGATCTCTCATAAAAAATCCGGGGGGTGGTCTTGCATTGACCGGTGGTTACATTGTAGGGCGTCAAGATTTAATCGATTTGGTCTCTTATCGGATGACTTCACCGGGAATAGGAGGCGAATGCGGATTAACTTTTGGGCAGACTCGCAATATGTTCCAGGGATTGTTTATCGCACCTAAAACAGTAAACGGCGCGGTGAAAGGTGCAGTTCTTTGTAGTCAGGTATTCAGCAATTTAGGCTATTTAGTATGCCCCGACCCCAATGCTGAACGAAGCGATATCATTCAAGCCATCCAATTGGGAACGCCGGAAGCAGTCATAGCCTTTTGTAAAGGGATCCAGGCAGCGGCTCCAATTGATGCACACGTTGATCCATTGCCTTGGGACATGCCCGGTTATGAAGATCAGGTCATTATGGCAGCTGGAGCATTTGTGCAGGGTTCTTCCATTGAGTTAAGTGCCGATGCCCCAATCAGACCCCCTTATAATGTCTATTTTCAAGGTGGTTTGACCTATGAGCACAGTAAATTTGGTGTCATACGGGCGCTTCAGGAATTATTTCATAATGGACATATTCATAATTTATAAGGTGTAGCTAATGAAGGAAGAGAGAAAAGATAGAATCAGAAAAAGAGTCAAATTCATATCGGTAATCCTTAAATTTTCCTTATTGGTAGTGATACTTGTTTGTGTGCCATTATATATTTGGTTTTTTCAACAGGATATAATCCGGCAGTTCTCAGATATTGAGGATGTGAAAACTTTTTTTGATCAGTATAAAGCAGAAAGTATCTTTATCTATATTGGATTGCAAATGATACAGATCATCATCAGCTTGATTCCCGGTCAGGCATTACAGTTTGCTGCAGGATTGGTTTACGGCTTTTGGGCTGGGTTCCTAATTTCTCTAATTGGTGCAGTGGCGGGTACGATTGCAACCTATTATTTAGCTCAATTCCTGGGCAAAGATGCTTTACATGTGCTTTTCGGGAAACGTCATATAGAGGATTATCTCCAAAAAATAAATAGTAAAAAAGGTTACATCTTAGTTTTTCTCATCTATCTCATCCCCGGCGTTCCAAAAGATCTTTGCTCTTATGCGGCCGGACTATCTAACATGAAATTAAAAGCATTTCTAATTATTTCAACCGTTGGTCGCTCACCTGGGATGATGGGAAGTTTGTTAATTGGTAAAGAAATAGGGGAGGGTAACTATACTACCGTCATAATCATTGGCGTTGTTGCTATCATTTTATTTATCTTCGGGATTATCTATCATTCCAGACTGTCTAAAATACTGGATCAAATCTATGAAAAGCTTTCTAAACCAAGTAAAAAAGAATCACAAAAAACAAATATAAAAAAATAAGAACAAATGTTTGTATTTCTCTTGACAAAGAACATTTATTCGCTTATCATTAAAAAGAACAGACGTTCAATGGGCGAGTAGAGTGGAGGTTTTGTCATGAATACGAAGAAAAAATATCGGATTAAGTCAAGAGTTCGTTTCTTTGCATTTGTTTTGATCATTATGCTGTTAACAGTTACAGCTGCCAATACAGTTTTAGGACTAAATAATGCTGAAGGTCAAACAAAAGATCAATATACAGTGGTAGAAGTTTTATACGGCGACACCATTTGGGATATTGCCCGAGAATATCTATCGGATGATATGGATTTAAGATACGCAGTGCATATTATCATGTCAATCAACAACATTACTGCAGAAGAACTTCAACCAGGGCAAACGTTGAAAATACCGGTTTAACGACAGGAACTATGAGTCGACCCCATAGAATAAAATCGCTTAAAACCTAAAATAAAGCCTCGTTTTTTTGGTGATTTGATAGAAGACAGAAGGGTCGCCGAGTTTTAATAAATATAAGTATTATTAGACGAAATGAATAGAATCGATAATGTCAGTGAAGCGCTGAACCCTTGAATTTGCAAGGTTTGGGTGGTTCACAGCTCAACCATTCATAACTATTCCCTAAATTATGATTTAAGGAATAGTTACTTCAAACCAATAAGGACCTTCCGGTCCTTTTGTTGTTATCTACTGATAAGGTTTCCCCTACCGCATTTCTTATTCTCTTTCAAATATAATTATCATTGTAGCATCCTCTATATCAATATCCATAAATAATAAATCCTCAACCATTTTGACACTTCTTTCCTGATTGTCGATTGTAAGCAAAAATGCATTTTCACTTACTTTTTTCCACTCACCATCAGATGCGCCTTTCATTGTTCCAAGGCTGCCTGTTGCAATTAAGGTATTATCTCCATAGAATTGAATCACAAATGACCCATCGGTTTGATTGGTTGGATCTAAAAATGTCGCTGCATCATATTCTTTGTCACCCACCAAGACTTTGGTCATCTGCCATTGGCCAACAATTTGTTCATTTTCGCCGCAACCAGAAAATAATATAGTAACAAACAAAAATAATACATATAGTAATGTGATAAATCGTAAAGATTGATGTTGATTGGGTCTTGCTACATGTTGACTATTCAATTCCCAAGCCTCCATTTCTCGAATGGTTACTATTTCGCTCTAAATAGGACTGCAGAATGATAATTGCCGCCTGTTTATCAATCACTTTTTTTCGATCATCACGACGGACGTCACCTGAAATTAATACTTTTTCTGCCATAACTGTAGTTAATCGTTCATCTTCATATGAAATGGTAATATTTCCCATGCCCGTACTGTGCATTTTGTTTTCCAGCATGATTGCAAATTCTCTGACCTTCTGACATTGAAAACCTTCGGAACCATCCATATTCTTTGGAAGCCCTAAAATAACCGTATCACACTCATATTCTTTGATGAGATCAATTACCTTACCAGCATCTTTTCGAATCCCAACACGCTCTATGGTAGTCAATCCTTGTGCGATGATTCCAAGTTGATCGCTGACAGCCACACCGATGGTGGCATCCCCTACATCCAATGCTAATTTTCTCATAAATGCCTTTCTAAAGAAAACGGGCCATTGGCCCGCTTCGAATTATTTGTCCAGATACTTTCGCAGAAGTTCTTCTGCCAAATCGTCCCGATCCACTTGCCGAATGATATTTCTGGCATTATTGTGGCTGGTAATATAGGAAGGGTCTCCGGAAAGGATATAGCCAACAATCTGATCAATTGCATTATATCCCTTTTCGTCTAAAGCGTCATACACCTCCTGCAGAAGCTCTTTAATTGTCAACTGAGCTTTTTTTTCTGTCCCATCGAACAGGATTGTACCTCGTTTATCCATTCTGACTCCTCCTCTCAAATTGTTACCTAGATAATATTATAAACGAATCTTCGAATTTTTACAATAATTTCTCGGCAATCAGCAGTGCTTCATGAATTTTAGATGGGTCTTTTCCGCCGGCCTGGGCCATATCGGCTTTTCCACCACCACCACCACCTGCTGCAGCTGCAATCTCTTTGATCATTTTGCCGGCATGGTATCCCTTTGAAACGACATCATCTGTCAATGATACTAAAAAAGTCACCTTTCCGTCTAATTCAGCAGCAAATACCAACGCCAAATTTTGTTCGGTTGCCTTAATTTGATCAGATAGCTCCCTCAAATCATTGATATCCATATTTTGGAAATTGTTTGCTATTAGTCGGGTTCCATTTACCATCTTAGCTTCATCCAACAAGGTTTTGGATAAAGAACCCATCCCCTGCCGTTTTAGCTCATCAAGCTCCTTCTTCGTCTCTCTTAACTCCTGAGCCATGAAAGATAATCGGTCCAATATCATATCATTATTGGTTTTTAATAATTCAGCTGTACGGTTTACAATATTTTCCTTATTTATTAATATTTTCAATATTCCTTCACCGGTGACCGCTTCGATTCGTCTGACACCTGCCGCAATTCCGGATTCGCTTATAATGTGAAACGCACCAATTTGACCGGCGTTGGTCACATGAATGCCTCCGCATAATTCTTTACTAAATTGACCAACTGATACAACCCGGACAGAATCACCGTATTTATCCTCAAACAAACCAATGGCACCTTCTTTGTTCGCATCTGCCATTGACATTTCTGCAGTGACCACCGAGTGGAACATCAAAATCTGTTGATTGATGATTTGCTCTACTTGATTGATCTGATCGTTTGTCATAGCTTCAAAATGGCTAAAATCAAACCTAAGCGACTCTGCATTGACTGCTGAACCAGCTTGTTGTACGTGTTCTCCCAGCACCATACGAAGCGCTTTATGGAGAATATGGGTTCCTGTATGATTTCTCGCAGTAGCATTTCGATTTTGGATATCGACCAAACAGTCTATCTGATCCGATACATTCAGGTGACCTGAATGTATGATGATTCGATGAACATAAACACCATTTTGCTTAATGACATCCACAACTTCAGCCCGCAAACCAGTACTTTCAATGATGCCCTTATCTGCAGCCTGACCACCACCTGCAGCATAAAACGGTGTGCGATCCAGTATGATGTCGCATGACATCCCCTCACCTGCAGTTTTCCTAGCACCTTCTTCTGTATAAATTCCCAATATTGTGGCTGTATCCTGTGTGGAACCATAGCCGGTGAAAAGAGTATCTCCCTGAAAATCGTTGGTCTCAGGGGTCTTTTTCCATGCATGATCACTGGTCGCGGCGTCAATTTGTCCTGCTTGCTTCTGATGGGTCATTAATCTCTTAAATTCCTCAAGATCCACAGCAAACCCTCGTTCGTGGCAGATTTCTTCTGTTATTTCGTATGGCAATCCATAGGTGTCATGTAGTTTAAAAGCAATTTCTCCCGATAATACGCCGTCCTTGTTGTTATCATTGATTGATTCAAAGGCCTTCTCCAAAAGATGAAGTCCCTGATTCAATGTTTCGCTGAATTTTTCTTCTTCCTTTTGTACAATCTTGGATATGAAATCCCGTTGCTCTTCCAGCTCAGGATATGCTTCGCCTGTCACATCGATTACTTTGCTGATGATCTCCGTCAAGAATAAGCCTTCGATGCCGATTTTTTTGCCATGTCTGGCTGCACGACGAATCAACCTTCGAAGAACATAGCCCCGACCTTCATTACTTGGCATGATTTTATCACCGATCATGAACGTAGCGGAGCGCATATGGTCCGTGATAATCCGGATTGAAACATCTGTATCAACTTGCCCGTTTTGATATTCAACACCGGAAATTTGTGAAACAGCATCTAATACATATTTAATCGTATCCACAGCAAAAATTGAATCCACGTCCTGCATGATGCAGGCTAAGCGCTCGAGTCCTAAACCGGTATCGATGTTTTTGTGTGCTAAATCCGAATAGTTTCCGTTGCCATCGTTGGAATACTGGGTGAATACGTGGTTCCAAAATTCAATATACCTGTCACAATCACATCCAGGTTTGCAGTCAGGATTATCACAACCGTATTCCCTGCCACGGTCAAAATATATTTCCGAACAGGGTCCGCATGGGCCAACACCAATTTCCCAGAAATTGTCATCTTTGCCTAGTCTGACAATCCGTTCTTCAGGCATTCCGATTACATCTTTCCAAATATTATAGGCCTCATTATCCAGTTCATAAACCGATGCCCATAATCGTTCAGTTGGTAAATTGAGCTTTTGGGTGATGAATTCCCAGCCCCAAGTGATTGATTCAACTTTGAAATAGTCCCCAAAAGAAAAGCTTCCCAGCATCTCAAAAAAAGTGCCGTGACGCGATGTAAAGCCAACATTTTCGATGTCCGCTGTTCTGATGCACTTCTGGCAAGTGGTCATTCTTGGGGCCGGTGGTGTCAAAGTACCGGCGAAATATGGTTTTAAGGGCGCCATACCCGAATTGATAATTAATAAGCTTTTATCATTTTGAGGGATCAGTGGAAAACTTTGCTTTCGCAAGTGCCCCTTCTCTTCATAAAAGGACAAAAACAGTTCTCTCAGTTGATTTAGTCCCATTTTTTCCATGTGTTTATACTCCTCCTGTGTTACAACTTCATTCTAGAATACCATAATTTAAGCTTGTTGTCTATTGACAGTCCTTGAAAATCAACCTAAAATCATAGTATGAAAAAGATAGAATTAGGCAAAACGGGGCTACTTGTCTCCCCCATCGGATTTGGTGTTTTAACCATCGGCGATAACCAGTTGAATCTTCCAATTTCGGAAGGTGCTGCTATCGTTCGTTATGGTTTGGAACGAGGAATCAATTTTTTAGATACAGCACAGTGCTATCATACCTATCCGTATATTCGGGATGCATTGAAAGGTACAAATTTTGATCCGGTAATTTCATCCAAATCTCTTGTATTATCGGCAAAAGAAATGTCTGTTGCCATCGAAGAGGCCCGCATAGAAATGGATCGAGATATTATTGATATCTTTCTGCTTCATGAAGTCCGCAATGACCCGGATTTTTCCAATCGAGCCGGGGCCTGGGAGCAACTACAGGAAGCAAAAATTAAAGGATTAGTCAAAGCCATTGGCGTCTCAACACATCATATTGATGTCGCTGAAAAAATAGTAAATATTAAAGAATGCGATGTATTGTTCCCCTTAATTAACATAGAAAGTCTGGGTATTCGTCATGGAACCGGATTTGGTACCAAAGATGACATGGCTGCGGCTATTGAAAAAAACGGCGACCTTGGCAAAGGTATTTTCGCAATGAAGGCTTTTGGTGGTGGAAATTTAGTTCGTAATTATATTACATGTTTGGACTATGTTACGTCCTTACCAGGTATTTCATCGGTTATGCTCGGTTTTGGGGCATGTAATGAAGTGGACCGAGCAGTTGAATATGCCGAAGGCATATTACCTGATGGCTATATTCCCGATGTATCCAATAAAAAAATCTACATTGATCCCGGAGATTGCGAAGGCTGTGGCAGTTGCTTGATTCGGTGTCCAAACCATGCCATTACGATGAATCTCAAAGGAGTTGCAGAAGTTAATCCGGAAATTTGCCTGACCTGTGGCTACTGTGCACCAGTATGCCCGACCCGTGCAATTATACTTTGTTGACGTAATATAGTTATTGTTTACTTTATAATGCCACCTCCAATTAATAGATCCCCATCATAAAAAACAATTGATTGACCCGGTGTTATGGCACGTTGTGGTATTTCAAATCGTGTCTGCACTACGCCATCCTCTATTGACTCAATTATGGCTGCCGCCGGATGGGCCCCATAGCGAATTTTAGCAGTCAGTGGAACTCCAATGTACTCTTTTGGAATCTGATTGGTTTGGATTCCAAAAAATACATGATTGGTGGATGTAACATTGAGTTGCATCAGATCTTGGTTGTCGCCTAGTGTGATTGTATTATCGTTGGAATTGATTGATATAACATAGGTTGGTTTCCCAAAGGTGATGCCCAAACCTTTTCGTTGCCCCACAGTATAATGGGCAAGCCCCTGATGACGGCCAACTATCTGCTGATTCTTATCTATGAAGTTTCCAACTGGCGATGTAACTCCACGTTGCGTCAAAAAATTCAGATATCCGTCATCCTCTTCTGAAATAAAACAGATTTCCTGACTATCTTTTTTATCTGCATTTTCCATTTCATAAGTCCTTGCGTAATCTCGGACCACTTCTTTGCTTTCAAGCTCTCCAAGAGGCAAAATGAGCCTTTCAAGCACATCTGAAGTTAGACGATATAGCATGTATGATTGATCTTTTCGTTCATTGCTTGCTATATGAATCCGACCACTCACAATTCTGGCATAATGACCGGTTGCAATATGATCCGCTCCAATTTCCATTGCCTCACTAAGCAGCAATTTGAATTTAATCATTGGATTGCATAGAATACAAGGGTTTGGCGTTCTCCCACAAGCATACTCTTCACAGAAGTTCTCAACGACAATACGATCGAATGCATCATGGACATTTCTGTAAATAAATGGTATTTCTATGGAATCCGCGACCCGTTTGGCAGCATCCCTACCCTGTATGTTTCCGGTAGACACATCAAAATATAAGCCTGTTACTTCCAAACCTTGTTCTTTTAATAATAAAGCAGCGGTCGTACTGTCCACGCCGCCGCTTAATCCAAGTATTACCTTTTTATTCTTCGATTGTTTCATGGTCGTCTTCATCTGCATTGGGATCAAATCCTTCCAGACCTTTGTAATGCTTTCCATTCTTTTGTGCATAATCAAATATTGCAGCCTTGATAGCATGATCAGCTAAAACTGAGCAATGGACCTTAACCGGAGGTAGCCCACCAAGCTCGTCAATGATTTGCTTATTTGAAATTGCCAGAGCTTCATCGATGGTTTTGCCAATCATCATGTCTGTTGCAATACTTGAGGATGCAATGGCTGAACCGCATCCAAATGTTTTAAATTTGGCATCTACAATTACATCATTTTCTACTTTTATAGAAATTTGCATCATGTCACCACATACCGGACTACCATATTTGCCGACTCCGTCAGGATTTTCGTGTTCCCCAACGTTATGTGGATTCATAAAATGATCCATTACCTTGTCATTATACATTGTCATTTATTTTACCAACCTTCCTTGACGGAGACCGAGGACACCGCCCTTAATTTATCTACTATTTCTTTTAGTGCTTCTACTACATAATCCAAATCTTCTTTTGTAGTAAAATCTCCCATGGTAAAGCGGATTGTACCGTGAATCAGTTCCACAGGCACACACATAGCGGCTAGCACATGAGATGGCACAAGAGATGCGGACGAACAAGCTGAGCCGGTTGAAACATAAATGCCTTTTGCATTAAGCATCAAAAGAATCGCTTCGCCTTCTATATATTCAAAAGTGATATTTGCATTACCTGGATGCCGGTGCTCCATACTTCCATTTACATGTACATAATCAATCTTTGAAGTAACTTGAGAAATAAAGTAATCTCGTAATTCCCTCAATTTCTTAACATGTTCATCAAAAGAAACTTGTGAAAGTTCGGCTGCTTTACCAAATCCTACAATACCAGCGACATTTTCGGTACCAGGACGTTTTTTCTTTTCTTGAGCGCCCCCTTGCATCAGATTGGATATTTTTAAGCCTTTTCGGATATATAATGCGCCAACGCCTTTCGGTCCGTAAATTTTGTGTGCGGAGAGGGACAACAAATCAATCCCTAATTCCTTTACATCAATTGGTATGTTTCCCAATGCTTGTACTGCGTCAGTATGAAAAATTACTTTGTGTTTTCTGGCTATTTCAGCTAACTCTTTAATGGGTTCAACCGTACCAACTTCATTATTAACCATCATAACGGAAATTAAAATAGTCTTTTCAGTTATTGCGGATTCCAAATCTTTGGGATCCACTCTTCCATCAGGCTGTACATTTAAATAAGTTATTTCAAACCCTCTTTGTGCTAGTGATTGTGTTGAATGGATAATTGCATGGTGTTCTATTGCAGTTGAAATGATATGATTCCCTTTGTCCCTTAAAGCATCTACAACTCCAAAAAGTGCCCAGTTATCAGACTCAGTACCACTTCCGGTAAAATACACTTCATCAGGCGATGCGTTAATCAGCCCTGCTATTTGCTGTCTTGCTTTAAGTAGGGCATCTTTTGTATATTCAGATATACTATATAAACTGGATGGATTTCCGTAAAACTCGCAAAAGTATGGGATCATATCATCCAAGACTTCTTTTTTTACAGGAGTGGTTGCCGAATAATCCAGATAAACTTCCTTCATGCCTAGTATCTCCTTTGTCATGTTGACTTTTAGTTATTTCGTTCCATTTATACCAATGATTTCAGTAATCCAAACAGGGTTTATGACATTATTTATCAATATAACCATTAGTGAACGATGGTTTCATCTTCTTTAACAACAATAATGCGATCCAACTGTTCTTTGGTTCGCTCTCTCATGGTAGTGATATATTCTTCCCGCAAACATTTCTGTTCGAATAATTCTTCTTCGGATAGACCTTCCGATTTTGACTTTTTTGCCAATTCATTGATCCTGGTGATTTTTTCTTTTGTAATCATATTTATTTCCTCTTCTCCGCAGTATATTATATCGGAAAAGGGGATTTTTTCAACTCTTTTTAGCTTTTTTAGAGGTTTTATATAGGGTTTTATTTTGTTCTCTCATCATAGATGCCAATACCCCTATTCCAATCAGTGACATCACCATCATAATTAGAATGATTTTGGTGTTGATTTTATTGTACTCATCTCCTGTCATTGGAAACTCTTCTGCATTCGCATTTATTATTGGAACTTGCTTGAAAAAAGTCATTTCAGACTGGTCATCAGCTGTCATTAAAACTGGTGTGACTGGGTTCTTAGGAAGCGAGTATCCATCAGGGGCTTTTGCTTCTTCGAGCGAATATTTCCCAGGATAGAGCCATCCACTGCTTGCCAAACCGTTTTCATCCGTAGTCAATGAATCCATCAAACTTCCTTTGATAAATCTAATTGTCCCATCTGAGCGTCGAATATCTTCAGCAGTTTTAAGCAGAAATACGCCACCAGCCAAAGGCAGTTGGGTGTTAGACAGCTTCTGTATTTGTAATATACCCTTTTGATATTGATTTTTAATATCCAGCATCACAGTATGTAAATCTTCTTCTAATGAAATGGGGATGTCCTGCGAAGTTGTGATATCTTTTTTGGCAAAGCTTTGATGTACAATATAGTTCCCTAAGGGTAATTCTCGAGAGGTGGCGATTCCCTGATCATCTGTTGTAATCTCATCCCTCACATTGCTTGGGGTATCATTATATGTTATATATTTATCTGAAAATATTTGAAAAATCGCCCCTTTTTCTGCAATTGAATCACCGGAAATTGTATCCATAACCTTTTTTTGAATCTGTATCTGCCCTCTCTTCAAAATGTTTAAATATTCAAGGTTCGTTGTTTCATTTTCTTTAATTGTGACAGTTAAGGTTTCAGGTATCCGATACTTGATATTCTGTTCCTCGGAAACCAAGTATTCCCCCGGGTATAATTGTGCGCTGGTGATACCTTCTTGATTCGTTACCAAATCTGTTATCTGACCGTTATGATCCACCAAAGTAAAGTGAATCCCCTCCTTTATCCCATCTTCAGAGGTTTTAAGAATTTCAATCAAGCCTGGCTGTTCAGTTCGAAATTGCGCAAAATACTTCATTGGATCTGCCGCACCGGTTGTGATTGCCTGTGTGGTATTGGCGCCACCCCAGATTAACATCTCATGGGAGGGCAGCATAACATCTTTTCTAAATTCAATTGTCCTAAGATCTAATGTTACGCTACTTGTAAATGTATATTGATTTCCGTAACGCTCAATTTTCAATGCGGGATCATTTGTAATGAGTGGATATCCACTTTGATTG
Source organism: Anaerovoracaceae bacterium (assembly GCA_041752735.1). Taxonomy (GTDB): domain Bacteria; phylum Bacillota; class Clostridia; order Peptostreptococcales; family Anaerovoracaceae; genus UBA1422. The sequence goes on along the minus strand of JBGSVW010000036.1, from coordinate 8,938 downwards.
GTATCATTTAACGACACACACCATTGCCGTTTTATGCTATCCCACTTTAAAATAATCATTGATACATTCGCTGAATCCGTTGAAACAAACGATGGAACCACTTGATAATCGGCCATTGACGTAAGCATATAGTGATAGCAATTTTCTGCGGGTCTTCCTGCCAATGTGCTTTGGAAATAGTTTGAAGAAACGTACCCGTTTGATTGTATATTTGTTGGGGAAGTTCGGAGTTTTTGTTGGTATTCCCAAATGATGACCTGAGTTGCCCAATACCAATCATCCGCATTGCACCCAGACACCGGAACATTTTTGCCGGGTTGCCATCCGAAAATCGTTGCTAGCATTATACCTGTTTGGACTGAATTTGGTAAATTCGTAAAATATGAATCGTTTTTCCAGCCCACCCCGCTATAGCGTTGTGCATCCGGGAAAGACTCGCCCTGTTCAATGCAATAACCATAGTAGTCTTCCTCACCGTCTGGCTTAATCATATAGTGTTGTCTTGGTCCGGCATAATTTTCATGAGAAAACGCTCCGGTACTTCCGTCTGGATAGTATCTGATCGAAGTTTGAACTCCATTACGGTAAAAATGGCCTCCATCACTACCCACCAGTACGTTTATGTAATCGGTAGTACACTGATCTCCGTCTTGTGGTACTGCAAAAGTAAAAAATGTAAGTAATCCTAAAGATGTGATAAGAGAAAATATCATTATAATAGCAATCACGATTCGTTTCATATTTTAATCTCCTCTCAAATACATATATATGGTTTCATTTTCGCGTAGGTTTTGTCCCCAATTCCACTTACCTTTAATATTTCATCAAGTTTTCGAAACAAACCGTTTTCTATCCGATAATTAATAATTTTTTCTGATGTTACCGGGCCAATCCCAGGGACGTTTTCCAATTCAGCTGCTGACGCATAGTTGATATTAATTAGCGATTTGGACGAATTCAGCGAATCGTTTGAACTGCTTGGAATGCATTCTTCATTGGTTGGCGTAGGAATCGTTAGGGAAGGATTTGGTAATGTTGGTATAAATATTTTTTCGCCATCAGATAAAATGGCCGCTCGGTTAATTTGCGAAATGTCTGCTTGCGTTGTCAAACCTCCTGCAGCTTTTATTGCATCATTGATTCTGCTATCTATTGGTAATTCAATAACGGCTGGATTTTTTACTTCGCCGGCAACATCTACAATAATCACATCAACAGAAACGTCAGTCTGTATGTTTGTGAGAGATTCCGAATCTTCTTGTTTCACCATCTCCTTTTCTTCCTGATTCCCGGTTCGAAACAAAAATAGAAAAAGAGCGGCCAAAATCAACATCGTGATTATCGTCACTCTTAAAATCTTCTGTTTGTTTTCCAATAAAAATTTGTAATTCAAAAAAATCTTCATAAAAATACCCCCTTTAAATGAATACCATTATTTTACATATAAGGGGGTAAAATGTCAATATTAATTGTAAATATTTTACAGTAACAAATCAGTTCTTAACACTTCTATGGTTTCTCTGGGAATCTGAAATTCATAAAATGCCATGAAGGCTTCCATCAAAAGTTCTGGGCTTAGGTTCAGACTACTACCGGCAGAAAGTTCAGTTGATATAAACATATTATTGTCAACCAAGCATAGGTTTAAATAATGGATCATGGGTTTAATATCCACTTCAACAGAGTTTTTACGTTTCATGCTTTTTTTCTGGACGACAATATTCTTCTGTGCCAGAAATTCTTCAGCATGCAGGTTGGATTCCAACCTTTCTTTTAGCTTTTTATCATTTGTAACTGCATGGTCCAAACACATTGCAATGGTATATTCTGCTGCATAGCATCGGCTAGCCAAAGACTTCTCTTCAGTCTGCATCATTGAAATTTCAAGTATTTTAATCCCTGGTGGCAACACATTCGCCAAGGATATTTTCACATCCTCGGGGGCTTGATCATTTACGGTTTCAAATTCTAACCATTCTCCAACAGACGTGTAACCCAATGAAAGCGGTTGTGCTAAGATCATTTTGGGATGTGGATTGAAGCCCGCCGAAAAAACCAAGCGAATTCCGCTTCGTTGAAAGGCCCGTTTGAACATGCGAACCATATCCAAGTGAGACGTGTATTTAATGACTTCCTCTTTGGTAAATTTTAACATATACCGCATCCGGTGCACCCCCTTCTGCAATCTGCTGTGGGTTGACAAGCTAAAGCTTTTTGCGCTTCATTGATTAAGAATTTTTTGGAGACTCTTGAATCAATCATATCCCATGGCAATGGTTCCTCATAATCTCGTTCTCTATGACAATACTCTTCTGCAGCAATTCCGGTTTCTTCTATGGATTCCCGCCATGCAGATTTATTAAAGTGCTCACTCCAACCATCAAAAAGACAACCTTTACGCCATGCTGTTTCCAACAAGTCGGCAACTCTTCGGTCACCTCGGGCAAAGATTCCTTCTAGGATACTTTCAAAAGAATCGTGATACTGATATTTCACGTTACGTTTTGGTAAGATATTACTGAGGTAATTATGTTTTTCGTTAAATTGCTCAACGGTGTTTTGCGCAACCCACTGAAATGGTGTATGTGGTTTTGGCACAAAATTGGAAACACTTATGGTCACGTTGAAACGGCTATTCTTCCGGCCATAAATTTCTTCATTGATAGCAAGAATGTTTTTAGTAATTTGAGCAATTCCATCCAAATCTTCTTCGGTTTCTGTAGGCAATCCAATCATAAAATATAATTTGATTTGATTCCATCCCAGGGATATTGCTTGCCGTACCGCACTATAAATATCCTCGTCAGTGATTGACTTATTCACCACATCACGAAGCCGTTGGGTACCTGCCTCAGGGGCAAAGGTCAGCCCTGATTTTCTAACCTTCTGAATTTCTTGTAACACTTTAAAACTAAAAGAGTCTAGACGAAGCGAAGGCAGCGATAGCGAAACATGTTCATCACCGCAGATCGACATTAAATCTGTCACCAAAGGCTCAAATTTCGAGTAATCCGAGGTGGAAAGCGACAAAAGGGATAATTCCTCATGTCCGGTGTTTTTCAGTTGCGAAATCGCCGATTTTTTGATTGTTTGAGGTCTTCGTTCCCGAACCGGTCGATAAATCATTCCTGCCTGACAGAAACGGCATCCTCGGGTACAACCTCTGAATGTTTCGATGACAGCGCGGTCATGTATCGATTCAATATATGGAACAATCGGCTTCTCTGGATAAGGTTGCTTGTCCAGATTCCGTATTAGGCTTTTTCTAACCTGATACGGGGTTTCGTCATATACAGAAGGTACATAAACACCCTCTAACTTAGCTGCTTTTTCTAGGAAATCCATTTTATCATCCGCATTTGCATAGAGTTCGCAGAGTGCAACAACCGAATCTTCACCATCCCCCACAAGAAAAAGGTCGATAAACGGTGCTAGCGGTTCCGGATTGAATGCACAGGGTCCGCCAGCGATAATGACAGGCATATCGGCCGTACGTTCTTTTGATCGTATTGGTAATCCAGCTAAATCTATCATGTTCAAAATATTTGTGTAGGATAGTTCGTACTGAAGGGTGAAGCCAATCATGTCAAAATCTTCCAGTGGCGTATTTGTTTCAATGCTGAAAAGGGATATCCCTTCCTCTCGCATAAGTTTCTCCATGTCTTTTGCAGGAGCAAATGCCCTTTCGCAATAGAATTCCTCATGCTGGTTCAAAATATTATATATGATTTGCATGCCGGTAAAAGACATGCCAATTTCATATAAATCCGGAAAAGCAAAGGCAAAGTGTACCTTAACTTTATCCGGATTTTTAATTACAGCATTTAATTCGCCTCCCGTGTAGCGGGCAGGTTTTTCAACTTTTTTTAAGATGGTGTTATATTTGTTCATTTTTATTCTGCTCCTGTACGATGGTCTCAATGGTGGTGCCTAACATCTTTTCAAGTTTGGCGATATATTCTCCGACAAGAACTTTGTTTGATTGTATGCGTCGAATAATCTCTGGCTGGTTTCCTGCTTTTTTAATGATGTAGTCCATTCTGATATGAAGCCCCACATAACGATCTTCCATTACCAAACGATCTGCAAGACAAACGATATCTGTTTCAGTGGTTAAGTATGGATCTTCGGGGAATTGATGATGCATATGTACCCGGATGATGTCAGCTTCCTGCTGAAATCCACGTTGCTGCAAGAAATCAGCTGATACTTCCCAATGTTTATCATCTGTCCTAGCCATGTCATGTAGCATGCCTGCAGATTCAATCAAACGTGTATCTAAAGAAAAACCGGTTTCGTTCAATGCCTCACCGATTTTTTTTGCGACATCTGCCACAGCAATACAGTGGGCTACAACATGGTTCGGCGTTTCAAATGCCCGAAGCAAATCCAAACACATTGATTTTGTCAGTAAATTAGTACTCATCATAATATTCGAATTCAAATTCTTGAATCCTTATGCTATCTCCTTCTTGCAATCCTAATCCCTTCATGGTTTCCACCGCACCGCTCCGCTCAATATACTTATACAGATATCGCAAAGAGCCCATATCGTTGAAATTCGTAGAATTGAAAATCTTTTGTAGTTGTTTACCTTCCAGGAGATAAGTGTTGCCACTTTTCTTTACGGTTACATTTCTATACGTGGGATCCAGATCATCCAACTCAAAATCGAAGGTTTCAACAGACTCTTCTACCTGTTCGGCTTCTGCTTTAGCAAGCATTTTGACAGTTTCAGCCATTAATTCTGTGATTCCTTGCCGCAAAGGTGCAGAGACTGGAAAGACCTTAATGCCCTTAGCTTCTACATGTTCTTTGAAAGCAATGTATTCTTCACTGTCTATCTCTATTAAATCTATTTTATTGGCGCAAACCACCTGAGGCTTTTGTGCCAGTTTCTGACTATATTTCGTTAACTCTTCATTTATTTTGTCGTAATCTTCTATGGGATCTCTCCCTTCGCTTCCGGATACATCCACTACATGGATTAACACCTTGGTTCGTTCAACATGTTTCAAAAATTGAAATCCCATGCCGACACCCAGATGAGCACCTTCAATAATTCCAGCGATATCTGCCATTACAAAACTTGTATTGAATACCTCCGCAACACCCAGATTCGGTGCAATGGTTGTAAAGTGATAATCCGCTATTTTGGGTTGTGCATTGGTACAAACGCTAAGTAAAGTTGATTTTCCAACGTTAGGGAAACCAACCAAACCCACATCTGCAATCAATTTTAAGTTGAGAGATACCGTGCGCTCTTTTGCAAAGCCACCTGCTTCAGCAAAATTGGGTGCCTGACGAACCGAGTTTTTAAAATGAACGTTTCCTTTGCCACCTTTACCACCTTTTGCCGCAACAAAAGAGTCACCGGGGGTTTTCAAATCCTTCATCACCAATCCGGTGGCTTCATCGGTTACAACGGTACCGGGAGGAACTTTGATAATCATGTCCTCACCGCTTTTACCGAACTTGTTTCGTTTCATCCCATCCTGGCCATTTTCTGCTTCATACTTTTTTTTGTATTTAAAGTCCATAAGGGTACGCAAGTTTTCATCAGCAACAAAAACTACGCTACCGCCTCTGCCACCGTCACCACCGTCAGGTCCGCCTTCAGGTACGAAGGGTTCTCTGCGGAAAGATACGGAGCCGTTGCCGCCCTTGCCGGACTTAATAACAATTTTTGCCTGATCAATAAACATCATTTCTCCTTAAATAAAAATAGGGTAACCTCAATGCCGAGACTACCCTACTCAGAACTTTACGCTTCGTTTGAATAGACGCTTACTTGCTTTCTGGTTTTGTCTTTTCTTTCGAACTTAACTGCTCCATCAATCTTAGCAAATAATGTGTCGTCTCCGCCGATTCCTACATTGTTGCCGGGATGGATTTTAGTCCCTCTTTGTCGAACCAGAATGCTGCCTGCACTTACTACTTGGCCGTCGCCTCTTTTGACGCCCAGCCTCTTAGATGCACTGTCTCGTCCGTTCTTAGAGCTACCTACACCCTTCTTACTTGCCATGATTTCACCTCCTTGTATTTGAGTCCTTGCGGTAATTATTTCAATTGTGCTTCGATGGCTTCGATGATAACAGGTTTTGTAGCCTTGCTATCCACTTCGATGCCTTTTTCTTTTGCATAAGCAATCAATTCATCTTTTTTCATGCTTTTAATAGATGGTTCTTCGGCTACAGCTTTTGCTTCAACTGCTACGGTCGCTTCAGCAGGTTTTGCTTCCTTGGCAACAGGTTTTGCTGCTTTAGGTTTGTCAGTACCCATTCCAATGATTTCTACCATTGTATAAGGCTGTCTGTGTCCCTGTTTCTTTCTGTAGTCTTTTTTGGACTTATACTTGAAGATAATAACCTTCTGTCCTTTGCCATTTTCAACGACTTTGCCAAATACCTGTGCGGCCTCTACGTATGGAGCACCAATCTGGACGGCATCACCGTCACCCAAAATCAGGACTTTGTCAAAGACAACTTCATCTCCCGGCCAAACCAACAATTTCTCAATGTTGATCACGTCACCTTCGGTCACTCTGTATTGTTTTCCGCCGGTTTCAATAATTGCATACATGTTTTATGTACCTCCTCTATCCAGTCTCGCCATTTTAGGTAGCGCCACAAATGCGGCTGCGTTTGGTACCCTTTCTGAGCGGCTTACAGTATGATATCTTACCATAGGGGAAGTCCAATGTCAAACTTTTGTTTCGATTATTCAAGCATTCTGTCGGAGTATTCCGAAAGGCGAATATGTTGGTTATTTCCACAATTCTTCTTCTGAAGGTTGGTGGTTTTCGGTCATTAAATATGCTACTCTTGATACATTCATTAAGTGCTTATAATCTAAATTCTCCGATATGCTGTTATGCCCCCAGGATCCGCATCCCAATGTGTTAGTCGGCGTAAGACCATTGAAATAGCTGCCTCCCGCACTGGTGGCACATGTTTGATTGATTACAATTCTAGAAACACTAAGTACCTCGCCTGCATATTCGATATTTTTTATATTATTTGAATGAATAGAAACGCTGTGTCCCTTTCCTTCAACTTCTAAGTTTTGTCTTGCAATTTCTACTGCGTCTTGAAAATTCTCATACGAATATGCAGATAAAACCGGAGCCATCTTTTCTTTTCCAAGAACATCTACTTCGGCTGTTCCATCCCCTACTACAACTATGACACGAGTGCCCTCAGGAAGGCTAATTCCAGCCAAATCAGCGATTTTTTGTGTGGATTGACCAATGGAGTGTCGATTCGGTTTACCGTCCTCAAACAGCGCTTTTCGTATCTTTTGTTTTTCGTCTGCATCTTTGACAATGTACGCGCCAGATGCCTGAAATATTTTTAATGTCTCTTCAAAATCAGCGGCAGGGCAAATTACCGATTGCTCTCCTGAGCAGATAATTCCGTTGTCAAAAGCACGTCCCATAATGACCTTTTGTACTGCATCCTGCAAATCAATCCCGGTGTCCAATATACACTGGACATTACCAGCTCCCACGCCAAGTGCTGGTCTACCGGAACTATACGCCGCCTGCACCATACCCGAACCGCCGGTGGCAACAACCACGTCAGCTGAAGAAATCAGGTTTTTTGTGTTTTCTCTTGACTGCACATCAAGAATTTGTATCAGGTTTTCCGGCATATTTAGGTCTTTTAGGGCCTGGTTCATCAATTCAACTGTTACTGTGCTTGATTTGATTGATTTGTGGTGGGGTGTAACAATTATGGCATTGCCCGCTTTTAGGGCAAACATTGCATTGCTCATAGGAGTTACAATGGGATTGGTGCATGGCGTTATCGCTGCAACGATCCCCATTGGTTTTGCGAATTCTGTGATTCCTGTTTCTTCGTTACGATTGATGATGCCTCGTGACTTTTTTGCCCGCAAATGATTCCAAATCATTCCCGCTTTTGCTTTGTTCTTTATAATTTTATCCGGTATATTTCCCATTCCGGTTTCTTCTACTGCCATTTCCGCTAGCATTTTAGCATTGTCATACACCGCTTTAGCAATAGCTTTTACGGCATCATCAACTTCATGCTGAGATTTTTTTTCGAAAATTTCTTGTGCTTGTCGGCCACGAAGAATATATTCATTGATATATGAGATACTATCAAAATTCTGAGTCGTCATTTGTCCTTCAACCTTTCATACATAGTAGTAAACATATTCTTATAATACCCTGTAATGTATGAAATCTCAACCCTTACTTACTGCATAAACAAAACCGCCAGCGAATTGTTGGCGGTTTATGACAATCTGTTGGTTGGGTTAGTCTAATATGACTCCATCTTCATCAACCATGGGTATGAGTGGTTGATCAAGAGGCGCAGCAGCGTCTTCATCGTTCTTTTTAATTTTGGCCAGCAGTAATTTTTCGATGTTGGTCATGGTTTCGGGATTGTCCTTTAAGTATGTCTTCACATTCTCTCGGCCTTGGCCAATTCGTGTACCCTCAAAACTAAACCAAGATCCTGCCTTTTCGATTACTTTTTCTTCGACTGCGCAATCTAGGACATCTCCTTCTCTGGAAATTCCATGGCCGTACATAATGTCGAATTCAGCTTGTTTGAAAGGTGGCGCCACTTTATTTTTTACTACTTTAACTCGGGTTCTGTTTCCCACCATGTTGTCACCAACTTTGATGGTTTCGATTCTACGAACATCGAAACGCATGGTTGCATAGAATTTTAATGCTCTACCTCCGGTAGTCACTTCCGGACTACCAAACATGACGCCGACTTTTTCTCTTAATTGGTTGATAAATACAACTGATGTGTTGGTTTTGTTAATAATACCAGCCAGCTTTCGAAGCGCTTGGGACATGAGCCTTGCCTGCAAACCCATATGGCTGTCCCCCATTTCGCCAGCAATTTCGTTTTTTGGAACCAGTGCAGCTACTGAGTCAATGACAACAATATCCAAG
>JBGSVW010000035.1:0-162604 GCA_041752735.1 Anaerovoracaceae bacterium | reverse complement strand
CCGTTGAAGAACGGTGTATGTCTTCCGCCTTCTTCCTTCTTCAGGACGTATACTTGGCCCTTGAACTTGGTGTGGGGGTTGATGGAACCCGGCTTTGCAAGTACTTGACCTCTTTCGATGTCTGTTCTTTGCACGCCTCTCAGCAACAAGCCTACATTGTCACCGGTCTGTGCAAAGTCCAGAAGCTTTCTGAACATTTCGATGCCGGTTACAACTACTTTTCTTCTCTCTTCGGTCATACCGACGATTTCAACTTCGTCGCCGACTTTCAGGGTTCCCTTTTCAACTCTTCCTGTTGCAACGGTTCCTCTTCCGGTGATGGAAAAGACGTCTTCTACTGGCATGCTGAAGGGTTTGTCGTCATCTCTTGCCGGTTCTGGAATGTAGGTGTCTACTGCTTCCATCAGCTCAAGAATCTTGTCTCCCCAAGGACCTGCAGTGTCTTCCAACGCTCTTAGTGCAGAACCTCTGATGATGGGGGTATCGTCGCCGGGGAAATCATATGCGTCTAGCAGTTCTCTGATTTCCATTTCGACAAGTTCCAACAACTCTTCGTCATCTACCATGTCACATTTGTTCAGGAAGATGATGATGTAAGGTACGCCTACCTGTCCGGCAAGCAGGATATGTTCTCTTGTCTGAGGCATGGGGCCATCGGTTGCTGCTACAACCAGGATTGCACCATCCATCTGGGCTGCGCCTGTGATCATGTTCTTGACATAGTCAGCATGTCCCGGGCAGTCTACGTGAGCGTAATGTCTGTTGGGTGTCTCATACTCAACGTGAGCCGTAGCGATGGTGATTCCTCTTTCTCGCTCTTCCGGTGCTTTGTCGATTTCGTCAAATGCTACCGAGCTGCCAAGACCAAATCTGTCATGCAGAGTCTTGGTAATGGCCGCTGTCAAGGTGGTCTTGCCATGGTCTACGTGACCGATGGTGCCGATGTTGATATGCGGCTTATTTCTTTCGAATTTTTGCTTTGCCATAATATATAACCTCCGATTCAATGGATTTTAATAATAGTTGATTGATGATTAGCTACATGTTGATAGCCAATTAATTATTTGTTGATTTTTTCAATCAAGCTGTCTGGCATCGTTGCAAAATGGTCAAATTGCATTACGTATACGCCGCGTCCCTGGGTTTTGGACCGAAGGTCTGTGGCATAGCCAAACATTTCTGAGAGGGGTACGAAACCACGTACGGTTACTGCGCCCATTCGGATGTCTGTGCCTTCGATGCGTCCTCTTCTGCTACTGATGTCACCGATGATATCGCCCATATAGTCTTCGGGCACGGTGACCTCAATCTTGAAGATTGGTTCAAGCAGTTTTGGTACGCCTTTTCTTGCCGCTTCACGGAAAGCCATGGAGCCAGCAATCTTGAAGGCCATTTCTGAAGAATCGACTTCGTGGTATGAACCGTCATACAGTTCAACACCCACATCGACCACCTGGTATCCGGCAATGGGACCGGTTTCAAGTGCTTCACGAATTCCATCTTCAACCTTGGGGATATATTCTTTGGGAATGGATCCACCAATGATTGCATTCTTGAATTCGAATCCGGCACCCGGTTCTCTTGGATAAACACGAATTTTGACATGTCCGTACTGGCCGTGGCCACCGGACTGCTTCGCATATTTGTAATCCACATCCGCCGGTTGGGATAGGGTTTCTTTGTAGGAAACCTGGGGCTTACCTACGTTGGCTTCTACCTTGTATTCCCGGAGCAGGCGGTCAACAATGATTTCCAGATGGAGTTCTCCCATCCCGGCAATAATTGTCTGGCCTGTATCCACGTTAGTAAAAGTTTTGAAGGTGGGATCTTCCTCAGCCAGTTTGGATAAGGCAATACCCATCTTCTCTTGTCCAACCTTGGTTCTGGGCTCGATGGCGATTTCGATGACAGGATCCGGAAAATCCATGGACTCCAGGATCACTTCGTGTTTCTCGTCGCAGAGGGTGTCTCCGGTGGTAGTGTCTTTCAACCCAACCGCCGCAGCGATATCGCCGGAATAGACTTCCTCTAAATCCTCTCGCTTATTGGCATGCATCTGCAGGATTCTGCCGATTCTTTCCTTCTTTCCTTTGGTGGAATTATATACGTAGGAGCCTGATTTCAGAGTTCCCGAGTATACCCGGAAGAATGCCAGTTTCCCGACAAAGGGGTCAGCCATGATTTTGAATGCCAGCGCGGCAAAGGGTCCTTTGTCGTCTGCCGGTCTTTGAACTTCCTCGCCTGTGTCAGGGTCAATCCCCTTTATGGCATGGATATCCAATGGTGACGGCAAGTATGCCACGACGCAATCCAAAAGTAATTGGACGCCCTTATTTTTGTAGGCCGAACCGCATGCCACCGGAATCATAGTTCCTGCAATGGTCATTTTGCGGACGGTCTGTGTGATTTCTTCGTTGGAAGGTTCAATTCCTTCCAGATACTTCATTAAAAGCTCTTCATCGCCCTCTGAAACGGATTCAATCAGTTTGGCCCGCCATTCAGTTGCAAGATCCTTAAGGTTTGCTGGGATTTCTTCGATTTCGTATTCTTCTCCCAGCTTGTCCTTGTATACTGCAGCCCTCATTTCAATCAGGTCAATGACTCCGATAAAGTGTTCTTCGGCGCCAATGGGAATCTGAATCGGCACGGCATTCGCCTTAAGCCTGTCTTTGACCATTTCAACGACGCGGAAAAAGTCCGCACCCATGATGTCCATCTTGTTGACAAAAATCATTCTGGGCACTTCATATTTTTCAGCTTGTCGCCAAACGGTTTCAGATTGGGGTTCAACCCCTCCTTTGGCACACATAACAGCCACCGCGCCATCCAAAACACGAAGTGAACGTTCTACCTCAACGGTAAAGTCCACATGTCCCGGAGTATCGATGATGTTAATGCGGGAATCCTTCCACTGAGCGGTGGTCGCAGCAGAGGTAATGGTGATACCACGTTCCTGCTCCTGCTCCATCCAGTCCATGGTGGCTGCTCCTTCGTGGACTTCTCCCATTTTGTGAGATCGTCCGGTATAAAACAGAATTCGTTCTGTTACCGTTGTTTTGCCGGCATCAATGTGTGCCATGATACCGATGTTTCGAGTTTTTTCCAGGGGAAAATTTCTTGGCATCCGGTTACCTCCTTTCCAATTAGCTTCTTTTGCATACTACCAACGATAGTGTGCAAACGCTCTGTTGGCATCTGCCATTTTGTGAGTATCTTCTTTTTTCTTTACTGATGCGCCGGTGCTGTTGGCTGCATCCATGAGTTCCTTGGCCAGTCTGTCTGACATGGTTTTTTCGCCTCGGGCTCTGGTGTACTTAGTCAGCCACCGGATTCCCAGGGTTTCTCTTCTTTCAGCTCTAACTTCCATTGGAACCTGGTAGTTTGCACCACCTACACGCCTTGCCTTAACTTCTAAGACCGGCATGATGTTGTTCATTGCTTTTTCAAATACTTCCAAAGCATTTTCTCCAGTCGTCTTGCTCACCTGTTCAAAGGCGTCATAGACGATGGATTGTGCTGTTCCTTTTTTTCCGTCTAACATGATGCTGTTGATGAGCTTCGCCACCACAACACTTCCGTAAACTGGATCAGGAAGCACTTCCCGCTTTGGGACGTTTCCTTTTCTTGGCACTTCTCTTCCCTCCTTGCCATAATGCTTTCGGTACTCGACTCGAAGCCATAAAATGGTTATCCAAGCCGTGATGCTCAATGATATCTATCATTAAGGGCATGTTCCCGAAATTTCCTACTTTTTCTTTGGACGCTTCGCGCCATACTTGGATCTGGCCTGAATACGATTGTTGACTCCGGCTGTGTCCAGGGTTCCTCTGACAATGTGGTATCTGACACCGGGAAGGTCTTTGACTCTTCCGCCTCTGATCAGGACAACACTGTGCTCCTGCAAATTATGTCCGATTCCTGGGATGTACGCAGTCACTTCGATTCCATTGGTCAGACGGACTCTGGCAATCTTTCTGAGGGCCGAATTCGGCTTTTTAGGTGTTACTGTCTTTACAGATGTGCAGACACCTCTCTTTTGCGGTGAATTGATGTTTGTGGCAACTCTTCTCAGGGTGTTCATTCCCTTGCCGAGAGCAGGTGCTGTGGACTTCTTTACATCGCGGACTCTGCCTTGTCGTACCAATTGGTTAATGGTTGGCATTTGATTCTCCTTTCTCCTTTTTTTGTAAGGAATTTAGTTCTATTTTCAGCCCAAATGGGCTCAAAACCAAAAGTCAGTTTATCACAAAATTAGTGATACTGTCAATGAGAATTTGTCGGGGGACCCATGGCCCCCCGGCCGTACATTCATTAAATTTTGCTTTCGTTATTGTCTCGGATGATTTCAATACCATCATCGGAAACACGTACTTCAAAGTCGGATTCTGCTAAACTACCTTGCTCTGCACCACCTTCGAATTCGTCTTCATAGTCGTTGTTCAGCTTGTAATTCTCCATCAATTCGGTGTTCACACCGTAATCGACTTTGATGTTACGATATCGCTTCATACCGGTACCGGCAGGAATCAACTTGCCGATGATGACGTTTTCTTTGAGGCCCAAAAGCTTGTCGTTCTTTCCTTTGATGGCTGCATCGGTCAGGACACGGGTGGTCTCCTGGAAGGATGCTGCGGAAAGGAATGAATTGGTAGCAAGGGATGCCTTGGTGATGCCAAGGAGTACCTGTTGTACGGTGGCAAGTTCTCTGCCTGAAGACTTGTTAGAATCTTTTGGTTCGTTCTGATAATAGTCGAAATTGTCACACGCCTTCTGATAATTCTTCTCTGCGCTTTCTACTTCTTTTTTGGCATTAGGCAATTGTGATTCTTTGTTCTTCTTGTCAGCCGTCAATGCAGCAAGTTTGTTGTTCTCGTCAGCAATCATTTCAGCAAGAATCTCTTTTGTGATTTCCGGCTTATCTTGAATGTAAACTTCGAACTTTGGAGGTTCTTCATGTGCTTCTTGCATCTCCGAAATCAAGTTCTTCTTTTCCGAAATTTGGGTTTTTAGATCCTTGATGTCATTATTCAGATTCTCAAGTGCTGTTTTCGCATTTTTTAGAACCTCAGCCCTTCTGTCCCTTTCAGCCTCTTGCTCTTTGCTAGTTTCTTCTGGTTTGCTGAAATCACTTTGAGGTTTGTCGGCGTTAGTTTTGACTCCGTTCAGAACAACATTTTGGGCGTCTTCGATTTCGAACTTGGTATAAAGGCCACCCGGCAGCAGCGTGGTATCGCCACATTCTTCTATTTTGTATTTGCCCAGCATCTGGCTGACAATGACTTCAACGTGCTTGTCGTTGATGTCTACGCCCTGGAGTTTGTACACTCTTTGGACTTCTTTCAGCAGATATTGGTATACACCTTCCACGCCTTTGAGTCTTAGTATGTCGTGGGGATTCAGTGGACCCTTGGTGATGTTGTCACCGGCTTCCACATAGTCGCCCTGTTCCACAGCAAGTCTGGCGCCAAAGGATACGATGTAGCTTCTTTCCTCGTCGCCCCGGATAATGACTTCGGTTTTGTTGTCCTTGTCCTGGGTGATGGAATAAACGGTACCGCTGGATTCGCAGATTTCTGCAAGTCCTTTGGGCTTTCTGGCTTCGAAAAGTTCTTCAACTCTAGGCAGACCGTGGGTGATGTCGGCACCTGCCACACCGCCGGTGTGGAAGGTTCTCATGGTCAACTGGGTGCCCGGTTCGCCGATGGACTGAGCGGCAGTGATGCCGACAGATTCGCCGATGTTGACTCTTTCACCATTGGCCAGGTTACGTCCATAGCACATGGCACAAATGCCTGTTTTGCTTTGGCAGGTCATAACCGATCTGATTGCAACTGAGGTAATCTCAGCTTTTTCTATCATGTCAGCGATGTCCTCGGTAATTTCCTGGTTTTGCTCACAAATCACTTCACCGGTTTTGGGGTGAAGAATATCCGTCAGGGAAATTCTTCCGATGATTCGAAGCTTCAATGGCTCGATGATTTCTTTGCCATCGGTAAAGGCTCGTACTTCAATGCCTTCTCCGGTTCCGCAGTCCACATCCCGTACAATGACGTTATGGGATACGTCTACCAAACGTCTGGTCAGGTAGCCTGAGTCTGCTGTTCGAAGAGCGGTATCCGCCAAACCTTTTCTTGCACCGTTGGTGGAGATAAAGTACTCCAGGACGGAAAGTCCTTCCCGGAAGTTTGCTTTGATTGGGATTTCGATGGTCTTACCGGTTGCATTGGCCATCAGGCCTCTCATGCCGCCGATCTGACGAATCTGGTTCTTGCTTCCTCTGGCGCCTGAATGTGCCATGATATACAAGTTATTCAGGGTACCCAGAGAGTCCATCAACGCGTTAGCTACATCATCGGTGGTTTTGTTCCAGATTTCGATAACTTTTTCGTATCGCTCTGTTCCGGAAACCAGTCCTCTGTTGTAAGCGTCTTCATATTTGGCGACTTTGGCTTCCGAAGCGGCCAAAATGGTTTGCTTTTCTTTCGGGATTTCCATGTCGGAAATACTGATTGTAATCGCACCAATGGTCGAATAGTGGAACCCAATGTCTTTAATATAATCCAGCATCAATGCGGTTCCGGTATTCCCGTGAATTCGGTAACATCGGTCAATGATATGGCCCAATCGTTTTTTGTCACAGAGGAAATCCACTTCCAGTGAATAGGGGTCGGCCTTTCGGTCTTCCACAAATCCCAGGTCCTGGGGAATCTGCTGGTTAAAGATGAACCGTCCAACGGTTGACTCAACCAATTTGCCCCTTACATCATCCTGTCCGAATAATC
Source organism: Anaerovoracaceae bacterium (assembly GCA_041752735.1). Lineage (GTDB taxonomy): Bacteria > Bacillota > Clostridia > Peptostreptococcales > Anaerovoracaceae > UBA1422. The sequence goes on along the minus strand of JBGSVW010000035.1, from coordinate 155,822 downwards.
GCTTGACCTTGACTTTGGCATGGAGGCCGACTTCTTTATTTTCGTAGGCCATCAGCATTTCGTTGATGTCCGCAAAAATCTTGCCATCGCCTTTGTCCGCTGCAGTGCTACGGTCGACCGTTCCTTCATGGGTCAGGTAATAACTTCCCAAAATCATATCCTGGGTCGGTGTGGTAATCGGCGCGCCATCCTTCGGTGCCAAAATATTGTTCACCGAAAGCATGAGGAACCTGGCTTCCGCCTGGGCTTCCATGGAAAGGGGTACATGAACCGCCATCTGGTCTCCGTCGAAGTCGGCGTTGAATGCCGTACATACCAGGGGATGCAGTTTGATGGCTTTGCCTTCCACCAGCACCGGCTCGAAAGCTTGGATACCAAGTCTATGCAGGGTTGGGGCACGGTTCAAAAGAACCGGATGCTCCTGAATAATATCTTCTAATACGTCCCATACTTCAGGTCTGACTTTTTCGACCATTCGTTTGGCACTCTTGATGTTATGAGCATCGCCATTTTCCACCAGCTTTTTCATGATGAAAGGCTTGAAAAGCTCCAGTGCCATCTTCTTGGGAAGACCACACTGCCAGAAACGAAGTTCCGGACCTACGACGATAACCGAACGACCCGAATAGTCAACCCGCTTGCCCAGTAGGTTCTGTCGGAAACGACCCTGCTTGCCCTTCAGCATATCTGAAAGGGATTTGAGGGGTCTTGATCCGGGACCTGTGACAGGCCGGCCTCTTCGACCGTTGTCAATCAACGCATCTACAGCTTCTTGAAGCATACGCTTTTCGTTACGGACGATGATGTCCGGTGCGCCAAGTTCAAGCAATCTGCTGAGACGGTTGTTTCTGTTGATGACTCTTCTATATAAATCATTTAGGTCGGAGGTGGCAAAACGTCCACCGTCCAACTGAACCATAGGTCTGATATCGGGTGGAATGACTGGAATGACTTCCATGATCATCCATTCAGGTTTGTTGCCGGACAGTCTGAGTGCCTCGATGACTTCCAGCCTTCTGACGATTCTGATTTTCTTTTGGCCGGTGGCTTTTTTGAGGGCATCTCGCAGTTCAGCAGACATGGCAACCAAATCGATATGGGTCATCAGCTGACGTACTGCATCTGCACCGATTCCGGCTTTGAATGTGTCGCCATGGGTCTTTTTAGTTTCTGCATACTGTTGCTCGTTGATCAGTTCTTTGTAATCAAAACCACTGTCACCGGGTTCCAGTACTACGTATGCAGCAAAGTATAGGATTTTCTCCAGGTTTCTGGGTGTCATGTCTAGAACAAGACCCATTCTGCTGGGGATTCCTTTGAAATACCAGATATGGGAAACCGGGGCTGCCAATTTAATGTGGCCCATACGTTCCCGTCTGACTTTTGCCTTGGTGACTTCTACGCCGCACTTGTCGCAGACAATTCCCTTGTAGCGAATCTTTTTGTATTTTCCGCAATGGCATTCCCAGTCCTTTTGGGGTCCGAAAATCTTTTCGCAAAAAAGTCCGTTAGGTTCCGGTTTGAGGGTTCTGTAGTTAATGGTCTCCGGTTCTGTTACTTCCCCTCTGGACCAGCTTAATATTTTATCGGTGGAGGCCAGACCAATCTGTAATGACTCAAAATTATTTAACTCATAGTAGTTCTCTGTCATGTACTCTCTCCTCCCTATACTTTATCTTCTGGATTTTCTTCTAAAATATCCACATCTTCGGGCAACTCTTCGTCCGCTTCAATGACTTCATCTGCTTCGTCGGCATCGTCCAAAAGGAGTTCGTCTTCGTCGCCGATTCCGGTGATGGCCTTGGCCAAATCTTCGTCAGCGAACAAATCGTCATCCCCTAGAAGTTCCGGTTCGGTATCAATGATTTCATCCAATCCGACCAAGTCTTCCAGACCGGTGCTTTCTTTGATTTCGATTTCTTTCTCGTCTTCGGTCAGCACCTTGACATCTAGCCCCAAACTCTGCATTTCCTTGATCAATACTTTGAATGACTCTGGAATGCCTGGTTCCGGAATGTTTTCGCCTTTGACGATGGCTTCGTAAGTCTTTACACGACCGACGATATCGTCAGATTTGACGGTGAGGATTTCTTGCAATGTGTAGGCCGCACCATAGGCTTCCAATGCCCAAACTTCCATTTCTCCAAAACGCTGTCCACCGAACTGCGCCTTACCACCCAACGGCTGCTGAGTAACCAGGGAGTACGGGCCGGTGCTTCTGGCATGGATTTTGTCATCAACCAAATGATGCAGTTTCAACATATACATGTAGCCAACGGTAACCGGATTATCAAAATACTCGCCGGTTCTTCCATCTCTCAGCTTCAATTTTCCACTTTCATCATAGCCTACCTCTTTTAGGAGGTTGATGATGTCTTTTTCGTTAGCGCCGTCAAATACCGGGGTGGAAATCATCCAACCCTTTCTCTTGGCTGCCAGGCCCAGATGGACTTCCAGTACCTGTCCGACATTCATACGGGAAGGAACGCCCAGGGGATTTAGCATCACCTGCAGTGCGTTACCATCTTCCATGAAAGGCATATCTTCTTCAGGCAAAATTCTGGAGATAACGCCTTTGTTTCCGTGACGTCCTGCCATCTTGTCGCCGACACTAATCTTGCGCTTGGTGGCCACGTAAACGCGGACAACCTTGTTAACGCCGGGAGGCAATTCGCCTTCACTGTCTCGGGTAAATACTTTTACATCTACTACAATACCGGCTTCGCCATGAGGCATCTTTACAGAAGTATCTCGAACTTCCTTGGCTTTCTCACCAAAGATGGCACGGAGCAACCGTTCTTCTGCGCTGAGGTCCGCTTCACCCTTCGGGGTAACTTTTCCCACAAGAATATCTGAGGAGGAGACTTCCGCACCAATGCGGATGATTCCTTCCTCGTCAAGGTCGCGGAGTGCGTCTTCACCAACATTTGGGATGTCCCGTGTGATTTCTTCGGGACCCAGCTTGGTGTCTCTGGCTTCTGCTTCGTATTCTTCAATATGCAATGAAGTCAGCACATCATCCATAATCATTCTTTCGTTTAGGATAATTGCATCTTCATAGTTGTAGCCTTCCCAGGTCATGAATCCAATCAGCAGGTTTTTGCCAAGAGAAACTTCGCCGTTATGGGTAGAAGGGCCATCAGCAAGGACTTCTCCTTCTTCCACGTGTTCCCCGTGAAAAACGATTGGGCGCTGGTTGATACAGGTTCCCTGGTTGGAACGGTTGAATTTAAGTAGTTTATAGTTGTCAACACCACCGTTGTCATCTCGACGGATACGAATATCATCTCCATCAACAAATTCAACAACCCCTGCGGCACGGGCAATCTGAACGACACCCGAGTCTTTTGCGGCTTTGTGCTCGATGCCTGTTCCCACAATAGGCGCTTCTGTAATCATAAGAGGTACTGCCTGCCGCTGCATGTTGGAACCCATCAGGGCCCGGTTGGCGTCATCGTTCTCAAGGAAGGGGATCATGGCCGTAGCCACGGATACAACCTGCTTGGGAGAAACGTCCATGTAGTCGATGTGGTCTCTTGAAACCAAGTCAATGTCTCCGCCCATTCCCCGGGATGCAACCTTCAGGTTGACAAATTGTCCCTTTGAATCCAGCGGCTCATTAGCCTGTGCAATAATCATTCTTTCTTCATCGTCAGCTGAAAGATAACGAAGAAGTTTGGGGTCTTTGACAACTTTTCCGTCTTTGACCGGCCAGTAAGGGGTTTCAATGAATCCATACTCATTGATAATTCCATATGTGGTCAAAGAACCGATTAGACCGATGTTGGGTCCTTCCGGTGTTTCAATGGGGCACATTCTGCCGTAATGTGAGTGATGTACATCACGAACTTCAAATCCCGCACGTTCTCTTGAAAGACCGCCTGGACCCAGAGCCGAAAGTCTTCTCTTGTGTGTCAACTCCGCAAGGGGGTTGGTTTGGTCCATAAATTGGGACAACTGAGAGCTACCAAAGAATTCCTTGATGGCCGCCGTCACTGGACGGATATTCATCAGTGCCTGTGGAGTGGTGACTTCAATGTCCTGGATAGTCATTCTTTCTTTGACAACTCGTTCCATTCTTGCCAGCCCAATACGGAACTGGTTTTGAAGAAGTTCGCCAACTGTACGTAGCCGTCTGTTTCCAAGATGATCGATGTCGTCTACCATACCAATACCGTGTCTTAGATTCAGTAAATAACTGACCGATGCAATGATGTCGTCGACAATCACCCGCTTAGGCGAAAGTTCGTTCTTTCTTGCAAGCAAGGCTGCCCGAATTGAATCTTCGTCAGCGCAACTTTCCAAAATCTCACGAAGTACCGGGAAGTAGACCTTCTTCGCAATTTTCAGGTCTGCAATGTCAAACTTGATGAAGTTTTCGATGGCGACAAAGTTGTTGCCGATGACTTTGGTCAGGGTGTCTTTGGAGGTCTTGGCGTAAACCATTGCTTCCTGAACGCCTGCATTTTCAATGATTGCAGATAAGTCAAGGGAAACCAAGGTATCTTTTTCTGCCAAAAGCTCGCCTGTCATGGGATCAAATATGTCCTCTGCCAGGGTTGCGCTTTCGATACGGTTTCCAATGCCTAGTTTTTTGTTGTACTTGTACCGACCCACTTTTGCGATGTCATATCGCTTGGGATCGAAAAACAAAGACTCTAGGATATCGTACGCGCTGTCGAAGGTCGGGGGTTCGCCCGGTCTTAGCTTGCGGTAGATTTCTTTGAGGGCTTCGTCGTAATTGCTGGTGGAATCTTTTTCGATGGAACGATCCAGTCTTTCGTCCTCACCAAAAATGGCTCGAAGTTCGTCGTCGTTGCCGTATTGAAGTTTCTGTGCAACGCCGCTGGCGGTTTCAGTAAACTTAATCAGACCACGTTCATCCAAATCCGTCAGAGCGTCTTCTGCCATAATCGGTTTGAATCGACGAATTTTTTTGCGAAGTTCATCTTTGAACTCAACTATCAAGGTGTTGACTTCGTCCGGAGTCAATTTATTGATGGACCAGCCTTTTTCAGGCTTGTATTTTTCTCGGTATTTCTGCTCGATGATGTTGAACGTCTTCTGGCGGATACCTTCTGTTGCCAGAGCACGAATCAGCGCAGCAATTGATTGTTTTCTTGTTCTGTCAACTCGCACCGAAAGATTTTCGTTGGAATCGGTTTCATATTCAAGCCAAGCACCCCGGTTTGGTATCACCTGGGTGGAATAAAGTTCTTTTCCTGTTTTGGCGTCAATTTCTCTTTTGTAGTAAGGTCCGGGAGAACGAACCAACTGAGTTACAACGACACGTTCCGCGCCATTGTAAATAAAAGTTCCTTTTTCCGTCATAAGAGGGAAGTCACCCATGAAAACTTCCTGTTCCTTGACCTCACCGGTCTCATTTGTAATTAATCTGACCTTTACTTTAAGGGGTGCCGCATAAGTAACATCCCGTTCTTTGCATTTTTCCTGCGTATACTTTGGCGGGTCACTTAAGGAATAATCAGTAAACTCAAGTACTAAGTTTCCTGCATAATCTTCGATGGGTGAAATGTCTTCAAACACTTCTCGCAAGCCTTCTTCTACAAACCAGTTGTAAGATTTCGTCTGGATTTGAATTAGGTTGGGCATCTCTGCGACTTCACTGATCTTGGAATACGATTGACGCTCGACTTTACCTAACTTTATAGCTTTTGGCATATTTATCACTCCTTGTTAATTTATAAAATCACACTATGTGACAGCCTATTATTATACCGCAATTGTGTTAATATGGCAAGGCATTTTTGTGCTCCCAGCGGATTTTTTGAAGGTTTGCACCAGTTTTTTTACCCCCTCCAAAAATACATAATAGCCGAGCCCCTAAAAAGCGGAGCTCGACCACTACTATATTTCTTTTTTGAGCGACTATTTCAGCTCGACGCCAGCGCCAACTTCTTCAAGTTGCTTCTTGACTGCTTCGGCTTCGCCCTTTTCAATTCCTTCTTTTACGTTGGAAGGTGCGCCGTCAACCAAGTCTTTTGCTTCTTTCAGTCCCAAGCCGGTCAGTTCTCTGACTACCTTGATAACTTTGATTTTTTCTGCACCGGCAGATGTCAAAACAACAGTAAACTCTGTTTGTTCTTCAACTTCAGCTACAGCTGCTGCTCCGCCTGCTGCGGCAACAGGTGCTGCTGCGGAAACGCCGAATTCAGCTTCGCAAGCTTCAACCAATTCGTTGATTTCCATAATGGTCATCGCTTTTATCGCTTCAATGATTTGTTCTTTATTCATTTTTTTACTCCTTATTCATAAATATTTTGATTTGCATGGCCAATTAGCCTGCTTTGCTTATTCTGCTTTTGCTTGTGCAATGGCTGCGAAAGTGCGGACTGCTTTGCCAATTGGGGATTGAATGCTTCCCATAAACTTGGCGATGAGTACATCTCTCGAAGGGATGCTTGCGATTTTCTTGATGCCTTCAGCGTCATAGAAATGTCCTTCTACGATGCCTCCTTTGAATTCCATCTTTTTGAATTCCTTGATGGCTTCGCTGAGAATTCGTGCAGGTGCTGTGGGATCGTCATAGCTGATGGCGATGGCACTGGGTCCTGCAAGAACTTCTCCCATTCCTTCAAAGGTGGTTCCTTCAATAGCTCTTTTTGTCAGGGTGTTTTTATATACAGTGTAGTCGATGTCAGCATCTCTCAGCTTCTTTCTCATAGCATCTGCCTGAGCAACACTGATTCCGATATAATCGATTACAACAGCCGACTTTGCTTTTTCCAGCTTTTCTTTGATTTCATCAACGATCAACTGTTTTTCTGAATGCGCTTTTCTTACGATATCGTTCATTATTAACGTTCTCCTTTCTGACCGCGACCCGTATGCCGTCGGTCTTCTGCCGGTACTCAATAAACAACCTTGTCTTCTTAGACGTAGGGTCAAAGGCAGACAAGGTCAATATTATATATTGTACCTCGGCGGGGAATTAAGGTTTCCCACCCGCTGTCTACGGTTTCGTATTCATTTGTAATTTTGTGAAAGGTTGATTAGTTTCCAATTTTGCCCGGGTTGATTTTGATCCCAGGACCCATGGTTGAAGAAACAACAACGCTTTTCAGATACTGACCTTTTGCGGCCGCCGGTTTTGCTTTTATGACTGCTTCAAGGAATACCACGAAGTTTTCATAAACTTTGTCAATACCGAAGGATGCTTTACCGATTCTGCTGTGGATGATGTTTGTTTTGTCCAAACGGTACTCCACTTTACCGGCTTTGATGTCAGCCAGGGCTTTTTCGATGTCCATGGTTACTGTTCCGGATTTGGGGTTTGGCATGAGACCCTTGGGTCCCAGTACTTTTCCTAATCTTCCTACAACACCCATCATGTCAGGGGTTGCAACAACCACGTCGAAATCAAACCAGTTCTCGGTTTGGATTTTAGTAGCCAGCTCTTCGGCTCCGACATAATCTGCGCCTGCTTGTTCTGCTTCTGTGGCTTTGGGGCCCTTTGCAAATACCAGTACGCGGGTTACTCTGCCGGTTCCGTGGGGAAGTACGATTGCGCCTCTGACCTGTTGGTCAGCATGTCGTCCGTCTACACCCAGCTTGACGTGTACTTCGATGGTTTCATCGAATTTCGCCTTTGAAGTCTTGAGGGCTAGCTCCAGAGCTTCTTTTGGATCGTATAATTGTGCTTTGTCAAATTCTTTAGCTGATTCAACGTAAGCTTTGCCTCTTTTTGGCATTTTGATTTCCTCCTTGTGGTTCAAACGGCTTCCGCCTCCCACCTATTAGTTTTCTACAACGATTCCCATACTCTTTGCGGTTCCGATAATCATTTCAGTTGCTGAATTCAAATCGGATGCGTTGAGGTCCGGCATCTTGATCTTTGCGATTTCTTCGCATTGGGCTCTGTTGAGTGTGGCCACTTTTGTTTTGTTGGGCTCAGCAGAAGCGGACTTAAGTCCGGCGGCCTTTTTGAGCAAAATTGCTGCAGGGGGTGTCTTGCACACGAATGTGAAGGACTTGTCTGCATATACTGTGATGACCACGGGGATAATCATTCCGTTCTGGTCCTGGGTTTTGGCGTTGAACTGCTTACAGAAATCCATAATGTTTACGCTTTTTTGTCCGAGGGCCGGGCCTACGGGAGGTGCAGGTGTTGCGCCGCCAGCCGGAATTTGTAATTTGATAAAGCCCGTTACCTTTTTTGCCATGGATGTGCCTCCTTTCCTTGATATTCGGGTTGGTACAGTTGGGGTTTATAATGTTGGGTTTTGTTCGTTAGATTTTGTCAATCTGGGCAAATTCCAGTTCAACGGGGGTATCCCTGCCAAACATGGAAATTTTTGCACGAACCGTTTCTTTATCTTCATGAACCTCTTCAACGACGCCCATAAAGCTCTCGAAAGGTCCATTGATAACTTTGATGCTGTCTCCGGGGTGAAGATTCAGTTCTACATGAACTTTCTCGATTCCCATCCTTCTGACTTCTTCCACAGTAAGAGGCACCGGGTTCGAACCATGTCCGACAAATCCAGTTACACCTTGCGTGTTTCTAACCAGATACCAGGATTCATTGGTGACAATCATCTTGACGATGACATAGCCCGGAAACATTTTTCTGGTTTTGATCACCATGCGGCCATCTTTTGGCTCGGCCTTATCTTCGGTGGGCACAACAACGCTGAGAACCAGATCTTGCATGCCTCTGCTTTCAACCAGTTTCTCAATGTTGGCTTTCACCTTATTTTCGTGGCCGGAATAAGTATGTACTACATACCATTTCGGTGTGCCGTCGCCTCTCAGGCCTTCGCCTTCGAACAGAACCGCAGTGTTGTTTTCGTTTTCAGTCATTTTGTTCCTCTTACATGGTGATTCCCAGAAGTCCCTTAAGGGCTGCCAGGAAACCACTGTCGATGATCCAGAATGCCAAAGCAAAGAATGCACATGCCACAAGCACCACGGCTGTGTATGAGCTTAGTTCTTTGCGGGTTGGCCAGACAACTTTTTTCATTTCCAGCCGGACACCCTTGAAATACTCTTTCAGGCTTCTTCGTTCTCGCTTAGGCGCATTCGCAGCCCGAGCCAGTCTCGAAGCTTTTTTTGGGGCTTCTTTGGTGTTGTTTTTGTCCCTTGCCATCTTCGCACTCCTTACTTGGTTTCTTTGTGAAGAGTCTGTTTTTTGCAGAATTTGCAGTATTTCTGAAATTCCATTCTGTCAGGGTCATTCTTCTTGTTTTTGACGGTGTTGTAGTTTCTTTGTTTGCACTCTGTGCAAGCCAATGTCACTCTCACTCTCATTGATCTATTCCTCCGTAACTTAAAAAATCACATAAAGTCGCTTGATAATAATACATTAAGGGTTTGTCAATGTCAAGGATTATAAAGCAAACTTTTCAATGGCTTCTGCGACGCCGTCTTGGTCATTTTCTGCGACAATATGGATTGCCAGTCGGCGTACACTTTCTTTTGCATTACCCACTGCCACAGGGGTTCCTGCAACCTTGAGCATTTCCTCATCGTTGGGACTATCCCCGCAGGCAAGAATTTCTTCCTTATTTATATTAAGCATCCTCGCCAGACTCTGTAGTGCCGCACCTTTGTTGGTGGTGGCCCCGCCAATTTCCCAGTTGTTGTCGAAAGATGAAGTAATGGTCACGTTGTTTAATAGATCCAGGTGGGGCTTGAGCTCATCTTTGTCCAAAAGGTTTTCAAAGAAGATGTTGATGTTCTCAATATTGTGTTGATGTTGTAACATAAATTCCAGCACGTCCGCTACTGGGTTTCGGGTATCACGGACATAATTACGGCTCCGCCAGGAAATGTCTCCGGAGCAGACGCCATCATACTGGGCTTTGTCCATATATGCTTTACCATCCGTGAATATTTCAACCATAAAGCCGGAGTGGGCACGCAGTAGCAATGCCGATTCAACAACGGCCTCAGAAGTCAAGTAGTTCCCCTCTAGGGTTTCACCTGTATGAATGTCCTTTGTTTGAGCGCCGTTGGATGTCAATGCATAGCGGATGCCCTTGAGACTGGTCAGTTGACTCGGTAATGCATCATAACATCTACCTGTGGCAATCACTACATGAATTCCGCTTTCGGTTGCACGGATGAGTGCGTGCCTGTTTCTATAGGACAAGCTGCCGTCAGACATCAGAGTGGTTCCGTCAATATCCAGCGCTATGAGTTTGATGGTCATTGGTTTCTCCGTTTTTCTATTATGTCAATGTATTCGTGATTGATGCTGCGTACCTTCTTCATGGTGCAAGAATCGCCATGGCCCGGATAAATGATGATTTCGTTGGACCAACGGTCTATGACGTTTCTGATGGACTCCTCCATCTGTGTTTCGTCTCCGTCAATTAGGTCGGTTCTGCCAAGGTCTACGTTGAACACCGTATCGCCTGTAAATGCCAACTTGCTTTTGTCCGAATAGTAGCAGACACTACCACGGGTATGCCCTGGGGTGTGAACAACCGTAATGGTTTCGCCATCCAGTTCAAAGGTGTCCAAATCTTCCACGGGGGTAGCCTGCCTTTTGTACATGTCCAAATCTTCTCTATGGAGATAGACCGGGCAATCAAGTGCCTTGCAAATTTTGTCTACGCCGCCTACGTGATCGCTGTGGTGGTGGGTCAATAAGATGCCTTTGCAGGTCAGATTCAACTGTCTTATGGCTTCCAGGAACAAATCGGCTTTAGCGCCGGGATCTATAACGTAACAGGTGGATGATTCTTTTTGATAGATGATATATCCATTGGCTTCCAGAAGGCCTAAGACAAATCGCTTGATTTTCATGATATTTTCCCTCACTGGTTCCATGAACCGTATTTAATTATTGTACTTCATTTCAGGCGAAGATGCAATTTGATGTTGTAAAAGAAAGAAGAAGTGTTACAATGTCTTTATACTTTGAATTATGCAAAAAGGAAGGTGTTTTAGGATGAAAATAGCCATCGTTGGTGCAGGCAAGTTAGGGTGCAAAGTTGCCGAAGCGCTACTTGGAGGCGACCACTCCGTCACAATGATTGACAAGGACGAGACAGCTCTACAGGGATTATCTTCCCAAATGGATGTCATGACCATAGCGGCAAATGCCAAAGAGGTGGCCATCCTTAAGGAACTCCATGTTGAGACCTATGATTTTTTATTGGCTGCGACAGATAGGGACGAAAAAAATATTGTCATCGCCGCCTTTGCAAAAAAACTGGGATGCCCGCGTGTCATTGCAAGGATTAGAGATCCGGAACATATGAACCAGTCAGATTTCATCAAAGAGACTATGTCAATCGATCATGTCATCAACCCTGATTTGAATCTAACAATGCAAATTTACCGCTATCTGGCCGAGAAATATACCCTTAAAAACGGGATTTATTCCATCGGCAAGGTGGCTTTGTTGGAGTTTGCTGCGGCTAAAATTCCAAAAATCATCGGGCTAACGGCACCGCAAATTCGTTTGGCCATGCCGGGAATGATGATTGTTGCCATTTCAAGAAATGGCAAGGTCATCGTGCCCAAAGCCGATATGCTGATTGACCGCGAAGATAGTCTATACGCCATCGGTGAAAGAGAGGCCATGATGGCCCTCAACAAAAAAGTCCGAGTCAAGGGCAGATGGACCAATCTGCAAAAGGTTATGATTATTGGCGGAGGAAAAACCGGTCTTTATCTGGCCAAACATCTAGCGGAGTTTGGTGCTTCTGTAAAATTAATAGAAAAAGAAAAAGCACGCTGCTTTTACCTGTCGGAACATTTGGAAGGGGTTATGATTCTCCACGGTGACGGCACGGATATCAATCTTCTTGAAGAAGAAAATCTCAATGAGATGGATGCTTTTGTCACCGCCACAGGATACGATGAAGATAATCTTATTTTAGCTTTGATGGCCAAATCCCATGGCGTGGAAGATGTCATTGCCAAAGTAAGTCGAAAAATTTATTCAGATATGATTTCCTCTTTAGGCGTTGACATGGTACTGAACCCCCTGGATATCGCTGTAAGCCATATCCTCCGGATTATTCAAGGAAGCAAACGTGTACTATCCTCTGAATTAATTCAAGGTCAAGCAGAAATCATGGAGATCGTCGCAGCGGACCATATGAAATTAACAGAACGCCCGCTCAAAGAAATCAGCTTTCCTAGTGGGGTGATTGTGGCGGCCATACATCGTGGAACCGAAATCATTATTCCCAACGGGGACACCATCATCGAACAAAACGACCGGGTTACCATTTTGTGTCTTCTTTCCGAGTTGACAGAACTGGAAAGATTGCTACGTATTACCGGCCGTGGGGACTTTATGCGGTAGGAGAAACTTACTATGGATTTAAATCTCCGTGCTCTAACCAAAGTAGCCGGCGTGTTGCTTTTGGTGCTGGGCGGGGCCATGATTCTCCCAATGATGATTGGCCTAATTTATGACGAGCCTGTCAGTGTACGGGCTTTTCTGATTGTAATCATCCCCTGCCTGGTGGCAGGCGGTTCTTTGTCTTATTTTCCAAAAACAAAATCCCAGCAGTTCCGTATTCGGGACGGGTATTTGATTGTATCCGTTTCATGGATTACAGCCTCTTTGGTCGGCGCTCTGCCATTTGTCATTTCAGGAGCAATCCCCAGTTATGTCGATGCGGTTTTCGAAACCTGTTCCGGATTTAGTACAACCGGCGCATCAATTTTGACTGATATTGAATCACTGCCCCAATCCATGCTATTCTGGCGTTCATTCACTCATTGGATAGGTGGTATGGGTATTCTGATTCTGGCCATCGCCTTACTCCCTGCCATGGGAATCAGTGGTCAGTTTCTAGCCAGGGCAGAATCTCCGGGGCCAACCCTTTCCAAGTTGACGCCAAAGATTTCTGACACCGCTAAAATGTTTTACGTTTTGTATTCTATCTATACAGTGACTGAACTTCTGTTGCTCATGGCAGGTGGCATGAATATTTTTGATGCGTCTATTCACACCTTCGGAACTGTAGGGACCGGAGGTTTTTCCAATTACAATTATGGCGTGGCCTCTTTTGACAGCGCTTATATTGATGGAGTCATCACTTTATTCATGTTTCTTTCCGGTACCAGCTATTTCTTGTACTTTTTAGTATTGCGAAAGGGGCCCAAAGCATTTTTCAAGGATGGGGAATTCGTTTTATACTTTTCCATCGTAGCTGCTGCAACTCTACTAATCTCACTGGGTCTTTGGGGATTTGGCGTTTATGATTCTCCACTTGAAGCATTTCGATATGGGATATTTCAGATTGTTTCCATCACAACCACCACCGGATTTGCCACAGCGGATTTTTCCATATGGCCCTTGTTCTGCCAGATGATCCTATTCCTATTATTTTTTGTGGGCGGATGCTCCGCTTCCACAGCCGGAGGGATCAAGCCTATCCGCCTTTTGATTTTAGGCAAACTTGTCCGAAGAACTGTGGAACTAAAACTTCATCCCAGCTCAGTGACCCCGCTCAAATTAGAGAATCGGATTCTTCCTGTTGAAGTACCTTCCGGAATTGCTGCCTTTACTTTTTTATACATCCTTTTGTTTTTCACCGGCGGAATTATCGTGAGCATGGATAATATTGATTTTATATCATCTTTTAGCGCTTCCGGTGCATGTCTGGGCAACATCGGTCCAGGCTTTGGTTCCATTGGACCACTGTCAAACTATAGTGCATTTTCTGACGGATCCACCATATTCCTTTCCTTCTTGATGATAGCCGGAAGATTGGAATTGTTTACCTTGATTATCTTATTCACTAAAAAGTTTTGGTATCCATACGGATAGAAAGGTCGTCATGCCATTTAATAATCGCGCAATCATTCGGGCATTAGGATTTATCATCGCAATCAACGGGATTGCCATGATGCCTGCTTTGGTGTGCGCATATTATTATCAAGAAAACAAAGCAGCCATTGCCTTAGGCATATGCGGCATTGCTTCATTGGCAGTAGGTCTTTTGATGCATCGTTTTTCCAAACAAAAAAAGGGTGCGCTTAGTGTCCGGGACGGATATCTGATTGTCTCCGCAAGCTGGATTATATGTTCTTTTATCGGTGCTCTTCCTTATGTCCTTTCCGGTGAAATCCCTTTGTTTATCAATGCACTTTTTGAATCTGTCGCCGGCTATACCACAACCGGTGCCACGGTTGTGCCGGACTGGGAATTTTCTCACGGCATGCTTTTATGGCAGGCAACCACCAACTGGCTTGGTGGTATGGCAATCCTGATGTTTATTATTTCGGTACTGCCCATGTTTGGCACTGGCGGGCAAAGGGTAGCATACGCGGAAGCATCCTGGTCTTCTTACACCAGGACTTCTCCAAGAATCTCCGACTTATCAAAAACCATTTTCATGATTTATATTGCTTTGTCGGTTGCTGCATTCGTTTTACTTGCCCTTAGCCCTATGGATCGATTTGAGGCGTTGATCAATAGTTTAGGCAGCGTTAGTACAGCTGGGATGTTATTGCATCCGGGTGGTATTGAATATTATGATAGCTTCTACATTGAATCTGTCATCTCTGCATTCACAATTCTAGCCTCCATCAATTTTGTCATGTACCTTTATCTAATTCAGAAAAATTTCCGGAACATTAGAGACAATATTGAGCTTCGTGTATTTTTGTTCATTATCATCAGCATCACCACATTGATTGCCATTAACTTATTCAATGCAGGAGGCTATGGGACTTTCGTGGAGGCTCTCCGCCATGCTTTCTTCCAGGTTACATCCATCGCAACCACTTCCGGATATACCATCGGAAACCCCGATGCTTGGCCAGTCTTTTCCAAAGCTCTATTATTTTCATTGTTTTTTATCGGTGGCTGCGCTGCATCAACCAGCGGCTCCATCAAGGTCATCCGGATTATAGTTCTCTTTAAGCTAATCACCCGGGGATTCGTCAAAAGACTCCATTCCCACGCCATATGTTCGGTCAAAATGGGCAAAAAAAATATACCGTCTCCCATGGTATCGGCAGTAGCTGCGTTTATTTGTTTATACGGTGTCACCTATTTGGGGGCTGCCTTAATCCTTTCCCTGCAAAATTTGGACTTCGAAACCACCCTAAGTGCTGCGGCTGCACTACTCTCCAATACGGGTTTTGGTTTTGGCGAGTTGGTCTATGGAAACTTTGATGTCTTTACCAATCCAATACTCAAAGGATTCATGTGTCTGATCATGCTCATTGGTAGGTTGGAGTTGTTCTCAATCTTCCTGCTGTTTCTTCCCTCCTTTTGGAATACCGACAAATCCATGTAATTTGTCTCAAAATAAAAGAAGCCGTGTTTTTAACCGGCTTCTTTTTTCGTTTTATTTTTTAATTTATTGGAGTTTAAAATCCACGGTTCGCTCATCAGGATCAGCCGCCGCGACCTTCACGGTAATCTTGTCTCCCAGGGTGAAGGTTTTTTGTTTGCGCCTTCCAATAAGACGATGTTTCTCCGGCTCATAATCGTAAAAATCATCTTCTAGGGCTGCCATACGAATCAATCCCTCCACAGTGTTTTCTAATTCGACAAAAACGCCGAAATGCCCCACTCCGCTGATAACGCCCGGAAGCACTTCTCCCAAGTGGAATGTCATATACTCAGCCTTTTTCATTTTTTCTGCTTCCCGTTCGATTTCCACGGAAAGTTTTTCTCTTGCGGAAGATTGGGCCGCAGCTTCGCTGGCAACCTTTTGGAAATGCCGTTTGGTTTTGGCATCCCAGTCATTATGCAGAAAAGCTTTGATAATCCTGTGGATCATCAAGTCCGGATATCTTCGGATAGGAGAGGTGAAATGGCAGTAATAACGCAATGCAAGACCAAAATGGCCGGTACAGTTTACGTCATAAACCGCCTTTTGCATGGACCGTAATGTAACAGTATGGACCACCCGTTCAAAGGGCTGACCCACTGATTGTTTCAGTGTTTCTTTTAACATTTCAGGACGGATCACATCCGTCTCTTTTGGGAAATGCATTCCCAGTCCGTTAAGGAAAAGTCTAAGTTCCTGTATTTTTTCTATTGATGGTCTTTCATGAACCCGATAAACAAATGGGGCCTGCATCTTGGCAAACCGTTCCGCCACCACTTCATTGGCCAGTAGCATAAACTCTTCAATCAGACGATTGGCTGTTCTCCGCTCTGCAATACCTATATCCACAGGGATACCGCTTTTATCCAATTGTATATGTGCTTCATCAAGATCAAAATCGATGCTTCCCCGTTGGTCACGTCTTGCTGCCAATAGTGTGGCAACAGCTGCCATCTGTGTCAGCACTTCTGGGATGTTGGATGTGATGTCGTCTGCAAATGGCTTTCCGTTTTCAAGGAAATCGGATACATCATCGTAGATGAATCGGGCGTTGGAGCGAATGACACTTTCGTATATGTCGGACCTAAGCACCTTTCCCGTTCTGTCCAGTTCAATGTCCACCGACATGGTCAACCTGTCTTCAAACGGATTGAGGCTACAAATACCATTAGATAAATTTTTAGGTAGCATGGGGACCACTCGATTTAACAAATAGACGCTGGTGCCTCGACTCAATGCCTCCTTGTCCAAAGGGCTATTTTCTCTCACATAGTGGGTTACATCGGCGATATGGACCCCTAGGAGGGCATTCCCGTTTGGGAGCATGGTTAGGGATACTGCATCGTCAAAGTCCATGGCGTCGGCACCGTCAATGGTAAAGACCACTTGCCCCCGCAAATCCCGCCTTCCCTCCAAATCTTCCAGTAAAATTCCTCGGGTGGATAGGGTAGCTGCTTCGTTTGTTACATTCGTTGGGAATGTTTCCGTTAATCCATAACTACGAATCAATGACTTGATGTCTCCGCCGGTATCTCCTTTGCGGCTGATGATTTCTGTTATGCCGCCTTGTCCGCTGTTGGATTTGTCCGGATATTTTGTGATTATGGCCACCACTTTGTCGCCACGTTCCGCACCATTGAAATTACGCTTGGGAATAAATATATCTTCCCCAACCCGTTTGTCGTCCGGAACTACAAAGCCAAATTTGTTGCTCTTTTCAAAGGTGCCCACCACTTCTGTAACACCTCGGGAGAGAATGTTGACTACGGCACCTTCTTTGGCGCCTTCTTTACCTGATTTCCAGGGGCTCTCAGGCAATAGACTAACCTCAACCCTGTCCCCGTTCATTGCACCGTTCATAGAAGACCAAGGAATAAATATATCATCCCCCTCATCCGGCAAAAGAAAACCAAAGCCTTTCTTATGCTTCTGCATTGTCCCGGCAATGAGTTTTAAGTTCTTATTCTGTTTTTTGGGCAGTTGACCCATATATTTTTTCTTATTCATGGCTTAATCATACCACATTTTTAATAAAAAAGGGACAGGCGTTCTTCGCTTGTCCCTTTTGGGATTCGGTATGATTTTATTGTGATCTTTACAGTAGTCCGCCGATGCTTACGAAAATGGGGGCAAATACCAGGGATACGATGGTCATCAATTTGATCAGAATGTTGATGGAGGGGCCGGAAGTGTCCTTGAACGGATCTCCTACCGTGTCGCCAACAACAGCTGCATGATGGGGGTCTGAACCCTTTCCACCAAAATGACCTTCTTCAATGTACTTCTTGGCATTATCCCAAGCACCACCGGCATTGGCCATCATGATGGCAAGCAATACGCCGGAAAGAACCGCTCCGGCCAGCATGCCGCCAAGGGCGACAGGACCAAGAACAATACCAACCACCAACGGTGCGAGAATTGCCATCAAGCCTGGGGCAATCATTTCTTTAAGCGCCGCTTTAGTGGAGATGTCAACGCATCTGGAATAGTCTGGTTTGGAAGTGCCGGCCATAATGCCTTTGTCTTCTCTAAACTGACGTCTTACTTCTTCAATCATCTGATATGCTGCCTTGCCCACGGAGTTCATGGTCATTGCAGAGAACAGGAATGGCAGCACGCCGCCTATAAAGAGTCCAACAATGACGATGGGCTCCAGCAAGCTGATTTCTTCTAATTCGGCTACAGTTGCATAGGATGCAAATAGTGCCAGTGCAGTCAATGCTGCGGAACCAATGGCAAATCCTTTGCCTATGGCAGCGGTAGTGTTTCCTACTGCATCCAGTTTGTCTGTAATTTTTCTGACTTCTGGAGGTAATTCTGACATTTCTGCAATACCGCCTGCATTGTCAGATACAGGGCCATACGCATCAACCGCAACCACCATTCCTGTGGTGGAAAGCATACCGACAGCAGCCAGTGCAATGCCATACATACCTGCAGCGGCGTATGAAATATAGATACCTGCTGCGATGAACATAATAGGCCAAACGGTGGAGAGCATGCCGACAGCAAAACCGGAAATAATGGTGGTTGCCGGGCCTGTCTGGCACTGTTCTGCAATTTTCTTGACGTGTTTATAATCGCTGGAAGTATATATTTCGGTGATTTTGCCAATGGCGATGCCGACCAACAGGCCACCAACGATTGCATAGGCATAATTCAAACTTCCCAACATGAGTTTGCTTAATATGAAAGCAGCGATAATGACAATCAACCCACTGATATACGTGCCCAAATTCAATGCAGAAGCTGGGTTTCCACCTTCCTTGCCTCGAACCATCATGATGCCGATGATTGAAGCGATGATGCCGATAGCAGCTAATACAAGAGGGAACACAGCTGCAGAGGTGACATCAAAAGCACCACCAGAATTGGCTGCTGCAACAGCGGCCAGGGTAATGGCTGAAATAATTGAACCAACATACGATTCAAACAAGTCAGAACCCATTCCTGCTACGTCGCCTACATTGTCTCCCACATTATCTGCAATAACAGCGGGGTTTCGGGGATCGTCTTCAGGAATTCCCGACTCTACTTTTCCTACCAGGTCTGCGCCAACGTCAGCCGCTTTGGTATAAATACCGCCGCCTACTCTTCCGAATAGTGCCATGGAAGATGCGCCTAATCCGAACCCGGTTATGACTTGTACTGAGTCCAGACCCATGAATACAAAAATGATTCCAAGTCCAAATAATCCAAGACCGGTAACACAAAGTCCCATTACTGCTCCGCTTCGGAAAGCGATTTTTAGGGCTTTGCCCATTCCGCTTTGTTGGGCTGCATAAGCCGTTCTGACATTACCTTTTGTGGCAACCCGCATTCCGAAGAATCCGGCAAGCACAGATAGCAACGCACCGAAAACATATAGTCCAGCGGTGACCCAACTGATGGCCAGTCCAATCAATAAGAAAACGACCAGAATAACAACAGCCATTGCTTTGTATTCCCGACGAAGGAAGGCCATGGCCCCTTCACGGATAAAGCCGGCTATTTCTTTCATTCTGTCAGTTCCTTCTTCGGCCTTGTTGATCCAGGCCGACAATCCGTATGCCACTGCTAAGCCAAGTAGGGCTGCAATCGGCACAAGTATCGTTAGTACTTGCATTGTGATAAACATAATACTAAATTCCTCCTTACACTTCGATAAGAGGCATCGCAAAGACGCCTCTTATTATTTGAGTAAATATGATAACTAAATTAAAAACGTGTTCATGAATGGTTGCCATTATTATTCCAGTGTCACTATGACCAAGGAAAGTAGAATGAACAATACCGCGCCAACGGTAGAAATTTTAGCTAGCAGGGCATCATATCCCCTTGCTCTCTTCTTACCGAAAAGCTGCTCGGCACCGCCACCGATAGCACCGGACAAACCCGCACTATTGCTGGATTGAAGCAAAATACTACCAATGAGAATTAAGCTAGCAACAACCAATATGATTTTCAAAAATATCATTTGAATTCCTCCTGTTGGATGAGGCGGTAGCCCCGCCACAATAACCACTAGAGTTTACCATAGGACCCTATAAAAATCAACACTTAAAATTCGATGATATCCATGAAATCCCTGGGGTTCAAACTTGCTCCACCTACCAAAGCACCATCAATTTCAGGCATGTTCATCAAGTCAGATGCATTTCCGGGTTTTACGCTTCCTCCATACTGGATGACGACATTGTCAGAAACTGTTTCGTCGTATAGTTTTTCGATAATATCCCGGATGAATCCGCACATTTCGTCAGCTTGTTCAGGGGTTGCATTACGACCTGTGCCAATGGCCCATACTGGCTCATAGGCTATGGTCAAAGCAGAAACTTGCTCCGCGGAAAGTCCGGCTAGGTCTTTGGTCAATTGATTGTCAACAACCTCCAGTGCCTTTCCTGCGTCTCGCTCTTCCAAAACCTCCCCAACACAAAGGATGGGAAGAATGGCAGATTCATACAAAGCATGTAACTTTTTGTTGACGGTTTCATCGGTCTCGCCAAAATATTGACGACGTTCCGAGTGACCAACGATACAAAAATCGACACCGATTTCTTCCAGCATAGAAACCGAGACTTCGCCGGTATATGCTCCTTCCGCCGCATAATGTACGTTTTGGGCTCCAACTTGAATGGATGTGCCTTGAAAGAGTTCTACTAGCAACGGTAGATCCAGATAGGGTGCGCAAATAGCCGCACGGACATCCGTACCGCCATATAGTTTTTTGAATTCATCTGCGAAAACACGGGCTTCCTTTTGGGTTTTGAACATTTTCCAGTTACCGGCGATGAAAGGGATTCTCATACTACTTGTCCTCCAATACTGCGATGCCCGGCAATTCCTTGCCTTCTAAAAACTCAAGAGACGCGCCGCCTCCGGTGGTGATGTGTGTCATGTCATACTGCAGACCGAACTTTTCTAGGGCTGCTGCCGAATCTCCTCCGCCGATGATAGTCACCGCGTCGCTTTTGGCCATGGCTTCGGCTACCGCACGGGTCCCCTCTGCAAAGTTGTCCATCTCGAACACCCCCATAGGGCCGTTCCAAAAGATCGTGGCTGCACCTTCCATTGCCTTGGTGAAAAGATCGCAGGTTTTAGGTCCAATGTCCAATCCCATCATATCTGCCGGAATTTTTGTACTGTCATACACCGCTTTGGGTGCGTCATTGGAAAACTCAGTTGTGCAGACAGTATCCACCGGTAGCAACAACTCAACACCGGCTGCCTTCGCTTGTTTCAGCAAGTCTGCTGCCAGGTTCACATTGTCTTTGTCTAAAATGGACTTCCCGATTTCATGACCTTGGGCCTTGAAAAAGGTATATGCCATTCCGCCACCAATAATCAGTTTATCTACTTTTTTGAGTAGATTTTCGATAACTAAAATCTTGTCTCCCACTTTTGCCCCACCAATAATAGCCACAAACGGCCTGGCAGGCGCTTCCAAAATATGCCCCATGTATTTCACTTCTTTTTCAATGAGGAAGCCTGAAACAGCGGGCAGATATTTTGCTACTCCGGTGGTTGAACTATTTTTGCGATGTGCGGTACCAAAGGCGTCGTTGACAAATATTTCGCCCAAGCCAGCAAGTTCCGAGGTGAAGGGTTCGGCATTGGCTGTGTCTTCCGCGCGAAATCTTGTATTTTCAAGGAGCATGACCTGGCCTGGGGACAGCGCAAGGGCCGCAGCTTGCACCTGCTCATCAACAACCTTTTCGCAGGGGATAAAAATCACCCTCCGACCAATCATTTGTTCCAACCTTCTGGCAACCGGCTTAAGGGACATCATCGGATCCGGGTTTCCCTCAGGTCTACCTAGGTGAGACATCAAAATGACTTTTGCGTCATGCTCAACTAGGTAGTTAATGGTTGGAATGGCGGCAACGATTCTGATGTCGTTGGTGATTTTGCCTTCCTCCATGGGAACATTAAAGTCCACTCTAACCAGAACTCGTCTGCCCTTAACATCAATATTCTTAATCGTTTTTTTCACTTTTAATTGCCTTCTTGCCTTTCCGTTTTATATGCCTTTAGAAATCATATAATCAATCAGGTCTACAATCCGGTTGGAGAAACCCCATTCATTGTCATACCAAGAGACAACCTTCAGCATGTCGTCGCCCATGGCCATAGTACAGATGGAATCCAAAATGGAAGAACGTTCGTCTCCTTTGAAGTCAACAGATACAAGAGGCTCGTCGCAATATCCCAAAATACCTTTCATGTCAGTCTCGGAAGCCTTCTTCATGGCTGCGTTGACGCTTTCTTTGGTGAATGGCTTTTCAAGCTGAACAACCAAGTCTACTACAGATACCGCTGGGGTCGGGACACGGATTGCCATGCCATTGAGTTTGCCGTCTAGTGCCGGCAACACTCTGCCAATGGCTTTGGCTGCGCCGGTTTCGGTGGGAATCATGGATACAGCTGCCGCTCTTGCTCTTCTTAAATCGGAATGTGGCAGGTCCAGAATTTTTTGGTCATTGGTATAGGAATGGATGGTGGTCATTAGGCCTTTGACGATGCCGAACTCCCGATCCAGTACTTTCGCGATGGGACCCAGGCAGTTGGTGGTGCAAGATGCATTGGACACCAAGTGATGGGCTTTTGGGTCGTAGGTTTCCTGATTGACGCCCATGACGATGGTGGCGTCGTCTCCTTTGGCAGGGGCAGAAATGACGACTTTTTTGACGCCTTTTCCCAGGTGCTTGGAAGCGCCCTCTCTGGATGTGAAGAATCCGGTAGACTCCATAACCAACTCAACACCGTATTCGTCCCATGGGATTTTGTCTGGGTCTTTTTCGGCGAAAATTCTAATCTTTTTGCCGTTGACGATGATGGAATCTTCTGTCGCTTCGCAGGTTCCGTTGAACTTGCCAAAGCAGCTGTCATACTTTAATAGGTGCGCCAAGGTCGCCGGTGTGGTCAAATCATTGATGGCAACGACTTCGAAATTGGTGTCTCTGCCCAATGCAATTTTGAATGCATTTCTGCCGATTCTTCCAAACCCATTGATACCTACTTTAGTTTTCATTTTTTCCTCCTTTTGGTACAGCCTCACCGGAAGTGAAGCTTATCAGTTATATATCTTCTATCTATTATTAACAAATAATTTAGAATCTCTTGCGGCGGGATGAAGATAAAATTCGCATCTCATCCCTGTATTTGGCGATGGTCCTTCTGGAAATGTCAACGCCACGATCCTTGAGAATCTCAACCAAATCCTGATCACTATAAGGTGATTTGTGGTCTTCGGCATCGATGATTTCCCGTAAATGAGTTTTGATACTGTTGGAAGAAATTCCTTCACCTTGCCAGTCGGGTACACCCGCGGAAAAAAAGAACTTTAGTTCCAAGACCCCTCGGGGGCACTGCATATATTTCCCATTGATGGAACGGCTGACCGTGGATTCGTGGATACCTACATCCTCGGCCACTTGCTTTAAGGTCAGGGTTTTGAGGTATTTATTGCCATTGTCAAAATAGTCTCGTTGAAAACGGACAATGGATTTGACCACATTGATGATAGTTTGTTTTCTTTGTTCAATACTGTTGATGAGCCATAAGGCGGAATTCAAACGTTCCGAAAGATAGTCGTGAAGTTTCTCATCATTTTTGGATTCACGAAGAACATTTTCGTAGTAAGAACTTACCATGAGCCTAGGGACACTGTTGTCATTCATTGTGACAAGATATTCACCGGCGAGTTTTTCTACCAGCACATCAGGAATAATGTATCGGGTTTCACCCTGTGGAGAAAACTGTCGACCCGGTTTGGGTTCCAGCGTTTTGATGATGTCACCCAACTCCTGTACCCGTTGGACATGGATACCAAGACTTTTGGCAATGACCGCAAGCCTATTGTTGGCCAGGTCGTCAAGATGGTTGGTCAGAATTGCCTTGATTTCATTGGTCATCATGCCTTTGTTTTCCAATTGAATCAATAGGCACTGAGACAGGTTTTTGGCGCCCACGCCGATGGGGTCAAAGGTACGTATTAAATCTAGTACTTTTCTGACGTTTTCTGGTGTAGTATTCAGCGCTTCAGCAATTTCATCTTCGGTGGAAGTCATATAGCCATTTTCGTCCAAGGATTCAATGACGTACCTTCCGATGCTTCGGCATGCCCGGCTGCCCGATGCAAACTGCAATTGGAACATCAGATGCTCTGGCAGGGTAATGTCTGTGCTCACATACTGCTCAAACGAATAATCCTTGTCGTCTCTGTCGTATTGGGGCTGCTTGTATCCGGGATCATCGTAGCCTCGCTCTCGGATATATTCGCTAAGTGGATCTTTGTGTTCATCCAGAGGTTTCACCACTTCCCCTTCGGGCGTGCGTTCCTCTTCATGAGGTGCCGGTTCCAAAACCGGATTGGTCAGCAACTGTTCGGAGACAAACGAATCCAACTCCTGAGTGTTGAACTGCAATATCTGGATTGCCTGTATCAACTCAGGAGTCATAATGAGCCGTTGTGATTGTTCAATTGTTAAATCGTATCCAAGTCTCATTTTTGCTCAATACCTCTGTTTGATTATATCATAACATGCTTTTATTTCAACCCGGGAAAGCCCATTTGGCGCAATGCTTCAAATAATATAATATTCACTGAATTCGATAAATTCAACGAGCGAAGTGCAGTTTCCGCCACCATTGGGATGCGGATTGCATCAGATTCTCTGGCCTTTATGAATTCCTTAGGCAAGCCCGCGGTCTCCTTGCCAAACAGAATCATATCCTCATCCTTAAAATGGGCTTCCGTATAAGAAGCCCCACCTTTTGTGGTTGCCAGATACATCCGGTGCCCCTGATATTCTTGCAAAAAGTCGTCCAAGCTCTCATGGACTTCCAATGTTACATACGGCCAATAATCCAAGCCCGCCCTTCGGACTGTTTTGTCATCAATGGAAAACCCCAAAGGTTTTACCAAATGCAAAACACTTCCGGTTGCTGCACAGGATCTTGCGATATTTCCGGTGTTGGGTGGTATTTCCGGTTCCACCAGTACGATATGTAATGCCATCTCAATTACCTCCGATAGTATCATATTAAATTATTAATATATTATAAAGACAAAAAACATAAAATGGGGTATAATTCCTTCGAGCAATTTACAAGGAGGTACCCTATGAAAACCGTTAATATTGGGCTTTTAGGTCTGGGCAACATTGGCACAGGCACCTACAAGACCCTGGAAATGAACCGAGATCAGATTGAATCGTTTTCTGGCATTGACCTGAGGATTACAAAGATTCTTGAGAAAGATACAGATCGCAAACGAGATATCACCGTATCCGCCGGGCAATTCACTCAGGACCCACAGGATATATTCTTAGACCCTACCATCCAAATCGTTATTGAGCTTTTAGGTGGAATTGAACCGGCAACATCATTTATGCTAGATGCCATGAAAAATGGCAAAAGTGTGGTGACGGCCAATAAGGCTGCAGTTGCTGCCAACTATCATATCCTAACCCAAACCGCCAAAGAAAACAATGTTCTGTTCCGGTTTGAAGCCAGTGTAGGCGGTGGCATTCCCATTCTCAACGCCTTGACTACAGTACTGCAAGCCAATCAATTTGAAGAAATTCTTGGTATCCTCAATGGAACCACTAACTATATCCTGACCCAGATGACAGAGTACGGCCTCGCTTATGAAGATGTTCTCAAGGTGGCTCAGGAAAAAGGCTTCGCTGAGGCGGACCCCACAGCAGATGTGGAAGGTTATGATGTTGCCAACAAGCTGACCATTCTCATGGCATTGGCTTTCGATAAATATGTGGCACCCTCTGATATTCCCACTGAAGGCATTACCGGGATTACCCTTGCACAAATCGAAGAGGCAAAAAAACGCGGCAACAAAATCAAATTGATTGCCAGCGCAAAAAAAGAAGGCAACCAAATAAAGTATACCGTAAAACCCATGGAGTTGCCCGGATCCCACCCACTGGCCGGAGTCAGCAATGAATTCAACGCAATCTTTGTGAAGGGTAATGCCGTAGATGAGTTGATGTTCTATGGCAAAGGCGCTGGTCCTCTGCCCACCGGAAGCGCCGTCATGGGCGATGTGCTGCAGATTTCAAGAACATTGATAGAGAGGAATGCAATATGACCATATACAAGCAATGGAAAGACATGATTGAAAATCAGACAGATGATACGTTTGAGTCTTTCTGGAAAGAATACAGCGAGACAGAAACAAGGGTTTATACTGAAATACTAAAAAACACCACGAAACCCCTCTCTGGCACATTTAAGGAGCTGGTTGATCGATTTGAAGCAAATCCGGTTTTGTTCATGGGTTTTTTAGACGGCATTCAAACCAGTCTGGTAGAGCCTTTTCCTATTGAAGAAATTGAAGATGGATCATCTTTGACAATACTGGTGAAACCTGAAACGTTGTATCTGAATATGCTGATTGCAGAAGCAGACTATTTGCATACCCTTCCCCAGTGGGAGAACGTGCTGTCGGATGTCAAACGAGCTGCCATAACCAAGGCCTACAAAAAAACTAAAATTGTTGTAAACAACAACAAAACGGGCCGGAATGATCCATGCCCGTGTGGTAGCGGTAAAAAATATAAGCACTGTTGCGGTAAAAACTAGGGCTCCAGGACCACTTTGTTTCCGGCCCAATCTAAAAAACGGAACATATCGCTGATTTTTAGGGATATGGTAACTGTATTCACATTGGGATGAAAATTGATGATGGCATCCGGGTCGGCATGGCCAATAGTTTTCTCAAGAACCACGGTAACGTGGTTCTTTTTGTCGTTGATTATCCCAAATACCGAGCAGGATCCGATGTGGACCCCCAGATAAGCAAAGATGTCTTCATCCGAAGCGAAGGTGGCTTTTTTACTCCAGCCGGTTATCCCAGCGAAGTGCTTGAAGTCCAGACGCCTTTCATCCTCTAATATCACCATGAAGTGCTCTCCTGTTATTTTATCCAAAATAACCAAGTTCTTCACATTGATGCCGGGTCGGTTTAAGCCATGCTCCTTTGCTTGCTCTACCGTAAAGCAAGCCTCATGAGTATCTCTAACGTAGGGAATATTTAATCTGCCCAGCACATCATAAACCTGCTGCTCAATCGCATCTATTTGTTTTTCTTTAGTAATATTAGCTTCCATACTATAGCATTCCTATCTTTCACGAATTTCTCTTGAATCTTTCATGTAATCCTTATTACTTATGAAGCCCGTTTTTTTCACACAACTCTTCGATAACACACCTTCCGCAAGCTGGATTTCTAGCCGTACAGCAATTCCTGCCATGAAATATTAAACCATGATGAGTCAACGTCCAACGCTCTTTGGGAATGCATTTCATCAGGGCCAATTCGGTTTTTAAAACATCCGTTGCTGCGACCAAACCAATTCGGTTTGCCAGTCGGAAGACGTGTGTATCTACGGCAATCCGCTGCTCTCCCAGTCCCACTGAAAGCACTACGTTTGCTGTTTTGCGACCAACACCGGGCAAACTGATTAATTCTTCATATGTATGGGGTACTTTCCCATCAAATCGGTCTCTCAACTGAATCGCGAGATTCAGGATATTCCGGCTCTTGGTTTTGTACATGCCTACGGGTTTTAGTATTCTTTCCAATTGGTCGCTGTCTGCCATTGCCAAGGCCGACGGATCAGGATAAAGCCTAAACAAATCACCGGACACACGGTTGACGCTTTTGTCCGTTGTCTGGGCTGATAAGGTCACCGCCACCAGCAATTGAAAGAGGTTCTGATGCAATAAAGCACACTCCGCTTCTGGATATTCCCGCTGCAAACGGTCTATTATTTCAATTATTTGTTGTTGTTCCATAATTTCACCCTTCATATTCTAACATTTTTTTGTTCGAAACGTCTATTGTATTTTTTTACATACAATTATTGCAAAATTCAAAAAAAACATTTCCCCTTTTGCCAAACAGGTAGTATAATGAGGTGGTATTAATCATACACAATATTTTTATGGAGGTGTTTAAATGTCTAACTACACACAAGTTGAGACCAACGGCCTGTTTGAATTAACAGCCGCTGCGAGAGCAGAGTTAGCTTCTTCAAAGTATTACAATGAAGATCTTTCTCCGACATCTGTTTCTCAAAGAAACTGGACCACCTATAACATTTCAATGTTATGGGTAGGTATGTCCATCTGTCTACCATCGTTAACACTTACTTCAGCCCTAATCGGCTTCGGAATCAGCCCCTGGCTATCGGTTCTGAACGTTGCTTTAGGAAACCTCATCGTACTTATCCCTATGCAATTGAACTCACACATCGGTACCAAATATGGTATCCCCTTCCCTGGCTTTGCTAGATTGACCTTTGGATCCGTTGGTGCGCAAGTACCTGCAATCTCCAGAACAATCGTTGCCTGCGGATGGTGTGCGGTACAGAGCTGGGTTGGTGGCGCTGCTGTTGCTGCTTTAATCGGCATCGTAGTAAGCAAGTTCGCTGATCCCACCTGGACCATGGCTCTTCCCGGAAACCCGGCTGCCAGTGTTGGCCAGTTCATCGGTTTCTTCATTTTCATGGCATTCAGCCTTTGGGTTGCTTACAATGGTATGGACCAGATCAAATGGGTTCAAAACATTGGTGGCCCGATTCTAATCGCTGTCATGATTGGTCTGCTCGCATGGGCTGTCAATCTTGCTGGTGATGCTGGCTTCTCCTTCGGAGATGTTATGAATTCAGCTAACGACCAAGCGCTGATCGACGAAAAAGGCGGATTCGTTCTGCTTTACTTGGGCGGTCTGACCGGCAACATCGCATTCTGGGCTACAATGGGCCTGAGCATTCCTGACTTTTCAAGATATGCCAGATCCCAAAAAGACCAGTTCTGGGGACAGTTGCTTGGACTACCTCTACCCATGTTCTTCTGCGCATTCATTGGTGCATTCTTTGCACAATCAACAAAATTGTCCTTGGGAACCGCAATGTTCGACCCGACCGGCGTATTCTACTATGTAGATAGCAAGATCGTCATCTTCATTGCTGCCATCGGCGTTATCGCAGCTACCATTACAACAAACGTTGCTGCCAACATCGTAGCTCCCGCAAATGGATTCTCCAACATTTCCCCATCCAAGATCTCCTACAAAATGGGCGTTGTAATCACCTGCGTTGTTGCTATCATTGCACAACCTTGGTGGATCTTCGGTTCCGGTGGCGCATATGTATTCGGTTGGTTGAACAACTACGGCGCAATGCTGGCTCCGATCGCTGCAATCTTTATTGCTGACTATTATGTAGTAAAGAAAAAGCAAATCGACGTTGCTTCCCTGTACAAGGGTGCTGAAGGCAGATATTGGTATAATGGTGGTTGGAACCTGGCTGCACTCATTTCATGGGTACTGGCTTGGATACTACCCATCTGGGCAAACTTCGGAGCTTTCGGATTCGCCGGCGCAGCAGACATTGCTGCTCAGCTGGGAACCGCAGGAACCTGGATTGCTGCTAATGCTTACGTCTTCTCATTTGCAGTAGCATTTGTTCTGTACATCGTACTGATGCCTGTATTTGCTAAGAACTCCTTCGTAACCGAAGCTGAGCATGAAGCACTGACCCAAAGAGCATAATCATTGACAAAATTCTATAACTAGTTTAGCCCTAGGAGCCTTTGAGACCCAAAGGCTCCTATTTTATAAAAAATATAATTTACAAAAAAAGGAGGTTAAAAATGGATTTACTCATCAAAGGCGGCGAGCTGGTCACAGCAAAAGCAAGATTCAAAGCTGATATCGCCGTAAAGAATGGTAAAATTGCCGCCATAGGCACCAATTTGAAACCGGAAGCCGGTACCGAGGTTGTAGACGCCAAAGGCAAAATGGTTATTCCAGGCGCCATCGACGGACACACCCATTTGGCAATGCCGTTTGGCGGAACCATCTCATCGGACGACTATTTCACAGGCACTCGTTCCGCAGCCTGCGGAGGCACCACGACTGTATTTGACTTTGTCCTTCAAGGCAAAGGCGAATCCATGCTGGATGCTGTCAAAAGACGTGACGCACTGTGTGCCCCGGATGCTGCTGTTGACTATTCATTCCACGTTGGTGTTTGCGACACCTCCGGCGATTTGCTGGAAACCATGGAAGACTGCGTCAAGTATGGCATTCCTTCATTTAAAGTGTTCATGGTTTATGACTTTGGCGTAGATGATGGTTCATTCTATGAAACATTGCTGAAAGCATCAAAAATCGGCGCACTGGTTGGCGTTCATGCCGAAAACAAAAATGTAAATGCAGTCCTGGTGAAACAATATCTTTCCGAAGGTAAAGTTGACGCTTGGTGGCATTACATGTCCAAGAACGAAAATGTAGAAAGCGAAGCAGATATCCGTGCCATTAATCTGGCAAAGATGGCTGGCACTTCCCTTTATATCGTTCATCTTGGCAGCAAAGACGGCGTAGATGCCGTCACAAAGGCCAGAGACGAAGGTTATCCAATCTTTGCAGAAACCTGTCCGCAATATCTGAATTTCACCAGCGATGTCTACAAGCCGGACAAACCCCGTGCAAGGGATTTCGTATGCTCTCCTCCAGTCAAAGGCAAAGCCTCTCAGGATGCTCTCTGGGCAGCCATTAAGAGAGGGGATATCGCTACCGTTGCCACCGATCACTGTCCGTTCACCCAAGCCGAAAAGGATTGGGGAATCAAAACCAAGGATGGCAAGCCCGGCAACTTCACCACCATCCCCAATGGCTGTGCAGGCATCGAGAATATGTATCCGTACATATTATCCGAAGCCAACAAGGGAAGGATTTCCTTCCAGCGTGCAGTTGAACTTTGCTCCACCAACCCATCAAAATTATTTGGGCTGGATCATGTAAAGGGTGATTTGCAGGTTGGCCTTGATGCAGACATCGTCATCTACGACCCGAAGAAGAATGTCACCATCCGCAATGCAAAAATGCATGGCAACCTAGATCACACGATTTGGGAAGGTGTTGATGTTAAGGGCTATCCTGTTGCTACTTATAGCAGAGGCAAGCTGGTCTTCAAAGATGATAAGTTTGTTGGAGAAAAAGGCGCAGGCAAGATGGTAAAATGTAAGCCCATCCGTCTGAAGGGCCCATCCCTCTAAAACATCTGCGTTTGCAGAACGAATCAAAAAAACAGCTAAAAAGGCAGGTATTCAATACCTGCCTTTTTTCTATTTCATTATTAAAGATTTATACAATGTCATTTGAGTTTGTTTATAAATCCCATGTACCTGCCCAGTGCTGCTTCACAGCCTTAATTCCCTTGGCTTTGATCAACTCTGCTATTTCGTGTATACTCCAGCTGCCACTGAGTCGATTGTCGGTCTGGAAATTACTGATAGAATGTGCAAGGAAATACGCTTCCGAATCATTATGTGCCCAGGTTTGTTTGTATTGCAGCAACCCAACATAATATCTGCCTTCACCGGCTCTTTCGTTGCCTCTGCTTTCATGGCGAATTATATTGATAATGATATCCTCGTATTCTCTGGAATACACGCCATGTGCAGTTAACTGTTTTTTTATCTCAACCCGCCACAAATCCACGCCAGTCAATGCGGGCAGTTTGATGCTTGACTCTGCGGACCAATCACTATAGAATCTTTTACCATCGATTTCTACATAGGATCTCACCTTAAACAAGTAGGTGGCACCTGGTTCCAGAGACTCAATTGTATCGCTGAAATTTGTTCCATCACTATTGATGGTGGCTGTGTCTCCCATGTCGATACTTTGGTTTGTCCCCTGTCGTGTTGCGACAAAGTTCACACCTGCTATGCCGGGGAGAACCGGACTGTAAGCAGCCACAGTATCGTACTGAAGTTTTTCCAGCACAGCTGCCGCTGGTGAAAGAGCGACTACCGCTACCTGATAGGTAGCCGTCTGTCCTTCATAGGAAATAGTGACGGTTTTACTACCCACTTCGGTATTTTGCTTTGCGCCAATAAACACCTCGTTGTACTGGGCAGAGACGTTGGATCCATTGACATGAATATATATGTCTGATGGGATGATGCTTGATCCCGCCTGATATTGTAATGTTGTTTTAGTCAAATCTACGGAAATGCTGGTGACAATTCTCGGATTAACCATGTCCGCGTTGACTTGATACGGCGTTGACGCTATGCCAACTATGATAATCATGAGGCAAACTGCCCCAACCAGATACTCTTTCATTGTAAGTTTTTTATGATGCATAAAGACTCCTCTCTCATCTGGATTTATTATACCGAAAAAATGTGATAGTCTTGTGAAAACGCGTGTTTTACACAATACTATCACATTGAGCAATGCGGTATAAATATGGGAATTGACTTGAAATATGAGGGTTTTAGAGGTCTTTTCCCACTAAAATCTCCTTATCCGTTCTCTTGATTCTTTTGCGGTATAAGTGGACTATTTGGGTAAAAATAAAGTCATATAGGAATAAAAACGCCAAACCGACCAGTGCTAGAATGGGAAGCGGGAAATCCGGGAGTTGTATATTTCCAAAAAACAATTCACGGAAAAACAGATAACCGCCGCCAAATACAGCCAGGAAAACCGCCGCTTTCACTGCCAACTGGATAGCAGGATGTTTATTTTTTTCTGCATAAAACTTGATGATGCCATACAATCCGAAGAAAAAGATGTATGGAATCACAGCAAATTTATTTGGAATTAAAATTAAACATAGCAGGATGGTTCCGCTATACATCATCCATCCACCACGCATACCAGCTTCTATAATCATTACAGCCACAAAAAGAGAGCTGACAGCATAAAGTGTCAGCTCAGCACCGGGAACGATTGAAGCCAAGAACAATGACAATACGGAACCCGCTAAGCAAATTCCTCCTATTGCAATGTTTTGAGTACGCTTATTCATGGATGCTCCTTTAGATGCAGTCACAACAGCAATCTGCGCACAAATATAACTGGCATGCTGTACAGAGCATATCATCATTTGATCTGTATCCTCTGCCGTATGCTGTATTCCTATACCCCTGCCCTGCGTTCTTTAGTCCGTTCAAGGCTTGGTTATACTCTGCGTTCTGTGGATCCATATAGACGGCTTGCTGAATTTTGCTGATAGCGTCATCATACCATCCCTTGCGGTAGGAAATCATTCCATCTAAAAAAATCCATTCGGCTGTCCGGGTTTGCACTCGTTGCAATTTGGCAGCCGCTTCATTCAGGCGGTTTGCATCAATATCCCGTCTGACTTCGACAAATTCCGGACTCACTGTGGTACGGCGACCACCGTAAGCGCCGGATCCGCTGGCACCACCATAGGTATTGGATGTTTTGCCTTTTCTCATATCCATGATTTCATCATAGGCCAGGTTTACTTGGCGAAGTTTCTCTTCGGCCAAATCCTCCAACGGATTGTTAGCATGTCTGTCTGGGTGGTATTTTTTGACCAGCACTTTATATGCCGCTTTGATTTCTTCATCGGTAGCGCTTTCTTTTACGCCCAGTATTTCATAGGGATTCCCCATTGCTATTCTCTTCCTTTCCAAGGACTTTTTCGGTTCTTCTTAAAAGTCCCAAATACACTATGTTCTCTATTATACCGCTATTTTTTTTTATTTCAAGCAAATCCAGTGCTTTTCCCATTTCTTCGCAACAGACCAACAGATGCCACTCGCAAGTGTCTTTGATCCGTTCCCGAAATGCCTTCGGTGGCTCTGCTCCGTCGTATTCATAACGATAGATCAGCGGGTTATATGCTCCGGTCTTGATATTATCCTCCAAATCGTCCCAGGCATCCATCAGATAAATCCATTTCCCCAGATGGTATCCCAGTCTTCCCAATACTCTTTGGGTGTCATTATCCGCTAACCTAGGACCCGATAAGAATACTGTTTCAAGTATCTTTGCAAACATCTCCGATACCTTATCCAGATTATTGCTTTTGCATTTTTCTAATTGGGCCATTTCTCGAAGATTGTCACCTATTTCATCACAAAGAATTCCTCTGGACTTCCGAAGTTTTTTGTAAAGTGGTTTCATCAAAGCGAGGGCTGCCTTGGCGGATGTTTTCTTTTCATCATTCGCGTCATCCTGCAGTTTATGCCAGGTAAGAATCAGCATAACATCAGCCGCATAGTCGATGGCTTCGTTTCTGATTGCCGTGTTTTTTTTGATAGGGTGAATGATGCAGTGCTCTTTTGAAACCAAATCCGGTTCATTGCTTAAGCTAGCCAAGACCATGGCAAGAAATGCTGCATCATAACTTAAGGCCAGTCTGGGGATTTGCCCATACCGTTTGCCAATGGATTTGCAGACACCACAATAATATCCGCGATAAATTTCATATTCCCGTAGCTTCAACTCTTGCTTTTCGGTTGTAACGTATCCAAGCATGGCATCCTCCAATGGCTATCACTATACCACAGAACCTAAAATGAAAAAAGAGGGCATCTGTAAAGACACCCTCCATGAAAACGTTTTTATTTTTTGCCGTAAACCTCCAAACAAAGTAGTCCATCACCTGCCGAGCAATATTTAGCGTTGACCACACCGTATATTTTTTTGCCTGCCCGCTGTACGTTCATTAAAATATTGCGTTTACTAGCGGGGACCATTTCCCATATCACAGCCATAGGTGTCTGACGTGTGTCTTCGGAGGCAAGCAACAAAACATTGTCATACTTGGTTTCAGTGATATCGCTGATCGGTTCAAGTAAAAAAGCGTCTAAAAACACACTGGTTCCTCGTCGCCATAGCTCGTGACCCGGCACTATGCTGGCCGCATAATCAGCAACTTGGCGTTCCAGTTCCAACCTTCGGTTCATTACTTGATCTGAATCTTCCACCCAGGTTTTTTCGGTGGGCAACTGAAGATACCAGACGTCATAACCATTTTCTTCTTTGCCTTCTTCATACAGCACCTCGTCTGTATCCACTTCGAAAAAATTAAATTTTGCCTGCTCGCGGTACTCAATTTTTTTGAAATCATCTTCGATTGGAAGACCTACGCCCCAGTCTAAATAATCATAATCTATCATAATTTTACCTCCCGGTTTTTTCAAGGCCAAAGGCCCTTGTTAGTCTTGATAATTATATCACAAGGTTTAATTTAATTACATACCTATTACCCAGCCTTTTTAAAAATAAAACTTCATAAATCTTGGTATTTCCACTTACATACTATTGATTTTGGATTGTTCATATTGTATAATTGTATACAATATGAAACAAGTAATGTATGGAGGAACCGTAAATGGGAAAATCACTGGCATATAAGATATTAGCGGAACATTTGGTGGAAGGTAGCTTAACTCCCGGAGAAGCCATCACCATCAAAATGGATCAGACGCTGACCCAAGATTCTACAGGGACAATGGTTTACCTGCAATTGGAAGCCATGGATGTAGATCAGGTTAAAACCCAATGTTCAGTCGCCTATATAGACCACAACACACTTCAAACCGGCTTTGAAAATGCGGATGATCACGCTTTTATTCAGAGTGTAGCTAAACGACATGGCGTTTTGTTCTCCAAGCCCGGAAATGGAATTTGTCACCAATTACATCTTGAAAACTACGGAAAACCCGGCAAGACGCTTCTGGGTTCTGATAGCCATACGCCCACAGGTGGCGGTTTAGGAATGATTGCTATCGGTGCCGGTGGTTTGGATGTGGCCGTGGCCATGGCAAAGGGGACCTATACCCTAAGCGTACCAAAAGTTTTAGCAGTCCAACTAACCGGTAGGCTCTGTCCTTGGGTTTCCGCAAAGGATGTCATTCTGAAGGTTCTTGAAATATTGACCGTCAAGGGCGGTGTGGGCAAAATCATTGAATATACTGGGGAAGGCGTAAAATCTCTTTCCGTTACGGACCGTGCAACCATCACAAACATGGGCGCGGAGCTTGGTGCTACCACGTCAATTTTTCCAAGCGATGAAAACACCCAAGCATATCTCGAGTCTCAGGGTCGTCCGCAAGATTATATTCCAATGACTGCAGACCATGATGCATTTTATGATGAATATGTCAGCATTGACTTGTCAGGTCTTGTCCCCATGGCAGCCAAACCACATAGCCCGGACAACGTAGCCACTGTGGCAAGCATCGGCGAAATCAAGGTGGACCAAGTGGCCATCGGCAGTTGCACCAATTCATCCTATTCGGATTTAATGAAAGTAGCTGAAATACTCAAGGGAAATAAAGTACACCCTGATGTAAGCCTTGTCATTTCTCCGGGTTCCAGCAAAATTCTTACCAAAATGGCTGAAAATGGTGCGCTTGCTGTTTTAATTGCATCTGGTGCAAGAATTATCGAAAACGCTTGCGGACCATGCATCGGTATGGGTCAATCCCCAAAATCCGGGGCTGTCTCGCTTCGTACCTTCAACCGAAACTTCAAAGGCAGAAGTGGCACCCTCGACGCAGATGTATATCTGGTCAGTCCAGAAACTGCAGCGATTTCCGCGATTCGCGGTGTACTGACCGACGGTAGCTCATCGGGCGTTTCTATGCCCATCATTGACGAAACGGATTTCCCGGCAAATGATAACTTTATCGTCTATCCAACCGATTGCAATTCAACCAACACTCCCGTGGAAATGGGCCCAAATATCAAGCCTTTTCCCCGAAACCAAAGACTTGATGGTGATTTATCGGTTCGTGTGGCCTTGGTTGGTGGTGATAACATCACCACTGACGACATTATGCCTTCCGACTCCCGCTTGCTACCTTACCGATCAAACGTGCCTTACTTGTCCAACTTTTGTTTTGAAAAAATAGATCCTGCATTTGCGGCTCGATGCAAGGAATTGGGCGCTGTTGCAATCATCGGAGGAGAAAACTATGGTCAGGGAAGCAGTCGGGAGCATGCCGCCCTTGCCCCCCTATATTTGGGTGTGAAGTTCGTCATTGCCAAATCATTTGCCAGAATCCATCGATCCAATCTAATCAACAGTGGGATTATTCCCATGACCTTTGTCAATCCAACGGATTATAACGACTTCGCCATCGGACAAACTTTAGAACTGAAAAGTGCTGTGGCTCAAATGGAGAATGAAATTGTTTCTGTTACAAATAAGGAAACCGGCAAAGTCTACAATGTTAATGCACGTCTCACCCAGCCTGAAAAGGAAATCATCCTCGCCGGCGGCAAAATCAACCAAATAAAAGGAGAATAATTCCATGGATTATATGCAGCAGTTTGAAAACATCGTAGCGGCCCAATTGGCCAGAATCGAAAAAATGAAGGAATCTTCGGACTTTATTGATTATCAGGCACAAGAGACCATCATCATAGGCATCATCGGTGGCGACGGCATCGGTCCGGCCATCACCGCCAACGCTCACAAGGTCCTCACTACCCTTTTGGCAGAAGAAGTTGCCAAAGGCAAAGTTGAGTTTCGGGTGATTGACGGGCTGACCATAGAAAAAAGGGCGGCTGTGGGCAAAGCCATCCCCGATGATGTACTTACAGAAATAAAAAAATGCCATGTTCTATTAAAAGGGCCTACTACCACACCACGGAAAGGTGATGTCTGGGCAAATGTGGAAAGTGCCAACGTGGCAATGAGAAAAGAACTGGATTTGTTTGCCAACGTACGTCCGGTCAAAATTGAAGATCAAGGTGTGGACTGGACTTTCTTCCGGGAAAACACTGAATGCCTTTATGCTATGGGCAGTCAAGGCGTCACCATCCAAGAGGACCTAGCTATTGATTTTCGTGTGATTACCACCCAGGGGACAGAACGGATTGCCAAACTTGCCTTTGACTATGCAAATGCCAATAATAAAAAACGAGTGACCATCGTCACAAAAGCCAATGTCGTAAAAACCACAGACGGGAAGTTCCTGGAAGTTTGCAAGCGAATTGGTTCAGAATATCCGGGAATTGAAGTAGACGACTGGTACATCGATATAATGACAGCCAAGTTGGTTGATACCAAACGGCGAACCCAATTCCAGGTTATGATTCTACCCAACCTGTATGGGGATATTCTTACCGATGAAGCGGCTGAATTCCAAGGGGGTGTAGGAACTGCCGGTAGCGCAAACATTGGCAAGCGATACGCCATGTTTGAGGCAATTCACGGCTCAGCACCAAGAATGGTAGAAGAAGGTCGTGACAAATATGCTGATCCATGCAGTGTCATTCGCGCCGGAGCCATGTTGCTTTCCCATATCGGATATCAAGATAAGGCTGACCAGTTATATGCAGCCATTGAAGAATGCACCGTGACGGAGAAGAAACTGATCATCACAGGGCGCGGCGACGGTGCCACCGGTGAGCAGTTCGCAGATTATATTTTATCAAAGATATCCTAACGGGTACCCTCATAAGAAATAGGTGAAATACGATGCCAATCACAAAAAATGACTTGACCGGCGTAAAAACCACAGCTGCTCCTTTATCCACCGATCTCTTTAATCGGATTAAAGAGGATATTTTATCTGATAAGTTGAAGAAGGATCATAAGCTTATCGAACAGTCTATTTGCGATGAGTATAAGGTTAGCAGGACACCGGTTCGCGAAGCGCTGTTACAGTTGGAAATGGAAGGTCTGGTTGAGATGATCCCTAACCGGGGTGCTTACGTATTGGGGCTTTCAGCCAGAGATATGGACGATATGTTTATTCTTCGCAAAATTTATGAGGTCCAGGCAGTGCGCTGGGCAATTGAGAGGATTACCGACGAAGAAATGGCGCAGTTGGAAGAAACCTTTGATTTCATGGAATTCTATACCATGAAAAATGATGTGGAGAAAATGCTGAATATCAACGTGAACTTTCACCAGACCATTTATAAGGCTTCCCACAACAGGATGCTTGCCCATCTTCTCTCCTCCTACCAGGCGTATATCCGGCATGGACGTCGAACTTTCGATGAAAAAGAAGAATATCTACAAACAGTTTTAAAAGAGCACCGCGATATTTTCCAGGCATTTATTGACAAGGACGTAGAAGCCGGCGTCCGGGCAATGGAAATCCACATGGACCATTCCAAGGCCAGACACCGACCATAAAGTGTGTTTCTATGTAATTGAAATGTAATTGAATGTTAACGGTTTTCAAACCCACCTTGGTACAGGTTTACTGGTCACCAAAGTGGGTTTTTTCATCGATTACGACTTCTTCCCCCGGCTTGATTTCACCACTGATGATTTTCCTGGCGATTTCGGTTTCGATATACTTCTGTAAATAACGTTTCACCGGTCGAGCACCATAAAGCGGTGAGTATGCCTCTTTTGCAATTCTTGCTTTGCTGCCATCCGTCAGTTTTAGGGTGATATTCCTATCTGCTAATCTGGATTCAATGTCTTTCATGGAAATCTCTATGATTTTCACAATTTCCTTCTCGGTCAACGGTGTGAATACGACGATATCATCAATACGGTTGACAAATTCCGGACGGAAATGTTTTTTCATTTCTTCCACAACTTGTTCACGAACCGATTGATCGATGCTGCCATCCTCTTTGATATTCTCAATCAGATACATACTCCCAATATTGGAAGTCATGATGATTAAAGTGTTTTTGAAATCCACGGTTCTGCCTTGATTGTCTGTCAAACGCCCATCATCTAGCAACTGTAATAAGATATTGAAAACATCGGGGTGCGCTTTTTCGATCTCGTCAAACAAAATGACACTGTAAGGCCTTCTTCTGACTGCCTCTGTCAGTTGCCCTCCTTCGTCGTATCCAACATAACCCGGCGGCGAGCCAACCAGTCTGGACACTGAATGTTTTTCCATATATTCCGACATGTCGATACGAATCATATTTTTGTCTGAGTCAAACAAGGCCTCCGAAAGTGCTTTAGCCAATTCCGTTTTACCCACGCCGGTTGGCCCAAGGAAAATAAAGGAGCCCATGGGTTTACTTGCATCCTTCAGACCTGCCCGTGCGCGGAGCACTGCCTCGGATACAGCCTTAATTCCTTCATCCTGACCTATGACACGTTCATGTAAGATTTCAGGCAATTTCAATAGGCGTTCTTTTTCGGTTTCCACCAGTTTGTTGACCGGAATCCCCGTCCATTTGGAAACCACGTCCGCGATTTCTTCCACCGTTACTTCTTCTTTTAGCAGTCTGGATCCTTCGGCTTCATCTGCGCTTTTAGTATCCTTGACCAATTTCTTTTCCAGGTCAGGCAAGATGCCATATTTTAGTTGGGCCAGTTTTTCCAAATCATATTGTCGCTCGGCTTCTTCAATTTGAAGTTTCACCTCCTCGATTTGCTCTTTGGTATTTTTCAGCTCACCGATGGCCCGCTTTTCACTTTCCCATTGAGTTCGCATGGCATCGTTCTCTGTCTTCAGGTCTGCCAATTCTTTTTCTATGATTTGCAGTCGCTTATGGGAAGCTTCATCCTTTTCTTTCCCTAGGGCTTGCTTTTCGATTTCCAGTTGCATAATTTTTCGAAAAATTTGGTCTAGCTCAGCGGGCATGCTATCGATTTCGGTACGGATTTTAGATGCTGCTTCGTCCATCAAATCGATGGCTTTATCCGGCAGGAAGCGGTCGCTGATGTATCGATCGGACAAGGTTGCACAAGCGATTAAGGCATTGTCGGTAATCCGCACGCCATGATGGGTTTCAAACCGTTCTTTTAGACCACGCAAGATTGAAATGGTATCCTCCAACGTAGGTTGGTCAACCAAGACCTTTTGGAAACGTCGCTCTAATGCTGCATCCTTTTCGATATTTTTTCGATATTCGTCCAAGGTGGTAGCACCAATACAATGCAATTCACCACGAGCAAGTTTGGGTTTCAACAAATTGCCCGCATCCATCGCGCCTTCTGCCTTACCGGCACCGACGATATTGTGGATTTCATCGATAAATAAAATGATTTTGCCTTCTGATTTTTCAATTTCGCTTAACACCGCTTTAAGCCTCTCTTCAAACTCACCACGAAATTTAGCACCTGCAATCAGAGAACCCATATCCAATGCATAAATGGTTTTATTTTTTAAACCTTCCGGCACGTCACCATTGATGATACGCTGTGCCAGTCCTTCCACTACGGCGGTTTTGCCTACTCCAGGTTCTCCAATGAGTACTGGATTGTTTTTAGTTCTTCGAGAAAGAATCTGTATGACATGGCGGATTTCTTCATCTCGGCCAATCACCGGATCCAACTTCCCTTCCCGTGCCATTTCAACCAGGTCTCTACCATACTTCTGTAGGGCTTCGTATTGTTCCTCTGGATTTTGGGTTGTAACTTTTTTATTACCACGAACGGTGGTCAGCGCCGCCAGGAATTTTTCTTTATTAATCCCATACTTCTGAAAGATTTTTTCTGACGGGGTTCCCCTCTCCTCAAGCAAAGCCAGATAGATATGTTCCACGCTGATGAATTCATCTTTAAAGGATTCTGCATACTTTTCCGAATTAATTAACAGCTGATTTAGGCGACGAGTCGTATATATCTGCTCATCTCCGCCAGAAACTCTAGGAAGTTGTTCAATACGTGCTTCCAAATCTCCAACAATTTTTGCAGGTTCAATTTCCATGTATTTAATTAGTTTTGGAATCAACCCATCTTGTTGTAGCATTAAAGCGAGATGAAGGTGTTCCCCATCCAGTTGCTGATGGCCTTCCTGTATGCCGATATTTTGGCATTCAACCATGGCATCTCTGGCTTTGTCTGTAAATTTTTCTAGATTCATTTGAATCACCTCCTTATGTGTTTTTATTTTATATCCACAGAATCAAAAAGTAAACACATTTTTTAGCACTCTCCAATGTAGAGTGCTAATCTTACCTGCCTTTACTACTTTTTTCAGAAGGCTCATAGAGTGGCATAAAAAAACGGCATAGCTTTATAGCCATGCCGTTTACACGTGATTATATTATTTGATTCGAACAGATTTTGGTGTGCTAAAATACCCGAATGTTGTAACCTTGTTGGCAACTCGATAAGCCCGCACTTTATAGGTATAGACTTTTCCTTTTACCCTACTATAGTTGGTCCACTTAAGGGTTCCCCCATTGTAAATGGTTTTCACTTTGTAATACTTACCCGATGTACCGTATGCTCTGTAAATCTGATAACCCGTAGCACCGGGAACATATGTCCAGCTTATGGTTGCCTTTTTTACACCAGGAATAACTGTTTCTGTTGGGGTATTTGGAATTGGTTTTCCGCTACGGACTGAAGTGAATCCACTATATACCGTTTTGCCTGCAATTGTCTTGTACGCTCTCACTTTGTAGTAATATGTCTTGCCGGTGACTAATGCAGCATTCAGATAATAGTTTCTGAGGGTTGCATCAACCTTAATGTATCCCGTTGTGGCGCTTGTCGATCTGTAAATCTCATATCCGGTTGCAGCGGAATTCAAACTCCAACGAATCATCAGGCTGTTATAGGCATTATTATAAACTGCAAAATTAACAGGTGTCGCTGGTGCATTAATCAGTGTTTGACCGGTAATACCATAATAATCTGCGATGACTTTAGCCTCTGCTACCGCAAGTGTACGCAAATTAG
This sequence comes from Anaerovoracaceae bacterium, assembly GCA_041752735.1. Classification (GTDB taxonomy): domain Bacteria; phylum Bacillota; class Clostridia; order Peptostreptococcales; family Anaerovoracaceae; genus UBA1422. The sequence goes on along the minus strand of JBGSVW010000035.1, from coordinate 113,635 downwards.
CATCTGATGACAACCAGACAGTTGCTCGATAATTTGTATGGAAGGAATGTTCCAATATGATGCTTGGAACACCTACATCGGTTGCGCCGCGATTGATGCCATACCAATCACGTCCATCAGATTGTGCTTTGGAATATACCTCAGGCCCCTGATAGGTTTTCATGATTTCTGCCACTTTGGTAGCCAGTTTTAACCCCAAGGTTTTAGAAACCGAAGAGTACCTCGGATCCAGTGTATAAATTGCAACCGGGTGATCGGCACTTGAGGTGCTTGCCGCATTGGAGTGTACCGAGAGAACCAAATCATATCCGGCTCCCATTGCCCCTCTTTGACTCGGAAGCAAGGCCTCCCCGATGGCTCTGGAATTATTCACTCTTGTGGTGTCTACGATGATGTTGGTATACAGTTCAAGGGATTGTTCCAAGTATTTATGATATACCCACATTGTGTTGCCTTCATAATAGCTGGATAACACTGGGCTATGGTTGTAGTTTTCAAAATGTCCTGCATCCAACATGATAAATATTGCTGTTTTTTCCAGCATAATCTTAACGTTTTGTGGTGTGGTAATGTTGTTTAACTCAATAGTAGTCACAGGTCCAATGCTGACGTCGTTTACAAGGACATCGATGAGTCGAAAGCCATTGCGGACCGTGTATGTGAAAGTTTGGCTTCCGCCATATTCAACTGTAGCAGGAGATGGTTTCTGAGATAGACCCAACTTTGATACAGCATTATTGGCATAAGCTAATGGTTCAATGGTAAAAGTAATTTTGCTAAAATTTACATTGATTGATTGATCTTCGGTTAAGTCAGAAATATCATATTGCGTGACAATCGGTTGATTATCCCCATTGATGGTGAATGAATCAACTTTGTAACCAACATCCGGTACAAAGAAAAACGAGAATGCTGTGCTTTCGCCGGCATACAGATTTCCTTCAGCAAGAGGCACCTGAACCCCATCAATGGAGCCATATCTTATTGAGCCATTGTCACTGTTTGTAAATTCAAGACGATAAGCGGCAGGAATATTCAGACTTGAACCCATGATTTCGGGCTTCTGATATCCTATGGGGAACAACACATTGTCTGAAACCGCAAGTCCACCTGTCTCAAGGGAATTGATAATTTCGCCATTATATACAGTTAAATTTCCTGCATCAACTTGGAGTAGTGCGCCATCTTTGGTTCCGGAAATGAATTGTTTGCCCAAATCCAGATTAAATGACACATCCGGTTTGTTCACAACAACTGATTCTCCATCCGTCATGAATTCAATTGGACTAAGCAGGCGGATGGTCTCGCCCTCCGCGACTGCTGCGATGGCTTCATCCAATGTTTGATAGTTTTGATCTCCAATTGCGGCAGTGTATTCTACGCCATGCACCTCGCCCAACGTATTTCCGTTTATCATCAAAGTCAAGACTAGTATCGTGACTAACACCCAACGGCTTTTCTTCTTTTTTCTTTGTTCGTATCTCATATTCCTATCCTCCGCCCAACAAAATTGCCATTCGGGAATAATCCGAATGGCAATTACGAAGTCAATTTCTATGCACCATCTGGTGCAGCAACCGGGCTGGCATGTCTTGCGATTTAGCCCCCTGGCTTTGCGTCGTAGCTTTTCAACTACTTTGCCATAGGATATCCCTTTGCGCAATCATATAGCAAATTCCATATTTTGTCAAGCGCAACCCTCGCATTCCAAATATTTCTTTTGTAGTTATTATAGGTATATTACCGTGTCAACAATGCCCATTAAAAAGTTGATTGCAGGGGTTAAAATCAATCCTGTGACGTTGAACACAATCAACACCATCAAGATTAAAAATCCTTTGTTTGAAACCCAATAATAAAACTCACTTCTTCTAAGATTGAACACTTCCGTTATAATGGAAAATCCATCCAAAGGTGGGACAGGCAACAGATTGAATACCATCAGCATCAAGTTGATGAATATGACATAGTAAATCATCATAAATATACTGTTCCCCATACCGGTGACGAAGAAGCTGTAGTCCACAACCGAAAGAAGCAGTTTTAATGCCAAGGTAAAAATGGTGGCAATGAACAGGTTCATCATGACACCCGCCAAGGAAACCAGAATGGAGTCTCTTCGGCGATTTTTGAAATTTCCCGGATATATTTCCACCGGCTTGCCCCACCCAAATCGTATCAACAATATTGCCAAAAATCCAATGGGATCCATATGGGCCAGGGGGTTTATGGTCACTCTTCCTTGGATTTTGGGGGTATCATCGCCTAGTTTATATGCCACAAGCGCATGGGCATATTCATGGAAAGACAGGCCGATTACAATGCCAGGAAGCATAATCACAATATTCATTAACCAGGTCGCTGGGTCATCCAACACACCATCTCTGATGGCAAAGAAACCCAGCAAGGCTAGAAGCCCAAAGGTCCATGGATTAATCATTCGTTGCATACTATTCTCCAATCGTTGTGTATTGTCTTCAAATTGCTGTTCCATTCCCTAAAGGAAATCGGACAGCAAGCGGGAAAAGGCCTCTTTGATGCGAATGCTAATGGGTCGCGCAATATACTCTTTCCAGGTCAACTGCCTGCATTGCTTCAAATCTTCCTTGTAGATTTTTTCGAGTTCTTTGGTCACATGGCCATCATATAAAAATGCATTGGCCTCAAAGTTTAGTTTAAAACTGCGGTTGTCAAAATTGGCAGATCCCACCGAACAGACTTCACCGTCCACGGTAATGGTTTTGGCATGGAGAAAACCGTTTTCGTATATATAAACCCGCACACCATCTTTCAACATCTCGCCAACAAATGAATACGTGGCCCAATAAACAAACATGTGGTCTGGCTTACATGGAATCATAATCCGCACGTCAATGCCGGATTGAGATGCCATTTTGAGAGATTCCAAAATGGACTGATCAGGCACAAAATACGGGGTTTGAATAAAAATATTCTTTGTGGCCGAGGTGATCATCTTCATGAAGGCACGTTTGATTTCCTGACGATCTGAGTCCGGTCCACAGGATACGATTTGCACCCCAGTTGCGCCTGCCGCTTTGGCAGGTTCGAAAAAAACCTTAGAAAGATCCAATGGTTCTTTGGAAGCGAAACGCCAGTCCTGCAGGAATCGGTAATTCATATCCTGCACACTACCACCCATAATCCGAAGATGGGTATCCCGCCAGTAACCAAATTTTTTCTTCATTCCTAAGTATTCTCTGGCAATATTGAAACCGCCCACGTATCCAATGGCATCGTCGATAATCATCAATTTTCTATGATTACGATAATTCAGTCTCCGGTTGATAATTTTAATTTCTGCAGGAAAAAACAGAGCATATTTCCCCCCGGCTTGAATGAATTGGCTCAACATGCCATGATTGACAAATCTGCTGCCCAAAGCATCCACCAACAACCGGACTTCTACACCACTTCTGGCTTTTTCAGTCAATGCATCCACAAAGGCTTTGCCAACTGCATCGTTTTTCAAAATGAAAAACATGACATTGATTCTTTCTTTTGCGGCTTTGATGTCTTCCAGCAAACGTTGGAACAGTTTGTTCCCATCAGATAAAATTTCAACTTGGTTATCCTGAGTATAGTATGCGCGCCCATAAATCTGGTTGAGACGGATCAGATCTCGCCATAATTTGGATTCATGGGTAGAAAATACGAAAGAACCGTTTTGTATTTCTGCATTCTGCTTGTCAAGGGAGTTTGTTGTTAGCCATTCTTCGTCCTTGGTTAATTTGAAAATCTTTTTTCGTGCAATATTTTGGGATAAAAATATATACAGAATAATCCCACCTATGGGAATCAGGAATAGTATCATAATCCAAGCTACTGTCGCGGCAGGATTTTTTCTTTCGACAAATATAATGATCAACGAAATAAAGAAGTTCACAATATAAGTGCCGATGAAAAAATAGCTGACGAAAGGCTGGTCCGTCCAATTCCGAATGATTTCAAACACAGAACTATCCCCCTTCTGTTCTTAGTCTGTTGATTGATTGATCTTTTCGCTTGATAAAATGTCTTATCAATTGTATCAATCTTAGATTTATAGTATATCATTTTTTGTTAAAGTCTGTCACCGTAGGTTTCCAGTACATAATCCATGTCTTTATCTCCCCGCCCACTTAAGTTGACCAGAACAAATCCCGGATTATCATCCTGTTGAGCAAGTTTCATGGCATATGCCACAGCATGAGCGCTTTCGATGGCTGGAATAATTCCTTCATATCTGGATAACTTAAAGAAAGCATCAATTGCCTCATTGTCATCAATGACATCATAGTGAACTCTACCGACGTCCCGAAGAAATGCATGTTCTGGTCCGCTGGAAGGATAATCAAGACCACTGGCCACTGAGTAGACGGGTGCCGGCCCCCCCTCGCTGTCTTTTAGCATAATGCTCTGGAATCCATGTAGGATTCCTTTTTCACCATAGGTCAAGGATGCTGCATGATCGCCTAGGGTGGTACCCCTACCCAAAGGCTCGACGCCGTAAATTTCAACAGGGTCATTTAAGAACGCAGAGAAAAGACCCATGGCATTGCTGCCACCACCAACGCAAGCCACGATGGCATCCGGCAAATTCCCAGTCATTTCTAGGAATTGCTCTCTGGCTTCATCTCCTACTACCTTTTGAAAATCTCTGACCATCATGGGAAAAGGATGTGGCCCGACGACGGATCCGATACAATAGATAGAATCCGTATACTGTTGCATATACGCATCAAAGGCTGAATCCACAGCTTCTTTAAGGGTTTTGAGTCCATGAGTAACCGGCACTACTTTTGCGCCAAGTAGTCGCATTCTGGCCACATTGGGTGCTTGCTTAGCTATGTCCACTTCACCCATGTGAATTTCGCATTCCAATCCAAAGAAAGCCGCCGCCGTGGCTAATGCCACGCCGTGCTGCCCTGCGCCGGTTTCGGCAATCAGTTTCTTCTTGCCCATATACTTGGCCAGCAGACCTTCACCCATGCAGTGGTTTAGCTTGTGTGCCCCCGTGTGGTTCAGGTCTTCACGCTTCAAATAAATCTGAGTCGTTCCCAAATCCTTAGACAGACGTTCACAATGGTAAACCGGTGTTGGTCTCCCCTGGAACTCCCTGCGAATTCGTCGTAGCTCACTAATGAATTGTGCAGAATGACAGATGGTGTTGTAGGCTTCGGTTATTTCGTTCATAGCCGGCACCAACTGAGGCGGTAAAAACGATCCGCCATATTCACCGAAATATCCGTTTTTGTTCGGATAATCTTTTAGATAAGTTCTGAAATCAATTTCTTTTTTCATGGGTTCCTCCTAATATATTGTTCCTTGTGCCGCTGTAAACACAGTCAGGCATTTTTAATTTTTTTTGTTCCCCTACTTAGGGAAAGCGGTATGCCAACCAGACATAGTATGGTAAATATACCAAAAGCCGTATGCATGGTTTGCACCAGTTGTTCTATCGTTGCATCCACCATACCAATATTCCCCATATACGCACCGATGACCACGGTGACAATGGCCATACTACTACTGTGCCCAACGGAACGCATTGTGGCCAAGATTGATGATGCGATGCTATATTCCTGCCTTTGGACACAGGCCATCACCGCATTGGTATTGGGGGATGAGAACAATGCAAATCCCAATCCAACAAACATCAGTCCACCTATAATCACCCACAACGGTGTGGCTTCGTCGATGAAAGCAAAAAGCAACAGATTCATAGCGCAAATGGCCATACCCAGGGATGCGATTTTGTGTGGCGAAATTCTATCTGAAAGCCGCCCGGCAAATGGAGAAAAGAGTGCCATCACAATAGGCTGGCAAACAAGGATTATTCCTGCGGTTTGAGATGTATATCCCATGACCAGCTGTAGGTAGATGGACAACAGATAGCCAACGGCAAAGGTGGCACCATAGTTCAGCAAGGTCGCAACATTGGAAAAAGTGAACACCCGGTTGTGCAAAAAGATCCGAAGTTGAAGCATTGGCGCATCGATTTTAAGTTCTCGTCTTACGAAAAGAATCCCCACCAACAAGCCGCACACAACAAATATCCAGGCATATTCCACTGTTGATATGTTGGAAAGGCCATACAATGTCATCACAATCATGACTACATAGTATGCCATTCCTGTCAAATCCAGCATCGTTCCAAGTTCATGGACTTCATTTCTGGGTAGCCGACGAAACGCAGTTGCAAATGCAACAAACCCAACCACGGATGAAATCGCAAAAATGGACTGCCAGCCAAAATAATGATTGAGGACTCCCCCGACCACAGGACCTATGGAAAGACCAAGGTAAGTGGATGCCGTCAATTTTCCCAATACTTTTCCGCGCTCTTCAGGGGGGAAAGCACTGATGAGGATGGCTGTATTCGTTGAAAAAATCATAGCACCAGCCACGCCTTGCGCAATCCTAAATATGATCATGGCCCAGATGTTCCAGGCAAGGACTGCCAATAAACCTGTCAGACTGAATGCAAATACCCCCCAGATTAAAATAGGTTTCCGCCCGTAGGTATCAGCTATTTTACCCATGGGTACCGACATTGCAGCAACCGCCAACATGTATGCAGTGACAACCCAGCCAACCAAGGCCGCGCTTACGCCAAAATGCTGCCCCATACTTGGAATCGATAAATTCAAAGCACTGCCCATAAAAGTTGAAATGAAAGCTGTCGTAACGGATACTAACAATGTTCCGCTTTGCTCTTTTGTGTGTTGTTTGCTCATGTACTTCATTATGCCTTTTTTTTGTTGTTTTTTCAAGCGGTCACGGTAAAAACCCCATAAAAAACCCCGGCCTGCTGGTCGGGGTTTTCGTACTGCTTATTGTCGATGCTTCTGTATTAATGTGCTTGTCACTAGGTGCCCTATTTCTCGACGATTAATGCTGTCCCTTGTCCACCACCGATGCATAGCGTTGCTAAACCATATTTAGCTTCTTGCTTTTGCATGGCATAAATCAAAGTAACTAGGATTCTGGTACCTGATGCGCCAATGGGATGCCCCAATGCGATAGCGCCACCATTGATATTCAACTTAGCGGGATCAATTCCTAAATCTTTGCCAACAGCCAGAGACTGTGCCGCAAATGCTTCGTTGGCCTCTATCAGGTCCAAATCAGCCATATCTAGGCCAGCCTTTTCGAGCGCTTTTTTTGTGGCTGGAATGGGTCCAATTCCCATAATCTGAGGATCTACACCTGCAGATGCATAAGATTTGATGGTGCAAAGTGGTTTGATTCCCAGTTCGTCTGCTTTTTCTTTGGACATAACAATGACAGCCGCGGCTGCATCGTTGATTCCGGAGGCGTTGGCTGCTGTAACCGAACCATCTTTCTTGAATGCAGGACTTAATTTGGCGAGTCCTTCGGCAGTTACGCCGGCTTTGGGAAATTCATCAGTATCAAAAACGATGGGATCCCCTTTTCGCTGAGGAATAATCACCGGAACGATTTCATCTTTGAACGCGCCGGATTTGATGGCAGCTTCTGCCTTTTGTTGGGAGTTGGCCGCAAAGGCATCCTGCTCTTCACGAGTCAGACCCCATTGGTCATTGATATTTTCGGCGGTAATCCCCATATGTACGCCACTAAAGGCATCCGTTAAGCCATCATGGACCATGGTGTCAATCAGCTTGGCATCTCCCATTCTGGCACCCCATCTTGCTTTTGGCATGACATATGATGACATGCTCATGTTTTCGGTGCCGCCAGCAACAACAATATCTGCGTCACCGGCTTTAATCATCTGTGCTGCCAGTCCTACTGCACGTAGTCCGGAGCCACAAACTTTATTGATGGTCATGGAAGGTACTTCCAACGGAATGCCCGCATCGATGGCAATTTGTCTGGCCGGGTTCTGTCCCAGCCCGCCTTGCAATACATTTCCCATTAACACTTCATCAATAGAAGCTGGGTCAATACCGGCTCTTTCGATGGCAGCCTTCACGGCGATTGCACCTAATGTTCTTGCCGAGGTATCTTTTAATGTCCCTCCGAAGCTTCCGATGGGCGTTCGGACAGCACTTACAATTACAACTTCTCTCATGTAGGTTTTCCTCCTTTTAAACGTGAACCTAACGTAATTTCTATCGCAGATATCATACCATAGTATATTGGAACTGGCAAAGTTATTTCTTAAACTTGACAATATATTTCTCAATCAGTTTGCAGGGTTTGTAGGAAAGTTTGGCTTTTCGCAAATTTGGGATTCCCATATCCTCTTCCCGGTTGATGCATTTGACATGTGCGGCAATGTGCTTGCAGAATTCATTGTTGATGGCTTGATACAAACCACGAAACTCAACATTTGCCTTTTCGACATGAACCGTAATGGTTTTATTCCCTAGGTATCCACCAACTGAAAGCGCCTCTATCTTCCCGTCGATCAAAATAGCGCCGGCCAGAAATCCAAGCCTGTCAATATTTCGAAACACATCTTCCATGGCTTCTTCTTCCATTTTGAGCATCATCATTTCATGTTCCGGCACGTGCTTTCGTGAATTGAATTCCGCGATAAACCGCATAGCGGCATCTGTCATATCTGGTGTCAGCGGAACATATTCATATTCGAAAGTTCGTTTGAAATAATTCAGATGATTTTTTTTGCCGTGATAATCTCTTCCATTTAAATCAATCAGGTCCTGTACATGGTAAACATAATCGTAGTTTGGGCGATCGTCAATAAAGCGGAGTTCCCCGGGAAATGCTCCCTTTAGGAGGTCTATCATATGGAACGGTAGTAGTCTTATGCTAAACTCATGACCCTGTTCCTCAAAGATACGTTTTGCTTCCAATACGGTTGTACGCAACTTATCAGGTTCATATTGTCCATTCCGTGTTAGGGGTGGCAACATAAAAGGCAGGACGATGCCCTGCTCAAGTTCCAAGTGACTAATGCCGCTGATGCACATGTAGTCACCGATAATTTTCCAACTGAATTCGTTGATATTCCGCCACATATACATAGAGGAGTAGGAAAGGCCGGAGGTTTTGTACTCAAAACCGTTTAAGTATTCATCCAGTAGATTTTTATCTTCAATAGTGATTCTTCCGTCAAAAATAAACATGCTATTTTACAATCCTTGATATTTCTTTAAATTCAGCAGCTTTTGCCGTGCCAAGCAATTCAAACAGGACTGCCTCTACCGTCACAGGTCTGGCGCCTGCCTGCACCATCCGATTGATTGCTGTTTTTTTGTCCGTTTTGCTACGAGAAGAAACTGCATCTTCCACCAAAAACACATCGTACCCCAACTCTAATAAGGACATTGCCGTCTGGGCGACGCACACATGGGCTTCGATGCCGCATAAAATGATTGATGTTTTGCCACTTTCATTTAGGGCTTCCAGGAAATTCATTTCTCCTGTAGCACTGAAATCCGTCTTCTCAATGGGGAAAAACTCTCCAAGGGCTTCAGCTATGTCTGGGACGGTGGGTCCTAGCCCTTTTGTATACTGCTGGGTGACTAGCACCGGTACATCCAACGTACGTATTCCGTTGACCAACTTGCATACAGACTCTTCTAGGTCTTCTTGATCTTTCATGGCAGGCATCAGCCTCTCCTGAAAATCAATCATGACAAGGATAGCATCTTCTTTTTCAATACGGAAAGAATTGACTTTTGTGATTTTGTATTTGTTCATATTTTTAACTCCCAATTGCTAATCTTTTGTAAATAGTTTTCATCTGTTAAATCAAATTTCAGTGGTGTAATGGTAGCATAACGCTGTTGCATTGCAGTCACATCATTGGAGACTTCATCACAGTCGTAAATCACAGGTAGACCCCTGTACCAGTACTCTGTTTGACCTTTTTTATTCATTGTTTCTTCAAATTGCTCAACGTATTGTCTCATACCCAGTCGGGCGAATTTTAAGCCCTTGATTTCGTCCGCTGGTAGGTTTGGCACATTCAGATTCAGCGCAATGCCTTCCGGAATCCCCTCCTTGATTTTTTCGAACAGCTCTAGCGCCAGCCTGCAAGCAGTGTCAAAGTACTGGGGTCTATGGCTGTCAACCGATACGGCAACCCCGGGGACACCACAAAGCACACCTTCGATTGCTGCTGCTACAGTCCCTGAATACAATGTGTCTGTTCCAAGATTTCCGCCGTGATTGATACCGGAAAACACCATATCTATATGAAGCCCTTTTTCTTTGAGAAATTTAATTCCCATCTTCACACAATCCGCAGGAGTTCCGGAAAATCGCATGGCACCTTTTGCATAGGGGACTTCTATCTCTTCCATTACAATGGGATTCCTAACTGTAATGCTGTGGCCACTGGCGCTACGCTCACCTTCGGGCGCACATACATAAACGTCTGCAACCTGGGAAAGCGCTTTGATTAAATAGCTTATGCCTTCAGATTCAATTCCATCGTCATTTGAGACGACTACATTCCAGATTTTTTCTGTCGTTGTGCTATAATTTTTGCTTGTGTTATTTGTCATTGATACTTCCTTATATTATTACTTTAATGATGATTTATAATCCTCATTCATTATACCATAAAGTGGGACCAGGTCCGCTAATTCACCCAAAACTTCTCCAATGGGCCTTCCAATTGTTAGATCTGCCCGACCGTCCAACCCTGTAGCTCCTTTGTTTATCAAAACTAGTTTTTCACCTATAAAGCCATGCGCCAGACCAGCCGCCGGGTACACCACCAAAGAAGTTCCACCTACTATCATGACATCTGCATCTGAAATTGCTTTCACCGCGCTGTCAATCACCGCCCCATCCAGTCCTTCTTCATAAAGTACCACATCGGGTTTGATCATGCCTCCACATTTTGTGCAAACCGGTACCCCCCGCTTACAATTAGACTCAGCCATAATAAATTCCAAAGGATAGAAGGCGTGGCAATCCATACAGTAATTCCGTCGTACCGAACCGTGAAGTTCATAAACATTTTTGCTGCCGGCATCCTGGTGAAGACCGTCGATATTCTGCGTTATCACTGCTGATAGAATTCCAGTCCTTTCCCATAAAGCCAGGGTTGTATGTGCGGGATTTGGCCTTGCCTCAGAATAAACCATGTTTTTTTTATAAAAATCAAAGAATGTTTCTGGGTCTTTTTTAAAAAACGAATGGGAAATAATTTCTTCCGGCGAATGACCATAGCACTGCATAGAATGATACAAACCCATTTCCGAACGGAAGTCTGGAATCCCGCTTTCAGTAGAGACGCCAGCGCCACCAAAAAATACCAGCCTTCTGCTATTTTCGATGATGCTACGCAATGATTTTTCCATCACTTTACCTCATTTTATTTGTTTTTATGTGTGCTTAGGCTGTTTTGCCATAAGGCTATTTTAGCACATTTAACTACAATTCAGCTTTTTTTGTTGCGATTTAAAGGCAATACATATATTATTATACGTGGAATCAACTTATGTGACCAGGCAATCAGCAGGACAAGCAAGGAGTGAATCATGAATACCAAAGTTTTGAGAAATATATCCTATGGGGTTTATGTGGTATCCGCCATGGACGGCAATCGACCAACAGGTTGTACAGCAAACAGCATCATGCAGATTACATCGGCACCGCCAACCCTGGCTGCCAGCATTAACCACGATAATTTTACCAATCAATGCATCAAAAAAACCGGATTTTTCTCTGTTTCAATTATATCCGAGAATACCGATCCATCTGTCATTGGGACCTTTGGTTTCCGAAGCGGTAAGGACACAGACAAATTTGCCAACATTCCATACGAAATAATAGCCGGAGTTCCGGTATTGGCGCAGTGCAACGGATGCATCATCTGTAAGGTAATCAACTCCATGGAAACTTCAACACACACTGTTTTTCTTGGAGAGGTTATAGATGGGGATTTAATCGACAACGATACCCCAATGACATACGCATATTATCACAATGTTATCAAGGGCACCAGCCCGAAAAACGCACCAACTTATATTGCTGAGGAGGAAACGAAAATGGTCGAAAAACAAGCGGTTTGGGTCTGCAGTGTATGCGGATATGCCTATGACGAAGAAATTCCTTTTGAAGAATTGTCGGATGATTATGTTTGTCCGGTTTGTCTGGCTTCTAAAGATAAGTTTGAGAAACAATAAAGGTCATTGGCCCTCAGAAAAATCGGGTGCCATTTCCGTCAAATGTTTCCAATAACGCACTGGCATAAAGTTCTTTTGACACTTTTTGTTGGTGCGTTCTTTTATTGCAATGGTGTCAAAATAATTGCGCCACAGCCTTTGGTAATCCAGTTCTTTAGTTGATTTATCCGGTAATGCCGTCTCTGAAAATTCACAGATATACCACTGGCCACCGGCGGCAATCATGGCTTTATTTCGTTTTTTGTCATGGATGATAAAGGGATCATCGCGGAATCGTATTGTAAAATGATCGGACAGAAGCTCAAGAATGTCATGGTCCGGCTCAATGGGACTATACATGACATCGTTCACCAACACGGTAAACCGTAGGAGGCCTTTGTAGCGGTGTACTTCAAAAGCCACTTGCTTGTCTACCTTCTGAACATCATAAACGATGGAGTTGCCATGGAGTCGGCTAATTCCTCCTCCCATTTTGAACCCCAGCTGAATATAACGGAGTAAAATGTTTTCTTTGTCTTGATAAGAAGACAGAAATACCTTGTAAATCCGTTCCAGATCAAAGCTGGATATTTTGTTACGGATACCGGTATAGACCCGATTAGCCAACACCTCTTCAGCATTTACTTCTTTGCTTTGCACCAACAGATTGGGCTGATAGGATTCTTTGGGGTAGATACCACTTGCCCTTTCGGTGGCATAGTGGTGATAAACACAAGTCAGAAACCCTTCAAATGTGCCATCATATAAATAATCAACCATAAAGCAGCACCTTCTTTGGTTCCGGCAAAACCATCTGTTGCTGGAATAGGGATAATTGCTGGCCATCGGAACCTTCAAGCATCAGACGTCGAATTGTCTCAGGGAAAAAGCTGCCTTCTCCGTAGTACTTTCCGGCACAGGTCAAAAAATGCTTTGCTCGCTTCAGCACCACTCCCATCTTTTTGAGATCATCATACTGCACAGAACAAAGTCGCCGCTGACGTAGAATACGTATTGCTGAAGTGGTTCCAATCCCGGGGATCCGTAACAGTTCTTCCATTGAAGCCTTGTTGACCTCAATGGGAAACAGCTGCATATTACGCAATGCCCAAGCAATTTTTGGATCCAATTCCAGATCCAGATTCGGTGCGCTATCAGGAAGAATTTCTTCGGCAGCGAATCCATAAAAACGTAGTAGCCAATCCGCCTGATACAGCCGGTGTTCCCGCACCAGCGGTGGTGCGGAAAAGACGTCAGGCAGGTTGGGCGAACTGAGTGTGGGAATATATGCACTAAAATAAACTCGCTTCATTTTGAAGGTTCGGTATATCTTTTCGGTTGTATTAATGATGGTTCGGTCGGTGGTGGCATCAGCGCCTATGATCATCTGCGTGGTTTGCCCGGCGGGCACAAATACTTCTTTGCTTCGCCCCGCAACCACCGGTGCATACATCAAATCGCTTCCCGGATTTAAATAGTTCAGGGTGCTGTTTAAATCTTCTCCTTTGAACATGGTACCCGGGCCTTTGAGGGCTTTACGTTCAATCAGCGTATTGGTGATCTGTTTCATAGGCGTATAAATTTGTTCCGGTTTCTTTTGCGGCGCAAGCAGGGCAAGTCCCTCTCTGGTAGGCAACTCTGCATTGACACTAAGTCGATCCGATACCAGTCCCAATGCGTGCACCAGTTCCGGAGAAGTCCCAGGGATCACCTTGGTGTGAATATATCCGGCAAAACCCATTTCGTGGCGCAGTATTCGCAACGCCTCCAGCATTCGTTCTGAAGTGTAATCCGGAGAAATGTCCACTGCAGAACTCAAGAAGAGTCCTTCAATATAATTTCGTCGATAAAACTCCATAGTGAGCTTGGCCAGCTCCATGGGTTCGAATGTTGCTCGATCGATATCCGAGGTCCTTTTGTTAATACAGTACTCGCAGTTGTAGACACACCGATTGGTATACAACACCTTCAGCAGAGAGATACACCTGCCATCTGCTGACCACGAATGACAGCAACCCGCCATGATTGTACTGCCGCGCTTCCCCGTGTTCCCTCGATCAACCCCGCTTGTGGAACAGGCTACATCATATTTGGCACTATCTGCCAAAATCTTCAATTTTTCGTAGAGACCGTCCATTGCACTATCCTTTCGTGCGAACTTATGTTTGTATTATAACACAAACAGAACACTTGTTCAATATGGTACGGATTTTAGGCGTTCTAAATATTTTTTTGTGATATAATTAATTACAAATAAGGAGGTGTCCCATGAAAGCAATAAAAACCGCTCTGATTCTAGGGGGAGGCGGTTCTAGAGGCAGCTACCAGGTAGGTGTCTGGAAAGCCCTTCGCGAGCTGGGGATTGAGATTGATATGGTGGCCGGCACATCGATTGGCGCCATCAATGGGATTTCAGTTGCCATGAACAACTTTGAGCAAGCGGAAGAACTATGGCGAAACACAAGAGTTGCGGAAGTCTTTGACATTGAAAAAGAGAAAAAGCCTGATCAATTATCTGAAATCGAAGAGGCCTGGGGGCTGGCCAAGGAAATGCTTCTTCATGGTGGTGCTGAAAGTACCGGTCTTATGGGGTTGTTAAATAACTTTGTTGAGGAATCTTCATTTCGAAAATCCTCCATCGAGTATGGTCTAGTAGTCACCGAGATTCCCTCTTTAAAAGGGCACTATCTATTCAAAGATGCTATTCCACAAGGCAAGCTGATTGATTTTGTTGTCGCCAGTGCATCCTGCTTTCCGGCCGCACATTATCATGTTATCGATGAGGTTAAATACATTGATGGAGCGTATACCGACAATTTACCGGTTAAAATGGCCTTGGACAAGAAGGCAACCCGAATTATTGTTGTGGATCTCCAGGGACTGGGTATTATCCGTAAACCAGCCCTCCGACATGCGGAAGAACGGGCCAAGGAATTCATCTACATCAAGTCCAAATGGGATTTGGGCAACCTGCTCATCTTTGAATCACCTAAAATGGAGCGGAATATGAGACTTGGTTATCTAGATGCCATGAAAGCATTCAACCAACTGGAAGGCAATCGGTTTACTTTCGAAAAGGGAGCTTTTAGCAAAAAAAATATTTCCAGGGCTGATGCCGCAGCTGATGCTTTTGGCTTGGATCCTCTGGAAATATATGATGAATCAAAACTAACTTCCCAATTGCTGGGACTTGTGGTGGATGCTCAGGTCACCCTTCGGAAAAAACCTACGCCGTTCCAACTGTTATCAGAAAATCTTCGTGTAGTTTATATCGCAGAAAAAGTCCGGGATAGCAGAAAACAAAATCTGATCCTTGGCTTAGATTTTTTTAGGCCATACATCAAAGAGCTCCTAGCTGCGGACTTTATCCTTCGCACCAACTTATTGCAGGATTAGATTGTTATTCCAATGATTTTAAGATTTTGTGTCAAGCCGGTACGCAAAATATTTAGATGCTGATGTTTTATATAAAGCGGCTGCCACGGTGATGGCTACAGCCATTCCTACAGTGAATTGTCCGATGTTCCATGGAATTGCCAAGGCAGGGGTCGCCCAGTTGCCATATATTAACGCTTCGGCTAAATAATATCCGGCGCTCATCCAGATGCCGGCCAAAATCATACCAATCAATTCAACAAATAGAAGGAAGCGCGCGCTTCTTTCTTTTTTAAGGGCGCGGGCAATGAAAAGACCTAAGATAATGGCCATTACAGATTTTATGCATAACGTCCAGGGCGCCCAGACTGCGTAACCGCCGAGAATATCAGCCAACATGGATCCGACTCCGGCGACTACGGCGCCGTAACGCCAGCCAAGAATCAGCACAGATAAAAAAATCATTGCATCCCCCAAGTGGGCATATCCTTGTGTGAATGGAATCGGCACCCGGATAAACATGGTTGCAATGGTAATGAGGCACATCATAATTGCGCTAAAAACTAATTGAGTTGTTCGTGATCTAATGTCCATTTTTTGTCTCCCTTCGTCGGTTATCCGACCTTTGCTCACCGTATATAATACACTAAGAGAGGTGAAAAGCAAATGGAATTCATGGAAGTCCTAAAAAAAAGACAAAGCATTCACAGACAGATTGTACCAGAGAAGTAACCGGTCTATGTTAACCAAACTGTTTAGATTAGGCGAATATTCCGACTGCAATACTTGAGAATCCAATTAAAACCACAGACAGCATGGCAGCTGCGACTAGGTAAACGGGAATCCCTTGAAATACTTGAGGGATTCCTTTTGTATGATCAATCCTGTGTCGCATCCCTGCGAACAAAATCATCACCAAAACAAATCCAATTCCAGCGCCTACAGCTCCCCATACTGCTTGCAAATATGTGTACTCCTTCTGGACGCTAATCAACGCAATGCCAACGACGGCACAATTGGTCATCAACAACGAATTGAGGCAGCCAACACCCAAGCAGAACGTGGGAATTAACTTATGCACCAACTTCACAATCAGGTAGCCTATAAGACATACCAAAGGTACAAAAATGAGTATCCGGAAGTATTCTAGGTCATAGGGTTTCAGAATATACTTATCAATTGGCCAGGTTACTGCAGTTGCAGCCACCATACCCAAGCCCACGAAGGATCCCAGCGCTACTGAACGCTTTGCGTTTACAGACAACTTGATGGTCGGGCAAATGCCCAAGCCTTGAACTAGAACCAGATTGTTGACCAAAACCATGCTGACCATAATAATTATTATTTCTCTCATGAAGGAAGCACCCCCTTTCTAGCCTTTCCAAATCTCATTTGAAGCCATCGGGTAAGGGCACAAAGTGCGCTAAGCACCAATAAGCCCCCAGGGACCAACATAAGAAGCGAATTGGGTGCAGGGCCGCTCTCCAATAGTTGAAACCCTAAAAATGTACCTGCGCCGCCGATTTCTCGTATTGTACCCATCAAGAAAAGAACCATCAAAAATCCCAGACCAATGCCAAGTCCGTTTTGTAAAGCATCTGAAAAAATCCGTTTTCTTGCGAACCCAACATTTTCAATGACGATGCAGTTTACAGCAATCAAAGCGATGAAAATTCCAAGTGATGCTGACACTTCCGGGAAATAGGCATCCACAACAAGTTGAACAACCGTTGTAAAACCAGCAGCAACAATAATGTGAAAGCCGGTGGCAAACTGGTCTGCTATGATTTTCCTCATCGCATAAGACAAAAGCATCGTTAGAAGTATGACGAATATGGTTCCTATTCCTAAAACCAGACTGTTGGCTACAGTAGTCGTAACGGCAACTGCCGGACATAAACCTGCGATGGAAACCAGTACCGGATTTTCTTGAAAGATTTTTTTGCCAATCATCTTAGTTTCCTCCGTCTTCTGATGCTTTATTGTTTTCAGCATCAATTGCTTTTTCGACGAGTGCTTGCTGCAGGAAAGCCAGTTTTACTGACTGGTATACCGCATCCGAGGCTTCTTCGGCACCTGCGACTGGATCGATTTCATAGTCTTTTGAAATATTATTTGCATTTAGCACCGTTCGACCGATGTAAGCACTAAGATATTTCGAATCGTTGATTCCGGCATCAGTTCCTTTTGTGTATTCTTGGTTTAAAATAGCAACCGTTGTGATTTGGCCTTCACTGTTAACGCCTACCATAATTTGAATGCCTCCATGTGAGGTCTCCTGATCTACGACTACCGCAATCCCTGCACCATTAGATGCAACATAACAGGCTGAAACATCTTGAACTAAATTTCCTTCAAACAAATCGAAATAATTCCCTTCCGGTAAAACCATCCGGGGGATTTTTCGTTCTGCTTCAAGTGCATTTTGTTGAAATTGATCAGAGAGCAACCAGTTTAATCCAAAAATCATACCAGCCATAAATATCATAGCCAGGAACATAACCAACAAAGACCTGATTTTTGGTTTTTTGTTGAGATTGATCATATCGATTCCTCCCCTTCAGAAGTCAAGGGTTTGTCGCGTTTTTTGATTTTAATTTGTGGAATCCGGTCAATATAAGGCGTAATGATATTCATAAAAATCACGGCAAATGCCGCTCCTTCTATTAAGGTACCAGCCATACGAATCAACATTGTCAAGAGACCGCATCCGATGCCAAACATGAGTTTACCGATTATATTTTCTGGAACAGTCACTTTGTCGCCGGTCATGAAGATTGCGGCAAGCAAGGTTCCACCTACTAAAATGTGAAACAATGGATCTTGCCCCGGAAGCAACCAGGCAATCAAGGCCACCGTACCGATAAATGCAACTGGGGCAACCGGTGAAAGAACCTTTTTGTACCAAAGGAAAATCGCACCGATAAGAAGCGCCAATGCGCTGACTTCTCCCATACCGCCACTGACAAACCCCAGGAATAACTCAATATATGAAGGGATTTCATTCTCCCTGCCTTCCAGCCACATTTGTAAGGGCGTAGAAGCTGCCTGTCCATCAATGGAAGCGGCAAGCATGGGGTATGGAAATTGATTCATTTGTTCTGAAAAGGACACTTGGAGAAAAACAATACCGGCCGCGGCGGGATTCAAGAAATTATTTCCCGTTCCGCCGAAAAGTTGTTTGGCCACAACAATGGCAGCAAAGCAACCGATCATAACCAGCCACAGTGAAAAGTCGGCAGGCAAGGCAAATGACAGGATCATACCTGTCACTGCGGCACTGCCATCATTGATTGTTATTTTTTTTGTGGCGATTAGCTGAAAAATCGCCTCGAACAATACACAACTGACTACGCATGTCAGACTAAGCCATAATGCTTGTATGCCAAATACATATATTGATACAACAAGTGCCGGGAAAAGTGCAACCGCAACCATTCCTGCCACACGAGAATTCAATTCAACTGTCTTAATTCTTTCGTCCATCGCTTTACAATACCATACCACTTTCTGATTGACAAGAAAAAACGTTCTATTTAAAGTCCATATCCAAGCAGCTCTCCCAACATCACAGCAACAAAACCAAGGCTGAGAAACGGACCCAAAGGGAATGCGTCGGTTGGCTTTTTAGTTCTTAGTAATAACGTAATGCTACCATACATTCCTGCAAGCAATAGGGCCATCATTGAACCAATCATAACCTGCGGCATACCCAGAAGAAATCCAGTTGATCCACACATCTTGATATCCCCTCCACCAAAGCTATCTTGTCGAATCAAATTAGCGATGAACATGGGCAGGGACATTGCAATTACGCCCAACATCCTGGATTCAAGGGAGATGGAATCGCCAAAAACAATTTGGAGTCCACCTAATCCGAATAATATCAAATGGCACCAATCGGGGATTTCCATGGTTTTGTAATCAATCCAGGCGATAAAAACAAGTGTCGTAATTGCCCCCATCATGATTATCATTTTGCATAATTCAATAAACACATTTCCTCTCCTTTCATGCCCCCCAAAGGCATAGGCGAGGTTGGTTCTGCAGAGCTGATCTAGAGTTCGATTTTGACTTTTGTGTTTTCTTCAAAACCCTTCAATTCACTGACGATGCCCAGAATGGTTGCTCGAATAATAGCTTCCACAAAAGGAACCATAGGTACTTCTTCATCATCGAAATATAACTTTAGTTCACGCTCATCATTTTTGTTTTTAGTTTCCATAGCTTTCTCCTCAATTAAATCTGTAATTTCTTTTATTTGTGTTTTCGTGCGAAAAACCGGCTTATCCATATATTCTGCCAGCGTCTCCCCAACCACGCCACCAAAGCACACGGTATGCGAATCGCACCGCTGGTCCAGGTCAATTTCATCGTGCCCCGTCACTAAGTTTGGACAGGTAATTCCAGGGTCCCCTTCCAAAATCAAATAATCCTGGGTGAATAAGGGTAGTAACTGGCTAAATTGTAATTTGTATTGAAATAAGACGTCCGTTTCTGCAAGACCTCTGGCAACCACAAGACTAGCTCCTGATTCGGCGTGATGGCTTGTGTCAGTTCCCGGCCGGTCCATACGAAAATCTTGTGCATGAATGTCCTTGATGGTGCCGATGCTATAGCCTCTGGACTTTAATTCCCGGATTACTCCAGCAACCAATGTGGTTTTGCCACTATTGTGGACACCTTTAATCATAAATATTTTCACAGGCAGCTCCTTCACGGGTCAGATTGATGTCAAAGTTTCTTAAGGACTTAGATTAACGATAAGACTTCATATTCTTGGCCAAGCAAATCAATGGTCAGGAGTTTATTTCTAAGCACGTCTTCCCTTCCCAAAAGCACCTTCATGCCTTCTGCAACCTGAATGGATGCCACCAAGGCAGGGGTAAATGCCGGATTTCCTAATTCGGTTTCGATTCCTTTGTCCACATCTTCCGGCAAAATGCTATGTAACGTTTTGTCTCCTGGAAAAACCACCGCAACCTGGCCAAACCAACCAGCTATGGCTCCATGAATCAGAGGGACACCTTCCGTTTCGCAAAGTGTCTCGAGGATAAGTCTTGAACTCACATTGTCCAACGCATCAAAGACCAAGTCTGCTTCGGATATCATAGCAAGTCCATTCTCAGCAGTTAAACGATCATATATTGAGTTAACCATTATCTGGCTATTGATAAGTCCGACCCGCTCAACAGCGGCCTGTACTTTTGGCATACCGATATTATATTCGGAGGAAAGCAACTGTCTGTTCAGATTGGTTTCATCAAAAACATCCCCATCGATAACTGTGAGCGTACCGATGCCCAATCTGGCCAGCATTTCAATAATGTATCCGCCCAATCCACCGCATCCTACAACGACTACATGAAAATTCTTAAGTCTTTGGTTTTCTTCGGGAGACAATGCGTTCATATTGCGCTGATATCGGTTCATTTTCCAACCTCCTGATGACTTGATATTTTGTATTATTATATCACTTAATCTTTTTCTATGTTAAAATACTATTAAAAACTCACAGGATTTTCACGGAGTAACAGCACCTATGGCAAACAAAGAAGCTCGCCTGGTAAGGCAACAATTAAAACACCTGCGAAAAGCAGAATTAAAACTTCTCCGCTACCGCCCGGACAGCAGGTCAAATTTTGGCGGGGAATATATTAGAAGTAAGGTTCCCGTAAAATTGTTATCCATGCTGGAGTCCGCCTTTGAGAAGGGTTTCTTTTATATCTTTGAAAAAGGAACACCCCTAATCGAACGATCCGGAAATTTGCTTGGGATCAGAGAGAAGTCCGCGTACCACCGCACTGTGATTAAAAGACAAATATCCAAAGAGGCTATACGTAATTTTGATGTCAGCGCCAGTAATAAATCCTGGACTAACAAAGGCATATCAACCGTAGAAGGCGCAGCACTGGGTGTTTTTGGTATCGGTTTGCCGGATATTCCCGTATTCCTGGGCATGATTTTTAAGTCCATTTACGAAACTGCAGCCAGCTACGGTTTTAATTACACCTCTCCTGAAGAGCGCGCTTACATCCTTGCCGTCATTCGCGTAGCGGCCTCCAAGGACAGTGAGCGAATTATAGAATCGGAAGAATGTGATCGTATAGGTGAACTCATCGATGCCGGACATGGTGCCGAAATCATCCCTTCTTCTGAGGTTATTAAAAAAACATCCAACCTATTGGCATCTTCCATGCTGGTAGCCAAGTTTATTCAGGGAATCACGCTGGTCGGCACACTGGGAGGAGGCTTCAATTATTATTGGATACATCGAATTACCAAAGTAGCGAGATTGAAATATAAAAAAAGATTCCTGCAAGGATTGTAAACAATACTATTCCTGCAAAGGTAACAATAAAAAGGACGCATGCAATGCGTCCTTTTTTGATAATTATCTTTGTGTTTTCAGCCTCCTGCGACGATGCGCAGAATTTTGATTTGGTCCTCCTGATTGATGGCACGTGTTTCATATTCTGAGGACAATAACTGTTCTCCATTGATCCACACGGCAGCTCGTCTATATTTCATGGATTGAACCAATTGAGCTACGGTTGTGCCTTCTCCCAGTTCTATTTCTTTGTTATTGCAGTTAACAATCATACCTCAGCCTCCAGATATCTTGGAATATGCTTTGAGCTCGTCCCCTTCTTTGAGGCGGTCGTAAATCATGACCCTCATGCTATTGATGGCAACAAAACCAAAGTTTGGAATCTTATTATAGTAGATACCGATGACCTGCAGTGCTTCATCACAGGTGCAGTTATTCGGTACTTCTATCGCCAACTCCTTTTCTCCGTTGAGGTATTTTTTTAGCGTGCCCCGAAGGGTGATGGTAATTTTCATTTTATGCCATAACCCATTCCAGATCCAGCCTCTTGATTGTCTCAGGCGTTGGGTTTCCAGTCTTAATATCCCAGCCTGCAAAGTCATAGTAGGCATCCAAAGCAGCTTCAAATTCCTCTGGCATTAGTTGAGCGACTTCCCCTTCACCATATTCAATTGCAATATAGGCCTTCTTGGGGGCAATGTCATCCTTCCGACCAAAGCCAAGTTTCTGGTTGAACAGCCGCATCATGACAATCCGGCGTTCTCCGATTTCCTGTAATTCGGCTATGGATGTATCCCAGTCAATGGCATATTTACAGAAGTCCACTAGTTCCATAGGTCCGTATAACTGCCAGGCAGGTCCCCACGCAAATTGGCATAGACACAATGTGTCCATCATGGCGTAGAATTTCTGAGTTTCCCAAGAGAACTTGGATTTATTGGCATCCAGTACACCATATCGATCACAATCTTCGAACTCTCCCAGCATGGCAGGCCACAACCAGTTCTGGTCGTCTTTCGGGGCCATTAACGCCGGATCATGTTCTACCGATTGGTGATCTCCTCCAAATGGATTGACCGAATAATGGACCATCAGGTTGGGTTTGAACTGAACCATATGGGCTGGCCATTCCTGACCTTTGCTTGCAACAACAAGTTCTTCCGAACCTCTGCCGATTTCTTTGGCCGCAGCAGCACTACCTTTTGCAAGCAATGCGCCAATGCCAGGTTCTTTGAGGGCGATTTTTTTGATTAAGACTTCAAACGCTGCTCCGTTTCCATATTTTAGTTCGATGCCATCTGTGTCTGCCGTAGTCAGGATGCCTTTTTCAAAGCAATCCATTGCCCAGGCGATGGTAGCACCACAGGAAATGGTATCAACCCCATACATATTGCACAGCTGATTGGCATGACAAATGTCCCCTAAATCTGTGTTTCCACAATATGACCCGAAGGTGGCACATGTTTCATACTCCGGTCCTCCATAAGAAGGATCTGCTTTGCCGGGGATGTCCACCACTCCTTTGCACCGGATGGCGCAACCGAAGCAAGTTTCTCTTTCTTTAAGCACGGTATTGGTAATGGTTATGCCGGAAGTATTGATCCAGTCATCCATGATTCCCTTATCCCAATTGAAGGAAGGTAGGAATCCTTCTGCAGCATGGGCGTCAACGCAGACTGCCGAACCGTGTTTCGCCGTATCGACGATAACCGGGTTGGCTGCCATACGTTCCTTGACGTTTAGCGTAAGGGTTTTCATGCCGGTTTGATCAACCGCTTTTGTCGGCGGTGTTTTTTGTACAACCAGCGCTTTTAGGTTTTTGGAACCCATGACAGCGCCAACACCGTTTCGACCGTTTGCACGGCTTCTTCTATGCATAATCGCTGCATAGGCAACCATGTTTTCTCCACCGGGTCCGATGATGGAAGACTCGAATTTTTCGTGTCCCAAATCTGCTTCAATCCATTCTTCAGCTTCACCGGTGATTTTTCCCCACATTCCGGTGGCATCTTTGAGTTCCACTTTGTTGTCACCTAGGTA
Organism: Anaerovoracaceae bacterium; assembly: GCA_041752735.1. GTDB lineage: Bacteria > Bacillota > Clostridia > Peptostreptococcales > Anaerovoracaceae > UBA1422. The sequence goes on along the minus strand of JBGSVW010000035.1, from coordinate 89,815 downwards.
TAAATATACCGGCTTGGGGGATTTTCCTTTTAAAATAATTGCATCATATCCGTGGCCCGCCAGTGCGGCAGGAATATATCCGCCCACCTGGGAATCTCCAGCCAGTCCGGTCAACGGACTCTTAGTTGCCACGTTCATTCTGCTCTGTCCACTAATGGGAATTCCCGTAAGCGGCGAAATAGAGAACACCAAAATGTTCTCTGGGGACAATGGATCCACAGCGGGGTCCATTTCTTTCAAGAGAATGTACATCCCCAGTGCCGAGCCCCCCGGATATTTCCGGTAAGTCTCTCCGTCCAAGGATTCCACTTTGGTCGTTCCGTCAGTTAAGTTAACGTATAATAGTCGTGCATCTTTCATCATGTGATATCTCCACCCTTCTATTGGTACTGCACAACATCGAATAAGAATTGCTTATATATAATATCCTTCTTTTTCTTCGTTATATGAATACAAAGAAGAACCCACCCGCCGAAGCAGGCTTTAGTTTCTCCTTTGCACAGTGGCAGGCAACAAAATCGCTTTCATTGCCCTATCGTCCTCTTCGGCAGCAGGTGTCAAAGAGAATCGGAGCTATTATATGTACCGTTATTATACCCGTGATTTCATCTGATTGTCAATTAGGGTTATACTGCATGGTCAATGTAGTTGTAGCTAGGATATGCCCTTCCATCGCTTTTCTCAATTGATTGAGAAAAAAACCGTTTTTTAGGTCTAAAAAACAATCCAGCGCAAACAGAGAACATTCATATTCATGAGGTCTGCTCGGTGCAGGTCCGCCATAATGGCAAATCACATCCTGGCTTGTTCCTTCGTAAGGTCCGTATGGTAAATACCAACTGTTTCTGCCCTGTATCAATTTGGGATTCGTTCGGCTTTCATCTTCGTAAAGATTGTTTATGTCTGCCGGTATATCCGACACGAGCCAATGAATCCAGACGACACCTTCATCTTCAATATTGTCATAATCCTCAAACACCAAAGAAAGGGAAACTGTGCCAGGCGGCGGGTTTTTCCATGACAATGGGAGCGATAAAGTTGGAACTCCTTCAACTAAACTTTTCAAGTTATTGATGCCGTATTTATCGGCAAGTATACCATCAGCGACACCCTCTGATTGAAGTATAAATGAGTTTTGAGACATTGGGATTTCCTCTTTTCTACTTCTTTTTTGGTTGGCTGGTATTTTTGTATGGGTCAGTTACCGCATCCAGCACCAGTTCAAAAAACTCCAATGTTCGAACCATTTCTTCCGGTGTGTACTTGATTAACTGTAACACAGGTGGAATCAGAATCCAATTTGTAGAGCCAATGATTGATTGATACTTCACTGTCCATTGTTGGGATTTGGCGTGATATGAAACTTGTATTTTCATCATATCCAGCGTAGTAATCCGATCCATGATTAATTTATGGCTTAACCGCTTTAGATATGCATCCACCTTTTCTTCTGAGCACCGGCTACCACTATCCACCCACTTGGGTGATGACACTCGAATTTTACCTTTGCTTTGCACAACAAATTTGCAGTCTTCGGTTTCTGGGTTTTTATATTGGGACGCGTCCAACGTGCTTTTTAGGTTCAGATTATACGCAAACGCCCATAACCTGTTTTCGTAACCAATATAATCCAGATTCAGATTGTTAAGATGCTTAAATCCATTGCTATGAAGATTGTAACTTAGGCTTGTATGGATAGTATTTGTATGTCGGTCTCCCATTACATCTTCAAAAGCCTTCACGACATAATCCAATTTTTTTTCGGCGCGCTTATTTAGCATATGCATGGAAACTTCTTTGTTCTTCACATACCGTTCCCCAATCCGTTCCTGATGGTCCGACTTCGGTAGCATACTCATTTTTTGTCCCTTTCTTTGTTCGTTGCCAAGGGCAAATCGCCCTTGGCAACAACAAATCGTTTTGTCAAATTTTCATTAATGATATACTATCTGGTTTTGAGCCAATCAGCAACCGCTTCGTCCCAAATCGGCAAGTATTCAGATCTGTCTCTGACTTCTTTGACTAGGGATTCAAGAGGAACTTTGTCGTTGATTGGTAGTTTATGTGCTTTGTTCCATACAATTGCATATACGGCTACAACCACCATACTAATGACGGCATACATCAGATATGCTGTCAAAGTGTAGATGGCATACAGCGCGCCAATGATGCCGATGGGTAATGTAACCCATGCAAATGGCGTTTTCCATAATCTTGGGAAATCCGGATATTTGACCCGCAATACCAAGACATCTACCATGGCGATGATATATGCAATCAGCCAAGTGATACATGCTGTCATAATAAAGGTTAGGATCATGGCAGATGATCCACCGCTAATTGTGATAATCACAGTCGTAATCAAGATGAGGCATACAGTGAACCAAATTCCTGCGGTTGGTACTCTGTATTTTGGATGTAGTTTGGCAAAGGCTTTGGGTACAAGATGTTCACGAGCCATTCCGTAAAGCATTCTGGGTAACGCCGATATATATGCATTCCCTGTTGTAAACGATGCCATTACAGTCAAAAGACCCATGGTTATTCCACCTAGCTGCCCTAAAATTGCCGTTGAAGCATCCACGTGAGGCACTGAGGATGTTGCCATAATTTCTAAGTCAGTATACCTGACTGCGCCAAATACGAAGATGATGTCTATGGCATAAATTGTTAGCAAACCAAGTATCAGCCCATACGGAATGTTCTTGAATGGCTTTTTGTTTTCTTCTGCCATTGGGCAGGCGAACTCAAATCCGATAAAGAACCAGATGGCGACACCTACCGATCCAAATACAGTTCCCCATCCACCATCCGGCAAAAGTGCCGCGTTTTCTGGTCTTGGAGTTGCCACGCCCATGCTTTCGCCTAAGCCTGCAGTACCTGCTATTGCCAAAATTGCAAAGACTACCATCATAATAATGGTAACGCTTGCTTCTGATCGGCCATAAAATTCAACACCGAAGATGTTTACAAGAACGATAATGATTAATAACCCCAAGGAAACAGCCCATTGGGGCACAACTCCTCCGGTCAATGATTCAAAAGCCAATCCGCCCATAACCAGCTGTGTACCACCGTCTGCTGCAATGAGCACGACATAGCCACTTAGGAGAGCAAAGGTTGCCCAAAATCTTCCTAGCGCCGGGGCGGTATATTCTGAAATCATTCCTCCGCCTGGAATCATCGCTGTCAGTTCGCTAAAAGCGAAGGCAGCCGCCATCATGGGAATCAAGGCAATTGCTGCCGCAATAAATGTGGCATTGCCTGAAATCGCTCCCACATTTCCTACTGAGAACATGGCAGTTCCTGATACAACCAGGCCTACCGCTGCGCCGTAGGAGGATGGGAATCCCAAGACACGTTTAAGTTTTACTCTTTCTTCCATTTTCTTTCCTCCTTCTTTAATCAACCTTCATACACTTTTTTAATAATTTCGAGAAATTCTTTGGATGTGACAGGCCTTGGATTACTTGGAGTGGATACATTCGCCTCTGAAGCAACCGCAATGGCTTCGAAATCATCGGGATTGATTTCCTTCAGATCACGCATTCTTGGAATCTTCACGTCATCGCAGAGTTGCTGGAGTGCCGGAACACAAGCCATCGCTGCATTCATTTTGTCCATCCCGCTGATGTCCACGCCCAGCGCCTTTGATACATTCACATACTTATCCACATCTGCTGGGATGTTGTATTCTGTCACGGCAGGTAAGAAAATTGCCATTGCAACGCCGTGTGGCGTGTCGTATCTTCCGCCCAAGGCTTCTCCAATGCAATGAACTGCGCCAACATCCGCATATCCAAAGGCAATTCCGGCTATTGTGCTACCTAACATCATTCCGGCGCAGGATTCAAGGGTGGGGCTTGATACAGCCTGCCTCAAGTTCTTCTGGATGATGTCAATGGCATAGAGAGCATAAGCATCTGTGTGGGGATTTGCTACAGTGCAAGTATATGCTTCTACTGCATGGGTCATGGCGTCAACACCGCAGGCAGCCATAATATGTGAAGGCAGTTTCATCAGTGTGGTTGGATCCACAAGTGCAACCTTCGCTGCTGCCTTAGGGTCAAATATATTCAGTTTCACATGGGTTGTCGTGTCGGTAATAACCGCAAACGGCGTTACTTCACTACCGGTGCCAGCCGTGGTTGGAATGGCGATGAGCGGAGTGATTTCTCTTTCAAGTAATTGAAACCCACACCAATCCTGTACGGTTTTGCCATGTGTCAGCAATGTGCCAATGGCCTTTGCAGTATCCATGGAACTTCCGCCACCGACTGCAATCAATACATCGACCCCTTCGCCTTTTGCCTGTCGATACCCAGCAACACAATGGAAGTCCCGCGGGTTAGGCACGATTTCATCGAAAACAGTAAACGGAATTCCTTCTGCCAGTAAGCTTTCTTCCACTTGTTTGGTCAATCCTGCGGCAATGACTCCTTTGTCGGCCACAATCATGACTTTTGTGGCACCCAGCGCTTTTGCTTCTGCGCCTGCCCGACCAATTACACCTTCTCCAAATTCAATTCTTGTTGGCAATGCAAATGAGTATTGAGATAATGTCATTTCTTATTCCTCCTTTCATACAAAATTTATTCCTTGGCACCTATATAATTAGCAAGGATTGTGCCAATTTTTTTCACACTGCACGAAAGGGGCAAAACGTTAGATTTTCAATTTAGTTATAGTTTTAACAACCTTTTTGGAATTTGTGTGTAAAAAAATGAAACACACAATAACGTTATGTTTCATTTCTATACACTTTTGCTAATATTTCGGCATTTATGTACCTATTTGAATACAATATCCAAAATAGTGTTTAAATACTAGTCAGTTCGCATCGTATAAACCGACCTGGTCGTTTGTTTTTATTGAGTTTCCCGTGTTCTACGACAATTTGCCCGTTTACCAATACATATGCGATGCCCTCCGGGGGTTTGTTGGGATCCCCGCGATTGACGAAGTCAGATTGATCTTTAATGGTTTTCTCATCGAAGATTACCAGGTCGGCATTGGCGCCTTCTCCCACGTAACCAATGCCCTTAAGACCAAATCTCGTCGCCGGATAAATGGTAATTTTTTTGATTGCTTCCATAAGCGATAAAACTTTTTCTTCTCTGACATAGCGTCCTAGAAGTCTCGGAAAAGTACCGGATACTTCCGGTGCGCCAACACCGGGATAGTGGGGGCCCTCTGCCGCATTGGTTGACACGAAAACATAATCTTTGACCAGTGCCACCGGAATGGCTTCTTCATCGCAGACAAACACAGATACCAATGTTTGTGGGAAGTCTGTTCGCATGATATTGAATAGCTCCTTGGTACAATGCTCTCCCACGTGAATGCCAGAGGAAATCACTAAATCTTCAATAGACGTATTTCTGTATTCTTTCTCCCACCCGGGTTCAAATATACCGGTCCCTACGCAAGCAGTGTATGCGTTATATACGCCACTGTCTGCCATAATGTCCAGTCCCTGGGCCCGCGCATCCTCAATGATTTCCAGGGCGGTTTCCATCACTCCTCCAATGCCTACCATGTACATGAGCTGAAGAATCTGTACGCTGACGCCTGTTAACTTAGCCACTGAAATGATTTCTTCAAAATATTGAAGCCCCTCTTCTCCGTCTTTGCGAATGTGGACTATGATTGGGCGTTCGAATTCTTTTGCAACTTTCGCCATAGCTAGCAGCTCATCAAAGGATGTGCCTGGAATCAATTCAAGGGCAAAAGAGATGCCAAATGCACCATTTTCCAAAAATGTTCTTGCCAGCTCCACCATGGCTTGGATTTCGTCACGAGAGGCAGGTGTTTTTGTATCCATGATTCCTACGGCATGGCGAAGGACGAAGGATTGCGAAATGAAAAATCCCTGATTAATAACAAATCCCTCTTCGACTCTGCTGATGTTCTTGCTTCGAAGTTCTCTTTCTCCCCCAAGAGTGGTAGTGCCCCCCTGCATCGCCATGCAAATGGCGGAGAATTCATTGCCATCAATATGGGAATGAAAATCGATGAACCCCGGAGAGATCAGGAGCCCCGTGGCATCGATGACCCTCTTACCGCTAATCGGACCATCGGTCAACTTGGCGATTAAGCCATCATTAACACCAATATTCTGAGTAGTAATTTTTTCACCCACAACATCAATGACATGGCCGTTAATAATCGCCAGATCAAATTCACTTTGGGGATGGCGGTTGTATGCATGCATCTTCTACCCTCCCTATTTCGTCAAATATCTGTAAACTGTAGCTCTGCTAATCCCAAGAACTTCGGAAGCCCTCTTGATATTTCCGTTATATTTTTCTACCACTCGGCGAACATAGCGACGATTGACGTTCTCAAGAGTTTCAATGGTGCCCAAATCGTCACTTTCATATAACTTCTGTTCCGATGGGCTGAAAATCTCTGCCGGAAGTACATCTTTTGTTATGATATCTTTGTCGGTCATAATCATCATTCTTTCAATGACATTATTCAACTGTCTGACATTACCCGGCCAATGGTACCCCATGAGGATTCTCATGGCTTCCTCGTCAATGCCGGTAATTTTTTTGTTCATCTGCTTGCTGTTACTTTTAATGTAGTGATTCACAAAAATCGGAATGTCTTCTCGCCGCTCCACAAGGGATGGCACTTGGATATGCATGATGTCAAGCCGATAGAATAAATCTTCACGAAAAGTACCTTTTTCCACCGCTTTGGCTAAATTCATATTGGATGCAACGATGATTTGAGCGTCAAACGGGATTTGTTTGTCTCCGCCGATGCGGACGATTTTGTTTTCCTGGAGAACCCGGAGGAACTTAGCCTGCATTTCCAGAGGCAGATTGCTTACTTCGTCCAGAAACAATGTCCCCTTGTTTGCCAACTCGAATTTCCCGCGGGATCCACCTTTGCGGGCACCGGTGAATGCGCCTTCTTCGTAACCGAACATCTCACTCTCCAGCAATTCTCTAGGTATAGCGCCGCAATCCACGGCTACAAAGGGGCCGTTTTTTCTAATTCCCGCATTATGGATAGATTGGGCAAGAACCTCCTTGCCAGTTCCACTCTCCCCTTCCAATACCGCTCTAGCATCGTAGGCGGACACTTTTTTGGCAAGGGCGATGGTCTCCCGGATGGCAGGAGATTTGCCTAGTATGTTGTCAAAAGTGAAAAAAGCCGTATTGACTACATTAATTTTGTCTGCAAGTTCCTGGATATCACTGATTTCAGTAAATATCCAAATTTCATTGTCATTAATCTCTTTCCAATTCAAAAAACAACTGAAACTTTCTTCTTTGCCACGTAGTTTAATCTTCATGTTTTCCTCACCCCTGGGGAAAACTTTTCCAATCATCGTCATAGCCGGAGAGGTTTCGATGACCCCCATGTGTTGGCCAATCAGTTCTTCTCTGCTCAGCCCCGTAAGCCGCATCATCTGGTAGTTGGCATGGGTAATAATCTGGTCTTGATCCAGATAAATGATGGCATCGGTGACCGAGTCCAAAATGCTTTGTTTTTCTTTGTTGTGTTGGAAAATGATAGCGTTATTTTTCATGATTGACAGTTCGTTTTCAATGGCACGGGCTGCCACCGTGGTCATGGCCAGCATGAATTTATTCATTTCTTCACACTGGACTACGATGCCCACCGAACCAATCAATCCCACATTCCGCTGAAAGATTGGTGCGGAATAATCCGCATATTTATGATTGCTTTGACAGTAGTGTTGAGCGCCGGCAACACTCATGGGTTTTCCTAAACGAATGGAAAGGTCCATGCTGTTAGTCCCGACATTTTTTTCATCCAGACTGGCACCGGTCATGGATCGTCGGAATTCCTTTTTCTCTTTTCGCATGTCCAAAATGACTTCCTTGTTTGGGTTGGCAATCCACATACGAATACTACTTTCAGAAAACAGATTAAGGATTTCTTCCATGGTGTGTCTGGAAACGTCAATCAGCGATTCTGATTGTTTGATGGACTCAAGTGAAACTTTGTTCTCCCAGTTTTGAAAGAAGTAACCATCGGTAATGGGATCCAACCCTTCCCTCTTGCACCTTTTCCAGGAATTCAATATTTCCTTGTCGATAATACCCTCGGGGATATTGTCTTTTTTGACGTAGTCAACCCAGGCATATTCATATCCCAGCAACTCAGGATTCTCGATGTTGTAAAAAGGATTATAAGCCATGTGTCCTCCCAACGGATTTCACCGTTTAGTCTACTTCCCTACAGGTACGGTTCCGGCGTCTGTGACACCGATGACCTTTTCACCGCTATTTCTCAGGAATTGGATATATTGGACAATCTCAGCTGTAAAAGCTTCCCCAGGGCAAATTATGGGGATGCCGGGGGGATATGGTATGACGGAGCCTGCGCAAATTCGGTCTGCAGCATCCTCCAGTCGTACATACATCTTCGCATTGGGAATACCTGCAAATTCTGCTTGGTCAGGCACTTTAGTTGGTGGTGTTTTTATGGACTCGGAATTGCCTTCATTTATATTCCGGTGATGATTGATTTCTGCGATGTCCGCAAGTGCTTCTATTAGTCGGTTCATGTGGTTTCGTGTGTTGCCGATCCCGGTCATGCACATCAGGATATTCCCTGTATTCAGTTCCGGAAAAATCCCTCTTTCGATGAGGCCAATTTCCAAGGCAGCGCCGGATAATCCCAATTCGCTCATATCAAGGTTGACTTTTGTCCTATCCAGATTTGGCGCTTTCATGATGGAAAGGCCCTGGATGTCCGCAGCTTTGCGATAAAAATCATCAAGGTTTGCCCTCCATTCTTCAATCAGGGTTTTGCCGTATTTTTGGAGAATCTCGGCATTGATGTCCAAGGATGCCATCAACAGATAGGATGGGCTGGTGCTTTGTATGGCCTGGAGTTTATCCTCCAGATGATACCGGTCAACCCGGTTTGAATTCAGGTTCAGTATTGCGCTTTGGGTGAAAGACGCCAATGTTTTATGGGTGCTGTTCACTACAATATCTGCCCCGCAACTTTCAGCGGAAAGTGGCATGTCCTCGCCTACACCATATTTGTGAAAAAAGTGCAAGTGTGCGCCATGAGCTTGGTCGACGATCAAAATTTTGCCAGCTTCATGGACTACATCGGCAATGGCTTTGATGTCACTACAAATACCATAGTAATTGGGGCTTGGTAAAATCACTGCCGCTCCGTCAGGGTTTTCCGTTAGCAGGCGTTTAATCTCCGCTACAGAAATCGGTCCGGCGATTTCTTGTCCGGAGACACGTTCGGGATACGCATAAACCGGTTGGATGTTACCTAGAGTCAGCGCATTAAACACTGCCTTATGGCAGTTTCGGGCCATAATTAGTTTCTTCTCCGGCGCAACGCTGGCAAGGATTGCAGCAATCAGTCCGCCACTGGTGCCGTTGATTAATAGATAGGAATAGGCCACGTCATAGAGGGTCGCATACTTGTATTGAGTATCACGGATGATCCCCTCAGTTTGAAACAAATTGTCTGCTCCGGGTATTTCTGTGATATCACAATCCATCATTCGGCTCAAGAATTCCTCATAATGGTATCTGGAATATATGCCGGCACCTTTATGGCCCGGCATATGAAAGGACACTGTATTTTTTTTGGCATGTTCAATGAGGAATTGATGGATCATAGAGTTTCCTCCGCCAATTTTTCAAAGGACTCTTTGGCATTTAAAATGGTTTCGTAGGAAACGCAGTATGCCAATCGCACATAACCGGGAGCCCCAAAAGCCGCGCCGGATACCAGTAGCAACCGATACTTTTTTGCCAGTTCCACAAAAGCCTTGTCGTCTTCCATGGGGGATTTCATGAAAAGGTAAAAAGCTCCCACAGGTTTTGTGCATTTAAATCCAAGCTGCGTGATCATATTGTATAAAGCCATTCGGTTCCGGTCATAGTACTCCACATCCACCCTGGCCTCGATACATTCTCCGATGACCTTTTGGATCAGGGAAGGGGCATTGACGAATCCCAGTATCCGGTTGGCGTTGGAGGCGGTATCAAATACCAGTTGGGCTTCTTCCATCTCGCCGGGAATGACCAAATAGCCGATTCGCTCCCCCGGAAGTGAAAGGCTTTTACTGAAGGAATAGGCCACGATGGTGTTTGGGTAAAATTTTGTTACATATGGAACAATTGTCCCGTCATAAGCCAATTCACGGTACGGTTCATCGGAAAGAATGAACATAGTCCGGTTGAATTCCTTTTGTTTTCTCGTTAAAATTTCTGAGATAGCGGCAATGACTTCCGCCGGATACACTACCCCAGTGGGATTGTTGGGGGAATTCAACAGCAGAACACGGGTTTTATTCGTAATCTTTGCTTCAAAATCCGCCAGGTCCGGCATGAAATCTTTATCGGTTTGGACCCTGACCACTTTGCCTCCCACATTATTCACGTACCAATTGTACTCCAAAAAATAGGGCACAAATATCAGCACTTCATCTCCCGGGTTCATAATGACATTTAAGGCCACATTAATACCACCGGCTGCGCCACAGGTCATAATGATGTTGCCTTTGTCAAAACTAGTCCCATTGGATTTGTTGATTGATTGGGCAATGATCTCTCGAATATTAGGAAATCCGGCATTGTTCATATACGCATGAATGTCAGGTTCACTTTTTTGTAGCAGACGAATCATCGCCTCATTTACCTGTGCCGGGGCTGGAACGTTGGGGTTTCCAAGACTAAAATCATATACATTTTCGCTGCCATATTTCTCCCGCATCATGGCGCCGTCTTCGAACATGGCGCGGATGACGGAGTTGTTGGCCATCAGAGGTTTTAGTTTTTCGGATATCACGCAATACTCCTTTCGCGGTGAGCTTAAAGGTTCAGCCCTTTGCGGAGATTAATGACGAAGTCCTGCACATTGGTGACAATACCCTTTGAACCGAGGCTGCCACGGTCGGACAATTTATTAACCGCAAATTCTGTGGTATCTACAATATAGAAGAAAATCGGGCGGATGGTTCCATCTTCCATGGTACGGTACACCGGTGTCATATTTCCGGAGGCGATGGTGTGAAGCACCGTAGCCATGCCGATGACTGTGGTGGCCTTGCGAATGTATTTTCGCATGGTATCCTGCCCGTTGTATGTGTGCTCAAGAACCTCCGGAAGAGGTCCGTCATCCCGAATCGATCCATTTAGGACAAATGGGACGTTGTTTTTTACGCAAGTATAAATGATGCCATTGTCGATGCCTTCCGCTTCAATAAACGCCGGTATGGATCCATACTGGTTTACCTTGTTGATGGTGTCGATATGGTTGTAATGCCCATTGTAATGGTGCCGTTGATTGTAGATATCAGCACCCAGCGCTGTACCGTGATATGCCGCTTCCAAATCGTGGGTAGCCAGCGCGTTTCCTGCCAGAATCGCATGGACATATCCGCCTTCGATTAGCTTTGCAAACGCTTCCCGCGCTTCCATGTCGAAGGCACATGCAGGTCCAAGCACCCAAACGATGTTCCCATGTTCTTTTTCATGGTGCAGGAGGCCTTGAAGGAAGTCATAGTCACAGGAGAAACCCGTTTCACGAGTTCGGCTTTGACGGAACGAAAAAGATTTATCCACGTCATAGGAATCCGTGACGAAGCAATGGGAATGGACATATATTCCTTCTTCGCAGTCTTCTGTTCTTCCGGTGACCACCAAGTCGCCTTTGTTAAGGTTTCGAAACTCTCTGATATGAATCTTGCCGTCTTCATAAACCGGCAAACAATCCATTCTGGATTCTTCGGCCAGGATCCACTTACCGTCTATTTTAAAATATTCAGGGAAAATGGATGTAGCGTGAAAATCATCGGGGGCCGCCATATCCTTAGGACATGGGACAAGGGTTACATTGGGGGCATTGATAAAAATATCTTCGTTAAAATCTGGCTCAATATATTCTTTTAATTTAAACTCCATAACTGCTTAGGTACTCCTGTTTCATGCCATAAAGAATGGCCCACGATAGCTTCTTTTTTGTGAGTGGCATTGGATGGTTTATTTGTTTGGGCAAGGGATCACATCAACGCCCATGTACGACCTTAGCACTTCCGGAATCACCACAGACCCATCGGCCTGTTGGTAATTCTCTAAGATTGCCGCAAAGGTCCGACCTACAGCCAAACCCGATCCATTAAGGGTGTGGACAAATTCCGGTTTTTCTTTTTCATCGGGGCGATATCGGATCCCTGCTCTTCTTGCTTGAAAACTTTCAAAATTGCTGCAAGAAGATATCTCCACATACTTGCCATAGCTGGGCATCCATACTTCAATATCATAGGTTTTGGCTGCCGAGAATCCCAAATCTCCCGTGCTCAGCGCCACCACGCGATAAGGCAGATTCAAGCGTTTCAGCACTTCTTCCGCTGCAAGGGTCAAGCTTTCCAACTCATCATAGGATGTTTCAGGGCGAACCAATTTTACCAGCTCTACCTTATTGAATTGATGCTGCCGAATAAGTCCACGGGTATCCCGTCCTGCCGAGCCTGCTTCTTTGCGGAAGCAAGGGGTATAGGCGGTATAATATACCGGCAACTCTTCCGGGTTTAGGATTTCCTGGGCTCGAAGATTGGTCACAGGCACTTCTGCTGTGGGAATCAGGAAAAAGTCTTTGGCCGGCAAATGAAACATATCATCTTCGAATTTGGGTAACTGACCAGTTCCGGTCATAGCCTCCCTGTTCACCATGAACGGTGGCAGGATTTCTGTGAAGCCGTGTTCTCCGGTGTGAAGGTTCAGCATAAAATTAATCAGTGACCGTTCCAATCTGGCCCCAAGTCCTTTGTATACTGTAAAACGGGCACCTGCAATTTTAGATCCTCGCTCAAAGTCCAAAATGTCCAAATTCGTTCCAATATCCCAGTGGGCTTGCATCTCATATGCCTCTTGTCTGGGCGTTCCCCAGCGGCGTATTTCCACATTGTCCGATTCGTCGGTTCCCACAGGCACGCTGTCATTTGGGGTGTTTGGAATGCTAAGAAGCATCAAGTTCAGTTCCTCTTCCACCGCGCTAAGCTCGCCGTCCATCTTGCGGATGGCTTCGGAAAGTTCTTTCATCTCAGCCATTAGGGCCGAGGTGTCTTTTCCCTCTTTCTTGAGTATGGGAATTTCCCTGGAATCAATGCTTTGTCTGTTTTTCTTTTGTTCAACAGAGACCAGGATTTCTCGCCGTTTGATGTCAAGCTCCCGGACTTTTTCCAGGCCAAAATCGCCTTGTCCCCTGGACATGACGGCGGTTTGTAAATCCTCAAACTGTTCACGGATTCGTTTAATATCCAGCATGCTTCTCTCCTATTAGAATAGATTTTTTTTGTATGTGCTATAAAGCAGGACCAGCTCCTCTACTTGCTTTTGCATTTCAACTTGCAAGCTTGAAGCGACTTTATAATTTTTCTTTTCTAGAGCACGGACAATTTTAGAAAGCAAGCACAGTTCACTTAACGTATCTCTGCCAAGATTGTTTCTAATTTTATCAATTTTAGCCCAGTATTCGTGATCATAATCCACACTATCTGCTTCATCATGACACTTATAGGTAGACCGCACCAGATTCATGGTGTTGGGAACGATTCGGCTTTGCAATTCTGTGGCCCACTGTGCGGTAGTTGCTTCTTTGTAGGAATCTATGGTGCGTTTGGTCATCACATCTCCTACCTGGAAGGCTTTCAGTTTCTCAGGATATTTGTCAAAAGCACAAACATTTTCCCATACGGTCAATGGCGCTTTACCAAAGAGACGGTTTCGTTGTTTGACAGTGTATTCGTCAAAGACGTGCTTTTCACTTCGGAACACCCGATTTTTTTCCAGATAAAATGCTTCTTCGCCATACTCCTTGGAAATAGCTTTTTCTAGGTCGGCTGATGTTTTATTGTTCTCCAAGGCAGCCTTAATGCCATCTAGCATGGCCATGTATGCGGTTGCAAGCACCAGGTACGTGTTGCTTCTGGGATTGGGAGAACGCAGTTCAAACCGAGTGGCCATTGGCTCGTTGATATCTCTCACCAAACCTACCAAAACCGTTCTGTTTCTGGAAGGCGCATGGGTGTTGTGCCCCAGGGAAGTGACGATACAAACAGGTGCTTCATAACCTGGTTTCAATCGGTTCAGCGCATCGGTGCTGGATGAAATGAAGGGGTTGATGACTTCGTAGTGTTTCAGGATTCCCATCAATCCACCAAACCCAATGGGGCTCATGAAATCTTCTTTGAGGCTTTTGGGGCTGAAAAGGTTCACCATTTTGCCATCTTTTAGCTTGGCAGCAACACCAATATGGGTGTGCTCGCCTGAGCCGGCGATGCCTTCCATTGGCTTAGCACCAAAGGTTACGTCCAGCCCATACATTCGGAATACATCCCGGATTACATGTTTCACATGGTTTTCATTATCTGCAGCCTGGATAGCTGTGGCATATTTCCAGTCCACCTCCATCTGTTCCATGACATGGTCATAGTGGCCGGAATGGCCCATTTTTGCAGGAATGCCACCAACTTCTTTATGACCCATTTCCACTTCCAGGCCAAAACGGTCTAATAGCATCAAGGACTTTTCAAGGGCGGAACGAACAGGTCCAATGGTTCTCTTCCAATACTGTTCTTTGAGATTCTGAGCCGTAGAAAGCTGGTCTCGGTCGGCTTCTTCATCCGGAGTTTTAACCCAGAACTCCAATTCTGTAGCGGAGGTCAGAACTATTTCTGAAATCTCATCGGCGTTGGTTACACCCAGGTTGTCAAAAGCGTATGGGTGTTTGCGAAGCAGGTCCAAAAGCTGGGATTCGAAAGTTTTGACACAGTCTCTTAATACAACCCGAGATCCAACCTGGTCCACTTCATTGTGAACAAGCATTGCAGGAATCCGAAGAGTGCCTACGGGAAGTCCGGTTTCAAAATCCACATTGCTCAAGTTATGATCCACATACCAGTTGGCATTAGGATCAGGTATAATATCTACTTTTGCATCGTTTAAGTCGGCGATTTTAGGAAGCACAACACTTGAACCATCGGTTTGGACACCAAACTGCATCATCTTCTGAAAGTTTTTAAGGAATGCTGCAACAGGTATCTTTTCGTCCGTAGCGTGTCCGGCGATATCGATGCCAACCAGAGAGACAAATTTCACCTCAGGATGGGCGTTTAGTATCTCGGTGACATCTTTGACGGAATGCTTCTCCACAGGGATTGTGAAAAGCATCTTCTCCAAATCAAAGTTAAACATAAATGGCTCCTCTCGATGCAATACAACGGGCAAAGCATTCTTCACCTCAAGTAGGTAAAGAATGCCCCGCCACCAAATTTAAATTTATTCTGGTTTCATGGAAATTTTGTTATTGCAGTTGGGCCAAATAGCTTTCCAACTGGTCCATATATTTTCCATAGTTGGCCCAATCACCGGCTTGTGCTGCCGCCTGAGCATTGTTATAGGCTTCTACGGCTGCGGCAATAATCTGTGTCTGGGTCAATTCACCGCCGGTTCCATCACCACCGTCTCCACTGCCGCCATCTGAGTTCCCTGTTCCGTCTCCGAACAAGGTATCCAAGGCTTCAGCCAGGGTCGGCTCATACGCGATTCTATCGCCATAGGCAACGATAACGCGTTTGACTTCCGGAATGCTGGAGTTGGTTGCTTCCAGATATACCGGTTCAACATAGATCAGTGAGTTTTCTATGGGGATAATGAACAGGTTGCCTCGGCTGTAACTGGATCCCGATGAATTCCAAAGTGAAAATTCTTTGGAAATCTCAGGGGTCTGGTCAATTTGCGCCTCGATTTGCATTGGGCCGTAGACCAATTTGCTCTTGGGTAGGCTGAATAGTACCAGCTTACCATAGTTTTCCCCGTCATTTCTGGCCATAAGAAGACCTGTCATATTCCGCTTATCTTTTGGTGTATATGCTATGGAATTTACAAATTCTTCCTTCATTTCACCAGGCAGACTGAGGATATAATAGTTTGGTGTCATGGCTTGCTCTTCTGTACCATATATTTCGTTTGCAATTTGCCATTGGTCTTCATTTTGGTAGAAGACCTTCACATCATTCATGTGATATCTTTCGAAAATTTCAGCCTGAATTTGGAACATCGTGTTAGGATATCTGATATGGGATTGTAATCCTTCCGGCATTTCAGAGAAATCCTTAAATAGTTTGGGGTAGATGTTTTTGAATGTCATAGCGATGGGATCATTGGCGTCTACGATGTAGTAGTCAACGTTTCCATTATAGGCATCAATAACAACTTTTACTGAATTCCTAACATAATTGACTTTGGATCCTTCACCGTAAGGTTCTGAATACGGATACTTATCGCTTGATGTATAGGCATCAACAATCCAATAAAGTTTTCCGTCTAAAGTCACTACGTATGGATCGTTGTCATAAGACAAATACGGCATAATCTTTTGAACTCTAGCTTTAATGTTTCTGTTGATGACAATCTTGGACTGGCTGTCGATGTTGGAGGATACCAACAGTTTCAAGCTTCTCTCCCTGATTGCAAACAAAGCCTTGTTGAATAGATTAAGTTTTATTCCTGCTGATCCTTCGTACTTCACGTAGGCATTGGTATCTCCATCAGGGTAGTCGAACTCGGCTTCATCGGTATTGGTGACAATATAATTGTTTGTCAGCTCACCAAAGTAAAGCTCGGGTCTGGTGATGGTGATTTCATCCACGGTGGATTGTGGTGGAATGTCCTTAATCAACATGTCCGGTTGTCCGCTTGCAGTCACCTTGTCAACTCTAGACAGCGTAATTCCATAGCCGTGAGTGTATTTTAAATGTGTGTTCAGCCAGGTTTCGCTGATTTTCGTTTCATCGATTTCTCTAGCTGACAGGAACGTCTGGGTATATTCACCGTTGACCATATACCGGTCTACGTCAACATCGTTAAAGCTGTAATACTGTCGAATACTCTGGGTTTGGTTATAAAACTTCTCCGCTGGCAGATAGTCATTGATACGAATATTGGATATAGTTGCGTCGTTGTTTTTAATATCTTCGGTGGTTAATTGGTTGTCGGCTGTGAAGCTTCTGACATCCACCTGATCCAGCGCATATGCGTATTGTGTGAATTTGATATTGTTCTCCAGGTACTTGCTCTCTTTGTTGATTTCGTCAGGCGAAACCACGAAGTTTTGTACCATCAAGCCTGCACCTGCACCAGCCAAACCTACAAATATCATAACAACAGGCACAGCCAGAATCCATTTGAATCGTTTGGTGATGACGCCAAAGGCAAAACCTACTGCACCAACCAATGCCAATCCAATTAGAATTCGATACATCCAAAGGGTAATGTTTACATCGGTATACCCTGCGCCATATACTACGCCGGACGAACCGACAGCTCCATAAAGAAGACTATATTGCCTTAGGTAGAAATTAATGGCCAGCATTACAAAAAATATCACGCCAACCACAATCAGTTGCACCGTTGCAATGGAAAGTAGTTCTTTAAGGTTTTCATTATCCAGTTGTTTTTTTCGTGGAGTCGGACTGGGATTCATGCCGAAAGCTTTTCCAAACTGACCAAACATTTGACCAAAAGCGCTATTGTTAAAGCTGCTTTGGCCACCCGAACTCTGCTGTCCACCAAAATCTGCATCCTCCTCGGGAGTTTCAAAGACCCGTGGCAATCTAGTGGAAATTAAAATGACGTAGTAGAGCACTGTGATGATCATCAGTGCAACCAACACACCAATTAGTATGTCATTTATTTGCGTAATGAATTCTAGTTTAAATGTATAAAAAGATACATCTAAATTAAACAGAGGGTCCTTAATACCAAAGTCTGAGCTATTGGCAAACCGCAATGCGTTGAACCACAACCCTGTGACTGCCATATACGTGACAATAACACCCAACACCAACGAAAGGCCCCAAGTTATTGCATTTAAGGGTCTTACTTCTCCGGCAATGTCGGACTCGACTTTTTTGTAATAACCCCGCTTAAGAATTTTGAGATAAACAAAAGTCAGCAATGTGACCACGATGAATGTGGGAATGCCGATTTCAAGCTGGGTAACCAGTTGCTTAAAGAATACACTGACATACCCAAGTTCTTTGAACCAAAGGAAGTCTGTGATGTACCCTACAAGACTAACGATGAGCAGGATTGCCAATAAGATGACAACCGCTAGCGCTTTCAGCCCAAATTTGTGTTTTTTCTTTTCCAAAATTATTCCCTCCTTATACGTCATACTCTGTATTGACGTTCATGGCCTCTCCGGATACAGTAACCCGGAGTATTTTTTCTTGTCTGTCTCCCGGTGTAATCTCTTCCGCGACCCATACATATAGGTTCTCACCGCTGATTCTGATTTCACCTATCTCAAGTGTTGCAAACGATTCCCCTTCTGCCAGACTTCTGGCAGATTCATAGGATATGATTGCGCTAATGGCCTGGTCATCATAGTATACAATGTTGCCATCATCTTCTGTATACCATTTGTTATCCTGCAAAACCGTGGACAAATTCAAAGATGGATCTGAATATACATTTGTTGCATTCATGTGCAGGCTTTCGTTGTATTTTATTACAGCGATGTTACCATTGTAATTTTTGTCGATATGCATCTGGATTAGTCCGGTCTTGTTTACGGCTGCAATATTTCTGTTTGTGACCGCGGCTTGGGAAGTGTTGTCGCTTCCCTGGAAGAAAAGGATGATTAATTGGACTTTGTCATCGACAAACTGTGCAACTGCGCTTTCCGGTGCTACGAGTTTAATCCCTAGCAAGGCTACTTGGGTCAAGAGCAAAAGAATTAGGAAACCGATAATGAATTTACCGAGTTTGCTACCGGAATGGTGTTCATCATCATCTTCGTCGCTTTCCTCTTCATACTCTACCCATTTGTCTCGGATTGAAAACACATCATCCTCTACTTTAGGTACTTCAGGTTCGCGTATTTCACTGCTGGGCGCTTCAGGTTCATGTAGTTCACTTCTGAGCGCTTCAGGTTCAAGTGTTGTCTTGGGTTCATCGAGTTCAGAAAACTCAGGTTTGGGATCCTCAAAATCTTCAGGGATTAAATGATCATCCAGTGGTGTTGAAATAACTTTTGTGGCTACCGGTTCAATTGGGGCACAGGAGGCTTCCCCTTGAATTTGCATGGTTTGCTCATCTTTGCATATTTCCAAATCCGGCAATATGTTGTTTTCAGGCAAAGGCTCTTCGCCAGGTAGCCCGATTGGTTTAAGCACTTCTTCAGGCACTTCATCAACTGAAGGGGTTTCTTCCACAGTGGGTTTTTCCTCTGTTTTGGTCTCTTTGTATGGGTCTGTCATGGGTCCAAAGAAGCGCTCTCTGGCGAGTGCCATTTCTGCTATGTGTTCCGTTGGATTGAACTCGGACCATGTCTCATCGCTCTTTTGGTTGATTTTAGAAACACTGTCTCGGAATGCTTGGTCATCCAAGCCATCCGAGGTGCCTTCTTTAATCTTTTCGTATTCTTTGTCCAGTAATTTTTGGAACTCTTCATTCTTTTTGTTGAATGTATAAAATTTATCTACAATCTTGTTGCGTTTGTGGATTTCCCCTCCGGTTGGAATGGATTCCACCAAGGAGGCTTCGGCAAATATTTCTTCTTCAAGGTCTTTCCCTTGAATGATTACTTCTTCTATGATTTGAGTTGCAATGAACCCACCTTCTGTTGGTTTCTCTTCGTCTGGCTTTTGGGCCGGGTTCAGTGCAATTTCCTCCGCGGTCAATTCGGACTTTCTGAAGTCACTGGTGTTTCCCCAGTCAAAGTTGATCTCTTCAGTCTTCTTTACGTCATGATCCGGAAAATCTTCAATATTCCATTTGATGTTGTCAACCGGCGGGGTTGGCTTTGGCGTTAGGTCCTGTGCGGCATCCGGTTTCAAGTCATCCAACGTACTTTCTTTTTCTATGTTTTGCTCGTTTAGGAATACTCTTGCACCACAATTGCTGCAAAACTTATCGTTCTCCAAAAGAAATTTCCCACAATTATTGCAATACATCTTTGTCCTCCCCCTTCATTACCTTATCTGTGCTTCAAGCTCTTCTTTGGTGTATACTCTACCGCTTTTACCAATGTTGGCACTTGTTTCGGGTTCTATAATCTTTTCAGCAGTTACGACAGGCTCTTCTTCCTGCACTTGCTGGAGTTCAACTTCCTCAATGATAGGTTCCTGCACAGATGGTGTGCTTGCTATCTCTATCACATCCAAGTGCTTCAGGCTGTCATCAATACTGATCAATGTCTTGACCTGCTTGTTTGTTTTGCTGTTCCAAATGACAAGGATAAGCAAGGCGAAAACCACAAAAGTGACGATGCCTAAGATTAATATTGATTCTGTGTTCCAACTTAGATTTTCAAACATAACATCCCATCCCTATAAAACATTAAGCTGTGCTTATATTCCGTTTAATTATACAATACAGCCCTTGTATTTGCAAACATCTAGGCAACATTTTCAAGGGATTGTTATCAAGGTGAAATTAAGCGTTTCTGACCGTGCACTGGGCAAATAGAGGTTGACAACCCACCGGGTAAATGTTATATTTTTCAATGTGCCGACAGCACCCATCTAACAGGGTAATCTAGTCACTATCATGCACCATTAGCTCAGCTGGCAGAGCACCTGACTCTTAATCAGGGTGTCGACAGTTCGAACCTGTCATGGTGTACCATATGAAAAACCGCCATTTTTCAAAGGATTACGGCGGTTTTTTTGTGCGTTTTATTCGGTTTGGGAGTACCTGACTACCCTGATTTCCCCCTGTTTCCCATGGGTAGAATGGAAAAAATGATGGAAACTTTTTGATAGAGCAGTCTATATAATCAAATTTTGCTCTTATTAACTAACCCTCTATTTTTTGACTGTTGCCTCAGCTGGCGTAGCTGTTCCCGGAAGTGCATGTTGACCTGGTGGAAGTTGTCTTTGATGTTGATTGGATAGATCCCTTCCTCAAGCAGTTTATTTTATATGCGCTTGATCGCCGTTGCGGCTTCCTCGCTCTTTATAGGATGTGGCAAGACCTGGTATTCAATCTTGAGAGTGTCCAAGAATTCGTTTGTATTTATCTCATCCGCTTGGTCTGCAGAAACCAGGCTAGAGATAGACTGCCTAAAGGTTGAGAGTGTTCCGGATCGGATCGCGCTCAGCGTGTGTTTTTGATTGACATGCCAGTCCAGCCGTGATCGAATGGGCTCATTAACTGCAACACCGACGTAGATCGCATAGTACCCTTCTAGTCTTCCTTTCCCTGCGGTCAGGTATGGAAGTAGTTTAGTCATGCATTTCTCCGATATCCATGGAGAGTCGAGAAGCCTCTCCACTGAAGCAATTGGAGCCCACCACCGGTACCATCCGGGCTGATCATCAGACACTTGGTTAAGTTGTGACGGATCTCGAAGTTCACTGGCGTCCACTAGAATGCGCGGGAATTTAGGTCGTTCATATTGACTCTGCAGCCAGGAGATGCGTTTTCCCATGGGCATCCCAGCCAGAGGCTCATTGGTATGCTTCAGGTATGGCAGCAAGGGGTCCGTATAAGCTCTCCCAGCAAGAATGATAAAGTTCGTGCTTTCTAAATCATGATATCTACACAATATATCGACGGCCCGCTTACCCCAGTCTGCAATGAAAACAGGCGATTTTCCTGTAAGCGTTTCTTCATATGTTTCGATTTCCTGAGACAGTCGAAGAAGGCCATACTTTGATGATAGGATATAAATCTGGTTATCCGGATCCCGCACCCTCTCCAGCGCATAGTTCAGCGCTGACCGATAAAGTTCACTAGGCATATACATTTCGCGGGCTGTGCAGATCCCCTTCCTCTTAGATTTGGTGCATGAAATTAGGTAAACATCTTTCATATTCTCTCAAACTCCTCACTTTTACATCAGCGTCGGCAGGTTTTCGATATCATCCCCGCGACCATCAGCTGTTTTTCCGGGTCAACTGAAAATTGCACTTTCATATCATCAGGGCACTTACAGTTATCAAGGGCGGAATGTTCATTAATTTTCATTTTTTGATCGCAAAATTTATCGGAAATCCATAGATTTCTTAGAGTTGTAATAACTCTCAACCTTATTTGCAAAGTTTCCAGCAAGTTTTGTTCTCCAATATGGTATGGAGAGCTTCAATGATTGAAGTGCATTTTCATAGAGATCGTCGCCAAGTTCGGTCCTAATCTTTTCTAACAGATACTCTAAATCTTTCATTTTCAGGGTTCTAGTGTTTGGCCGGCCCTTTACCAAGTTATCAAGGATATTGAGATAGATAAAGGCACTCCCAGCACTCATTCCGGATTTTTCTGCTACCTCATCTCGCAGTCTGCTAATTTCATCAAGCCCTTTATAGTACTTCTGAAAAGCTTTCCATACTTCATCAACCATTGTTTTTGTGATGGCAGTATTCGTTCGGCTGGCAAAAACCCATTCTTCATCCATATAATTTGAGTTTTCAGAAGAGTAAGCCTGTTTTTCTGGACCCATAGCAGGAGAACTCATAGTCATTGGGAGTCCCTTTTCAAGCGCAACTCTTCGTAAAAATACATTAAATGCTATTTGGACATCCATTCCAATAGCATTTAATGCCTCTTCTGCATCAGATAGTATTTTTTCGTCAACGTTAATTTCAATGATAGCCATAGTTTTATCCTCACTTTCCAAGCGTTTTATATTTACTACGCTTACTATACATTACTAACATTTACTTGTCAATAGTTTCTGTAGTATTTAAAGTTTCACATTGTCTATAGTAATTTCTCAAAGAAAAATGGTCTAGTAAGTCCTTTATGTTTTAGTAGGCTTGATAGATTAATTAAACTTAGCTATGTGTAAATAATGTCGCATCATATTGTGTATTCTGTAATCAAAGAAAGGAACTGATTATGGAAAATGGAAAAAGCATACCTATTCAAGCATTACCAAGTGACCTTGCCATACGGTATAGACAACTTAAACTTCTGGTAACCGAGCGAAAAGAAGAGTTTACGAGATTAATTCACTTCATTGAAAGTGAGACGGATTATCTGTCTGCCCCAGCCTCAACCCGCTTCCACCTTTGTGAGCCTCATGGCTTGCTTCGGCACAGCATCAATGTGGCAGAAACATTACTTAGAATGAGCGCTTCTATGGCACCTCACCTATCAGAAGAATCCTGCGTTATTGTTGCACTTTTTCACGATTTGGGAAAGGCAGGTTTTGCGGGGGATCCTTTATATCTGAAACGAGAGACGGAAAGCGGAAACGGAATCCCAAATGAATTATGGCCGCCATATTTATATAATAATGATATAATACATATGGGGGTACCCATCAGGAGTCTATATCTTATTGGCCCTCATTTCCATCTAACACCCACAGAGGCACAGGCTATCGTTTATCATGATGGCCAGTATGTAAAAGAAAACCGAGGTATCGCAACATTCGAAGAACCCCTTTCGCTGCTTCTGCAGTATGCAGATAACTGGTGTGGGTTTGTGACAGAAAGAGAGAAAGAAAAATGAAGAAAAAAAGTTATCAGGACACGATTAAGGATCACCTCGAGATATATAAAAAAAGCAACTCTGTACTATGTAATTTGCCTGATGGTACATTTCGGGGCAAACCCAAAAAGTATCCG
Organism: Anaerovoracaceae bacterium; assembly: GCA_041752735.1. Taxonomy (GTDB): domain Bacteria; phylum Bacillota; class Clostridia; order Peptostreptococcales; family Anaerovoracaceae; genus UBA1422. Next base: position 66,213 of record JBGSVW010000035.1, on the reverse strand, counting down.
CATATATTAGAAACTCATGATATTATTCATAATCTTATTGATGGATTACTTATCAAACCCGCCATAGATGTAACACAAGTTGGTAATATTACGACCCTAACTCAAAACACAAATAACAATATACACCTGCATCAATATGCCCATCATTTGAATTCCTCGCAGATGATGTGCATCAATTTCTTTGCCCCCTTCATATCCCGCAACCAATCTGCGACGTTACTAAAACTCCTCGGGATGCCAAATCCACACTGCGGAATCTCTGAATTTGAGTTCGAGCACATTGAGGGAACCAGAGAAAAAACCAATTTTGATTTTTTTTTAAAAACCAACGATGGCAGAAAAGTCTTTTTTGAAATCAAATATACCGAGCAAGAATTTTCAAGAAGTACCAAAGCTAACAAAGACTCAAAAAAAAGAAGATGGAATGAGATTTATTCCCTCGCAACAGCGAATAATCCACATTTCAAAGGACTTGTTGAGGATGATTTTTATCGTGATTACCAAATCTACCGAAATCTTTTTTATGTTGCTAATCCATCCGATTTTGTTTTTTTTATTGTTCCCAAAGCGAATACAGCATTGGTAGAGCAATTAAAAGATCTGCATATCTCCAGTACATTGAAGGGCAATACCAAATTTCTATTTTGGGAAGACCTTAATTTCGCTGCCGTCCAAGAATATAAATCGAACAAATCTTTACATGATTATTTTGTAAAATTCGGTGAAAAATATATGCTATAGTAATTTACTGAAAAGTTACAGATTGCTAAGCAAATCGAGAACCTTGATTATACCTATACCGCCAGGTTGACTGTTGAGGTACCTAGGGTGGTAAGACCAGAAAGTTCTTCTTGTTAGCTCGATTATATTGCTAATTTCGTTCACGGGATTTGGCGGAGTTGGTTTTTGGCTATAAAGAATATCTCCATCAATTCCAGCGGCTTTCGCCATGGTTTGATAATAATTTGGGCCTGTTACAAATAATATTACATCTGGATCGATAATCTCAATTTCATTTTGGAAGATCGTCTTACCACTTTTGCCAAATGGTGAATTCAATGCTAACTCGTCTTTAAGAGTTAAACTTAAAGTTTCCTTGTCCCCACCAATCCGGTGTACTTTGTCAATATTGGTCCAGACCATATTGTATTTTTCACTTAACTTGCGAAACAATCTCCAAAATGGTGAACCATTGAAATTATGCTCTTTGTTGTTTCCAACTTGTGTCTGTGCATACCCCACAGAATGATTCTGTGGGAATTCCCGATGAGGATCCTCATAGCATCTCCACCATTTACTTGCCTCTTGGCCAACAAAAAGTAATGTTTTTTTTGTTGAATCGAATTCTTCGGGAATACCCGCATAAAATGGAGCAGAGTATTTTATATTACCAGTTTCGATTTGTTCTTTATCATTAATAAATGTGTCGTAAACTTCTATCTTCCATTCTTGATATATTGCTTGAAGCCTCTTATTCATCTGGTTAATCATGCCCCATACCGCTTAGCTATCTTCTGTATGTCTGTTTTGATTTCAGCCCGCAAAGCAGCCGGTTCTATCACTTCCACATACATACCATACTGGAGTGCCCACAGGGTGAAGGCTTTTTCATTGACCTTTACAGAGACTAGAACGGTCGCATCTTTTTCAGGTGATGTTGAATCCTTTAAAAACTCGATATCTAGTCCAAACCAATCAATAATCTGATCAGCAAGCCAAACGGGTGTCCGAAACTTAACCCTCACGCTTGGCCCTCCAAACATATAGATGTGTTCAGCCATTCTTGTCGACAGATTTAGTCCATCCTTTATTTCTGGTACCTCTTTTTTAGGTTTTACCTGCGCCTCCAGCAACTCAATCTCAGCAATCCGATCCAGTCGATAGTGACTGATGTTGTCATATTTGTCATAGTTCCCAATTAAATAATACCGACCGTTTGTTGCCACCATTTGAAATGGATTAACAACATACTTCCTGGGTTCCTTTTTATCATTCAATCGTAGATGCCGCTTTTTATCTACACCGTATTCTTCATATTGAAAGGCGACTTTCTTGCCTGTTGAAATTGCTTCATCCAACACCTCAATGATACAAAAGAGCTGTGCATTGCTAGGTTGGCTCTCGGGAAGGTTCATGATGTGTTTAACCTTCGCTTTGAAGTACTTATTGGAAAGCCCTTCGAGTTTGCCAATCAAATCCTTGCATTGGCTGTAGGGAATGTGTTTCGAGAATAAAAGGCTATCAATGAGCAGCCTAAGTTCGCTATCTTCGAAATCCCTCTCCATGTACCAATTGGTTCGGATCACTCCATCGCCGACTCCTGGCCTGGGTTTTTCTTCGAATGCGATTGGATAACCAGCATCTACTAGTTCAGTCAGATTACGCCCCAAAGTCTTGCGGTCAATCGTCATGTCATAGTCATGCTTGAGGATATCGAGCATTTCCTTTTGGGTTAGCTTATGATCCGTGCCGCTACAATCTTTCAGCAACTTGAGTAAGTTGGGAATTAGCATTTTTTTTGGTTGAGATCCGTAATCCATGTTGTTACTCCCTTTGAAACTTTGAAACGAAAACAAGTTTTCCATAGATTTTCATCATAGCGAGTGTGTCCAATTTACAATAAGCAAGTAACCCTTCTCTAACTTCATTTGGGTTATCTATTAGGCTCTCTACCATTAGTTCATACGCCTCCATCGCTTCTCCACCATGATGCGGGCCGGGCAGTAGCGAATAATCCAGATCGGGATCATTTCCGCAAAGCGCAGGAAGAACTTTTTTGATAGAATGGGACCCATGCATTGAAGGGCAATAGTAACCCTTTGCAGCAAATGGTTCCATCAAGTCAATGATTTGGTCATGAATTCGCTGCAGCTCCTGAGCTAGATAATCATAGTAATCCGCTTCCTCAGGGAAATATCCTTTGAACATGAACATATCGCTTATCAGGTTTTTGATAACCATTTTCTCAAAGGACATATTGTAAGCCACAACAACCCCATTGTTTGGAGGAATCATTTCAACCAGCATACGGGCTACTTGATTTCTAGGGTCGCTACCTACTTCTGCCAGAAACTCGCGGTGTGAAAAGTCCTCCATGCTGAAAGTCTCTTGGTCAATCAACGGCACACCAATATCGTTCAGTTTATGGATAGAAAATTGGGTAGGAACTTGCTGATAAGGTTTCCCACCAAATAGAGGGATAACCGGCTGATACGTTTCAAAGTCTAGAAAATAGATGGGATACTTATATTTTTCAAGGTGATTACAAATGATTTCAAGGTCAATTTGCGAAAGCATATTGTATCGAATACTTTCCGCCTGAATAATCTGTTTGGCTGTCATAGGGATTTTGTCAATATAAGCATCAAGGATTGTCTGAACACCTCTGGAATATAGTTCGAGCTTCTTTTTTTGCCGCATACCGGTCAAGTCAAAGATACTTTCACCTTCAGGTAAATCTATAAAGCATTCAAGAAAATAAGGACACTTCTTTCCGCAGCAAATATCGAGTATATCCGGCTCATCTTCTTTACTTGCAATTTGCTCTAACTCTTTCAAATGCATTGGGACTCCACCTGAGAGACCTTTCGCTCCTTGCGTCACGTCCTCAATCGTGCACATTTTTCCTGTCTCAAGGATGGTACCTCGCACATATGAATTATTTACATAGATGAGTGATACCTTATTTACAATATATCCAGCTGATTCCAGCACGTACACTTGAAATGCCAGATCATGCATATATTCTTCTTTGATTTTCGTTGAGCTCTTTATCTCATATATTTCGACTTCGTTGTTTTCTATGAAAAGAATGTCTACAGCGCAAAAGCAATTCCCGGATGCAAATGATGCCTCCGCAATCCTCTTCTCACCAGCATCAATAAGCTCCTTTGTTCTTTGTATGGCAAGGCTCAAGTCTTCAGAATAAGGCACTTCAACCAAGCCAGGATACATTGTCTTAACAAGCGAGGCAAATTGCTGTCCATGAAGTTGCTGCAGGCCGATTGTTTCTACAATTTGATCCTGCTGCTCAGCACTGTCTTCGGTTACCTCGGGTGCACTCACTTCAACAACCGGATGTACTTCCCACCACAGTACTTTTGGACACGATAATCCTCTTATGTACTTCGATTTTGAAAAGTTCATTTGCTGCCTCCAAACATTAAATCTTTCGTATCAACATATCCACTGTGAACTGGGCAAAATATCCCCGTTTCTTCACACCACTTGGGAGGATTCTTACTTTTTACATACTTCCATATTTCATGCTCTTCCGGAACTGTTCTTTTTCTGCTTTTCCGAAATACAGGGAACAGATGGCGCTCCTGCTCAAAATCAAATATTAATGGATATCTTTCATCTCCTGCAATGGTATACCCAGTTTTAATAAGCATGTGTTCGCCAGTGTCTTTCCACAGAACTTTGCCAGAAGAAGTCACTAGGGTTTCTTCATAGTTGTTTCGTATCAGTATTAGATCTTTTGATATCACGCCAACCCATTCCAATGCATCGGATAGCCAGTCCGCTGCTAAATTATAAATTCGGAAAAACTTTATCCCGTCCTCGTATCCCTGCATTACCAGAATTCCCGAATTCGCTTCTATACTATCCATACAAAATTCAGTGATTCTTCGGATTTCACGTTGGGCAAATTTAGCATCCGTGCCTTTTTTTCGCGATTCTTTTATTGTCCACAGCGATAGAACGCCATGCATTGAAAACGCAAACAGCGAAGGGTTGATTTCATAGATATTGTCGTATACGGGTTCAACGGCAAAGGCCTTTGCTTTCCCATCATAGATTCCATGTTTTCCATTTTCATCAATCACGATTGTCAACCCATGGGCATCGGTCACATGCGCCGAATTGGATCGGTATGTAAGCAGACCTATTTGTGCTTTGATTATCATCTTTTCCATCTCCTTAATCTTCTTGCTTTATTTAATCATAGGAGATGGGTAAAAAATAGGCCATAGTATTCGTTATACTCTAACTAAGTTAATAATATGCCTTGGAGGTGAAACATGGATCCTAAAATTTTAGCACCGTTACAAAAATATTCTGAGCATGTCCTTCAACAATTTTTAGAACCCAGCAAATCTGCAGGGCATTCGTCCTAATATTCTACTTTCTTCTTCTAAACCATGCTCGATAATAAATATAAAACACACCAGCGATAAGAATCATTGGTATTAATCCAATATTATCACCCATAATATTAACCTTTAATTTGCCTTTCAATATCAAGAAATATATGCTACATACATAACTTCTATTTTAGTTAGTCAATTAGTAAACTGCTCGATGATGATTCCAACCAAGTAAATAGCCATGGTGATCGCGACTAATATTATAACCAGGTTACTTTTCTTATCAATCTTTTTTTCAATTCGCTCCAATCCATCTTCGATCGTCTTCCTGTTTTCAACGACTACATCAGATTTAAGCAGCTCAAACTTAGATAATATGGCGGACTCAAAATTACGATAAAGTGAGCTGTTTTCATTTTTCATTTCTAGAAGTAGTGTGTTGATTTCTGCTTTTAATCTGGCATCAGCTTCTTTACTTGTTGTAAAATAATCTTCTAGCTGCTTGTTGGCTTGTTTACTTGCTTCTACCGTTTTTGTGCTTTCCTTTAACACATCGTTAACTCTAATTCTAATTTCCTCAATGGCTACCAAGGACCCTTTTGATTCTGCGGAAATCTGGTCAATCTCAGCAATCATGTCTTTTATCTTAACAATTTTTTTGGAACTCTCTTCAAGTTCAGTAATCGTTTTGTCCAGTTTTACTAAATCTACCATTTTATCTTCTCCTTTACCCTTTTAAGTTTGCTACTTGCTTCGCATAAAATCCATAATAGCGATGCATTGTCCGACAAGGCATCATTAATCTGCAATGCCCTCTCAGGGAATTTGTTGATTAAGAAGTCTCCCAGCTGTTCCCTTCCTTCTTCAGAAACGGTGCTTCCAATTTTCAAGGTGTTATCAATTACCATATCCAAATCAATATCACCGGATGCTAAAATACGATTGAACGCATCCTCCAAACGCGGGAGTCCGTCCGGGTCATGGAACTTATCACATATCAGCCTGACCATTCCAATTAGATAATTCAACCCAATACTGTACCGATAGCTCTCAATATATCTTTGTAATGATGGTAGTAATTTCTCTGCCTCATTGCGCGTAATTGAGACATCCCGCTTCCCTTGTTCAAAAAGAATATCAAACAACAGACCAAAGTCCTCGGTTTTGTTAGCGATCTGGTCGAGCGTCAGCGTGCTATCTGAAAAACGAAAGTAGTTTTCAATATAAGTCGCCAGAGTAGTGCCATCTTTATAGTTCTCGCACGCATCCCACATTGTTTTGATGGCTTGTCTTCGCTGGTAAACAATGTTGTCATAGCTCCACATCAAGAGAATCTTCATATATCTATGGTATGGCTTCAGCTTCTCGCCACTTAGAATAGTCAAATATTTTTGATATTCCTCATTCTTTTCATCGAATCCCGTATCATATCTTTTTATGACTTGGAAAAAATGGTCTTTCACTGTTTGCTCTGTGTACTCTTCCTTTTCAACGAGAATGCCTCCTCTTTCTGCATCCCATTCTGCTATCGTCCAATCTCTAATGAATCCTAAAAGAGTTAACTTATATATAGCCTTTTCGACATCTGCTTTTTTGTGTTTCGTATCGCATTTCACAAGTATAGTCTCTGCATTCTGAGTCTTTGATGGGTGCTCAATTTGTTCCATTACCCACTCCATCATTAACAAATCGTCTTCAATTCCTTTATTGCTGTCAAGCCATAAGTAGAGAATACTCCGTATGTCATTTTTAAGTGTTTTCTGGATTTCTCTTATTTCCTGGATCTCAGTATGAAGATCAAACAATTTATTGATTGCATCATCAGGAACATCTTCACCTTGATACAATATAGTACACTGAGCCTTTTGTTTGTCACGTCCTGCTCGGCCAGCCTCCTGGTAGAACGTTTCTATGGACCCAGGCATCCCAAAATGAATTGTATATCTTATGTTTGGCTTATCAATCCCCATGCCAAAAGCCTTGGTTGCGGTCAAAAGTGGAAACTCGTTGTTTTTGAAGCCATCCTGAACATCCCTTCTGTCATCGCCCCGTAAGTCACCATGATAGGTTTCAACATTAATGTCAAATTTCTCAGACAACTTTGCTGCCAGCCGGATGCATCCTCGGTCTCCCCCTTTATTTGCCGTGAAGATTATCCCTGATTTAGTTTGATTTCCAAGGTTTGCAAACATATCCTTACCGTGCTTATTTTTATATCTTTTTAGCTGATCGACCAGCACATCATACATTTTATGGCTTCCTACCCGAGTCAAATGAAAGCTCAACTCTTCCCGACTGATATTGCTTACCGTTTTAATATTATCAGAATCAACCTGGAATTCTCGCTTCAAGTCAGCTAACACAAATTGAGACGCTGTCGCTGTAAGTCCAAGTAGTCGTGCCTCAGGGCAATAGTTGTTAATCGTTCTGACAAGGTTGAGGTATGACGTCCTGAACGTATGCCCCCATTCAGATAGGCAATGTACTTCGTCTATCACGGCTAAGGCGATGTTTCTTTCTTTATTTATGGATTGGATTTGATTTCGGAATTTTACATCTTGAAACCTCTCTGGCGATATCCATAATAGTAAATATCTCCCTTTGCCAAAATCAGTCAAGACTCTTCCTTTTTCTTCACCGGTCATGTCGCTGTTTATGTAATGCGTTCTTGTGATACCTGCTTTATCAAGATTATCCTTTTGATCGCGCATTAAGGCAACAATTGGACAAACAACAAAGCTAATGCAAGGTTGCAGCATGGCCACAAATTGATAGCAGAGTGATTTGCCGGAACCGGTTGGCAAAATTCCAATGGTATCCCGCCGCCTAAGCGCATTTACAATGATTGGGAGCTGTCCGTCCCTGAAATCTTCAAAGCCAAAAAGATTCCTAAGACAAAATAGTAGTGATGGGATATCTGATGCTTCCCCATCCAGAATGATTTCGTATTGGACAGAATCAGTTGTACTGACCTTAAAGTAATCCCGATTGTCAAAATAGTCATTTCTTATGTAAATCACATCGCGGTTTAAAGCGGCTTCGTCCGTCCAACGTTTTTTGATGTGAAAGTCAATCACCACCCCAGAGTCGCTTGGTCTTTTAGGATTGATTGATACAGTCGGTTTAATAAATGGAAGTTTAATTAGTTTGCAGATATTATCTATCCAAAGGAAAAGATCTGCTATTGCAACCCCAAGAATCTCTTCTAATTCGTTAGTAGAATCAACAATGGTAAATTCCCACAATAGCATGTTGAAATTAAGACGATTCTTTCTGAGCAATGTAAGCAGCAGCAACTGGAGTCGCAATATCGAGTCGTAGTGAATTCTAAGCAAATCTTCTGAGCTTTGATTCCCTTGATTCACAGCTATTTGATACTTTAGCACCTCATTGCTTGCTTCCACTATTTTTAGAATTTCTTTGATTTTATCTAAAAAATCCTGGTCACGATTTCGAATGCTGATTGTTGAAATTCGAACAACTTTTATCCCATTTTTTTTCAAATGTCTGTCTCGATCAAGATCCATTGACGATTGTAATTTTTTTTGGTGCTGGGTGCCATCAATTTCAATAACAAGCTTAGCCTGAGGTAAATAGAAATCAACTTGTCTGTCAATGAATTCATTATTTTTTGTTGGTGCAATTTCTTCTATTTCTGCTTCAGGCAGTATAAGACTACGCACAAAAGCGTAATCCCCAAAATATTCTGGAATCAGGACATTGAAGAATTCTTCTGCAGGATTGTTGTTTCTGTCGTCAGTGCTACCTTTAATTCTACTGTTCCAGTAATGTTCTTCGGTTGAAATCATACGCAATGGTTCATTGATAGGCGAGACCATCTCTCCTAATCTCGCTTTAAGGTATTCCGAGGGGGGGGTCGGCGTTCCTCTCTGGAGTATGTTTTTGATAATGCAAATAACTCCCTCATACTCTGTGCGGGCATCTTCGCCAGTAATATTTTGAATCACAAAATTCTTAGCAGTATTTCCATATGTTGCAGAAAATTTTTCCATTATACCTCTACCTATTGCGCGATATTGAATTAAGAATTATTTACAGTACTACCATCGGCTATAGGTGCTTGTTGTTCCAGCTCCTCGAACTTTGCCGCCATTGTCGGGTTACTGCGTGTCAGCTTCTTGATGGTCACATCCTGCGCTTTATCGTTGGCAAGGCGGAGGTTTCGGTCGGTACTTAGCAATGCCTCCTTCGTTTTCTGCAGGTGGTCTATAGACTTATCGATTTCGTCGATTGCATCTTTAAACTTCTTTGAAGCAAGTTCGTAGTTCCTGCCGAAGGCATCCTTGAATTTATCAAGTTCATCCTCGAAATCCGCGATATCAATGTTCTGTGCTTTCACAAGCGCAAGTTCAGTCTTGTATTTCAGTGAATTTTGAGCTGCATTACGGAGTAAGGTAATCATTGGGATAAAAAACTGTGGTCGGATGACATACATTTTGGGGTAACGATGAGAAACATCAACAATGCCGCTATTATACAGTTCATTGTTTGGCTCTAACAAGGATACTAGAATCGCGTACTCGCAGCCTTTTTCATTACGGTCCTTGTCAAGTTCTTTGAGGAAATCTTCATTCCTTTTCTTGGTTGATGTTTCGTCGTTTTCATTTTTCATTTCGAACATAATCGAGATAAATTCCGTATTGACATTGTCAGCTTCACGGAAAATGTAGTCGCCCTTACTACCGGTTTTTGCATCGTTATCTTTCTCAAAATATGCCATGGGAAATGCCGCGGATCGTATTTTTGAGAATTCAATTTCGCAATGCTGTTCAAGTGTTTCGCCAACCATTTTTGTTGATAGCTTCGCTTTCATATCCTTTAAGCGCTCGATTGCCTCGTCACGATCTTTTAGCTGGGTTTCGTACTTGTCCTTTAATGATGATTCTCTTAACTTCTGCTCCGTATCCTTTGCCTCAAGGTCACGTATAAGATCATCCCGTTCCTTTTCAACTGAACCGAGGGCCTCCTTGAGCGCCAATTGCTTGACAACATCGGTAGACTTCAATGCCTCATTCAAGCGAGCTATTTCTAGATCCTTCTGCGCAGCCTTCATCTCCATTTCACTGGTAACCTTTGTCGTTGCAAGCTCAATGGCAGTCTTTTTATCATGCTCAGCTAGCTCTAGCCGTTCATGTAGTGCCTTATCGAAAGCATCATTGCGGACTTGGCTTAGAATTTCCGCATAACCGGCATCATCAAGATTGAATGTTTTGCTGCAATTTGGGCATTTAATTTCGTGCATTTCTAAACCTCCCCAATTTTCTTCATTAGTTATTTGCTACACTTCGGCCACCTGGCGCATCCCCAGAACTCATTCCCTGCGTTAATTCCTTTTTTCGCAGTTCGAAGCACCATGGGTGCCCCGCATTTGGGACACTTTTTTTCGTCCTCAGTTGCTTCGACAATCACGTACTTGGCTGTGTAGTCAATTTGGTTTTCTTTGTGCTGATCTAGGAAAAACTGTGCCATTTCTTCCATGGCTTTTTCACTGGAAGGTTCCATCCCCGGATCATCATTTATTGTTTTGATGTAGGCAATTAATTGATCTGCTTTGATTATTTGTTGTTTCAAATCTTTTGGCGCATACTTGATGTTGAGCATGGATTTGGGATTGGCCAGTACTACAACGCTTCGGTAGGCGTCATAGAAGTATTTTTCAAAGAGCCCCTGAGATAGAATGTTGGATTTGGTGTCTTTGCGGATTTGTTTCAACAGATCCAAATGCCGCTGATTCTGGGTGATTGGGGAATAGATGCCTTCCTTCTTGTCGCCAATGGTTCGAACAAAATCACCTGTGTTTGTGACCTGAATATTGCCGACAAGATTTTTACATTCCACGATGAAATGTCGTTTTCGGGTAATAATCAAATAATCGATCTGGGCAGAAAGATCACCCCGCTCCAAATATAGGTCATGCAAGACAATCATTGGCATATGGCTGTTCTTCAATTCAAAGGCGATGTTGCTTTCTCCGGTAATTCCAGCTTGCACTAGACGGATATCTTGTTGAATCCGAGATGCAGTATTGGGGAGGCTCGTTTTATAAAGCTCTTGCAGCCGTTCCATCCGAAATTGGAGAGAGTTACTTTCTTTCAGAAAGATTGGTTCTTTGATTTTGTCGAATATGCCCATGGAATCCTCCCTGAGTTTACGGTTCCAATTGTACTACACGTGATTTTAGAGTTGCAGGGATAATATTTAAACTATTGTTTCGATTACTAAGATTATAAGCCCATAATCTCCCGCTTTTTAACATCAAACTCTTCCTGCGAAAGAATGCCGGCATCCATCAATTCTTTTAATTTTTTCACAGTTTCAATTTGCTCATCAAAAGTCATACCCGATTTTTGTGTATTTGGCGCTGCCGTTTGTGGATTCATGCTTTGAGCCAGGTTCATACCAAATATCATACCAGCGCCGTCGCCTAGACCATTATCCTGAATTCCTTGTGCGATTTTTTGTTGAGCGCCAATATTTGATGACTTTTCTGAAATATCATCGTACGCTTTAAGATTCATCTTATTGGATGAGTACTGTTTAACCAGCTCTCTAGATTCCGGCGAGAACTCAATGTTTTCAATTCCAATCATAACTAACTCAAACCCGAAGCGTTCTTTCCAAGTGCCTGCATTTGAAGTATCCATTGATATTTTTTCTGTAATTTCATTAGCCTGTGAAGGCAGTTGGGATATTCGATATGTGGTCGACAAAGAGTTCAATGCGACGGTAAACGATTGTATGAACTCAGAAAGTATCTGAGCTCTTGCTTTTTGGTCGTCAAATGAATAATTGTTAATGTTTGCAGGGATATAGTTTTTAATAAATCTTTCAGCGTCGATCACTTTTAAAGAAAACGTGCCAAATGCAAGTATCTCTAGGTCAGTGCCATAGAACAAATCGTTATATACTAAAGGGCCGCGCGTTCCAAATTTCAAACCTCGGATTTCACGCAGATTAACGAATGCAATTTGTTTTTGATCAGAGGTTTGCCCTCCGAAGCCGATTCTGTCTTTTGCTTGATCAACGATGGAAGCATTTATTCCGTCTTTGTTGAAAATACTCTTTTGACCATTTTGGTATTCATAGCCGCCTGCCGTTGTAATAATTTCTTCAATTCCCGACTGGCTAAAAATGAATGCGGCGGTGTTTTCCGGAACAAATATCTTTGAACCATTTGAAATCACGCCATTTGAACCTTTATAGTTTGACCCACGCCCGTTATTAGTCTGCTGAAATACACCTGGGGAAACAACCGTATGTTCGTCGAAATGGCCTGCGGTAATTATATCTTTCCATTGGTCAGCGAATGTTCCACCTATTGCACCAGTAAAAGCTCTTATTATGCCCATTTTTTACCCCTTTCGTTTATAAATGATGTTGAGAATCACAATATTGGCAACGAACTGTTTGTCCTTTTTTCCCTGAAACCGATGCTCCACATGAGTTGCATTTTATTACTACTTTTACATCCGTCTCATTCGTGTTCTTAGATTTAATTCCGAAAGTTTGTTTGAAAGTGTCCATAGTTCCCTTTAATGTTTCAGCAACATACGCTGCTCCCGGAATTGCCATACTAGAAGAGTTGTTAGCATTAGCCTCATTACCTGTAACCAATTTATTGATGTTGGCAATCCACTTTAAAACCTCTTTTTTGCTTTGGAATTTAAAGCTTTCTTCTCCATTTAAAAAATAAACGTCAAGCTGAGGATTCCCTCCCCCGGTTCTATCTAATAAAGCTTGTGCTTGTCCATCAAATACTTTAATCTGATTCAGTGGAAATGTTTGAATCCCTTTAGTATTTCCGAAAACGCCTTTGCTTATTAACACTAAGTGCAAATTGGTTAGGATTAATTCATCTGTATAACCTGCCATTACCCCCCCGTGAAGGATTCCATCTTGTTTCATAATTACTGATTCATTTGTTTGTAAGTTATATTTAGCCATATTAACCTCCTATTTAGTTTTAACTTGATCGAAATTTAACAGCTACTTATGCTAATATCATTTTAAGCTCTGTGCTCATTAACTTCTGCCGTTCTTGATAGAATGAATCAAATCTCTGGAGTTCATATGATACACCCATTGGCAAAAATTTTGCTGCAGTTTTATTGGATTCATCCTTCAGCCAATCAACCAACGGTTTATCGTTTTTACTCACGTTTTCTCGGCCTTCTAAAAGTTGTAGATTGGGCAATTTATTTCTTTTTTGCTGCCAATCAAAGCGTTCCGCTTCGCTGAGACCGAGTGCTTTCAATTTTGCATCATAAAAGCCTGCAAAGGGATGTACATGGTCTTGATGAAAGCCATTTTGTGCATATTTCAAATTTGGATACAGAAGTGAGAGAATCATGAATGTGTATGCGCCTTTTTCCAGTTCGAAAAGTGAATCGATTTCCTCTGACGAAAATCGCAAATTTCTATCACCCGTAAATCTAATGCCAAGAGTTCTAAATATTTTTTATTTTCGCTTGTTATTTTATATAAGATGTTATCTTCGTGCCATTGCGACCGTTCAGTTAATTTTTCGTTACCATCATAATCTTCGATATAGTAATCGACTGTATTTATTGGGTCTTCACCTTCTACCTTGTTTTCAAGACAAATTTCACCAGTGGTATCATAAAGGAACGGGGTATATTCTTTACCAGAAAGATTGCATAATATCTCAAGGTAATTGTTAATATCTTTTATAGCTACTTGTAACACGATCTCATTGATGCCACTAACTTTTAATGACACTTTTTGATTTGTTATTAGATTTTCTTTTATTAATAGGAGTATGGCAAACTGAGTCTTCAATAAGTCTCGGGCATCTATGCTTTCATGCATTATTTTTTCTATCTTTTTAACATAATCACTTTTTTTGTAAATCAAGGATCTCTGTACTATAGACAAAATCACAGCCAACTCTTTTCGAAAAACATGATTACATCTTAACCCACTTTCCTTTAGTCTTAAGGAAAAACCATTATTTTTCAATATCACATCGCAAGGGCAATAATATCCTTCAATCTTTCGAAGCCCACTGTCCCATTTTTGGGAGTAGTGCCTATCGTATAAACTATTCAATACTCTTAGGTCGCTAACTTGTCTGTCTAACTTAGTGCGCTCCATTTCGAGTCTTTCTTTTTCATCTTGTCTTTGTTTAAGTTCCTTATGGATTTGCTGGCTCTCTGCCTCCAATCCTTCCTTAGAATTTTTAATTTTGAGTATTTCACCTTGTATCTCGTCTTTTAGAGTGCTGCTCTTTAGGATTTCCTGGTTAAGTTGATTGCTTTCAATTGTTATTTTTTGCATGTAGCTTTCAAGCCGCTTAATTTCTTCAGAAGCGTTCTTATAGCTTGCTCCTGCAGATTTCCATTTTGCAATTTCGCACGCTGTCTTGTCCTTTTCAACTTCAAGTTTCCGGTTTTCCGTAAGGAGGTTATTCTTCTTCCTATTTGCACTTTCACAGAGTGATTCGAGCCGGTCAACTTCAGCTTTGATAACTTTCCTTTTTTCATCGATAGTATTTATCTCCGCTGAAATTTTCTTCTTTTTGTCTTCAAGTTCTGATATTTCCTGCTCTATTTGAGTTTTCTTTATTGTCTCTTTCTCGTTAACTTTTAATGCCTTTAGATTTTGCTCTATGTTTCCTAATTCCGAGCTTTTGTTTGACAACTCCTGTTGTAATTCTTTATCGAATGATAATTTTTTGTAGTCACTCATTATTTTTAAAGGCAAAATCTCTAGATCCATTTCAAAATCCGGAATCAACCTTTTAAAGCCCATTAAATAAAACGTATTAAATTTTTCTATTACTTCCTGAATATCGTTATCTACGTCCTGTAAAGTATGATCATATTTTTTTGCGTTTCTTATCCCGAACATAAATCTTATGTTAATTTCACCGGTCAAGTGATAGACCTGATCCAGCGCTGCATCAATAGTATTTCTAAACTCATTTCTGCCACCCCCCTTTGGCTTGTCAAGAATTATACATGACAGGTCGTAAAATTGATCTCTCGCCGCTTCAAGGAAATATTTTCGGTTATTTGTGGCGTACGTAAATTCTAGTATTTGCTTTGATTCTTTAATACTATTTATAAGTCCTTGCCTGCTCGTCTGATCCACTTTTTTACCTTAACCTTTCTTTCGCCATATCAACCGGCCCTTTGGTCTATTTCCACCCCCACATGCTATAGTTCAGAATGCATTGTATCTCCTCCATTTTTTTGTATTCAGTAAAAATATAAGTTGAGGGATTGTGAAAACCCGGCTTATTCTTCGCTTTTATCAAGGTTCTCTCTTTTCTTTGCAAAAAGTTTTTTGATGTTTCTTGCTATCTTATGGGTGTTCTCCGCGGTCCCTTTAGATATTTTTTTTGCGGCATCTTTAGCGGGATTAACAACTTTATCAATTCTTTCTTGTCTGACGTTATCTATATTATCCTTTAGAGTTTTGCTCGCTAAGATCACTTCTTCGTTGATATAATAGAGGAGTAGTCGTTCGCCAGCCCTTAACTTTGAGCCGATTTTTTTCTTGTTCGCATATGTTACTTTTGTAACCTGACCATCTTCGTTTTCCAAGAATCGAAGGCTTGGTTTTTCTAATTTTTCATTGATTTTTAAACCTAATGCTTCAAGATCTTCCCGTGCTTCATAGACATTTAAACCTATAACATGTGGTACTTTGAATTCGTTAACTGCATATTTGAGTAGTTCTTTGCTTTTATCAATTACTTCTTGTGTTAAATAGTAAACCTTGACTGTCGTCTTTGGGCTAACTCGCGATCCAAATCTTGGTTCAGCATACATCACATCATTTTCACTTTCATAAGCATACGCCAAACTAGGGTTTGCTAAAGCAGATGTCGGTGTCAAATTAAGTTCATCTTTTAGCACTCGTAAAGCTTCTTGAATATTTACATCCTTTAAATCTGGTATTTTTATGAGAGTTTTCTGCTTTTCAATAATCTCATCCGCGATTTTTTTTGCTTTATTTATCGCCTCTGGTGCAACCTGCGAAAGCACGATCTCGCCTACAGCCTTCAAAACCTTGGTCCAAATCATTTTTCGGCCTCCATTAATTCCATCCGAAGATTTACTATTTCGTATTTCGTTTATTAATATCATGCTACCTAACTAATATAATATGTGTAATTTTTGCGAGTCTCCAAATCTACCATTATACTCTCTGGTAGATTGATCAACGATATTTGAAATAGTTTGTCGGACTGGGTTATGATCACATTAATCCTTGATTACACTTTGTACCCCTTCAGAACCATCCGCCAAAATGCGAGTCTTCATAATAACACTGCCTGGATACATTTTATAATTAACTCCACTGGCGACTGCCATTTCACGTGCTGCATCAGCCTTTGCCATAACAACACTGTCCTCAATCTTGTCGTCGCCCTTAACCTCGATGAGTTCATAGGAGCCATCCGTCATCTCAGCAAAGAAGTCAGGGTAGTATTGCCGGATGCGCCGTGACTCAGGATCGTAATATTGAATCGACAAGTCACCCTGGTTACTCGTGAACATACCCGTGAAATAGATTTTCTTCACTTTCTTACCATTGGTCACATACTGAAGGAAGCACTCTTTCTCCGGCTTTGAATCGAAACAGTAGGTGTCTGCGTGGAAACTACGAGCAACTTCGTCAGGCGTGAACTGGGCATCGGTATTCGTTACGACCAGTTCAGGCTTACCTGAGAACTCGTAGTAGGCCGCTTCTTTCGGTTCTTTTAATAGAACGAGTTCACGGTCTTCTGACTTAACTTCACTCTTGACCTCAAATAGAGCGTGGAAAATCTGTGGGATAATCACATCATCGAGGATTTCATTGTACCTATTGACAGCATCAAGAACCGTCGCTTCGCCATCCTTTGACTCGTTCAATATCCGAGTGGCGAGGATGGGCGAGATGTTCAGGTAACGGGATATCTCTCCTGCAAGAGAAAATGCACTATACCGCATTCTCTCTTTCAGGTGGTCAATATTTATCTCTTTGACGCTCATATCATGGGAGATAGAATCTTTTTCGTACATGACAGATGCATACTTCGATAAGTCCTTCCCCGCAAGCGAAAAGTCTATCGGGGAGGTGTAGCCACTCTCAACGAGGCTGTACTCCCTCCAAAGTCGCTTCATTTTTATCGTTCTAAGCGGTGGGAGAACCCTAATCTTGTAACGCTGGGACTTGTCGGTAATTGGCTTCGACAAATCCTTGATGTCCATATTGAAGTTCTTATTCAATTCGGCATCGAGCGTATCGTAATTATCTTTCGAGAGGAACACAGTGGCAGTCAACTGTTCGGTAGTGATTTTACGCAGACAGCGCATCGTCGCTTGAAGGACGAAGATTTTTGACTGTGGACTTCGGAACATCGCTACGCCGAAGAGCGAACGGCAGTTCCAGCCCTCACGTCCTTTGCCAACCAGAATAAGTATCTGTTTCTGGCTCCCCTGTGTACCCTGTACATCAAGGTCATTGAAGTTGCGGATATCCTCATTTTTCGTGACCTTCTCGTCGCCAACATTAACCAAAATTTTATTGGTTGGAACGCCGATATCCGCGAGGATACGCTCGACGAGTGGGCGAACTTCTTCATTAGCTTCTTTAATCGTCGTCGCGAAAATTGCAAGTTTCGGTGGCAATCCCTCGAAAGTTCGACCACCGTAGGTACTCCAGAAAGTCGTCACGACAGAGCGCAAAAATTCTTCGCTCTTGACATTTTCGTAGGCTTTTAGGTCGGCGTCTTTCAGAAAACCATTCTGGATGGACTCACGCAAACCATAAGCATATACGACTTCTGGAAGTAGTTGTTTATTTACATAAGGCGTACCTGTGTAGTTATAGCAAGCGACGATCGAAGTGCTATCTGCTAGCTTGTTGATCGTATCTCGAAGACTTGTCTTCTTATTGCTTGTCGCACGAATCTGCTCCTCCAAGTCAGCGCCAAAAAGGTGATGCGCTTCATCGACGTAGACACCAAGTTGATTGAGGCGGCAGAGTTTCTTGAACCGCTGGTTATCAATAAGAGATGAATCGTCCTGTATATCCTCGTTATCCTCGTCACCGCCATATACCGACGACAGGAGCGATCCCTGTTTGAAGAGCACGTCGACAGCTTTATCCGCTTTCCGCTTTTTCTTAACGATAATCTTCTGCGTGTTTGAGATGATTATATTGAAGTCAGAATCGTCAAGAGTATGGAGAGTCGTTCCGCTTTCCTCGAGGAAGTGGAACTTAATATTTGCATCCAGAACCTTGGCATACTCGTTCGGTACAACTAGCATCTTGTCAAACGTGATAATCTCACGGAGAGACTGTAGGATTGTCTTATCCGGTGCAAACACGAGCGCGTTGTGGCAGAATCTTTTATCCCGCGGATATTTGTTAGCCAAGAGAAACTCATAGAAGATGCAAGTTGCCATGAGGATTGTTTTACCTAGCCCCATCGTCAAGGCATAGATGTAATTCGGGTAGTCCTCTTTATACTTTTTCATCTGCTTAAAGAGAATATCAGTCTGCTTTTCTACCTCATCAGGAAGATAGACATGCCGGCCATCAGCCGCCACACCGAGGTCTAAAAGCGTCACCTGATCGTCCTTGCGAACAGAATAATAAGACGCATCAGAGAAACGATTGCGGCGATTACGCCAGTCGTCAAACATCTGGTAGACCTGCGGATTTCCCATGAACTCCTTGATAAATACATACATCTCTAAAGCTTCAAACTGGGGCAAACGCAAGAACGCTGTCGGGTTCTCCGTGCGATCATTATAAGCGAGAAACTTCCGCGTCAGGTCGTTGTAGCGCGGCCGAATTTTGCTTCGATTCGCTTGGTAGAATTGGTACAACTGCTCATTGAAAGCAAAGTTATCGGCGGTTTGGATAGCCATCATCGTACCTCCACTTCCAAGGACTCGGAAAGAAGGTCAGTAATCTTAACTTTAATAGTTCCCGCACCTTCGGGTATGTCATAGATGCCTTTCACAAGATCTTTCTTATCTGGAACGTCGGTCATGGTGGGCTGCATTACCACACCGTCATAGTTCCAGTCTATCATCACAGACTCGACGAGTTGTCGCCATTCTTCCACAAACTCCTTCTGAAGTGATAGCTTTTGCATCAGGTTCAGAGGGTAGAATGCGCGGATAACAAGACGCCCGCTCTCAATGGCAACATCTGCCTCCGCATCACGCTTTAGTTGTAGATCAGCCTTGTCACGAAGGATATCCACAATTTGGATGTCGAGTTTATACTCTGAGAGTTCCTGCTCAAGCGAAGCCTTCAAATCCGGTTCATGACCCATACAAACAATCGTTATCCGCTCCACGGGCTGATTTGGATTCTCCTCCTTGCGCTTCTCGTATGTCTTATACGGGATGTTCGCTTTTAGCTCTTCGAGGTCGGCCTTTGTGGCGATACGGTTGACCGGCATAATTTTCACCATCCGCCCGTCCAGTTCGCCGTCCCAGACGTCGCTTTGCGGGAAAGGCTGAATCTCCAAGGCTTCAGTCAGGAGATTGCGGGCTTCTATGGGGTTACGGAAAAACTCATAGTTATTGACGTTATAGACCCCGAAGCCGGTGTATGGTGCATCCTCGGTCAGTTCGGCAGCAAGAGATATCAGACGCTTCGTTGTTGTCTGAATTGCGCCGAGGTTAATGTCCGCACCAATGAAGCGTCGACCAAGTTTCATTGCAACCGCTTGAGTCGTGCCGCTGCCCATAAAGCAGTCGAAAACTAGACCATCAACTGGGCAAGAAGCTTTTATAATCCGTTCCAACAGCGACTCTGGTTTTTGAGTCGGATAATTTGTTCTTTCTTTGGCTGCCGATTGTATAGTCTGCGATTCCCAAACGTCATCTACTAGAATCCCGTTTCCGATAGCTTCTTTAAGTTCCTGTAATGCCTTGTTAATCTTTGGTAGATATTCCTTATCTTCTTCGAATTCCCAAACATCCTCAGGTATTTTCCCGACATCAAGGTAATACCTGTATAATTTTTTATTTCCTGTTCCCCATTTTTCTACATATGGGCGTCCATCTTCATCAACACCCATTCTTCCCCCGTAGTTCTTTCCACT
Organism: Anaerovoracaceae bacterium; assembly: GCA_041752735.1. Taxonomy (GTDB): domain Bacteria; phylum Bacillota; class Clostridia; order Peptostreptococcales; family Anaerovoracaceae; genus UBA1422. Next base: position 46,020 of record JBGSVW010000035.1, on the reverse strand, counting down.
TTTGTCCTGCTTATGAGGAGTAAACGGTATTCTAACGTCATCAGCGTTGAAATATGCTTTGTCTTTGCTTTTTGCGTATAAAAATATTGTATCGTGCTTTTTTGCGAAGAAATTATCACCTTTTCCTCCAACGGAGTACCTACGGATAATCTCATTAACCATATTATCAGGGCCATACACCTCATCAAGAACCATCCTTAGCATATGACTCTTATGCCAATCACAGTGAAGATATATAGTTCCCCTGTCAGAAAGTAGTTCCCTCATCAAGATTAGCCGCTCATACATAAACTGCAGATATTCATCATTCGTCCAAATATCACCATACTGCTTCTCTTCGAACGCTGACGAGTCGCTCGTCGCATTCCCGCTCTTTAGCGCAATTTTTTTCTTGTAGTCAGCTTTGGAGTCAAACGGTGGGTCAATGTATATAAGGTCGACCTTACCGCGATACTCCTTCAAGAGGTGACTCATTACTTGAAGATTGTCACCCCAAAATATTTTGTTAATCCACCCAGCCTTCTCTTCCCCATAGCGTTCGCGAAGTTGGGCTGGGAAATATTGCGTGGATCGATATGGGCGCTTGCCTGTCCACCGCAGTTCCGGGAAGCCCTTTATCGTTAACCGATCTGTAAATTCATAACTAATCTGTTCACTCATTTTCATTAATCCTCCAAGTTGAATATATTATATTTATTTGCCACAGTAGAAGCGGAAGTCACATTCACGGCATACCTTCATGGAATCTGATTTCTGCCCATACTCTTTTCGTAGAATCTTGTGAACCGTATCATCAAATGAGGCAATAGTAGCTTCAATTTCTGTTTTCTGATACGGGTAGCTTATCGTAGGTACACCATCTTCTTCTCCTGTGTAGTAGAGATGCATCTTGCTTACATGTTTTTTAGTCCTCTCCTCCACAATATGTGCATAAACTTGAAGTTGACGTTGATAATGCTCCAGTCGCTTTGCATCTTTGAAGATGTCAGGTTTTTTCTCGGACTTGAAATCAACTAGTTCTACTGTGCCCCCTTCACCTTTAATCAAGTCAATCTTTCCTTGAATTATATAATCGGGTTTAACCAGTGATACATCAACTTCGGCTTGTTGGATGAATTGCCATGAGTCCTTTTGTCTTTCTGCATATCGAAGAACTTGTTTCAAGGCAGCATTTCGCTGAGGTTCTGCAAGATACGATCGTTCACTTTTCGTTAGTGAAGTATAGTTGGAATCAAACCACCCTATGATGTTGTCAGGTTGAATAAGGTGCTCCTCATTCCGTAGGGCTACGCGATGTATATCCTCAATTGTCTGATGGACGACCATACCAAATAGCAATGCATTAACACGTACGGGTTCAAATTTTAACTCTTTATAAAATTTGTACTGTAGTGAGCAAGTCTCATATACAGTAATGTGTGAAGTGAAAGAGAATGTATCCTTCAAGTTAACATCCTTCACACCCTTGAACTCAAACTCGGATAAGTCTATTTTTTCAATATCGATCAAATCATCGTATATCTCTCTAAAGTACATAGAAGGAGTGCGCTTATCCTCATTACAGGTCATAATAAGCAAATCTTGAGCCCTTGAAAAAGCAGTATAGTACAGTCTCCAAAAATCGAAATACTTCGTTTTTTCATACGGTTCAAAAGCCGGACGTTTAAAATATTTTGCTTCAACAACTTCAATGAGGTCTTTATATGCTTTGCGAGGTATATTACTGAGCGAGTCCACAAGGACTATCGGGAACTCCATCCCCTTAGCCTGATGTATTGTCAGGAAAGAAACGCATCCACTAGGTGCATACTCAGAATCGTCTTCATACTCAGATATTCCGCCATCATAAAGTAAACGCAAGTAAAGATTAAACAGCCTCTCCACATTTGTGTCCATATGTTTTGGAGTGATTACATCAATATTGTGAAGGTATTCGAACTTGCCAATAATCTTTGTAAAAAGTGCTATATTACGCGCTGGCCGAACATCAACCACACCTGCACGCATGTCTGCATCGAGTAACCCTGAAAATGGTTCGAACTCAAACATCTGATAAATCAATCCTGAGTAGCCGTAATCGGTTGTTTCTTTTAAGTTAGTGTGCATTTTCCCGCGCCTACGAATCCAGTTACGGAAATCCGAGGCTTCAGCCTTTTCAAGAAATTCATTCGCTTGCATCACGCAAGTACGGTAATATTTGTAATGTTCGGGTTGAAGGTATTGATAATCCTCTTTCTCAAATCGAGATATATACTTTGGGAACATCAACATTAGACACCCAACAATTAATTTTATTTCATCACGTTGAAAGAACATATCTGATCTAGGTGAGTAAACATTTATCCCATTCTGTTCCAAGAATCGAGCAAGTTTTGTAACTCGCTCATGCTTAACCGAATTAAAGAGAAAAGCTATCTGATTGTAGTCATTCAAATTATCTGAAGCTTTAAGGTCTGTTATGAAGGCAAAAATTCTATTTCGCCATTCTTCCTCGTCATCGTTACTTGCCAATTTCACAACTGTTGGACTTTTCAGGCTAGACTTAGTATGAGGTTCGATAGTTTTATCATAGCGAAATTTATCCCACCTAAATCTGAAACGCGCACCGTCAGTAACGGTCATCCATAAGTTGTAGAAGTCTACTATGTCACTGTTGGATCGATAGTTTATGACAAGTGGGATTATCTTACACTCTCCCTGTGCAAATTTTACTGGAAATTCGAGTATATTCCGGATGGTTGCACCTCGAAATCGGTAAAGCCCTTGGTCATCATCACCTACAACGCAGATGTTTTTGTGGTTATCACCAAGCAAAAAAATTATCTGCTCTTGTATGTAGTTTGTATCCTGATATTCGTCTATCATAATGTATCGAATGTTTTCTTGGATTTCAGCGAGGATCTGTGGATTGTTTACTAACATCGAATATGCCTCAGTTTGAAGCGCAGAGAAGTCCAAGAGGTTATGTTCGCATAGTATACTCTGATAAGTTTCAAGCATCTTCCCCAACGCCGCTATTCTCAGGTCCGAGTCAGCCTGTAGGTCGTTTGAATCCACTAACTCCTCAACCAGGTTATTTGCTAACCCACAGATTTCACCTGCCTGACGCCATGCGCCAGTATTTGATAATACCAAATCAATATTTGGGATATTTCGGAATCTAGTGATATTCTGAAAAACCATGTATGCTTGGTCAAATTGATCGAGCGTCCTATAATTCTTCTTTAAACGAGTAAATTCGAGTCGTTCCTTAATAATCCGCAGGCAAATCGAGTGAAACGTACCAATATACATCTCGTTGACGTTAATGACCATATCTCGCTCTAATAGCTCATTCGTTATTCGTGTTATAAGTTCTTTAGCCGCTTTCTCTGTGAAAGTAGCCATCAATATTTGCTCAGGCTGGACACCACGTTCCTGAATTAAGTAGATAGCTCGTTGAACAAGTGTAAAGGTCTTCCCTGTCCCTGGGCCAGCTATTATTAATACTGGACCATCCACAGTTTTAATAGCAAGTTGCTGGCCTTCATTGGCATTTCCGAATGAAAACATAATGCACCTTTCAATTCTTTATAAGCAGCAGGAGTTATAAAAAATAAGCCTTGAGAGTATTTAAATTAGAAGCATTCATTTCTATTAAAGAGCAACAAAAAAGCCCCAAGCAAGTAGAGCTCAAAAAAATAGAATCAAAACTGATTTTGTGTGTACAATCATCCAAGCCCCCAAGAACTATATATTTATTCTAACATCATTGTAATGATTTAGAGGAGTTAGTGCAAGGCATTTCTGTCACTATTCCCTACCCGGGACTACATATTGCGGTTTACCGTACAGTAATTTCGCTCTTTTTCCCAGTCGAATAAAAAAGAGCCTCCGAAGAGGCCCAATCTTTACGCAAACAGCATCGAAACAACTACACCGCCAACGGCAGCACCCAGGAATGCCATGATGGCAATTATGAGATTTAGCTTTGTGTCTATGACCGCAAACCGGATGTCTCCTTTGGCTAGCTCAGTTCGGTGTTTTTTGACTTCATCCTGCAATTCTCTTACGGACTCGCATGGGCACTGCAGCCCTGGTATGTTCATTTCATTCATGCCTTCCCTCGCTTTTCTTTAGAGTGTTTCACGACTATTGGGGTTGTTGACGATGCCAAATGCAATCAGCACCGGAAGCAACACGGTCAGAAAATCGTTCAGATCTTCGCTAATATCAATACCGGCTACTTGCTGAACGATGAAGGCAACTAATGCTGCCATAGCTAACCAAAGCGGCCATGACTTAAATTTTTCTGTAATGTTTTTCATAATTCTTCTCCTTTACACTAATAGCCACTTGGCTACCCATTGTGATTTAATGAAATTAATTCTGGCCCATTCACGACCTTTCTCGTCTTTGGCCGTTTCAAAAATGAAAACCTTTTGTCCTTTGGTTTTGACCCCGATAATTGAACCGCTTGTAGATGGTTTGCTTCTGACGTTGAGCACCAATCCCTTAACAGTCATTTGCTTGAATCCGAAATACTGTGCAAACGTGATGCCGGCCTTATTCAGGAAGTAATACGGGCTCTTAGTTTCGTCCATTCGATTCGCATACTTGGTATCAATATGCGTAGCAGTATTCATCTTGCCGATTGAACCCTTCCAGCCGATGGCTTCTAAATGCAGGCATATTGTTCGGGAAGGTACAATTAATCCAACAGAATTTTTAACGACAAAGTCAGCTGCCTGCCCCGATAGATGCGCGGATGCGCTGGTGCTGCCAAGGGCCGTGTTGACCGCTGGGGTACGATACCCCGAATTGATTTTGATTGGACCTCCGTAATAAGCTCTCAAAGTTTCAAGTATGACCAGAATCTCGGTGTCATAAATGACCTTATCTGACCCCCTGCAAGCGAACTCGCCCAGAGTAAAGTGCTCGGCTATTCTGTTTCCGGCACCTGCCTGGCTTAAGTATTTTGTAATAATCATGATTTCTCCTTTCTTATGCTGTGCGTTTCCACATATAGCAAGTGATATACGGTTGTAGGTTTTGACTGTTGCCGCTGCCGGCATTATCCGTTGAGTGGGTAGGTACGGTTACAGCATGCTGGTGGTAAGCACTTCTACCTCCAGAATTTCGATTCACCGCTGATCCATATTGTGTTGGTGCATCCGCTGCAGCACCACTACTCGTTGTCCAGTTCATCGGCGTGTTGCTCCCTGCCCAAGTTGCTTTGCCTGAATGTGCATGTGAGTGGTCTGTGTTGTCATTCCCAACGCTAGCAGATACCGCAGCAACGGAATGTAAATGTTGTTGAAGGGATTTGTGTCCGCCAGTTTCTTCTACTGTATTAAACTCAGTTTGTCCGGTGTCTACACCTACAGGAACTCTGCCTGTGCCCCACGCTACCCAAGTTCCTCCCATAAGCGTGCCTGGGTTCGTATTTGCTATAGCCATATAAATAGTGCCTACCGGATAAAACCTGTTCAGCAAATAATTGTCTAGCGTTACGGCTCCTATAGAAATGCCCTTGTTAAATTTCGTTGCTAAATCCACCTCAAATAAATCAGGCGTTTCCGCAACTTTCCCAATTGCCACTGCTGTTCCCGAAGATCCAATATTTATGCCAACTCGTTTCGAGGTTACAGAGGTCGATTTGGTGACGGTGTTTACCTTGTCTATAACAGATGCTCTGACCTCCCAGGTATATAGAGGCGAGGCACTTCTGACCGCATTGAGTGTTCCGCTATATCCGCTTAAGGCAGCTGTGCTAATTGACGTCCAAGTGGAATCAGTGGTCTTTTTATATTCCAGAACATACGTCTTGGTATTGTTGTTATTAACCGGTGAAACGTTTACCACCATGGTTGCTGACAAGTATTCTCCGGATGGATCAGCAATACCAGTGGCATTGCATCTAAACGCAGATAAAACCAGGGTTTGTGAGGTATAGTCATAAACGATGAAATCCTCGTAATAAGCGACGGAATCTCTGCCCCTCGAATCAGTGACTATGGTTGTAAGCCGAAGCGTCCCAGCGTTGGCTAAAACACTTGAAATAAACGAAGCTCCAGTATGCAAGGTTCCTGTGGTATACGGCTGAGATGCCAGATGCAAATATGTCTTGTAGCTTGCTGTGGTTGCGGAATATTGATTGGTTACTGCAATGGCGGACAAATTGACTTTTGATATGCCTTTTGCGTAAGTCGTAAATGGATCTGTGCCGGTTGTATCGCGTGCGAATGCAATGTCTGTAACAGTCGGAATAATGGTTGCGGGTGTCGTTATGGTGAAAGCACCATCAACATATCCTAGCGAAGTTGCACCGCTGAATGTTTCCACTCTACACAGAGCTACTCCTGATACTGAATTGGGAATTGCATTGAGCCATGATATTGGTATGGCAAAACTCTGTGAAGTCGCTACCCCTGTGAACGCTTGACTGTATGCTCCAAAGTAAAAAGTGACCGTATGGGTAAAAGATGCACTTGCTCTTGATATCCCTACTGCCACCACATTTGAGCCATTGGCATCAACGGTCGGCGTTAGTGAGCTGATGCTTGATTTTCTGGGGATGGTTGGAAGCGCGAGTGCTTGCGTTTGATCGTATGTGCCCGCCCCAACTCCTGTTGCGCAGTAACCTCGAACTGAAATGTTCCGCGTACCATCTGGGTTGTGATAAACTATCTGATTTAACGCTTGTAGCTGGTAATACCAAGTGCCGATTACGTATGTTCTAAAATCTATCGAATTAGACGAAAGCTTAGTGACTCCATCTAGCGCAATAAACATATTTGCCCCGCCAAGATTGTAAGACGACGAGGTAACATCTTTCCGTACCCTGAACGCTATGTCAACTACAGAATAATTTCCGGCTACATCTTGAGAAACGACATTGATTCCAATTTCGCCACTATGCCAGCCTCCTGAAAAGCCTGCTATTTTATACCATTCATATGCCATGTTTTACCCCTTAAATACTAAAGAGACGCTTCCGTTGTCTTCTGGTTCCCATGCATAAGCACCGAATGCGATTCCTTGTAATATCGCTGCATTCTCAATATACAGTTTTGAATCACCCGGATTGCCCGTTGGATTTGAGATATAAGCGACTTTCGTTTCAATGCCGTATAAGGATTCCCAAAAGGACAACTCCGTGTTTGAAAGCCTCATTTTAAGATCTGAACCAGTTTCACCTAGTTCGATAATTCCGTCCACGTACCGGATATACCGCTCTCTTTGAGTAATCTCGTTTCCAACATCTGCTGCAGTCCATGTCAAGGCCGAAATCAGTTCGTTTACGGTGAAGGTGGTCTTTTCCTTATCCCGCTTTGTTTTATCCGTTAAGGTCAGCACCGATTCTCCCAGGGTGATTTTTGTGTTGGCTGGGTTGGATATATCCACTTCTACTTTGGATAGTAGGTAGGTTTCAGAAATTTCGTGGACCTCTGAATTCACCGTGACATATTCGCAAAAGTTAAACGAGTTGATATCCGGATTGGTAAATGCCAAATCCAAAGCTTTCAGTTCCAAGGTAAGTGCAAGTTTGATCCCTTTACCGGATAGGTAGTCCCGGGCCTTTGAAAGGAGCCCTGAAGCGGTATTAACATCGTCCCAGGTCACTTCAGAAGCCGGTGCATATCTCCAGCCATATTCATTTACCTTTGCCTGATCAAATACATAATCAACGCCCTGGACGGAGGCCACGGTTAGCCTTTGGTCTGTTTTGTTTCCCTCTTCATCTATAAGGTAAGCTCCCAGGGGGATGCACGCCGTGAAGGTTTCTTTAGCCGACACGTCCTCACTAAGGTCTAAGATGTTTTCTCCCAGGGTGATCTGTTGAGCTGCATTTAATGTAAAGTCAGTAACCCAGTCCAGATAGTCTCCGTCCTGCTCATACCGGAGAAATAAATATCCACCAAGTGAGTTAAGTAGGTCTTGCACTCTCAGATAGGTGGATTCATAGTTTTTTAGTTCCCTGTAAATGTCTCCGGTTACGCTTATTGTGCCTACCTGTATTTTTTGCATATCCGACACCTGAGAATTGTGGGCGTTTATATATGCAGCAAGCACCTCTTCAGCTGTTCCGTCAAATACCGCCGGCCTTATTATCGTGTCCTCCAGGGTCTTTAGCTTTCCCTCGCAGTAGACCTTATGGGAGTTATCAATGGCTAAAGTGTCCTCTATGATTCTTCCCTTCCAGTACACCTCTCCATTTTTTAGAACCGAGATTACCGGCTTTAGTTTTCCAAGGGCCGACAAATTTGGATGATCCGGTAGGATGGTAAAGGATAGGCTCCCTGCTGTGTTGACCTCCATGGTCAGAAGCACATTTATTAGCCGGTACTTATCAATCTCACTGTGGATCAAATAGCCATCGCAAAATATCTGATACATCAAAGTGCCCCTTCCTGCCAGCCAAAAGTAATGGTTCCAGTGCCTGTAATGGTAAGCTCATTGCTCCCTTCAAAGAGTGGAATCGTTGTTTGTAGATCAGATACCACACCGTAAGAGTACGTGATTCCGTCCTTTGCAATGGAGAAAGACGCAGTGGCTGTAATCTTTGGGTATGCGGTTTTCCGATCATTATGCAGAATCACAACCTTTGAGGTGGTTACGACTTCTACCTGCTCTGTAAGAAGGTTTTTGTATTTATAGGGCTCGCACACAGCTTCAATGACTATTTCTCCGATGGCCTTAGCTTTCAGATACGAAACGCTTACCCGTCCGTAGTAGTAATAGCTTGGGTCTTTATCGAATTTGATTTTCACCTTTTGGCCATGAAGTAACCCCGCGATAACGCTCGACAAAGACTCTAACTCCGAAGTGGTCATCACCCCCTGCAGAATCATGCTAACTTTTCGCATCCCGAATTTCACTTCCCCGCTTGCTTCTGATAGATCCGCAGATCCATCCCCAAAAGGAATGTCTATATATGAAGTTTTAGGGGTTGGTTTTTCTATGCTGCATGAGGACAGATATAGCCCCCAATTAGATACGGCTATACCATTAAAACTTACTCCATCCATTTACTTTCTCCTATTTATTCTGCCAAGTTCTGCGTCCAGATCGCCTGCAATCGCACCGACCAGTTGGTCCTTATAAAGCACAGCCCCTGTGCCGGTCTTTTCCAGGATTGCCTGAAGCAGAGTTATGATTTCTTTGCTGCCTCCCATGGGAAGCGTCCCGCCTCCGCTATTGGCATAAGGGTTCTCATTTCTTGGTACAATCATTTCGCCTTTATGGGCATAGATCAGCATGTCAGCCGGTAGGTATCTGGTGCCCACATCCATCCTTGGGATATCCAGTTCCTTCAGCTTTGGAATCTCAACCCCAGGGATTTTGTTGATCAGGCTTATGGCTCCATTGATTCCCCGGATGAATCCATTGATAGTTCGTTCCGCAAAGGAAATGATGGAATTTACCACGGCCTTAAAAGCACCGCCAATGCCGTTTCCTATGGCCGTTCCAATTTTTCCAAAGATGCCGGTTATCGTTGTCCAGATTCCCTCAAAGAAAGTGCCAACCGACGAGAAGGCTTTTTTAACTCCCTTCCAGGCTTCGGAAAAGATATCTGAAAACCACTTGGCAACCGGCTCAAAAAACTTTACAACCTTCTTCCAGGTATCGGTTAGTACCTTGGTGACTTCCTCCCAGTGGGTGGCGATCAGGATGACTGCAGCAATGAGAGCTGCGATTAAAACAATCACTATTCCAATTGGATTTGCGGTAAGTGCTGCATTGAAAAGCCATTGTGCAGCTGTTGCTACGCCATGGGCCACAGCAGATGCCCCTAGTGCGATGTTGTGTGCAATGAGCGCTCCTGATGCAAGCAAGGTAGCTGCAACTTTACCGCCGGTGGCAGCAGTTAGTGCAGTAGTTGCCCCTGCTAGTCCTCCGTTTGCCAAGGCGCTTGCGATTGCAACTACGTTATGGACTTCCTGGGCGATTGTGGCTCCTAAGACTGCAGCCTTCCAAAGAAGCATGGCAGTGACAAGTCCCATAAGGACTCCAAATATAGTCTTCCCGTGATCCATCACCCATTTAAGACCATCGGTTAACGGTTTGGTGTCAATGTTTGCTAGACTATCTGCCATCTTTTGAAGTTGAGGCATAAGTGGTACAAAGGCTTGGGAGATTACACCAGTCAGCTGCAGCTTCATGGCAGCCGTACTATCTCCAAATTGGTCGATGGAGGACATGGCTTCGTTTCCAATTACAGCGCCGCTTTTACGAGCCTCTTCAGTTAGTTTTGAAAGTTCTCCCGAGCCTGCTTTGATTAGCGGGTTTAGTTCCATTGCAGACTTTCCAAATATCTTCATGGCAAGTGCGTTACGCTCGGTTGGATTACTCATCTTTCCTAGGGCGTCGATGGCCTCCATAAAAACCGTATTGCTGTCCCGTAGATTTCCATTGCTGTCCGTAACCGAAATCCCAAGGGTATCAAAAGCTGTCGCCTGAGCTTTGGTTCCTGCCTGGGCAGCTGACATGGCCTTTATGAGTTTTCTTTGGGAGTCTGTCATGGTGGTCAGTTCCACATCGGTTTTTGCACCAACGTACTGAAGCTCCTGAAGCCTTTCAGCACTAAGCCCCGTTACATCGGCAAGCTGCATAATGGTATCAGCATTGTCTATGGCGGATGTTAGCATTGCCCCTAGCCCAGCCGTCACAGCAGCCAGCTTGATTGCAAGCCCCTTAAAGGCATTATTCACCTTGCTGTCTATGGTGTTGCTCAGGTCATCGAAATTACTCTTGGAGTTTTTGATGCTTTGGATATTGTCCGAAAGCTCCCGGTCATATTTATTCAGGGTTGCATTGGCGTTGTTTAGCTCAATCTTTAGCTTTTGCACAGAGGTTGCCTGGGTGTCATATTCCTTTTGGGCCTTTTTCACCTCGTCTGAATCTTCCCCAAAGGCACGCTTGTTTTCATCAAGCTTGTTTTTAAGCTCAGAAAGCTTGGTGTTCTGCTTGCTATACTGGTCTGTCAGAAGCGAGATCCGTCCCTTTTGCGCGTCGATCTCCTGCCCCAGCACTTTGTTTTTGGCTGTAAGGGCTTCAGTGGATTTGTCGTTTTTATCAAACTGACTGACCGCTAATTTCATCTCAGAGCCCAGTAGCTTAAATTGCTCCGTGATACCCTTCATTGCGCTTTTAAATTCAGCTTCGCCTGTTATGCCAATGGATGTGCCAATGTCGTAGCCCATAAAACCCCTCCTTACAGCCCGGCGTTATCTAGCGCCATAGCCTTTAATCTATCTTCTTTTTCGGCATGGTAATTGGCAAGATCGCAATACCAGGCCATATCCATTTCTTCTATCTCTTCGAGTTTCCAGCCTTCCTTTAAAAGGTCCAGATAAAACTCTCTGATCCATTCTGATTGCGGCAGCGTCTCGCCACCGCTTACACGTTTTTTGATTCTAGTTTATTCTTTACACTGCCTACGATTTCTGTGATCCGCTCGGTAAGAGCAGGCATGAGCTTTGTGGACTCCAGCCCGTCATACACTTCATCTCTTGTAAACTGAAAGTCATAGGACTCCACGAAAAAATCTATCATGGCATCTAGGTCCTTGGATTTCAGGTTCTCAAGGTCAAACAGTTCGGTAAGCTCAATGGCCTTACGAAACATCCTGGCTTTGACTGGTTTTGACTCGTAGGCTTTATCATTTATAACGACAATCATGTTTTCCTCCTAAATGAAAAAGGGGCGAAAAGCATCACCCCTACTTCGTGTTCTTATACGGTAAAGCTTGTCACTTTGATAGTAGCAAGAGGCACTCCCGCTGCGCTTCTTACATCCTTAGTGCAATAGGCCACGTGAACGCCTGAGCTCATATTTACCGAAGGCTTCATGGTGACTACAGTGTTGTTTGTTCCAAGAGTCAGGCTGCAAGCAACAGGGGCATTTGCCTTAAGCAGAAAGAAGTTCCCATCGGTCACATCAGCAGGATTGATCGCCTTACTAAAGGTAAAGACAATGCTCGCTCCTACTGCTACGCCGGTAGCTGCATCAAGTGGAACAGTCGCCACGGTTGGTGCAACTCCATCAAAGGGAAGCGACGCCGGTACAGAGTCTAAAAATCCTGTAACAGCAGATCCCTTGGTGTCGTCATCGGCCACCTTCTTCCAGTCGCCGTTTTTATTGGCAACGCCGGTGCCTGAAATCTTTGGAGTCTGAAAGGCAACCTTATCTTCCTGGGTTTTGCCCTCTTCTGTGATTTCCGAGAACTTGACCTTGTAAAGCCACACGTACCTGTTCTTTCCATTGGCTTTGACTCTTTGGTAGCCCAGGGCAACATAAGGCGCTTTATCGCTTGCGTTGTAGTTCATAACCCCGGTTGCTGAATCCAACGTATGCCCAAGCCAGTCGGCCTGAATTTCAAGGGGTATGTCATGGGTTTCCACTTCGACCCCAATGTCCCCAAGACTCGATGCTGATTCCACTACAATGTTGTCTGCATAGAGCTTTGCCATTTCTGACTTTGCGTCAATTTTCATTGATATCATGGGCGGGGCCGCTTTGACAGATCCATAAGACTCAGTTACTTCATCTGTCATGATGGCATACACCAGTTTTTTAATGCCTGTGATGGCACTATTTACATATGTCATGTTTTATCCTCCTATAGGTTCTTGAGTTCGTTTTCTATGATTTGGTCCATCTTCTTTATGACTGCGGACTTGGTGGAGTTTATTGCCGGCCTTACAAAGGGCCGCTTTTTCTGTTTTGATGATCCGCTTTCAAGCACTCTCGCCTTTAACTGGTTGGGCGTTCCTTTGGGGTAGCTCGGAGTAGCCTTTCCGCTATAGCCGTCGAACCCCACGTGGGCGTTCCAGTTCCCGTTTTTGTCCTTTTCAATTGGGGTGATACCAAGGGATTTCATCATGTCTCCCGTTGCCTCTGGTGACTGAACTCCTTGTAAATTGGACTTGATCTTATCCGCCACAATTTCCGCTCCGGCATAGATTGCTTTCTTTGCCACTTCTTCAGAGCCGGCAGACAGCTGTGATAACTTGATCGCAAAGTCGTCCCCAGCGTTTATTGACATTCTTGCCATTAGTTCATCTCCCAAATCCATTCATAATGCAGGTACTTCGTATCCACTTCGTATTGAACAGAGCCAAGCCGGTAACTTATGCCAAGAGTATCTAAAGCCTCCTGTATGGCGGTAAAAGCGGGGTCATATTCGGTCTTTGTGAAGTAGTCGATGGTGCCTGTGATGGCTTGCTCTTTCATCTGATCGTCCGCCCAGATCGTCTCCCCTTGTCCGTCTTCTCCCCATACGATGTAGCTTCCGGTAGCTCCTGTGGCATCTAGGTGATACACCTTTTCCGTAACGGTAAGAAGAGCCGATTTTAGATCAAGTAATGTCATACGTTTCACCTAGCCTCTCAAGGGAAATATCCGTCACCTCAAGCCCATCCTCGTTTAATAGATGTTGCACCTGAACGATCCGGTACTGGTCATCGTCAATTTTGCAGATCATAGAAGTGTCGATGCTCTTGTCTCTCCAGATTCGAATCAGCATCTCAAGTTTCACATCGGTTTTGAGAGCCGCATAAAATCTTGTGATGCCAACCGTTCTTTCTTCATACCAATAAGAGGAGCCATATACGAGCCCCTCCTTTGGTAAATCTCCTGCCGAAGCAGTATTGGTAATTGTATAGATATCTACCTGCCCATCATCAAACATCGGTGTCCACCGCCTTTTGAGAAAACAGCTTATTGTTCAAGCTGGCCCGTAGCATTCTTGGCATCTTGTTTTCATCGCTAGCCCTCTTCCGGTACATCCAGGCAGCGTACATGGTGACAAGCGCCTGGTCCTCATAAGAATCGCCAAGGGTGATGCCCTCTCGAGCAATCATGTCCTTGGCAACCTTAATGAGTTGAAGTAGATATTCTTCGTTTTTGCTATGCAGGATTTCAAGGTCCTGTTTTAGCGTTATCAGTAATAGTTCATCCTGCACAGCTTTTCTCCTTCCTAGGCTTTGGCAACTACCTGGCAGCTACCAACCTTGATGGCACGGCCTGCTGCGTCGTATTCGACTACAGTAATTACCTTGCCGGTTTCCGCAGTGATATCGTCCGGTGAAGTGAAGGTGGTAAATCCGGTCTTCTTGTCACCGCTTGCTACTGCCGCTACCTTGCCAAGAACCTTGTATCCGAAAGTCGTGCCGGAAACTTCGCCACCTGTTACGGTAATCAAAGTATCTCCAGAAGCTGTGCCTGCAACAGAGGTTACGCCCAAGGCTCCAAGCTCCGTATTGGCATAGTCGGTTTCAAAGGTCTTAGAGGTTGTCGCGCTTGCGTTGTTGATATTTACAATCACAAAGCCTGCTCCAATAACCGGGGCTCCGTCATATCTGGCTGTTCCCTTATAGACCGTCTGGTCTTGGAGGAATCTCACGTGCTCAGACATGGAAAGCAGTGACCCCTCACGCTCCGCGAGTAGGTAAAGCGATCCAAATCCACCTATAATGTCGTTGTCTGGGATAAAGTCCAGTTCTACAATCTCACCACCTTCGACAGGCATAGTTCCCATTTGCCCGGCTACAATAGCACCGGAAGCATTAAAGGTAATGGCCTTGGAAAGGATGGTCATTCGGGTCTTTCTGTTCATGGCCCAAAAGGTTCCGCCTGTGGCAAAGTTCGGCGCAGCAACTCCCAGGTTTAAAACCAGGGCAGCAAAGAAGGCTTCAGCCGTCATACCGCTTGGGTTGATCTTTAAGATATTGCTGGTGTGAAGATCCGTCCATGTAGGTGCGTTTAGTCCCCAGCTTCCTGGCTTGCTTGTCTGAGCCAGTCTAGTGGCAATGCCAAGGGGCATCTTTGTGCCAGATCCGTAAAGGATGGCCTTGTCGATGGCAAGACCAATGGCCTGCCCAAGTGCGTCCAGAATTTCGCTGGAAAGATTAAGGTCGCTGTCCGCCAGGGTGGAGTTTGGAATCGGAATGAAACCGCCAACCTTGTAGCCGTCGACTTCAATCTGGTTAAAGACAATCTCAAGCTCGTTCAGATTGGCAACAGCCTCCATCCAAACGCCCTCAGGCACTGTCCCGGAGATGTTTTGTCTTGCTTTTCCCGTTACCGGCTTTAACCTAATTTTGGTGATGAGCTTGCTGTAGCGGTACATGTTGTCACGCAGCAACTCTAAAATGACTTCAGGAATCCCAAGCTCCGCGCCGGTGACTCCTCTTGACTGAGAGCCGCCCAGTTCTCTTGCTCTTGCCAAAAATTCCTTGACGTCGTCTCTTGCTACAAAGGCATCCCGCTGTTCAGGCGACATCCCGAAAAACTTTCTTGTGTTCATACTTTTTTGTTCTCCTCTCTTGATGGATATAATATCTGCGATGTTTTCAGCCTTGGGGATGCTACGCTCCAGGTCTTCAATCTCGGTTTCAATTCCCTTGATTTCGGTTTCAAGAGCGGTCGCTGCCTCTTCGCTTTCTTCCTTTTCCTTTTCAAACTGCGTGATGGCATCTTCCACCGCTGTCTTTTCTTCCTCGGTCTTTGCCTCTTCGATTGACTGTTCCAATTCTGCTTCACGGGTGGAAAACCCTTCCGATGTCTTTCGAAGATCCGAAAGTTCCTTATTTTTTTCACTGAGCTTTTTTCTCAGCATCAAAACTTTTAGAGCCATTATTTACCTCCTAATTTTTTGCGCGTTTCTTCACGCCATTTTTCCAGTTGTCGTTTTTTGATTTCTTCGTAATCCTGCCTTCTCGCTGAAACGGTCGTCTCTTGATAAGCCGGAAATACGCAGGGTGAGATTTCCCATAAGGGGTTGACTTTTCGGATCGTCCAGTGGCAAGTGCCGTCGCCATTGTCTCTGAGCTCCTCGCTTTCTATATCGAAACCAAACGAGCACTGGGTGACGTCCCCGCGTTGGATACGCGAGTATGCGTTCATGGCATCACTGTCGTCACGATTGATTTTGATTTTTCCATAAAGGCCGTAGCTGTCTTCCCGTAGTTCCACGGTGGCAGCAGCCGTTCGCCCAAGGACGATGTTTTGGTCATGGTTATAAAGAGCCCTAACATCTCCACTTAGCGAGTCTGCAAATGCCCCAGGCGCGATGCTTTCAGTAGCTCCGGGCCATAATTCATAGATGGAATTAAAGACAGCAAAGTACCCTTCCAAAAACAGATCCCCTTCGCCGGTATCTGACCTTTTCTCTATTTCCATGTTTAGGTTTCTTATTTGAAATTTGCTTCTTTCCATTACTCTCCTCCGTTCTGTTTGAGTTTCTTCTGGTCTGCAATCGACCCGATAGGGATGAAGTTTTCTAATATCACAAGTTCATCAAGGCCGTTCATAGGCGGCATCCCTAGCCAGCCTCTTGCTTCGTTGCCGGTCATAATCCCTCGTACAAAGAGCTCCTGGGCCACCCCGGACAGTTCCTGTATGTCATAGGCATACAGGGCTCTTGGGTTAAACCTGAAATATAGATCCGGCGAAATAAGAAGCTTTCTCGTCAGTTCCTGCTCAATCTCTTTTGCAATGGATAGGATGATCGTATTGATGAAGTTGTTGTATTCATCTTTGCTGTAATCCCCAGCGCCAACCACAAAAGCCGGAACACTAAAGATGCCGGCCACAGTCTTTTTGTCCAGGGTAATCGCATCGTTTATGGCAAGGTCCTGTAAGGATAAAGGCTTTACCGATTGGACATCCAGTAGCTCCGCCGGAATGACCCAGGGTTCACCTGCTGTTTGGGATGCCACATATTCTTCCAGGAATTTCGTCCGGCCTGCTTTTCCGGAAAACTCATCTGCCAGGGCATCCACCCGGACGATGACCGACGGCTTCCACTTGGACTCCATGAATCCTTTTTTTGTGGCTGCAGCCTGCTTTAGGTTTTGGACAATGTCCTTTAAGACAACCCGGTTACCCTGCCCGAGCCATGGCCGTTCCGGATCAGGATTGATGACAAAATGAAGTAAATTAGCCGGATCAAACCCTTCGCTGCCATACCGGATCAAGTACGAATCGCCGCTTTCAATAAAGCTCACCCGGGAGGGTTTGAGCGGCACAAGGCTTCCAATAAGTCCCTTGTCCGTCTTTGGAAAGACAACCGAGTTTCCCTCTAAAAGCAGCGTTTTTACAATTCCATGGATGAACGTTTTTCTCGTCATATTCACATTAGGTGAAATGTCTATCTTCTTGGACAGTTCATTTTGAATCCGGATATCTCCTGTGGTTGTGTTTTTCATCAGGTGAATGGTCATGGAAGATACCAGGTCGGCTATTTTATTCACCGCCATCTGCACTTCCGGATTATCTGATAGCCGGGTGTATCCGCTGACACAAAGGGTCTCATACGCGTCAGAAGTGGTAATCCAAGAAGAGTACGCGTCCCTGCTTTGAGTCGGTTTATCCCGGGCTGTATTTGGTTTTTTTTTCATTTAATCACTCCTCATCAAACCACTCTTTGGACTTGTTCGATTTTTCAATGTCAATCATCATTTGCTTTGTGGCAACGACGTCGGCATCAAATAAATCGATTCGCTGGGTCTTTTGGACCTTTTGGAATTTCACAAAGTCGTCGCTGTCTTCTATGGCCATGACATTTCCGATGCAATATTCATAGGCTTTGTTATGGACGTGGTAAAACTTCTTTTGCTTGATCTGTTTTTCAATCTCTCGAAAGGGTTCTGTTTTTTCCACATACCTTTGGGGCTGGTCCTTTACCTTGAAGTTCGCGCTTTTCATTTTTGCAATAAACTCCCTAGAGTACCTTCTGTCATATCCAACCCATCTGATCCGAAATCCCATATCCCGCATGGACTTAAACCACTTGACCACATCGTCATAGTCGATAACCTCGCTGTTACAAAGCGTCAGCCATCCTTGCTCTTCCCACCAGAAAAATGGGATATTGTCTTCAGTCGCTTTAAGCTGCGCCATGACAACCGGGATGAATCCATGGGTGATGGCGATATCCACACCGTTATATCTTCCGTGAAGGGACGTTCCGCTAAGGTCGTGGAGCCTGGATAGATCCGCGCCCCCGTACCACTTGATTGGAAGCTTCGAAAGTTCCTCTAAGGTCCAGTTATATGTTTCGTCCGATGCCTGGACTTCAAAGATATCAAAGTAGGTGCCCATGACATTCGTATAGACGTTAAGGGACTTATTTAAAAACTCGCTTCGACCGCTTGGATCGTTTTGTGCTTGCAGCGCCTCATCCATAATGTCCTGGGGCCGTATGGTCACCCGGTAATTCGGGTTGGCTTTCTCGTGCTCAATGGGGTTGGTGTAATCCTCCGGGTTATCTGCCATGCAGATGAAGATAAAATACTGGTCGTCCATAACAGTTCCCCGAAGGACGCTTTGGCAGTAGATAAGCCTCTGGTAACAAAAGCTGCTCATGTTTTCACCGGCTGTGGTAATGCCGATTAGCAGCTTGTTGATATATGCTTTCATGGCCTGCTTATATACAAAGTATTCATTGGCGCTTTTATATGCGTGCATTTCATCCAGGATGACGATGTTGGCGTTTAGTCCGTCGGCTCTCTTTGAGTCGCTAGCCAAAGCCTGTATTTTCATCGCCCCGGTCTTCTCGCCTTTGCCGTCGTAA
This sequence comes from Anaerovoracaceae bacterium, assembly GCA_041752735.1. GTDB lineage: Bacteria > Bacillota > Clostridia > Peptostreptococcales > Anaerovoracaceae > UBA1422. Next base: position 27,458 of record JBGSVW010000035.1, on the reverse strand, counting down.
AAGACTCTGCTGATACTGTGCTCAGAGTTGTTATCCAGAACTTTGAAGTTGCTTCGCTCGCCCATGTACTCGATGTTTTCACGGATGTTTTCAAAGGCTTCTAAAGCACGGTCAAGCTTGGTCGCGATGATGTAAAGAACCGAGTAATATTTCCGATCAAGAAGCGATAACGCCCAGGCCAGAGCCGAGGCAAATAGGGTCTTGCTGTTTTTTCTCGGTATAAAAATAAACGCCTCTTTGAATCGACGTTCGTTTGTGTCTTTAAGATAAAATCCTGCAATGTTATAGCAGACGAATTTCTCCCAGGGCTCAAGTAAAAATGGTTTCCCTCTAGCCGGCCCCTTGATATGGACGAAGGTTTTTTCAATGATCCGCACAACAAACTCTGCGTCTTTCGGCCTAAAGTTCCATTTGTCGTCTTGCAAATCATTTAGGAATCGCTGGCAGGCTAGCACCCGGTCTTCGTTGGCAACGATCTCTCCTGCCACAACGCCTTCCGAATAAGCCATGACCTCTTCAAAGTGAAGATTCCTACTCACGCCTTATGGCCTCCATCACCTCATCGAGTTTTGAAACTTTGGCCGGTGGTGTATTTCCGTCTTGGTTGATTCTTTTAAGTCCTGCAGGGGTGAGTCCCAGTTCCCTGGAATAGGCGATGATGTCATCCCGCAGCTTTTCGATGGCTAGGTACAAAGGATTTTTCACCGCATTGGTTGATCCGTTTTTATTGGTGTGCTTGACGATGATGTTTCCACCCGTACCCTGAAACTGGTCTGTGGTCTTGTTGTAGTCAGCTAGGACCTTGGCAAGGGTGTCGATAGTATAGATAAAGCTGACGTTGTATGTGCTGACGTTTTTCATTTTCTTTATGATTTCTCTTTTATAGTGTTGTGCTTCTTTTTCCATACTGCCACCATCCCTTCTTTGGAACGAAAAAAGGACTCCGATTGAAGTCCCTCTCGTATTAATTTTTTTTAGCCTTTCAGATAAGCCGCATACCGTGAATATTCGTAGCCTTCGCTTTCCACTAGGATGCCAGCGGTTTCCCCTCTCGCTCTCACAAGAATGCAGTGCTTAATGCCGTTTTTATCTACCTGCATCAGCTCGACATTTTCTTTGATGAAATCCTGGTCGGCAAAAAGGTCGTTTGCGAAGTGTTCAAATTCCGCTTGCTCAAGCTCAATGGTTTTTTCAATAGCAAACTGGCTTCTTTGCTTGGCCACCTTATCCCAGGCAATCAAGTCATCAAGCCTTGCGGGTTTTCTTACAAATGCGGCATCTGTTATTTCTTCGGTCTCGCCGGTTAAAATGAAGTGAAGGTATTCTTTGGTTTTCTCCTCCAAGAAGCTGACAAGCTCATAGTAGCTATGGTCCATGGCGAGTCTACCTACCGAGTTGATATCAAACATATTTGTCGCGCCGGTGTCCCTTATGGCCAGGATTTGTTCTTTCACCTTTTCATTCATACGCTCTCCACCTTTCTGTAATGGTCGATGCCATAAACAAGGCCAAGGCATGAGCCTCTATCCCAGTCAACAAAGACTGTTCCGGTATCGTCGATGTCCGTAACCGTTCCTTGGTCTCCCGGAAGGAGTTTGGTATAAGGGTCGTTCATGGATAAAAGCTCGACTCTGGTTCCCCGAGGGTAGTTTTGTCTTAAGCGTTCAATCGCATATGGTTTAATCATATTCATTTTTTCCTCCTAATGCATTTCGCACTACCATGTACCCTCTAACTGACTCTAAAGTCAAGGTAATTCAGTTTACGAGCTCCGCCTTTTGTCCGGCAAGAAGCTCCCACCTTCGAATAATGACGTCGCAATATTTGGGATCGAGCTCCATCATAAAGCAGCGCCTTCCAGTTTGCTCTGCTGCAATCAGGGTCGTTCCTGATCCGCCAAACAGATCTAATACATTGCTGCTAGATTCCGAGCTGTTTTGAATTGCCCTGGCCACAAGTTCTATCGGTTTCATGGTGGGATGCTCGTCACTCTTTGACGGTCTTTCAATATCCCATACGTCGCTTTGCTTTCTGTCCGTAAGAGGAAACTTTCTTGGAGCGCCATCTTTCCACCCGTACCAGATGGGCTCGTATTTGGTATGGTAATCCTTGCGGGATAACACCAGCCGGTCCTTGTTCCAGATAATCGTCGAGGACCAATGGTAACTATTTTCCGATAAGGCAAGCATGACGTTGCCCCACTCCTGGGCGGACATCACCACATAGGTCATGGCCCCAGGCTCTGAAACCTTACTCATACAGGAAAAGGATTTCTGCATGAACTCCTTAAAGTCTTCTGTGTCCATGGAGTCATTCATAATCGTCCTCGGCTTGTACCCTTGGGCATTCTTTTCTTCCACCGCGCCGTAGTTCACATTCCAGGGCGGATCTGTAAAGACCATGTCAGCAAGCGCGCCATCCATAAGCAATTCCACATCCTCTGGCTTAGTGCTGTCTCCACAAAGTAGCCGGTGCAATCCCAGCTTCCAGATCTGGCCAAGCTTGGTAAAAGGCTCGTATCCTTCCTCTTCAATTTCAGAAATTGCTTCATCTGCATCAAAGTCGTCTTCGGCAATCTCCCCAAACTTCTCAAACCCGAAAGGCACCATGTCAAAGTCAAAGGCCTCTAGTCCTTCAAGCTCTCCTGTAAGAAGGTCCATATCCCACTCGGAAAACTCCGCGGTCTTATTGTCCGCCAGGCGGTATGCCTTTACCTGCTCTTCAGAAAGAGTGGTTGCATATAAAACCGGCACTTCTTTTAGGCCAAGCTTCTCCGCTGCCTTTAATCTGGTATGGCCAACAATGATTATCCCATCCTTATCCACCACAATCGGCTGCTGAAACCCGAACTCTTTAAGGCTCGCCGCTACCTTTTCAACGGCCTTTTCATTGATTCTCGGGTTGTTCTCATATGGTTTTATCTTGTCAATTGCGGTGTTTTTAACCTGCATTTAGCTTTCCCCCCTTTATGGAAAATATGGCGTAGTCGGAAGCCCAAACCCACCCCAGTTAAAATGCGTTGGAATTGCAACATTTCATAGGGGGGGGCTGCCTTTTTATGGTCTTAATCTTTGGTATGTTAAACTCTTAGTTCCCTTTTCAGGATGGGCCTTGTTGTGGCATGTAGTGCATAGGCTCTCTAGGTTGCTGCTCTCATAAGCAAGTTCAGGATACTCTTCATATGGTTTGATGTGATGGACGATGGTGGCCTCAATCAGCCTTCCATACTTTCTGCACTCGACACATCGGTACTGATCCCGTCTTAATATTGCAGCACGCTTTCTTCGCCACTTGGCACTGCTATGAAAATCTCTCATGCGTTCACCTTAATGGGCAGCCGCTTGCCCTTCTATTACTTTCGGGCAAGACTCACGCTCCCAATACAAAAGGCAGCTGTTATTGCTGCCATTCTGTTTATTTATGCCTACGAAAAAACCGCCTCAAAGACGGTCGTTTCTGCATTATATAGTTTTGGGTCATTTCTACCCAATAACATAATATCACATTTTTTTAGGGATTGTGAGACATCTTTATATCAACAGCAATTTTTCTGCGAGATATTTAAGCATCCTTGCCTTCCACCTACAAAAGGTTCTCCGGTCCGCGTAATCCGGATATTGAATCCGCTTCACGATATTGTCCCTAATTGCCTGGCTGTACTCAGGAGGAATAATCGTAAAGGCTTCATCCACTGCATTTAATCTTATGGCCATCAGTGCACGATTCATGCCTGCCCGCTCTGTAGGACTGCTTGGGCTTCTCGCCTTCGGCTCTCCTGTAAGAGGAGAAGGGCTTTGATGTAGCAAGCTCTCATATTCCGCCTGGGTCCTGTCATAATCCCTTATGATGCAGATGCACTTCCGCCAAACGTTCTCCGGGATAGTGTATGTTCGTCCTGGCATGCGCTACTCCTTCCAGCTAAAAGATTCGTTAAGTTTTCTTCGCATCTCCGCTATCTTTAGTTCTCTCTCTTCGTCTGACAGCATATCGGTTGGTGGTGCCAGTGCAGGTTGCTCCGCTAATCGTTTCCGGTGACGGTTATCATACACTGCTTTAAGCTGCACCTGAATCTCTGCGATCCCTGGCGGGAATGGACTTTCGTTTATGTGATAATCGAGGGCATCAGCTACATCCGCTGCCGGTGTTTTTTCTAGAAACCTATGCCATTCTTTTACGGTGAACGCCATGTATTCTTCTGGCATATCCTTAAAGAATCTCCAGTAGTGGATCTGAATCTTTTGCATCATCGCTTTTGCTTCTTCTTGTGTCATGGGTCACCTCCGATAAATCTATGTCCATGAAGTTTTTCATTTTTGCTTTTGTCAGTTCCTGCCTTGGTGGATAGACACTAGCCCAGCCCTTCTCAATGGACTCTTCCAGTAGGGCTATACATTTATTGGTATCACCACCGGTAAGAGTCTTCAGCTTTTTAAGCAGTAGTTCCCTCGCCCGATCTGTCATAGGATTTCTCTTTTTCTTTCTCATTTCCTCGAAATCATTAAGGGTAGCTACCAATGCCGGCGGCAGCTCGGCGTATATATTCTTATCATTCTTACATTCTTTACGTTCTTTACATTCTTGTTTAGTGTTCACTCGTTGTTCACTCGTTGTTCGGTCGTTGTTCACTCGTTGTTCATTCCGTTGTTCACTTTCTTGATACAAAGACCAGTTTACTATTGAAATTAAACGACATTGGCGGTCTGTTCGTTGTTCAATCTGTTGTTCGTTTTCGAACAGTTTTAGGATTCGTTGCACCTTACTAATGTTTACATTTAATTTTGACGCAATTCGCTTTCTGCCTGTTGTAAACTGCCCTGGCTTCAAGATTATTTTCTCTCCTCCAAACATTACCGCCCTATCCATATGGGTTGCCTCGCAGAGTAAATATATCCAAACGGCAAGGTGATCCGTGTCTTTACATACGACCGGGTTATCAAAGAGCGAGCGATATATTTTGATATAACCCTTATTATCAGCCATCTTCAAATCTCCTCAATAGCAATATGATTTCCGCTCTCTAAATGCTCTTTTAACTCATAAAATAAAATGTCCCTGATTAACTTCCCTGTGGTCTCTTTTCTGCAAAACCGAAGCTGCAAATTATATCTAGTGGTCCATGCATGAAGGGAAGAAGTCATGGCTTTTGGGTTTAGCTTGCACCTGAATTTTTCTCCTGATCCATACCGGCCCGAATAGATTTTCTCCCACGACTCGTCTTCTATGAGAAGGTAAAGTCTAGCTCCCACTTCCTTGGCCCGTTCAAATTCCCGCTGAAATCTCTCCCTCTCCCGTCCAAAACAAAGACCGAGTTCGTTGGCGTCCATCTTGCGTTCTATTGCTATCAAATGATCCATTCTTTCAGTTCTACCGGACAGGTTGGTAAAGGCACAGGAATAGTCGCCGAAATCAAGTTTAGCCCGCTCAAAGGGGCAATTAAACCCCTCCGAGCGTTTCTCAAACTCCCTGCCAGGATGCTCTCTTGTATCAACAAGGATTACCATCGAAGCAAGCATTTTGTCTATTTCCAAGGGTGCATATTCCATAGTGGCCACCCTTTATAGGAATGGGATATCTTCATCCCTGACCGGGCCATACTCGGGGCTTGAATTATCCGAGCCTTTTTTACTGAGCAATCTAGGCTCAGGAATCTTGAAGTTTCCGGATCTGGTTTTTTCTAGATCATGCAGTTTGCAGCATTCTGTAAAGAAACCAGTCTTGCCGTTATACTCATACTCCTTTTCCCGGAACAGGCCACCAACCTTAAGTCCCTTAAGCTTGGTTTCATCCCACTCCCATCTGAATCCTTCGTTGCTGTCTTCTAGGGCAAGCATGTTTGTTTTAAGGCTTCGAAGCGTCCAATTGTCTTTCTCGCTGCCATCTTCCTTGGGAAGATTAAGCCGCAAATTGCCTTTCCACTTTCGGTCCTCCATGCTTTGGTTCATATAGTTTTCTTTGTAGAAATCTTTGTACTCACCTTCGGAAATATCAAACTGGATAATTAGCAGTTCCCCCCAATCAAAGCTTTCCACTTTAGCCGCTTTGATAACAATGGGATATCCCCCCGGTGGCAGCTTCTCCTGGTCAGAGTATGGCTTGGCCTCCTTGTAGCCTTTAAATTCCTTCATTACTTTTCTCCTTTCTTACTGCTTTTGGTTAACTCATAATATTCTCTGATTTTTGCATCAACGAACTTTAGATCGTTTTCGATCTCCGCTTCGTCGAACATGCCTATGGGACTTTTGACGGTGTCTTTGCCGCTGGTCTGGGTCCGAAATTTGTATTGGCTATCAATGACCTTCGTCTTTAGAACGATGGTGAACATCCCTTCTACAGTGATTTTTTCATCTAGTAGCTTTCCAATGGTCTTTGCCTTCTCATTTCCTTCCTGATCCCGCTCCGTGTGGCACATGAAATATACAATGACATCCTCCGGCAATTCCTTGATGACCACTTGTACCAAGGACCAGAAGTTCTTTCCGATATCGGTGAATTTTTGAAAACCGGTTTCATCTGACCTTCTCATGAACTCATAGGACATCAAATACTGCGCATCATCTATGACGATTGACTTTGACGTGGCTTTTTTCAGCACCTGATCTATTTGCATGTAATCGTCACTTCGAAAGGTTTTTATATCAGATCGAAACGGCAGTGGTTTGCCGGATACATTGATAACCCCGATTTCTTTACCTGTGAAATTTCTCATGGAGGCGGATTTGCCAGATCCACTCTCCCCTAAAACCATAACTGCGATACCCATCCTGCACCTCCTACTTGATTTGGATGTTGTTCTTGGAAATAAGTTCTACACCGCATATTTCAGCGCCTTCTTTAAGAGCTTGTTTAAGAAGTGTTTTGTCCGGTCTTGGATCAACCGGCACAAGGTATTCGCCCGGAAGAATTGCACCTTCGCAAATATTTACAACCTCGCTTTTTCTCCAGGATACAGAGATTCTTGGTGTCTCAAACCGCTCTCCGCGAAGAGCGGATGCTAGATAACTCGTAAGTGATTCTGTCTTGTTTTCTTTGGTGCGTTTCCGCTCTGTGAGTGTCTTGATCTCTGTGCCAAGGGCAGAAGCTTCCGCTGCTAGGTTCTTAACCCATAGTCCGACGTTCTCTAGCTTCTCATCCCGCTGCATCTGCAGGGCTTCCAAGGCGCTTTCATCGATGATCTCTCCGGATTCCAGATCGATGCACGAGAGGATCGCCTCGTTGATTTCATATAGGGTGGCCATTTTGCTTCTCCTCTTTTGTTTATTTTGTGATTTACTATGTACATTTACTTTGATTTGATATATAATATTTATTAAGTTGATTCGTCCCGAAAGGGGCTTTTTTATTTTTTGTTTTCCTAGCACTCGCATTTTTCCATGAGTCCCCGAATTTCCTCCGGGAAGATTAGTACAGCTACAAGTTGCAGTTCATTAGCCAGCGCTGAGTTGTGCGAGGTATTAATCTTGTAAAGGTAACCACCCGATTCTATTTCAAGCCACTCGTATACAAATGCCTTCGTCGGATCATCTGCACGATTTCTAATTTCGTAATTGTAGCTTGCCGATGTAAACTTTTCAGCAATCTCGGCCTGCTTTTTCAAGGTATTTACGAATTCCGTAAATTTCTCTTTCTTTTCTTCATAAATCCTAAAGTATTCTTCAATAGTCATTTCGTCTTTTTCCTTTCCAACAATCATTTTCTCAAACTCTCTCTTTCATAATTCGCTCTGCCACATCCTCAACCGCATAGGAGCAAGCGCCTCTTGGTCCTCCGGGATATTTGTCCAGTCCGTTCACAAGTTTATTGATGAACTCATCGCCACGGCCCAAGCAGCGTAGTTTTCTTTTACTGATCAGTGGCTGGCCGTTTGTTTCTTGCTCCAGCCGCTTAATCCAATCTTGTCTTCGCATCTTCTCACCTCCTGTTTTCCTGGCACCTTCACATTGTTAATCGTCGATTCTTTCAAACAGATATTCCAGGGATAGCTCCGGGAAAAAAGTGTCTCTTACTGCTTGTACTTCAGCAAATGTAAATTCTGTCTTCCCTTGCAATTTGTTTCGGAAGGTCTTTTCACTGATTCCCAGTGCTGTTGCAACTTCAGGTTTTCTGATCCTGCGTCGCACCATTTCTGCGTTGATATTTGCGCTATAACCCATTTTGTTCTCCTTTCATCGTTTCGTTCATTCCTTATTTGGAACTCTTGCGCAAACAATACACCCCCATAAGGAACATGTCAATAGGCAAAATTCCTTTTTTTAAATTATTTTTATTGCATTACTACCGAATAAGGAGTATTATCTTGATAACAAGGAGGTACGTACATATGTCATCGCTAAAACTAAAAGAAATTATGAAGGATAGAGATATTGGAAATAGGGAATTGTCGGAAAGGTCCGGCGTACCTATTGGCACTTTGAATAAAATCCTTTATGGAGATACTCCAAATCCGGGACTCGAAACCATGAGGGCGCTAGCAACTGTATTAGATTGCACCCTGGATGACTTCGTAGAAAAGCCAGGCCACAGCTCCTATGTCGGAACACTGGACCCGGAAACACTGGACTACTTAGACGAATTAAAAAATAAACCTGGGATGAGAACCCTCTTTTCTGCAGCCAAGGGTGTATCCAAAGAAGATCTTGAGCTGGTAGCGGAAATGATAAAACGAATGAAAAAAGACAGCGGATACGACGGGTATGACGATTAGTGTACCGTTAATCGTACGTAGTATCCCTTAAAATGGTACTACAACACGAAAGCGGTGAGAGAATGGACAATGTATTTGTAAGACTGGATGGCATGCCACCAAAACTAAAAGGATATGTAGTTCTAGATGCAAATGGAGATTACAACGTATTTATAAATAAAAATCTGAACTATGAGCAGCAGATGGAAGCATTGGCCCATGAGATTATACACATCGACAATGAGCATCTGCGTGTGCAACTGCCTATAATAGAATGTGAAGAACAAACAGAATAAAACTGCAAAAAAACCAAAACGCCCCTGCGTTAACAGAGGCGTTCAGCCAACCCACTGTGGGAGTGAGTCTATGGATATTTCCATGCCCATATAGTATCACCTCCACCCAGGGTTGTCAATTTCCTGGGTTTTTTGTACCCGGAGGGAGGATGATACCATGACAAAGGAATACGAGTATCGACAAAGATTGATTTATAAGGATGTGGTCATTGATGTGAAGGCCCACAGCCAAATGGATCTTCTTACAAAAATAGAGAAGAGGAAAAAGATTATCGACAGAGGCGATTATAGTCAATGCACCGTCGGTCAATGGCGGGAGCGATATATTGAAGTCTACAAGCGTCCGAAGATATCTGATGGATGGTACAGAGATATGCTGCTGCTTTCTTCTAAGCTAAAGCCACTTGACCACTTACCCCTTGAAAAAGTGAAGCCTGCCCAACTGCAAGAAATTTTGAACCGGGAGCAAGGCAAGACAAGATCCACAGTCAAGAAGGTTTATGACGTCATTTGTGGGATCTTTCGCCAGGCATACAGGGAAAATATGATTGAGAAGGATATCACCAAAAGCCTAGGTCTGCCTGCAACCAAACCAGATGGCAAACGTAGGGCCTTAACTGCCCACGAGAGGGCCGCTTTGCTGGCTGCTGCGGGTAAGCATCCAAAAGGCTTATTTATTCTTATTATGTTATATTCAGGGCTAAGGCCCGGGGAAGTTCGCGCACTGCAGTGGCTCGATATAGACATTGCCAAGGGTGTTATCTCCGTCTCGAAGGCTGGGAAACAAGGGAGGCAGATTGGCCCTCCCAAGACCGCTGCCGGAATCCGGAAGATTCCTCTTGCCAATGAGCTCAGGCCGCACCTTAAGCCTGGGAGTCCTTTCGATTATGTCTGTCCAAACGAAGCTGGAAAAATGATGACAGAACAAAATTACAAGAATTTGTGGAAAGCGTTTCACAGGTTACTCCATATTGAATTGGGTGGCGCGTTATATCGTAATGAAATGAAGCCACCTTGCGCAGTCCCTAAAGATCTCGTCCCTTATTGTCTCCGGCATACCTATGGAACAGATCTTGAGAAAAAACGAGTGCCGATCAATATAGCAAAAGTGCTCATGGGGCACGCGGATATTTCGACCACAGCGAAGATCTATACCCACTTCGATGATGAGACGTTTGCCCTTGCAGCTAGCCTTATAAATGCCGCAGAGAAATAGCCATTGGCGCGCAGTCGTTTGCTCGTTAGCTGCTTCCAGTTGCAGCCAAAATAAAATTAAGGTGCCCATGGTGCGAACGGCCAATGAATAGCATTCCTAAAACCGCGAGTTTTAATAGATTTACAGCGGTTTTTTCTTTAACATTGGAGATATAGTCCCGCCAACATCGGAAGTAAAATTGCGCCAACATCGGAAGTGACAGCAGAACCTTTTGTCCCCAATTCTATATACTTTTGGGGACGAGCGGTAGTTTACTCAAATACCGGATTCACCAATTTGTTTTTCCCAAAGAAAAAGAGAAGCTTGTAGTTGCTCCTCTTTGCCTGGGTCGTATTAATAATTATTTATTCGGTATCACGTCTTAAGATGTTCAAATAATCCTTATAAGCAAAGACCCTATACCGCTGGGAGTTCGCAGCCAGCTCAAGGATGCCTAGCTCTACTAATTTATCAATCGCCCTCGAAGCCGTGTTGAATGTGATTTGAAGATCCTCACTCGCTTTTTTTATGTCAATAATCGGATGCTTTTCAAGATATGAAAATACTCGCATTACATTTTTCATTGCCTTACCAGTGTTTTCAACCATCGCTATGTTTTGCTCATGCAACTTTGTCAGATCTTCGATTGTCTTAATCGAATCATCTGCTGATTCGCTAACTGCCTTTAGAAAGAATTTAATCCACTGCTCGTAATTTCCTTTCACTCTCGTTTCCATGAGTCGATCATAATATTCAATCCGATTGCGCTTAAAGTAATATGACATATACAGCGTTTCAAAACTTAGCAACTTTTTCGTCATTAGCCATAGATTAATAAGCAGTCGCCCTACTCTCCCATTCCCATCTAGAAATGGGTGGATCGTTTCAAATTGATAGTGAAGCAATGCAATCTTAATCAAGAGATCTTGGTCATCTTCCTGGTTCATATATTTTTCAAAATCTGACATAGCCTCAATCATGTCCTCTACATTTGGTGGGATATACTTTGAAGTTTTTATAGTGCTGCCAGCCGGCCCGATCCAATTTTGCGTTTTTCGAAATTCGCCTGGACTCTTCTCGCTTCCTCTTAAGCCCTCCATCAGAACTGCGTGGGTTTCTCTTAAGAGTCGATTACAAAGCGGAAGCTCTTGAAGCCGGCTGTGGGCGTAGGCAGAAGCTTTGATATAATTTACAACTTCACCAACATCCCGATTTACATTATCTTGTATGTTGGGATCCAAAACATCGTCCAAGGTAGCCTGTGTCCCTTCAATTTGAGATGATAAAAGCGCCTCTTTTCGTACATACATAGATACAAACAAATCTACATTGGGAATCTGGGATGAGATACCCTCAAGTTTTGCGATACTGCGATGTGCCGCTAAAAGAAGTTGAAGCAGCTCCTCATCCATATCAATGGGAGGAGTAGGTGGCAAACTACTAGGTACGAATGATTTGTATTGCATTTCCCCAGAAAAGTTTGTCCTATATTCTCCGGCTCGGGTTTTCATTTTATAACCTCCATAATTGAAATAACAACTTGATTATAGCACTCTAATTTCATTTTGTCAAAAATAATGAAATAAAAAACATATTTTTAAGTTTTAATTTCATTTTTTTCTTTTTTTTGAAATTAAAATGTCTTTTATCGCTTGTTATTTACAGATCCTTAAGGGTTATATTATTGTATTGCGTGTTTTACTACGAATCTATTGCGTGTTTTGCAACGGTTTCGTTGAGTGTTTTGCAATTGTTTCCTTTATTTTCCAAATGGCTTCTGCGCTTCCTGTCCGTCTTGGAAACAGCCTTTTAAAGGGTGCCTCCAGCAGGCATAAAAAACGTACGTTTGCGTAATTTTCCATGTATTCAAAACAGGCAAAAACCCACGAAAATAAGGCATGGAAAGGCATGGAAACGTGCATGGAAGAACGCGCGTTTCCTTTGTGAACGCCCCGTTGTCGTTGCCCCTCTTAATCAGGGTGTCCACGGTTCGAACCCGTGATGGTGTACCAATAAAAAAGAAGCCTAGCAGGCTTCTTTTTTTTCATCCTGAATCTTGTCCCAAGCTTCCGTCGCTTCCTTCATTGTCAAGCCAATGGCTACTTCGCCACAGTGTTTACAACGAATTACAAAAAAATGTTTCTTTGGTGTGATGCGCGCTTTGCGATTGTTGCAGATGCATTTTGTCATGGTATCCCTCCTCACTCTGTTGGCAAAATTATATCATTTGTTAAATAATAGTCAAGGCGGGATGCTTTATTCGAAACTTTCAAACTTCTTTCAAACTAGAAATTTCACTGGTGATTTGAACGTGTTAAGGAGACTACAAAAGAACCGCCGCCAGCCAGTCGCCGCTCAAACAATAATCCGTATGCAACTTCATTGCCTCTGAGGGTTGCACAAAACCTTCAAGGTAAATGAACTAAGTTTAGGTACCTGGCGTTTATGTGTTTTTCGTGAAAATTACGTTTATCCAAATTTAATCACTGTTTATTTGATATTATGTTCAAAAGTCAAAAATATATTGTGTCATCATAGTTACCGTCAAGATATATGGAGAACATTATGAAATTTGATTTGTTGATGAAAATACGCAAAACCCTTATAGGTCATCCCCGCAGAAGAACAGCCGTGGTAATAGCGGATGATATAATTCCTCAAATTCAGCTATGGACCGATTTGTGCGTAAGAAACAGCTCTATTGATCAGAAACTTTATATTGAACATAAAGTGAATCGCGGGCTTAGAGATATTAATGGGAATGGTGTATTGACCGGGCTCACAGAGATTTCCGACATTCAATCTTTCAAAGAGGTTGATGGGCAAAAGTTCCCTTGCGAGGGGAAACTGTATTATCGGGGCATCGATATTGAAGAAATTGTGGATGGCTTTATCAGTGAGAAAAGATTTGGATTTGAAGAAACGACATATCTTTTATTATTTGGAAAACTTCCCTCAAAAAGCGAATTACAAGGATTTTTAAACATATTATCTAAGTATCGCGTCTTACCAACCAATTTTGCAACAGATACCATCATGAAGTCCCCGACTTTTGATATGATGACCAATTTGTCCCGGAGCGTGCTTACCCTGCATTCGTTTGACCCAGAAGCTAATGATACCAGCTTGCCAAACGTATTAAGACAAAGCCTTCAACTGATTGCATTGTTTCCGTTGCTATCGGTGTATGGATATCAAACTTATATCCATTACTTTCAAGATAAGAGTCTGGTTATCCACAACCCCAAGCCAGAATTATCTACTGCAGAAAATATTCTACATATGTTACGGCCTGACAGCAAATACTCTAAATTGGAAGCCAGCATTTTAGATTTAGCTCTTGTTTTACATGCAGAGCACGGTGGTGGTAACAATTCAACCTTTACTACACGCGTAGTTTCTTCATCCGGTACAGACACGTACTCGACGATTGCTGCTGCACTTGGTTCCCTAAAAGGGCCAAAGCATGGCGGCGCCAATATTAAAGTTGTTGAGATGTTTGAAGATATAAAAAGTAAAATTGATGACTGGAAAGATGAAGAGAAAGTCCGAGCATATCTTAGTGCGGTGCTTGACAAAGAAGCCTTTGATAAAACTGGGCTTATATACGGAATGGGGCATGCGATTTATTCTTTATCAGATCCACGGGCGGACATATTCAAACGCTTTGTTCGAAATCTGTCAGAAGAAAAAGGCAGAACGAGCGAATACGATTTATACGTTACGATAGAAAAAGTGGCAGCTGAGGTGATTAAAGACAAAAGAAAAATTTACAAAGGCGTAAGTGCTAATATAGACTTTTATAGTGGATTCGTATACAGCATGTTGAACTTACCGACTGAGTTGTTCACTCCAATCTTTGCAATCGCCCGCATATCCGGTTGGAGCGCTCACCGTATGGAAGAATTGATTAATGCTAGCAAAATAATACGACCGGCGTATAAAAACGTCGGCGAAAGAGCAAAATATATAAGATTGTGTGACCGTGGGAATGCATCGACGACAATCGGCACCACACATAATATAGAATGAACAACCAATTTCATGGAAATGGCTAACACTTTCTTTGCTCAATCAAAAAGCAATGAAATGAATAAGATATACAGATACCAGTCACGATCACCGGTATAAGGGTTTCCCTCTTCTTCCCAGATGGCTTCAGCCGTTAGCGCAAACTCTTCAACAGGTTCTGAATCCAAGGATTTAAATTTACCAAACCATTGAACGCATCTCCCTTGGCACCATTACCTTCGTATTACAAGGTCAACTGAGCTGTTTTTATTTTATGTGTAAATATTGAAATTATCTCACGCAGTAGTATACTTAAGTTGACCTAAGGTCAAATCTCTGGTAAAGGAGGTGTTCGTATGAAAAATGTTTTGATACCGGTTGATGGTTCCGAGTATTCCATGAAGGCCATAAATGCGGGAAAGGAAATGGCGAAGGCATTTGATTCAAAAGTTTTCATCCTCAGTGTAGTCACTCCTGAATTGAGGGTTTCAAGTGGACGAGGCAGTAATGTTTACCCCGCCATCCTGATGGAAGAGCTCCTTGAGAGCAGCATAAAAATCTTGGAAGACGCAAAGAATCAGTTTCAGGGAATGACAAATCCAGTTGAAACATTTAGCGTGCAAGGTAACGTTGCTGATGAAATCGTCAGATTTGCCGACGACAACAAGATTGATTTGGTTATCATGGGCTCCCACGGGCTTGGCGCTTTGAAAAACCGACTAATGACCGGAAGCGTTACAACGCGGGTGTTGCATCATATTGATGTGCCGGTTCTGGTAATCAAATAGCCTGATTGAAGGTATTTAGCAAATGAATAGCCGGTCACCAGATTAATACTGATGGCCGGCTGTTTTGTTTATTGACAACTAACCAATTATCATTTTTACAAAGATACTTGCGATATCTGGATCAAACTGGCTCCCTGCACATCGATTAATTTCATTAATTGCATCTTCTCGACTCAGAACTTCTCTATAAGTTCTTAATGTTAACATTGCATCAAAAGCATCGCAGATTGAGATCATTCTTGCTTCTATTTTGATTGCTTCCCCTTTAAGCCCTTGTGGATATCCGGTTCCATCCCATTTTTCATGGTGCTCCAATACAAACTCAGACAGTTCGGAAAATTCATTCACAGAGCTAAGGATTCGATACCCTATTTCTGGATGTTTTTTGATTTCATCATACTCTTCGGGCGTTAGTCTCTCTTCTTTATTGAGGATGCTGTCAGATATGCCAATTTTACCAATGTCATGCATTAGCCCCGTCAGTCTCATGAGATTAATGTTGTCCTTCCCAAAACCCATATTTTCGGCAAGGTTTTCAGCTAATATGCTTACATTTTTTGAATGAATCAGTTCCCGCCCATTTTTTGCAAATAATGTGTTTGTAATTAAATCGATTGTCTCTCTTCTCATGCTGGAACTCTCATAAATCTTATGCCGATACATGTGGTTTTCCGTATTCTTGAAAACATCATTGATGTCTTGATTCATATCATATTTTGTTTCGTATCCAAAAGATATTGAGATATCTAATCCTTGAACTCTTTCTTTATTCAAATACTCTTGGATACGTTCAACCACTTTCGCACAATCATCAGAACTTGAATTAGGAAGTATAATAACAAACTCATCCCCACCAAGTCTTGCTGCAATGTCATCTGTTCTGCACGCCTTGCTAATTGCCGTTGCTGCTTTTTTGAGAAGTTCATCTCCTACTTCGTGTCCGAAGGAGTCATTGATGAGTTTCAACCCGTTCACATCGCCCATGACCAAACTCAACGGTAAATTTCTTTTTGTGTCAAGTCTCTTTAATTCTTCTTCATAAAATCTGCGGTTGTACAATCCAGTGATCTCATCATAAAAGCTCAGATGCTCAATTTTTTTGAGACGTTCCCATTTTTCTGTGTAGTCTCTAAATACGATTACAACGCCAATCGTATCTCCCTTTTCGTTAATAATAGGTGCGGCGCTATCTTCTATGAGCATCTCGGTGCCATGTTTACTGATTAATATGGTATGGTTGGCAAGTAAATGAATTTTACCCGTTACCATAACTTTCCTTACAATATCTTCATCTCTGCTTCGTGTATACTCGTTGATTATATTAAATACTTCATAGATTGGTTTCCCTACGGCTTCTTTTTGTGTCCAGCCAGTAACCGATTGGGCTATATTATTTAAAAACAAGACATTCTCACTTTTGTCCGTTGAAATAACACCATCTCCGATTGAGATCAGTGTTTTTTCTAGCAACTGCTTCTCGTTGAACAGTGAATCCTTCAATACCAATAGCTCTTCTGCTCGTTTCTCTTTTTGTGCATTCTGATAGGCAAGCTCTTTGGTAGCAACTAGGAGTTTGGCTGTTAACTCTTCCATTATCTTCAGCTTATTATCATTCATTTGATTTCTCCAAAATACAGAATGGAATGCTGAATTATAATGCCTATACCATTTTTAGTGTATATTATTTTCAAACATTTATCCACCTTATATTGGGAAGCGTGCTGAGTATTTGAAAATAGAAATAGCCGGCATTAGCGGGCTATTTGTATTGATTGATTCTGTTGTAGTGCAACAGCGTCAGCTATTTCATGGCTTTGTCTGCCGCTATTTTGCCGGTCATGATGCACATGGGCAATCCTGCCGGGTTGTACGCCCACTGGCCTGCTTGAAAGATATTGGGAATCGGTGTGATGACCGATTTGTTTACATCCTGCATTGTATGAACCACCGGAATTGGCGCTTCGAAAGACCATCCCACAATGGCGCCGCCCGAACTTCCGACTCTTTCTTTAATACTAAGGGGTGTAAAGGAAAACTGTTTTTCCACCTTTTCTTTCAACCCCGAATATACGGTTTCAGAAAGGATACCAATGATTCCATTTTCAATTTTCTCTCTGAACTCATCAGCCCATCCGGATTTTTTGAGTTTATCAAACAGCTCATATTCCACCAGAATACTTACCATAACGCCGGTTTTTCCTTCCGGTGCCAAATTGGAATCCCGTAGTGACGGGATAGATATTTCAAAGGTGTTGTATTTAAGAAAAGAATCCAACCACGAAAAAACAGCTTCTTTCTCAAGGCTTTCCCACTTCTCCAGCATCTCTGTAAGGCCTGCGCGATGAATATTGCCTAGGCCCTCTTTGGATGGAGTATAAAAGAAATGTCCGTTGGAAATCTTTTCGAAATAGGATATCGGCAAAGCAACTTCCAAATAAAGAGAGAAAACAGACTCGCCGGGTTTCCCTTTCTTAGTTAGCTCTTTGGCGGTTTGGAAATTGCTTTTAATACTGGGTTTTAGGTTTCCCAGTTTGGTAATTTCATACAATGTCATCAGATCAGCAGCCCAAATAAGATTGTTGTAATAATACTTGTTGTCCTGTGCATCGACCACAAACTGTTGGTCAGCATCAATCTCTTTCACAAAAGTGTTTTTCAGGATCTCTCCTTTGAACGTATGTATTTTATCCACCAACGAAGCGGAAAGAACCCCAATGCCACCTTTTGGATAAAGGTAACTGAGATACAAAGTAAAATAGCTTAAGGCAAAAAACGTGGGTGTCGCTTTAAAGAAATGCTGTGAAATAATATCGACCAGGGATGGATTTTTTATCATCTCCTTGAGATAGTCTTCACAGGGTTTGGAAAGCCGATTGATCTTGCCAATGGTCAACATAAACTTGGGCAACCATGGTAATAATGTTTTTAGAAAATATTCCTTATCTTTTTTGATGTCTTTGAACAATGGATTTTCAACGCCGTATAGGACGTCTAGCAATTTCATGATTTTCCGCATAGATGCAATAAACGTTTCTATCTCTTCAAGACTTTCAGGATATAAACGTACCAATAAGTCTTTGTACTCATTAATAGAGCTAAGGTCTTCAATGTGGATGATCTGATCTTCAATGCCAAGAGAAACTTTGCTATGCACAAAATCAAGATGAATATCCAGATCTTTTAGCATGGTTAATATGATGCCTGCATCCAAAATCGCACGGACTCCAGCGTCAAAAACAAATCCATCTCTGTCGAAGGAATTTACCAAGCCGCCTAGTTCGTCATTTTTTTCTAAGAGAAGTACCTTTTTGCCGGCACGTGCAAGATAGGTTGCTGAGGTCAGCCCTGCAATTCCGCCTCCAACAATGATGGCATCGTATCTCATTTGCTCCATATCATTCCTCAAGCTTCGCCGTTCTTATGCACAAATCCCATAAGATTTGTGCATTTTCCTTATCCAATGCGGGAGGTGTGGGCTCCTCAAGGGTGGTAAGGTTGAAAAATTTTCCGCTGGTCTTTTCTAGGTCCCTAGAAAGCCCCAAGTAATAGATGGCCTCTGCTGCAATCGATGTGGGTTTTAGCTTTTTATCCAACGAGTTCTTCTTAAACCACTTGTACAAAGCCCCATTGTCCTGCCCTGTGGCTGATTTGACTGCACCAGGATGCATCGCATTGATGGTTACATCGGAACCCCGGAAAAACTCGTCAAATTTTATCATGGACAAGAGCTGCGCAAGCTTGGCGGTGCCGTAACTTGCCAGGCCGGCATATCGTCTTTTTGTCCAGTCCAAGTCATCAAAGCGCATTCCCCAGGCCGCAAAACGATGACCTTCAGAGTTCACCAGGATGATTCTGCATTTCCCCTGGGCTTTGAGTTTGTCTTTCAGTACGTAGTTGATAAGGAAAGAGGAAAGGTGATTCACCATAAAAACTTTTTCAAGTCCATCCGGTGTGATTTGTTTTTTGGTAAGATAAATCCCGGCATTGTGGATGAGAATGTCAATGGGTTTTTCAAGTTCCAGGAGCTTTTGGGCAACGCCATTGGTATCTTCCATGCTACTTAAATCAGCAATAATCACATCGCATTTTACGTGGTATGAACTTTCGATTTCTTGCCTCAGCGCCTCAGATTTTTCTCTGTTTCTGTTGATACAAACCAGGTCAGCCCCTTGTGACGCAAACTTGATGGCAACGTTATAACCGATGCCGGAAGTCGCTCCGGTAATAACAACCAGCTTGCCCTTGCAATCCTCTTCAATGCTCAGTGGGGGTTTACCGTTGTTTTTGAGCATAGCGATCACGTTGGAAACCTTGTATTCTTTAAAATATTTGCCTATTCTGACACCATTGTTCTTCATTCCCATCACCCAAACTTTTTCTTCATAAATTTGCGATATCTCTTTGCGAAGTATGGAATATTGTCGAAGATGTCTCCCCATAAATCATAATAATCCCGTTGTTCAACAATCTTACCATTCCCATTGATGGTCAACCTTGAAAACCCATACATGATGGAGCTGGGATATTTGTTGTAGCTGATTGTCATTTCCCATTCGAGGAAAAAATCGTCCCCTTGTTGAACGGTTCTTACTAATTTCATCCTTAACTCTGTTGCACGCTTGGTTAGTCTCTCGGTCATTTGCGTAAATTCAACAATGCCTCGAATCTCCTGAATGGTATCTTTGAAGTAAATACTATCATCATAATAAGGTAAGATGTGGGACCAATCAGGCTTGCCGTCTGTATTATAGGTTTTCGCCCAAAGGTCATTTACAATTTCCAGGGTCAGCTTGTAATCATTTTGCATGTTCGTGTCTCCCATAAGTCACCTTCTCTTTCTAATTAATCTATTTCTACCATCTATTGACTAGCTTGAAAGCTAGTTTGCTCAGTTTATATTTAGGCGTTTCCAATTCCCGCTTCACGTTCTTTAACTCCTTCCGGATTTGAATATTCTGTGGACATCGCGGTTCGCATTTCCCACATTCATTGCATAGCGATGCACTTCCGGGGTGTTTTCTTGCTGTTGTAATTTTGATATACTCCGTCACCGCCAGCCGCTTTCCCTCTAGATACTTGATGTTATAACAGCGGAAGCTACCGGCAATATCCACCCCTTGGGGGCAAGGTTGGCAATAGCCACATCCCGTGCACCCCACCTTAATCCCTCGGCCGATTTCCTTTTTCACCTTGTCCAGTAATTCAAAATCTTCAGAAGTCCACTGGCCAGGCGTTGCATCAGCCGCAACAATCATGTTTTCATGAAGCATCTCCATTGAATTCATTCCGGAAAGCACGCAGGTTACTTCCGGTTGGTTCCATAGCCACCGGAATGCCCAGGCTGCAGGGCTCCAGTTCTTTTCATCCTCCATCATGATTTTTTTGGCCGCCTGAGGTAAGAGGTTGACCAAATTGCCGCCTCGGAGTGGCTCCATGACAATGATGGGTAGTTCTTTTTTGTTGGCAGCCAGTAACCCAGTCTTGCCAGCTTGGCTGAACTCATCCATATAATTGTATTGGATCTGGCAAAAGTCCCAGTCATACACTTCGAGAAGTTGCAAAAACATATCCGTGTTCCCGTGGAATGAGAAGCCGATGTGTCTAATTTCACCTTTACTTTTTTTATCTGCTATCCACTCTTTGATACCCATTTTTACAAGGCGGTTCCAAGTTTCCACGTCATTGAGAAAATGTAGCAGATAGTAGTCAATATAATCTGTTTGCAGACGCTTCATATGTTCGTTGAAGTATTTGTCTATGGCACCCGTGCTTCGAACCAGAAATTGTGGCAGTTTGGTGGCGATATAAACCTGATTGCGGCAATTGTTGCGTGTAAATATCTTACCAAGAAGTGCTTCGCTTCCGGTATAAATATATGCGGTATCAAAATAATTGACACCGCCTCTTATGGCTTCCATCAGCTCCGCTTCCGCTTTTTCAAGATCAATGCCGGTACCTTTCCCGGTAAAGCGCATGCACCCATACCCAAGTGAGGAGATTTGGTCCTCTCCACAACCGTTTCTGTATTGCATACCATCAACCTTATTCATCCATCTCTCCCACGTATTCGAAACGCTTCATTTCTCCGTCAGGTGTAACAACCAGTTCGTTCCACATGGTTGCGGGTCGAACCCAAACACTTTTTACCCCATACAGTGCCCGGTAAACCACCATGGGCTCTAGTGTTTCAGAGTGGGAGGCCAAAGAAAGAACTTCATAGAAGTTCCCTTTGTAGTGTCGGTATTTGCCTGTTCGGATGGTTTCGTTTTGAGATTGATTAATGTTCTTATTCAATAATTGCCCCTCTTCTTTGTTAATTTTCCGGTCGGTTCAGCTCCACGGTCATGTATAAGCCTCGATATTCATAACCTAGTTTCTGTGCCATGTGCAAAGAGGCCTCGTTGGCTGCATCCCAGCAGGGACGCATGTCTCGACGTTCACATTCCAGAATAAATGCCGCCGAACAAGCCATCGCAAGTCCTCGGCCCTCATATCCGGCACGGGTGGCTACCTGGGTTTCTGTTCCTCCTTCATATACGGTCATGGTGGAAGCGCCAGCCACAAGCTTGTCTTGTTCTGTCACAGCATACCCAAATCCCTGGGTCAAATAATCTTCAACCGATGCAAAAGCCTCACAAAATGCCATGGACCAGTGTTCTGACATTGCTTGTCTGTATAATTCTTCATCAAATCGAACCAACGCCATCCCTTCCGGAATGCTTTGCACGATTGTCTCTAATTTCTGTTGATCAAATTCATAATCCCTTTGTACGATGCCAAATCTCGGAAGTGACGCCGGGTGAAATATTTCTATGGACATCAACAAATCAAACCATCCTGTTTGCTTGTCCGGATAAATGGCAATCATTTGAGCAAGAGGGGTCACCTCAAAAAGCTGCTCTGCCAAATCCTTGGCTTCAGGCAAGTCAAAATCTCCTCCGAAGAAACAGTACTCTGCACTGACAATCAACCCTACTCTAGGGTTGGGCATCCGGTCAACATAACCATCTCCCATAAAGCCCTGCAAGTAGGCGATGACCATGGAGTCTTCCAACCCTTCAAAGAGTGAGGTCATGGCCTTTCGGTCTTCTTTTTTTACATGAATCATCATAGCTTAATATCCTTCTTCCCTGGCGACCTCCGCCTCATCCCGCTTGATTTCTATTTCTGCAAAATGGGATTTGCCGCGAATCACAAAAGTTACGGCAATCACGCCGATTATGGCAACCAGAATTTCTACCATGTAGATGCTCCAACCGGCATTTTGTACTGCAATGATCATGAAGTCGACAGTAGCATGTAGAAGCAGAACCGCACCGAAAAATTTGACTGTTTGATTTCTTGTTATGCCATAAGCCAGCAACATGGATAATCCCATCTGGAATCCAATGGTAAAAACCCGCTCAAATCCAGCCATATAAAAGATGGAAGGTGACGTCTGTGTCATGGTGGTAATTAATTGGTTTGCCTGATCTGACGCCAATCCTTGTCCGGTCAGCACTTCATAAGCACTGCCACTGTTGATCATAAACGACAACGCCAAATTATTGACGTAAGTTAATCCAACCAGGTATATAGCCTCAATTCCACCATGCCCCAGTCCGGCACATAGTGTCGCGTTGTAGGTGGTTCGGTTTTTTAGTACGGTCTTGAATACCACCAACCTGCCAACGGTTTCGAAGAGTCCAGCTGACAAAGCCAGTAATGCTGCATAAGTCCAGAAGTGGTTTTGCACAAAATCGCCAAACCCGTCAAGCAGCGAAAGACCCTGTAGCGCAGGAATCCGAATCACAGCCTGGGGAACGAAAAAGCCCAAGGCTCCAGCAAGGAATGCTGAAGTGACACCTTTTCCCATTTTCTTTCGAAAGATTAACAGTAAGCCTACCGGCAAGACAATACAAATGGCAAGGGTCATAAACATCGCAATGATGGCAGCTGTTGAAACTTGTTCCATGATTACTTGAATTTCACAGCCGTGCCGTACGCCATGACTTCCGCTGCATTTTGCATGATTGCCGAAGTGGCATATCGGACACAAACAATAGCATCCGCACCTTTGGCTTCGGCATCTTCGACCATCCTTTTGGTGGCATAGGCACGCGCCTCATTCATCATCTCTCCATAGGCAATTAGTTCACCGCCGACGATGGTTTTTAAGCCGGAGCCAATGTCTTTAATAATATTTTTGGATTGAATCATAGCACCTTTCACAATGCCAATGGTTTCCAGCTCTTTGCCGGATATGGTCTCTGTTGTGGTAAGTATCATATCTCTCTCCTTCGCTACATATCATTGGACCGCCTACGGGTCCATCAAATTACATTTAATAGGAATATATTACCTCTTTTGCAGTTAAAAATCAAACATCCACGTAGGATTTAGGCAGAATCATTCTCTTCTTTCAACCGATGTAAAAAAATGATATACTCTCCACAATAAATATTCCTTTTTTACTGAACTTTTTCTCTTTTCAAACGTTTTACTCTATAGTTGGAGGTGTGTATGGCTGTAACTGAAAACGTGCTTGAACAATTTATCAAGGGAAATGCGGACGCAACCCGCATGCTAGTTGAAATGCACAACAAAGAATTGTTCAACCTTTGCTTCAGACTTACCTTATCCAAACAGGATGCGGAAGATTTGTACCAAGCCACCTGGATGAAAGCAATTCGGAATGCCAATCGGTACTCTGATCGCGCCTTTCGAGCGTGGCTCTTCAAAATTTGCATCAATCAATTCCGTGACAACTGCCGCAAAGAACAGCGCAGAGGAAAGATTTTCCGTGAGGATTATATATCTTCCGATGCTAAAGACTTATTGATGGAAGTTGCGGAAAGCAAAGAATCTGCAGAAGTGTACTACGAAAAACAGGCGACCCGGGAATTGTTAGTCACTGCGATCAACAATCTGCCGGACTTACACAAGGTTCCCTTAGTTTTGTTCTATTACCAAGGGTTGCCGTATTTGGAGATTGCGCAAATCATGCAGGTCCCGGAAGGAACGGTTAAGTCCCGAATCAGCACAGCCAAAAGAATTTTAAAAGAGAAATTGGAGGGAGAAATCAATGTTTGACATCGACAAATACTTAGATGAATTAAATATCAAAGACATAAACCCGCCGGTTGATCTTGTGGAACGCACCATGAAAAAGAAAAAGGGAGGGTTTAGAGTTATGAAAAAGAAATATACATTAGCCTTAGGTGCCGCGGCAGTCCTTCTGTTCGGTATCTTGATAGGATCCTACGCGTTTGACGGTTCCCCCATTGATGAGCCAATCGTTACCGGTTACTACACGGTTGACATCAATCCAAGCATTTGCCTGGGTGTTGATGCCGACGATAAGGTAGCTAAAGTCATCAGCCAAAATGAAGATGCAGATGTACTCCTAACCGATTTGGACTTTAAAGGGGATGACATTCAGGAAGCAATTTTAGAAATTGTCAACGCCGCCAGGGCAGCAGGTTATCTGGCAGATGAAGAAAAATACGTCCTTGTAGGCTACTTCTCTAAAGATGGTTTTTTCGCCTCGGCGCTGCAGACTGACTTAGAAAAGAGCTTGGGCGACATGGTTCACCTACTGCTTGTTTCCGGAACACTGGAAAACAAAACTCAGGCTGATGGTCTGGGGGTTTCAGCAGGGCTATGGGCCTTGAGTAAAGAGGCTGAAGGGGTGTCCATTACCAAATCTGATGGTGTGAAAGAGGTCATTGCAAAATGCCAGGCTATCGAAAACCCGGTAACGGAAGAGCCTGATGATAGTGGAACAGATTCAGATGATGGAAACACCACTACAGATCCCTACATCGCTACCACAATCAAAGGAAGCATCACCGGAACAACTGTCAATCTCAGTTGGAACAAAATTGACCGATCAAAACTTGATGGCTACAAAGTCATGTACTCCTTTACGGACTCCACGCCAGTTTATGGCGACGGGCATGACGGTTGCCGCTACTACGCATGGATTACCGATGCAAATACAACCAGCGTCAAAATTTCAGATGTGACCACTTTGTATGGCTACGCACCCGGGAAGACCTGCTATTTCTCCATCACTGCTTTGTATGAGGGTCATGCAGTGAAAAAACCGGGCAACGCCATCGGCTTAGTGATGCCGAGTACCCCGGCACCTACCTTGGACAAAGCCACCATCAGCGGATATCTGACGGGCACCACTGTGAATCTTAGCTGGATCAAAGTTAGTTCCACTGGATTATATTACAACAAAGTCATGTACTCCTTTACCGATTCAGAACCGGTTTATGAACAGCCTGGATGTTACTATTATTCTTATTACGGCGATCCCAATGTCATATCAGAATCAGTGGACATCGCTACATTAAATGGTTACGAGGCCGGTACCGGACAAACCTGCTACTTCTCCATTACTTCAGTGTACAATGGCGTCAAGTCCCCTGGGAATACGATTTCAATCGTCTTCCCCTATGATGACACAAAATAAGATCATTAAGATTTCAAAGACACCATCATTAAAATTGAATAATTGAATACATTAAAAAACGGCGAGCTATGATGCACGCCGTTTTAATTTCAATCCTTATAGCAGCTACTAATGCCAGTTGCAGCTGCTATTCTGTTACCTCTTCATCATAGTAAGCTTCGGCAATCCGCTCAACGGATTGCAACCCTTCCATGATTTCCTGCTGTGAAAACGCGGCTCGTTTCAACTCTTCGTCTGTCAGTTGACTTAGCTCCTCGTAAAAAATGCCTGCGACTGAGAAAGTATGGCTTGTTGGGTTGCCTAAGAGTTGCTGAAACAAGAGGTTTTCAGCTTCATTGATACTTCCGGCTTGGGTCATCCTTCTCAAATCGCCTAACAACATTGCGTCTTGTGAAATCGAGTATGTAATCCCATTATGTTCTTCCTCGATTTGCTTTTGGAATACCACTGCGGCAATTAGTTTTGTTAGCCTCTCGGCTTCCTCCATTATATAGTCTCTGGTAATCATTTATTTTTCCTGTAATAAGACTGTATTGGTCTCTTGGGAATCGACGCCTGTAAAATAGTAATAAAAGGGGATGAATGCCAATATTAGGAGCAAAATAAATATAATCAGCGGAATACTGCTTTTTTTCTTTTTGGGCGGTATTTTTCCGTTGGATGTTTTTTTCTTTTTTGCAGAAGGCACTGTCTCTTTCGCAGGAGTTTTCTCTTTTGCAGAAGGTACTGCCTCTTTCGCAGAGATAATCTCCGTATTCGTTTTAACATCTTCAGGCTTGTTTGACGCCGGCTGTTGGATTTTTTCCGTAGTAATAGAAACTGGTGCAACCTCAGTGGATGCATTGGGCACTTCCGTCGATTTCTTCCCACCAATTTTCCCGGTATTTATATATTCTTCATCATAGATTCCCACCTGTTTGGCGACTCTGGCCCGAATCTCGCGTCTGATTTCATCATCATGTTCTACTGGTGCCGCCTGTTTTTTAAAAACTCCCATGTTTCTACTCCATCACTTCTGTTTGGTCTCTCTGAGAAATTTCGCTGCTTCACTGCCTGCGACAGCTCCCTGGTACACCGCTTTGGCAACCTGATACCAGCCACCGGTGCCGTCACCGGCTGCATAGATGCCAGGAACATTAGTGGCCATTTTTTCGTCTACAATTATTTTGTTACCCTCTGTTTCAGCGCCAAGTTTTTTAGCGAAATCTGCACTACCTGCAGTTCCCATGGCGATAAATAGACCAGCTACGGCCACAGCTGTGCCATCTACAAATTCAACTTCTTCCAATGCATTCTCTCCACGCAATGCCTTGATTTTGCCTGTGTTCAGTGTGACCCCACCAGGTAATGGTGGCTTGAGTTCATCTCCATTGGTTAATATGGTCACAGACTTTGCGATTGGAAGTAGCTCCATGGCTTCATTGGCAGCATAATCACCAGATCCCAGCACTGAAACGTCTTTTCCGCGGAAAAAAAATCCGTCGCAAACTGCGCAATAGCTGATTCCGCTACCTTCGAACTTTTCCAATCCGTCGATTTTTGGCACCTTCCTTGATATGCCTGTGGCCAGCACAATGGCTTCCGCCGGGAAAGACTGCCCCGACGCGGTGCGAACCATCAATTTTTCACCAAATGAAATTCCCACAGCCTCGTCTTCCACAATAGCAACTCCTAGATTACGGCACTGCTCTTCTCCATTTTTTAGGAGCTGGCTTCCGGTGATGGGTTCAGGGTGGCCAAAGAAATTTTCGACTTTTTCGGCCTTAAGCAAGGAGCTGTTTCCTGCACCAACAACAATGGTATCCACGCCAGCTCTGACAGCATATATGGCTGCGGACAACCCTGCGGGGCCGTTTCCGATGATTACGATATTTGACATATTTATTCCTACTTTCTAAAATTTAAAAGGATTAGCCGGTTTTAATAGATTAGGCAGACCCACTATTCCTTATGTAAATCTAGGCTAATATCCATAGCTTTGACTGAATGGGTCAGCGCTCCGGAGGAAATAATGTCCACACCCGTG
>JBGSVW010000034.1:0-91954 GCA_041752735.1 Anaerovoracaceae bacterium | reverse complement strand
GGAGGATAAATGGATCGGTTTCATAAAATATGGACAACGGTATTGGCAGCAGGCTTGTCGGCCTTCGGGTTAATCCTAATATTAGAATTGGCGAATCCCCCCGTTTTGGGAATGATTGCCTATGTAGTCATCTACATCCTTATGATTGCCGTCGCTTTCATATTTCACATCATCGCCCACGAAGGGGGTCACCTGATCGGCGGATTGCTCAGCGGTTACGAATTTGCATCCTTCCGGGTGTTCAATATTATGATTGTGAAGCGGGACGGCAAGTACCTTCGAAAGAAATTCAAGATGGTGGGCACCGGCGGTCAGTGCCTTATGGCGCCACCACAACCCTTCCGACCGGATTACCCTTTTCGATTATTTAATCTGGCCGGGGGTCTGACCAACCTGATTATTGCCGGGATTTGCATCGCCATAAGTATCCCGATTATTGTTGCAGCTTCCGTATCATCCGGTGGGTCGACCTTATCTGATAGTCCGAATCTGGTCTGGATTTTGTTAGTTTTGCACCCGCTTATTGTTGCCGGCATTTATTGCGGCGTCACAAACCTGGTCCCTATGATTATTGGTGGCGTTGCCAATGATGGATGGAATTTGGCCCACCTGGGCAAAGACCCCGAAGCCAGGAGGATTCTTTGGCTGCTCTTAGATGTGATGGCCATCATCAATCGTGGCGGTCAATTTCGTGACATGCCTGAAGAGTGGTTTCAGATGGATGCCAAACCAGATTATAACAATACGTTTCAAGCCGCCCTTGGGGTATATCGTTTCAACTATCTTGTGGATACTGGGCGATTGCAGGAAGCTGCAGACCTGGCTGCTGAAATTTTACGAAACGGATCCGGCACACTACAGATTTATAGATATGAGCTTTTGTGCGAATCCATTTTTTTGGAGCTCATCGGAGAAGGTCGTCTGGATCGGGTAGAAAGACTCTTTACGCCGGAAATTCAGCGGTATATCCAAGCAACAGATTCTTATCCTCACCGCCAGCGCCTTCATTACGCCATGGCCATGCTTTATCACCGAGACGAAGGCAAGGCAGCGGTGGCGCTGGAGCGTTTCAAGAAAGCCTGCGAGACCTATCCCAACGATGGAGAAATCTCAAGCGAGTGGGAATCCATGGGCTTGGTGGACTGCAAATTGGCGGAAGTCAATGCCCTAGCGCAGCAGATGCTGCTATAACATTTTTGCTGACAAATTAGAACTAATTTGCCGATAATCAAACATAACCTCCCTAGGCGCAAATCCGGGGGAGGTTTTTCTTGACCACAAAGTTGAATCACGGTATATTTGAATTGTGAAAATATTCAAATAGTTCCAGCCGTGTGAGGTCTTGGCTGGGAAATCAATTCTGTGACCTGGGGTCGCAGACGTATTGTTAGGG
This sequence comes from Anaerovoracaceae bacterium, assembly GCA_041752735.1. GTDB lineage: Bacteria > Bacillota > Clostridia > Peptostreptococcales > Anaerovoracaceae > UBA1422. The sequence continues at coordinate 90,561 of JBGSVW010000034.1, read as the reverse complement.
AGGGAAAAATGAAAAAGCGTGTACTAATAACCATGGCGCTGGTATTGATCTTCGCCGTGGGAACACTGACCGGTTGCGGCACGGATAAAGCCGATGCAGTCTGGACAAACGGCTCGATTTATACCGCCGATGAAAACGACACCTTTGTGGAAGCAGTTGCCGTAAAAGACGGAAAAATCATTTTTACAGGTAGTGCAGCGGATGTGGAAGCCTATGTGGGCAGCAAAACCGTGGTCACTGATCTGGATGGAAAATTCATGATGCCCGGCATGACCGACTCCCATCTTCATGCACCGGGAACTATGATGACCTCTTTATTCGAGATAGACCTGAATGGTGTGCTTTCCGAAGCGGAAACCATCCAAACCATCACGGATTATGTAACAGCTAATCCTGACATGGACGTTTATTACGGCTCCGGATTTTCCATCGGTGCGTTTTCCGGTCAGGAAGTGGCCAAAGGCCCCACCAAAGAACGCCTGGATGCCATCACAGACAAACCTATGATTATCATGTCTTATGACGGTCATGTGGCTTGGATGAACAGCGCAGGGTTTGAGTTCTGCGAAATCACAAAAGACACCGTTCCTCCTGCTGGCGGAACCATTGAAAAAACAGACACCGGCGAACTTTGGGGAACATTGAAAGAACTGGCCCAGGAATTAATTCCTGCCCATGAATTCACTGACGAGCAGTTTATCGAAGGTTACAAAGCCTTTGTTGACTATCAGGTTTCTCTGGGCTATGTTGGCCTGACCGACATGACCACCGGTATTACAGCAACCACCAACAAAGACGTACTGCAGGAACTGGATGCGGCAGGCGAACTGATGATGTATGTTGTTTCTAATACGGTTATGGATCCCAACAAGGATTTCAAACCGCAGATTGATGCGGCCGTAGAAAAACGTGCAAATTATGGAACAGAAACCTTCAAATACACCAGCTTGAAATTCTTTGCAGATGGCGTTATTGAAGGCGTTACAGGATATCTACTGGAGCCCTACACAGCAGAATCCGGCAAAACAGATTTTGTCAGTGCACCTCTTTGGACACCTGAAAACATGAAAAACGCCTTTGCTTATGGACTGGAAAACGATTTCCAGATTCACGTTCATTCCATTGGCGATGCAGCGACAAGACAAACTCTGGACTCTTTTGAATTTGCACAGGCCGAGAATGAAGGAAAAGATTTCAGAAACGTCATCACCCATAACCAGCTGGTTGCCGATGAAGACATTCTCAGATTTGGCGAACTGAACATCATTGCTTCCCTGCAGCCCTACTGGGCATTCAAAGAACCTTACTGGTGGGAAGTAGTTGACCAGCCCTTATTGGGAACCGAACGTGCGGAATCAGAGTATCCCATGCAGTCCTTCATTGATGCAGGCGCTGTATTGGTCTCCTCTTCCGACCATCCTGTCACTCCTTTCAACAACCCATTCTGGGCTATGGAAGTTGGCGTAACCAGAAACTTGAACAACGCTGAATACTATGGCGTGGATGACATCACCGATATGGATGATCCCACCTGGTTGTTGGACAAAACAGAGAGAGTTTCTCTTGAAAACATGATTAAGTCCTTCACCATCAATGCGGCTTATCAGAACTTCAGAGATGACATCTCCGGTTCCATCGAAGTGGGCAAGTATGCAGACTTCGCAGTCCTGGATCAGAACCTGTTCGAAATCAATCCACTTGATATCGACAAGACTCTGGTACTTAGCACCATCTTCCACGGCGAAGCAATTTACACCGCCGAGTAAGAAAATAAGGCATAGCTTGTTAAAAAAGCATAATAATTAATAAACAAAACACATAAAACAAGCCTAACTTGTTAAAATGATATGAATTTTAATAAGTTGGGCTTGTTTTTTATCGTTATCGTAGTAGAATGTTGATAGAATAGAATAGAATAGAATAGTACAAAACAAATCTGGCATAGAAAGGCGTGCAAATGAAATACAAAAACCTTTCAAAAATATACTATGCGTCACCGGACGATTACGAGACGACTTACATAAGTCGGTTTGAAGGCGAAGAAACATTTCGCTTTTCAATATCTATTAGCGGATTCCCGGCATTTTTGATTTGCAATCATGAAATACTATTGCTGTGCAATGAAATCCATCGGGTCGACAAGAAGGTTCGGACTTTGGTGCAACAGCTGTCTGACGTTTCCCTGATCCAATACCAGGCGACTTGTTTGATTGAAGAGGTGAAACGGACCAATGAAATTGAGGGCATTGCCAGTACCAGGCAGGATATACGCCGCATCCTTGAAAATGGGCCAACCCTCAAGAAAAACCTACGATGGCTTAACGGCATTGTTCGGCTTTACAAAGAGTTGGAAACCCCAATCGTGCTTCAAACGCCCCAAGATGTAAGGGGTATTTATGACGAGTTGGTAGGGGATGAAATCATCAGAAAAGGACAACAGTTCCTGCTTGATGGGGCACTGTTCCGTCAAGATCTGGTATACGTCAAAAACAAACATGATAGATTGATTCACACTGGTATTAATCCTGAAGAAAAAATTATTTCTGCGATGGACAAAGCGGTTGAAATATTGCAAAATGAATCTATAGAACAATTTCTTCGAATCAGCGTTTTTCATTACCTATTTGGATACATCCACCCCTTTTATGATGGCAATGGCAGAGTTGCCAGATTCATCAGTAGCAAAATGCTGGCAGAGAGTTTAAGCCCACTCATCAGCTTCAGACTATCCTTAACCTTAAAAAACCAGCAAGACAAATATTACAAAGCATTCAAGATGACAAACGATCCAAACAACCGAGGAGACCTGACGCCATTTGTCATTATGTTTCTGGAGCTGTTACGTTCCGCAGCAGAAGAGCTGCTAGAAGACTTGACTGGAAGGATCAACATGGTGCGGCGCTTTGAAAAGGAATTGAGCCAAGGCATTTCATATGATGTGACCGGAAAACGTATGATGGATTTGCTCTTGCAGTATGGCCTTTTCGCACAGAAAGGGTTATCGGTTGAGGAAATCGCACAAAAACTTCAACTAAGCCATTCAACGGTACGAAACCATTTGACCCGCTTACCGTCCGGAATCATCACTGTCACAAAAGAAGGACGGCGAAAGGTCTATGATATCAATTTAGAGTATTTCAAGGAGGAAACACAATGACAACATTAATCAGAAACGGCACCATCGTCACCGCCGAGACGGAATTTTTGGCGGACCTTTTTATCGAGGGAGAAACCATCAAAGCCATCGGCAAGGATTTAAATATGCCTGCGGATAAGATCATTGATGCCACCGGCAAATACGTTCTACCCGGCGGAGTGGACCAGCACGTACATTTTTCCTTCAACTACAAAGGAAGTAAAGTTCGTGGGTTTGAAACCTCCAACGCCGCAGCGGTGGGAGGTACCACAACTTTAATTGAATTCGTCAATCAAGAGGCCGGTAAAGGATTGGTGGAGTCCATCGAGGATTACCGCAAAACCGATGTGGATGGCCTGGCCATGGTGGATTATGGATTCCACATTGTCATGACCGACCCACGGGATGAAGTTATCGAAGAAATTCCTGATCTGGCCGTCAAAGGCTACCCCACCATGAAACTGTTCATGGCATACAAAGGGATGTTTTTCCATGCGGACGACGATGCCATCCTCAAAGCACTCATCAAAGGAAAAGAAGCCGGTGTGACCGTGATGGTCCATGCGGAAAATGCTGAGATGATCGACGTGCTCACTAAGAAACTCATTGCCGAGGGCAAAACAGAACCCTATTATCATGCAGTATCAAGACCACCGGTGGTGGAAGCCGAAGCCACCAGACGAGCCATTTATCTGGCGGAACTGGCCGATGCGCCACTTTACGTGGTTCATGTTTCAGCCAAGGAAGCCATTGAAGAAATCAAACAGGCTTACGGAAGAGGCCAGAAAATATACGGCGAGACCTGCACCCACTACCTGGTTTTGGATATGGAAAACCTAGCCATGCCTGGATTCCATGGTGCCAAATTCGTCTGTTCCCCGGCTCTTCGAACCGAAGAACACCGCACCGCCCTGTGGCAGTCCATCGACAATAAGTGGCTCAACGCAGTAAGCTCCGACCACTGCGGATTTGACTGGGAAAATCAGAAACACATGGGCTTTGGCGAAGGCAAATCCTTTGCCGACATCCCCAACGGTGCACCCAGCATGCAAAACCGCTTGAACATTCTATGGACCTATGGCGTCGAAAAAGACAAAATTACTAGGAGCAAACTGGTAGATCTCTTTGCGACCATGCCGGCCAAAATCAACGGAATGGAAAAGAAAGGTCAGCTGGAAGTTGGCTTCGATGGTGACGTAGTCATCTTTGATCCAAAGTATGACGGCATCATTTCAGTAAAAAACAACCTGGAAGGCGTGGATTATTGTCCGTTTGAGGGATTCAAACAGAAGGGTCGCGCAGAAACTGTGCTTCTCCGAGGCAACATCATCGTCGAAGAAGGAAAGTACATCGGCCAAAAGGGACAGGGTCAATTCATCCCCGGCAAACCCTTCGGCGATGCGTACAAATAACATGAAAATGAATAGCCAACGGCTGATAGACGACTTAAAACATTTACGTACTTTGACCGATACTCCGCAAGAGGGAGTCACCCGGTTTTCTTATGGTGACATGGACCGGCAGGCCCGCGCCTACCTCCGAGAAATCGCCGACGCCATAGGCGCCAACTGGCATCAGGACGGCGTCGGTAACATCCGCATCGGCCTGCCCGGGAACCGGCCACACCAAAAAACCATCCTGGCCGGCTCCCACATAGACACCGTCCGTAACGGTGGCTGGCTGGACGGTGCCTATGGGTCCGTTTCGGCCCTGGAAGTCCTTCGCACCTTGGCGGAATCCGGCCGACAGTTCAATAAAAACTTTGAAGTGGTAATCTTTGCCGAAGAAGAAGGATCCAACTTTGATTCCACCCTCACCGGCAGCAAGTTCATCGCAGGCATCTACGGACCGGCTCAGCTTGACTATCTCAAAAACAGGGACGGCGTGTCCCTGGGAGAGATGCTGAAGACCGCCGGCATCATAAGTGAGGCCGGTGGCGCAAGCCCCGTGCCAACCCTGCCGGGCTTACCGTGGGACTTTACCGACATTGAGGCCATGGTGGAGATGCACATTGAGCAAGGTCCGGTACTGGAGCGGGAAGGCATTGGGATTGGCATTGTGGATTCCATCTTTGGGATGCGGCTTGTGGAGTTTGAGTTGACCGGTTTGGGCAACCATGCCGGCGCGTCGCCCATGGATGGGCGACGGGATGCCCTGACGGCAGCGGCTGCCTGCATTCTGCTTGTAGAAAAAATCGCCGGCCGGGCATCGGGCCACCGGGGGACTGGCAGCATTTTGGGGCAGCGGAATCTTGGCAGTGTGGCAGGCAATGGGCCGGTGGCCACCGCCGGGAAGCTGCAAGTGATTCCCAATTGCACCAACGTCATACCGGAAAAAGTAATTTTCACCGTAGAAGTCCGGGACAAAGACGATAAGGTAATAGAAAAGATCATGGAACAAATTATCGAAGCCGCCCTCGAAGAATGCGAAAAGCGGCAAGTGGGCATGTCCGTCCGTGAGGTGGCGCAGAACAAAGCCATCTTGCTACCGGATGCCATGGTGAAGCGTATGACTGAGTTGGCAGACCTGCGAGGACTGGATTTTCAGGTCATGGGCAGCGGCGCTGTCCACGACGCATCCATGATGGCCCAGTTTGTAGATACAGGGATGATTTTCGTTCCCAGCATCGGGGGTCGTAGTCACGTCAAAGAAGAAGATACCAAAGAATCCGACCTGAATGCCGGAGGCAATTTGCTGCTGGATGTGATTCTGTCTCTGTTGGAGAAGGAAGCAGGTAAATCATGAGTACCCTGAACCCTTATTTCTATGCACATAATGCGGAGCATCTGGCCTACGAAAACGCCTGGGTTCGATTTCTCAAAGAAGGCCTTTTGCCGGACAACAAGGTTTTACGGGATGAGGTAAAAGCCTCTTGGCAGCGGAGCAAAGACCTGAGCATCGACGCCCTTTCCGAAGAGAAACTCCCATTGCTATCCAAGGAAGAACTCAACGCCAGAGTAGAAGCCAACAAGAATTTGCTGGCCCTGATCTCTCCGTTTTTGGCTACCCTATTTGGAACCGTGGAAGAATCCGGTTTCCGGGTTGACTTCGTCGACCGGGACGGATATATTCTTAAAAGCTTAAGCAACGATTATCTGGACAAACAAAACGTCCACACCAATTCTTTTGAAGGGGCCAACCGAAGCGAAGCCGTGGCTGGAACCAACGCCGTCGGCCTATCCATCATCACCAAAAACCCCATTCAGATTTCCGGAGCGGAACATTATATCCAACAGATGCACCGTTGGTCTTGTTCGGCTGCCCCGGTACTGAGTCCCAAAGGGGAAATTCTTGGGGTGGTCAGCATGGCAGGACATTACGAGCAGGCACATAAACACACCCTGGCCCTGGTTACAGCAGTGGCGAAAGCAATCGAAAACGCCCTGGAAGTCCAGGAAGTCAATGACAAGTTGCAGATCAGCAATAGCCAGCTCCAAACAATTTTGGGCGGGGTATCCGACGGGATTGTCTATGTGGTAGCCGGAAAAGTCATTGAAGTCAACGAAGAAATGTGCTCCTATCTGGGAGTCAAATCAGTAGACCTGATTGGCACCATGGTGACGGACTCGATTCATACCAACCCCAGTCTTGGAAGAATTCTCAGCAGTGCCAGGTTGGACCACAAAATAAGAGAAATCGTCCTGGAAGGCGACGGAAGAATTGCAAAGTGCCTGATTGATGTTAAAAACACCTACGACAAAGGAGAAGACAACATCGGAGAAATCCTGATTTTTACCAGAGTTGAAGAAGTTCAGATGATGGCAAAACAAATCGTTCACTCCGCACATTACACCTTCGCCGACATCATCGGCAACTCCACAACCTTGCGTGCAACTGTTGAAATGGCGCAGAAGGCCGGCATGTTCAACTCCAGAGTATTGTTGGAGGGAGAAAGTGGCACGGGCAAGGAAATTTTGGCCCAGGCCATCCACAATTTCAGCGGAAGAAAATACAACTCTTTCGTGGCGGTGGACTGCGGTGCTATTCCGAAAGAACTTTTTGAATCGGAGCTTTTCGGCTATGAAAGTGGAGCATTCACCGGAGCCAAACCCGGAGGTAAGCTGGGGCTGTTGGAACTAGCTGATAAAGGAACTCTATTCCTGGACGAAATCGGCAATATGCCCATGGAGATGCAAAAGAAACTGCTTCGAGTTCTTCAGGAAGGCACCATCAGCCGTATCGGCAGCACCGAAAAAATTGACGTGGATATACGAGTCATCGCTGCCACCAACATGGACCTACAAAAGGCCGTGGATAACGGAGACTTCCGAAAGGACTTGTTTTACAGGCTCAACGTGTTCCATATCATGATGCCGGCCCTTCGGGAGCGGATTGAAGACATCCCATTATTGACCCAGCACTTCATCAACAAATATTTACCGGTACGCAGAAACGTCTGGGTGGATGACAACGCCATGGAAGCTCTGAAACAGTATGACTGGCCTGGCAACATCCGGGAGTTGAACAATGTCATTGAGCGGGCCCTGATTATGTGCTCCGGCAATATTATTTCCCCCAAAGATCTACCTTTGGAAATACAAGAAACCCATAACATAATGTATAACAGTGAGTTTAACGGACTGAGCATGAAAGACGCCATGAAGAAATATTTGGATCGGGTACTGGAAGACAACAACGGCAACATCAGCAAGGCCGCCAAGGCGCTGGACGTATCAAGATCCACCATCTACCGCATTGCTGAAGGCAAGGAAGAATAGAGGCACACCCATGAAAGACCATATGAAAACCGGGATAGAGGCGAACCGATGATCACTAGAGATTACGACTTAGTCATACTGAATGCGGACATTTTGGTTTTTGAGCCGGATGTGATCTTACGAAATCACCATATAGGAATCAGAAACGGCATCATTGAAGAAATTACCACCCAGCCGATTCGTGGAGTAGAAACCATCGATGCAGTCGGCAAAATGGTGATGCCTGGATTTATAGACTTTCATTCCCATGTAGATGGAAAGCGCTTTAGCGCGGAATGCCTCCTTCGTCAAGGAGCCACCACCACCATCGGCGGTGAACGGAACTTTGACGGATCTGCCATACGCAAAATTGCCGAGGACGGTTTTCTCATCAACCATGGATTTTATATTTCCCATTCTTTCACGCTGCGAAAAGCTGCAGGAATTGAGGACCCATATAGGGAAGCAACCCAGGGAGAAATCGACTCCATGGTGCAACTGGCTTCTGAATTCCTTGAAAGTGGAGCTTTTGGCATCCATTTTGGACTTGAATTTGCCCCGGGAACCACCACCAGAGAAATCGTAGCCCTGGCGGAAGTGGCCAAAGCCCATGACCGAAAAATTGTAGTCCACCTGAGAAAGGATGGACCGGAAGCCCTAAACAACTTGGCGGAGATTTTTGACGTGGTCCGGGAAACCGGCGTAGCTGCCCACATCCTACACCTTTCATACATGGTAGGGATTGAAGGACTCATGGAACAGGCCCTTGCAGCTATCGACAAAGCCATTGATTCCGGTCTGGACATAACTGCAGATACAGGACTTTATGATGCGTACCCTGCCTGCATCGGTGCCCCCATACTTGATGGAGACTTAAGTGACAAATACGGGAAAAATAAGTCAGTTCGAAACATAGTCATATCCTCCGGCATCCGGGCAGGTGAGCCTTGTGACGAAGAGACCTTCGCAATGCTCCGAGAAAAGTATCCCAACACCCTAATTACCGCGTTTGTCTTTGACGAAAAGGAAATCGCCAAGGCATTGGTGAAACCCTATGTTTACGTTTCCACCAATGCAGCGGACGGACCTCACTACCAGCACATTGGTCACCCGGAAACCTGTGGAACCTTTCCGCGCCTTCTTGGAAAATATGTACGAGAAAATTCACTGCTGGACATGACTACAGCAGTGCAAAAAATCACCCTACTTCCAGCCCGACGATTTGGTATTGCCAACAAAGGGGAGGTCGCCTTGGGTAAGGATGCGGACTTGGTGGTTGTAGACATTCAAAAAATCCTTGATCAGTCCGACTATATCAACATCGGAGATCCCAATGCATCACCCGTGGGAATTCACCAGGTTTTAGTCAACGGGCAGCTGGTATTAAACGAAGGGCAACTCCGAGAAGACAGCAACCCCGGCCATATGCTGCTTCATGAAAACAGCAAAAAACCTGTCGCATAATAACTTTTTAACAAACTTGGGTGTACCAAAACGCTACAAAAAGCAAAAAACTGTTTCAAAATAAAACAGTAACGCCTGGCACCTCCACCGAATGACCTAGATTGAACAGAAAATGTATCGATTCGATACATTTTTTACTTTAACACCAAAAAAATGGCCTACTTTAATTCCAAAACCCCCTGAAACAAGGAGAAAAGAATTTTTTAAATAGGCTTCATAAGCTTAGTCTCACTGGTTTTTTCCAAAGACTGTGGTGACAACACAAAAACCAAACCAAAGTAGAGCAAAAAATATTGGTTTTTCACAACCCCATTGTGGCACGGGAATTGCTTTATTATAAAGCGTTAGTATTTCATTTCTCTATTTTTTTATAAGGAGGAAAGACAATGGCTCAAAAAAATGAAGTTACCCTGAAAAGGGTGCTGGGATTCTGGCAATCGTTCGGAATCGCAGTAGGTCTGGTAGTAGCAGGGACCACCATGGTTTCCCTGGCCTTTACCTTTGGTGCAACCGGCCCGGCATTTATTATCACGGCCGCCATCGCTGGCGTTGCTTGTATCCTGATTGCCACATCCTATGCGGAATTGGCAGCAGCGATTCCAGGCGCAGGCATGATTGTTGACTATACCCTTCCCGCCATGGGCAGAAGTATGGCCATCTTTGGTATGCTTACCGGATACATCGTACTCATCACCGCTGGCGGTGCAACCGAGTGCTTTGTTGCAGGTCAGGCTGCTGAAGCAATCTGGGGCATCAACTACAAGGTCTTTGCCGGAATTTTATTGACATTTTTCCTGATCATCAATTGCCTGGGCGTCGAATTCCTTGGCAGATCTCAAGTCATTATGACCTTCGGCATGATAGGTATTCTGGTAGTCTTTGGTATTGGTGGCCTATTGGGCATTGGTACAGTCACAGAACCGGTACCTGTGGAATTCAACCCGTTTGGTTGGGGCGCTGTTGCCGCTTCCATGGGTGGTGCCATCTGGCTCTACATTGGTATTGAGTATGTTTGTCCCATGGCAGAAGAAATTGTCAAACCGGAAAAGAACGTTCCAAGAGCAATGATCAGCGGCGTAGTGGTTATTTTCATAGCCGACATGCTGTTTGGACAGGCCATCCTGATGTACACTCCGTTTGAAACATTGACTACTTCCGTCGTACCACAACTGGCCGGCGCAGAAGCAATGTACGGTGGTGCTGGTATGGTTGCTTTGGCAATAGGAACCATCTTTGCCGGCGGTAGCTCAGCTGACTCACATATGGCAGCTGTACCCCGAATGATTTACGGTCTTGCCAGAGATGGGATGCTTCCCAAATTTTTCGCTTACATCCATCCCCGTTTCAGAACACCTTGGGCAGCCATTTTCACCGTATTTGCCTGCATGTCCATTCCGTTCTTTATCGGGCTGGATATCAACTCCATTATGACACTAATCTATACCGCTTGTACCGCATGGCTGATTTCATACGTCATCGTTCAAGTGGACCTTATTATCCTACGACAAAAATTCCCCAAAATGCACAGGCCGTTCAGAAGCCCGGCATATCCACTTCCTCAAATCATCGGGATTGCCACCAGTGTCTATACCATTTACATCATGGGAACTGACCTGATGCTGAGCACTCTGCCGTACCTCATTGGCTTTGCTGCCTATGCCTTGATTTGGGTTAAGTTTGTCATGAAAAAGAAATGCTTCGAACCTGTTCCATTTGATGAGCTTACCGGCATCACCGTCAAATTTGACGAATAATTTGACCAACAAGCTAATAGCACAGAAAGGTGGAATAGGCAATGATAGCAAACTTTGAATTCGTATTGCCCACACGAATCGTATATGGCTCCGGCGTCAGCAAAAACCTGGCCGGAGAACTGGCAGCAATGGGCAAAACAAAACCCCTGATCGTGACTGACAAAGGACTGATTAACGCGGGCGTCGTGGGCAAAGTGCTCCAGGGGTTAGATGAAGCAGGCATGAGCTATGACATCTTCGACGAAATCGAACCCAATCCCAGAGACCTGACGGTTCAGCGTGGATACGAGCTGGCCAAAGCGTTGGAGAATGACTCCCTTGTGGCCATTGGTGGCGGAAGCTCCATGGATACTGCTAAGGGCATCGGCGTGCTGATGGCTCATGGTGGCGTCATTCAAGACTATGAAGGTCTGGGACAAGTCACCAAACCCATCTGCGACCTGATTGCCATTCCTACGACCGTGGGAACCGGTAGCGAAGTTACCTTTTGGTCTGTGATAACGGACACAAAACGCCATTTTAAAATGAGCGTCGGTAGCCCACTTATCGCACCTAAAGTCGCCTTGGTGGATCCGGACTTGGTGGAAACCCTGCCCCCAGCAATTGTAGCGTCCACAGGTATGGACGCATTAACCCATGCGGTGGAAGGTTACACATGTACCTTAGCCGAACCCATTACAGACGCCTGCGGCATCTACGCCATTCGACTGATTGCAGAAAACATCCGCAAAGCAGTTTCGGAAAACGACAAAGAAGCCAAGGCCAATCTGCTTGTGGGAAGTCTCATTGCTGGCATCTGCTTTGGCAACTCGGACATCGCCGGGGTACATTGTATGGGAGAAGCGCTAGGCGGATTGTATGACACGCCACACGGTGTTGCCATGGCCATTCTGCTTCCCTATGTGATGGACTACAATTACATTTCCGACTATAATAAGTTCGGGGAGATGGCCAAGGCCATGGGTGAAAACATCACCGGCATGTCGGAACAAGAAGCAGCCTACGCAGCCATTTCGGCTGTTGAGAACCTGAATCGGGATCTAAAAATCCCAACATTAAAGGAAATTGGCGTCCAATTTGACGACCTGCCTGAACTGGCAAAACGGTCTGCGGTGAATGTCTCCGTGGACAGCAACCCAAGAGTCGCCACCGAAAAGGATTTCCTGAACATTTTCCTTAAGGCTTATAACTAATAAGTTGTTGCTGTGTCGGGTGCCCTACCCCTATGGGGCACCTGAACTCGGCAATAAAAAGGATACCATCGAAGCAAGATAAAATGCCATCACAGCAAAGAGAAAAAGGAGCAAAAATGGGCATATTTGATGTAAAGAACATAACAAGAAGAGCTGACAGGTTGATGAATTATCACGTCGAACTACTCAACAAACAAGGCAATGATTTTCAGCGGGATGGCGAGTGCTTTTATAGCTATGATCCGGATAGCGAAGATTATTTGCGAGTAGGCTACAACAAAACTAAAAAATTGTTGAGCCGCACCTTTAATTTGGAAATCAAGCAAGTCATCAAGAACATCGAGTTTGAAGACAGCTTTAAGATAAAACTACGATTCCAGGGATTAAAAGAAATCAATGGAGCTAAGTTTGTAGCAGAAAGAGGCAAAGATACAAAAGGCGGATACGAAGACTTTTTTAACAACCCCGCCTTGCTGGAGAAAATCTGGAAATTGGCAAAGCAGGTTGAAATGGCCTACGTCAAAATAGAGTATATTAAGAGAAACAGCCAATTGGAAATCAGAATATCCCCCTACGCCGGAGCGTTTCTGTGGGTTGTGGTTCCACCGGTTTTTTACGATATGAAGCTGAAACAACCGGAGTTGGAAATCCTAATAAAAATGATTGGCGTGATGAAGGACTACGTGCTGAACATGGCTGAAGAGCAAGAAGAATTAGACGGGCCGGCAGCATAAACACTATTTTTTAGACAAAAAGAGTGCCGATGATTCGGCACTCTTTTATTTAGTGTATTTTGGGAAAATTAGAACCGAAGCGGCAAGCAGCTCAGGCCACCGTCCAGTTTTTTGTATTCGGAAGTATCCACCAGAATCACTTCATAGCCTGCATCCCGAATGGATTTTTCTACCACGGGATATCCTTCAGGCTTGTCAATGAATTCACCGCTGACCGGCATGTTATTGTTTTCAATGTAGTTGACGCCGGTCTTCAGGTGAAGCACCTTTTCCAGAGTAACCTCAGAACCGGTCAGACCATGTTTTTCCAAAATCTCAATGAATTGTCGGATGCCAGCCACAGGGCCTGGCAAGGTCTTTTTACAATTACATTTTTGAACATTTTGATGTCCTCCTTTGGAGCCGGGTAGTAACATTCTATTGATGACAACTTATTATAATCAGAGAAGGAAGTAAAGGCGGTGACCATAAAAGTTCCGTCAACTTAAGGCTCAGGGGGTTTACTGTACTGACCATGGTACTCGGCAAATGGTAAAATAAAAACATAAATCCCTATACAATGCAATCAAAAAACCAAAGGAGGAGTCATGTATTTACATAAAGAAAATCGAACAATTTTGAACATTTCATTGGACGACAGCAATGGTCTGACTCAAATCGATTCTGTGGCAGCCTACAAAATTGTGGATAATTACATGAAGCATACAGGGCTGATGTATGAAATCTACCATCACACCATGTCAGTCAGAGGCGGAGCCCCAACTATGCCATTTTCCGCATTGGAGCTGATACTTCACGACACCGATGACCAAAAGGCCGAGGATATCAAAAGTGACCTAAAGATATACTTTGGTTGGAATTCGCCGTTTGACGAAATGGGTCTTTCTAATTAAGCCTTCCAATCACCAAAGAGGTAAGCTCCGGGTTGACAGCATCAGTCCAACGGAGTACCATAAATATGGAAATGAAGTCTGCCCTTTGAACCTGATTGGAGGAATCAATATGAGTAAATTGCTGACCTGTCCGGATTGTGGCAAACAAGTTGAAAAAGGAATTCCCATTTGCCCCAGCTGCGGCGCAAAAATCAAACAGCCAAAAGTCTGGCTTTGGGTACTGCTTGGCGTCATCGTCGTCGGCGGAATCATCAAAATTATTATTTTCTTCTAAAAATCCATAAGACAATGAGCTAATCCAGTTTGCTTCAACCATCCCACCGCTTAACTGCGGTGGGTTTTTTTATCACCCCACAATCACCTACCATATTGAACTGATTGTGCAATTTCCAGTACTGTGATATGATATCCATAGAGCGCAAAATCATGCGAAATTACACCTTCAAAAGGGGAGAAAAATGGATTATATGATTGAACTGTCCTGGAAAATGGCGGTACGGCAACTTGGGATGGTTGTTGCAATGGCCGTAGCGCCGTCTTTTCTGTACAAAAAATAGCCCCAGTTCGGCTTTAATAGTACAATCAATCAGTTTTTTTACTGTGCGACTAATCGAACACATCTTTTGTTATGATGGAGATAATCAAGGAGGTGTTTACCATGAAAATATTTGTATTTGTGATGTTGTTCTGTACGCTTTACATCGTGATGAAGGCACTGGAGCTCGCCGATGCACCTTTCGACGAAGAGTTTGAGGAGGCCTAAGGCTTCAAAGAAACGACAATCTCTAAGAGTCCTAAGATAAGGAGAATTAAAATGGAGGTGAACACAAAGATGCAAACCGCTGTGATCATTATAAATGGCATTATGAAATTGCTTTGGTACTTATTTTTGGCGACGGCAGGGATCCTGATTTTTATTACCATGGTACTTTGGGAGGCGTCCAAACCAAACAAAAATAATGGTTACTAGACCAACGAACCACTGACTTAGAATAATAATTCTTGCGCCATAAGTTTAATTCATATAAACTGAACCCGCGGGGATAGGTAACTGGCTGTTCCGCAACAAGGGGCAGCTATTTTTCTTTGAGCAATCAATAGAAGCGATTGATTTTAGGAGGGCTGTGAATGAACCGAGAATACAAACCACTCAAGCTGATGCCCAATATCATATACCCCACCTATCAGCTCCACGCTGAGGTGGCCAACAACGAAACGCCCGTCGATGATGCCATGAAAATCGTAATACTAGAAGTCATGGCCTGGTTGCGGGAGCGGTTTCGGGATTTGGACATGCCACAAAAGCTTCAGGTTCCCACACCTGACCAGTACATGAACTTTGACTGGTCTGCAGTGGAGTCTTTCAACGCCGATGGCGGATATCCCATTGCGGTTGCTTTCCGAGAAAAGGATCGGGCATGGGCTTTGGAACTTCGTGAACCGGACCTGGGTCCCCGGCCGGAAGATACAGGGAACAATAGAAAACCCGCACCTGGACGGACCTTCACCACCAACATCGCAGTACGGATCCACGACGGAATAGTAGATTGCGGCTTTCGAACCATGGTTTCAGAGCTGAAGGGAGAAACCACTCCCTGTGAAGTGTTTCGGCTTGCCGTTATCAAACGGTTGGTGGAAAACCCCTTGCTAGGGCTGAAGCAGGACAAGCGGTTCAAGCTGATCCGCAAAGCGCACTTAATCGATAATTATACGGACCTAAAACAACTAGTCCGTTTTCTGGGAGAAGAAAAGAGAAAACTCCCTGCCGTGATTTTTGTTCGATGCCCGGAGGGACATCCCTGTGAGGACCCGGAGAAAGTCATGAAGGAAATGTTCTTGCCAAAGTCCACTTCTTTTCGGGATGCATTACACCCGGGAGAAGACGCCTTGCGCAAAAAACTCCCCGCCGATGAAGAGGGTTACTATGAGCAAGTGGCAGAAATTGCCCAACATCGCATGGGGTACGGCACCTTTTTCTATCTGGCAGGTGACCTTTACAAAAAATACAACGAACTGATGAAAACAGATATGGAACCTGGAGACAGCGCAATCATTATTCCCAGCAACACCAAGGGCAAGAATGTGTTCTTCAAAAACGCCGACGACCCAGAAACCCGGAGGATCAACATCAAGCGAATGGAAGACATCACCCAGGATTTTCTCAAGGGACAGGAAATCCCCTTCGACGGCATCTGGTTCCTGCCGGAAATCAATCGGCTGAATGAAGAGGATTATCTTAAGAATCAAACCGATGCCAAGACCCTAGACCAAATCAAGGACTTACTGAACAAGCAATATTCCAAGGTATACAGTGACCAAATTAGTCAGGTTCATGGCAACTACTCCGTGGAAATCGCCCAGCTCAATAAGGAAAACCGCCGCTTAAGCGAAGAAATAGAGAAAATCAACAGCAAGTTCCTCGCCCAGGAAGAGGCCTTTGAACAAAGGTGGCAGACCCTGGAAGATCGGAACAAAGGGCTCATCACAGAAAACCAGTGGCTAAGAGAAAAGGCCAACTTGCCAAAGAATCCGGCAGAGGTGGCGGACTGGGTTGCAAAACGCTACCCGGGCAAACTGATTTTCCACCCCAAAGCAGTTTCGCTGATGGAAGACGTCAAAGCCCACGAAGTCAACATGGAACTCCTTTGCTCCGCCCTGGAGTTTTTGGCGGAAGAATACCGAAGAAACCTGCTAGGTGAACTTTCGGAAGATGAGATGAATGGAGAATGCGGCCGGAAGTACAGCCGACCTTTCCTGGTGACACCCCAAAAGGGTCTTTCCGTGGAAACCTACTCCAACGATTACAAAATCAAATACTTCAAGGGCGCCGACGGCAAACTACACGAAAGCCCCCTGGATTATCATCTGAAGGTGGGAAATGACTCAGAGAAATTACTGAGAATCTACTTCCTCTATGATGGAGATAAAAAAATAATTGTGGTGGGCTCGTTGCCCAAGCACTTGCCAACATTGTCGTATAGCTAGCCTTAAAAATCGTATTGCAAGAGTGTCAACAAGGAGGCACATTGATGATTGATGACCATAGGGAAGTAATTGAATCCGTTGAGCATGCCATATTATTTGGAGATCGGCATGCATTTACCAATTCTCTGAGAATATTATATTTGCGTTTGGCGAGCCGATGCGTGACTGTTGTATACAATAATGGTAACACATCAGTGCCAGACACCATTGCTAAGATATGTTATAAAATTGCTTATCACGAGGGGATAGAAAACTTTAGTCTTTTTAACTTCTCCAGAACACAAGTTACATATCAAGAAAGAGCTGCATCAACAAATTTTATAACGCATGTAAATAACTACAATAAATTTGTCAGTAAAGTTGCAGCATCTATTTACAGAGACACAATAGCATATGAAGAGTGGAATATTCGCAGCACCCCATTCACATTGATTAAGGGAGTTGGAGGTTATTTAAATATTCAAAAAACCGCAGAAATATTAGATAAAGGGAACACCATAATAAGTGATGCGGAACTCGATATCATGAGAAAAAACAAAGATGACATTATCAAAGAGACAAAAGAAAGGGAAGCGAGAATCCGAGACCTCGAGTTGAAAGAAGCTGACTTGATGGCAAGAAACAATGAATTGAATAAGTCAAATCAGCGCATAGAGAAAATTGTCGAAACCGTTGCAGCACTTGAAAGAAAAAACAAAGTTCTTCAGAGCGAAGAAGCTACCAGTCAAAAGGAACTGCAAAAAATACAAGATGAAATTCGCGAGGCAAAAACTACGCTCAGTATGGAACAGGAAAACGAGTCAAGAACAAAAGCCGAATTGGAGAAGTTGAAAACGCAAATCAAGAACCAAAGCAACGACATTAAAAGTACTGAAGATGAATACAACAAACTTTTGGAATTAAGGGAAGAAAAACGTGCCCTAGACGATAGCATTTTACGTGAAGTGCTAAAACGAGGTGGGAAGTACAAAAATAAATGGACACAACGAATTAAGGAAAAAGAGAAAGAGCATTCCTTTGTTTGTGGAACAACCATGCAAGAGCGGGGATTCATTATAAAAGGAATTCGGATGCAGGAAAAATGTAAACATCAATTTGCGGCTGAATATGCGGTTGTTTTTGCCTATCTGCAAAGAAGACTTCACGCAGAAAAAAGTAATCATTTCAAGTATTTGGAGCGGGAAGTCTATAAGAGAGAATTCAATCTGCAAGGTATTTACAGACTTCAATTGGCGATTTTGCTTCTAATTAAGAACAACTACATTGTGAATCAAGATATTAAACTTCGTATTATCGACTTAACCAAAGCAGAAATTGAACTTGCAATTGACGACCTTAACCACTATGCCGATATGCTATGCAGACTGGCAAAAACAGTCTACATCCCATTGACTTTTGACGGTACAGACGGGTTATCGATATCGGTTAGTAGCCTCTCTTCAGATGCTGATATTTTGTTTTATGATAGTGATATTCAGGACCGGTCCGGTGAACGTCAACCTTGGATTGAGGATAATATCATATTCCACGTTGATCAAGAAAACGAGAATTACCTATATGAATTGGCAGTTGAGACTTTCGCTCCAGGCAAGTTTGTTAACTTCCTGCCTGGTCAGTTGGAAGCAATAAAAGATATGCTGAATGAGATGGGGAATAGTATTTGTATTATGCCGACGGGGAGCGGCAAATCTTATGTATACTATATGGTTGCGCTTCTAAGATCAGCACCCACAATCATTGTTTCCCCCACCAGAATTCTGATTGATAACCAGATCGAGCATCTGAAAGAAATTCATAAAATTGATGATGCTATTTGGCTCGAAGGGGAAGTGGATTATACGACATTTCTACCAAAGAACAAATTTGTCTTTATGACCCCTGATGTACTACAGGATTACTCCTTGATTTTTCAGATTATTTTTGTCAATCGCAGAAAAGCCATTTCAAACATCATACTGGATGAAGTCCATTGCATCTCTAATTGGGGGCATGATTTTAGACCGGATTATCTAATGTTGTCACAATATCTAAATGAGTTCGCCTGCAATGTGCGACTTAAATGCTTCACGGCAACAGCTAATTATCTTGTTTTGGATGACGTTGCCAAGCAACTATCCATTCTACCGGAAAGAGTTACTTCGCCAATAAAAATGAAAAAGGACAATTTCAGCTTCGACTTCAAGGAATGCTACAGTGATACAGAGGTGCTCACGCAAGCAGCTGAGATAAGTACAATACTATTGAGAGACTCGGGAAAAACCATGGTTTTTGTCAGCGACCAGGGATATGCCTGCCAAGTGTATAATATGCTGAACCTTGAAACAAAAAAAGAAGCTGTTGTGTTTCAACCGGAAGAACCTGGCACATATGAATCCTTTGCGAATGGTAGCAAAAAAATACTCATCGCATACGGTGAGGTTGGGATTGGGATTGATTTGCCAGGGATAACCAATATTCTTCATGTAGGATATCCATCATCCAAGGCAAACTTTGTTCAAGAAATAGGAAGAGCCGGAAGAGCCGGTGAGAAATGCAGAAGCACTGTAATCTATCGATCCAGTCGGGCATTTAATGTTACAGAGCGTAATTGCGTTGATATGAACGCGAGCACCAATTCGCTGGTGCGAACGATTCGGGGCAGCAACATTGGCGGGGACATCTTCTCATTGAAAAAGCTTATTGCGATTAGCGATGAAGATTACACATTGAAACTTCAGGTTGCAGATATCCTTGCTGAACTTGATCAAGAATCAAAAGACTATATTGATTGGGCTGTAAAAATTGAAGAAGCGCTGGATATCAAGCAGCAACTACTAATTATTCAGCGGTACCTATATGTACTATACCGCGTCGGCTTTGTTGAATGTTGGTTTATGAAACATATAGATAATGAACTTGGCACAGCCGTCTTTCATGTTGAAAGGCATCGAGAAAAACCGATGGTTGACCGAAAAAAGAAACTTCGAGATTACATGCGTCAATTTGGTCGTCTGCCAGAATATATGGATCAAATAAACAAGGCTGAAAACGTTAAAGACCTCAATGAAATATTTATTGAATGGTATTACAATGAATTCATTTACCATCATCGACGCCAATTTTGGGATGTTATTTGCTTCTTTGAGCAATCTGTTAGCAAAAAAAATGAGGACATTCAGATGGGGCTTCGTGCGTATTTTTCCATTGACTTATATAAAGTAGAACGGGATGAAAAAGCACTAAATGATGCATCTGTCAGGGAAGTATTTATGATTGCAGAAATGTTGGACGAGGATAGTGGCATGAGAGAGCGCGTCGAACAAGGACTCTCTAAGACTTATCATGCGAGGAGTGATTTATTCGTGCTTCTTCGAGATTTAATCCTAAACGAATACGCAAGTAACATACAATCCAGATTATTGAATATATGGTCGAACATTGCCGAATATGAAAGAACCGACTTGGTAACTCAACTATGCGAGAAATATGGATTCTATTCACTGCAAAACCGATATGATATCTTTCAGGTACTTCAACAAATTAGGGGTATCACGAAGGCGTTGGATGAAGTGTACCTTACAAATACACCAGATTTGATATATTACGGAACGATATCACAAAAGATAAATACAGTAATCAATAAGAAGGAGAACAAATATGACAGAGAGAATTAATCTTGAAAACCTAGAAAATGAAATACTGGAATTCCAACGAGTCATAATGGATGTATCTGATTTGGTAGCCAAGATTCATGGCGCAAATGAGAAAACAATTCAGCATGAGGAGGCTTTAGCCGGGCACGCGAATCACATAAATCAGATTGATGAAAAAATTGTTAGCATTGAAAAGGTTTTAGCCGGGCATGAGAATCACATAAATCAGATTGATGAAAAAATTGTTAGCATTGAGAAGGTTTTTACAACAATTCGTGAGAAATTCAAATCCGTTTCCAGTGAAATTCAAATTGTTGATAACAAAAATTCGGAACTTCAGGTAAAATTGGAGCTTCTAATGGGTAAATGCAAAAAAAATGTTATTGCACAGATCATAATAGCTGTATTAGCAGCGGCAGGGATTGGAATTTCATTCATTGTCTAATTGCTCTTAGATATTCATAAATGCTGGACAGAAGAAAAGGAGAACATCTATGCCATTTAAAATAGTACGGGACGACATTACACATTTCAGCGCGGACGTTATCGTCAACTCCGCAAACCCCCATGCCCTCATCGGGGACGGGGTGGATGCCGCCATTCACGTGGCAGCAGGACCCAGACTCATTGAAGCAAGAAAAAAGATTGGCGACATCGCCGTTGGAGACGTCCGGTATTCCCGGGCTTTCGACCTGTTGGCCAAGTATGTCTTTCACACCGTAGGACCGGATTGCCGGAAGGAAGAACCAAACCAAGAGGAAAAGTTGAAGTCCTGCTACACCAAGTGTCTGCACCTGGCCAGGCAACTTTCCTGCGAGTCCATCGCCTTCCCCATGATCAGCACCGGCGTTTATGCATGTCCCAGAGAAACATCCATGCAGATTGCGGTTTCCGCCATCAGCGAATTTCTCATGCAATACGATATGGATGTAACCTTAGTGGTTTACGATCCTGAATCCTATGTGCTTTCCACCAAACTCTTTGATGACGTGAAAGCTTATGTGGATGAGCATTATGTGGAGACAACCCCAAAAGACGCCGGCATCGACTTGCTGGAAGACGAGGACATGCGCCGGATTGATTATGTGCCGAACTTTTACAAGCGGGCCGAATCCGAGGATGCTCTGTCTGAGAAGCAAGTAGAGCCAGCCAGCAAAATCATGTGGTCCCTGGAGGACCCCGAAGAGTTAAGCGAAGAAAGTCGTCGGGACCTAGAAGACGATGCCATCAATGCCAAAGAAGTCAGATGGTCCTTAGACGGCTCCGGGGCAGACCATGCTGCCAGAGAGCGCCGCCCAGATGCCAGAATGAAGCCTGGCGCAGCTGTAATCCCCCCTACTTCGAAGAAAGACCTAGATGCAATCATTGGTGGGCGGGTACCCGGTGCGGAGACGTTTTCTGAAATGTTGCTCCGACTCATTGACAAAACAGGCATGAAAGATTCGGACGTTTACAATAAGGCCGGCCAAAGCCGCCAACTTTTCAGTAGAATTCGAACGCAAAGAAACTACCAGCCTAACAAGAACACCGTGTTGGCCTTCGCCATCGCCCTGGAGCTAAACATGGATCAAACCATGGATCTTCTGAAGGCTGCAGGCTATACCCTCAGCGACGGCATCCGCATGGATGTGGCCATACGATTCTTTATCGAAAACGGAATTTATGATTTGTATCAAATCAAGATTACCCTATTCGGCATGGATTTGACTTTTTAACAACCAAACGACTGCTAACACAAACAAAAACCTGACGAAATAATCAACAAAAGCGACATGAAAATGTCGCTTTTCAATTGACCTTTTCCCTCTTTCCTTTTGTTAGAATGAGCCCATCATAAGAAACCAAAATTAAAGGAGGGAAATATTATGAAGAAGGATTTAACAGAACTAGTCTTTATACTTGACAGAAGCGGGTCCATGACAGGCCTGGAAGGCGACACCATCGGTGGCTTCAATGCCATGCTGGAAAAGCAAAAGAAAGTGAAGGGCGACGCCTTGGTGTCCACAGTGGTTTTCGACAACGAGTCGGAAGTCATCCACGACCGAAGGGACATTAAGAAGATGGAACCCTTGACTGAAAAAGAATATTATGTTCGTGGTTCCACCGCGCTGCTGGATGCCGTGGGATTCGCCATCCGCCACATCGGCAACGTCCATCGCTATGCCAGAGATGAAGATCGCCCGGAAAATACCTTGTTTGTCATCACTACAGATGGTATGGAAAACGCCAGCCGCCATTTCCGCTATGACGAAATCAAGAAGATGATTGAAAAGCAAAAGACCAAGCACGGCTGGGAATTCATTTTCCTGGGAGCCAACATCGATGCGGCTGCTGAAGCCGAGCGGTTTGGGATTTCTGAGTGCCAATCAGCAAGTTACCACGCAGATGCCGCAGGCGTGGCAATGAACTTTGATGTCGTGTGCAGTAGCATCGATCAATTTCGGGTGAACAAGAAAATGAGCGCCGACTGGAAGGCGAAAATCGACGAAGATTTCGAGAGCAGAAAAAAGAAATAGCAATTGGGGAACAAAGGTTATTAGAAAGCATTAATTAGTGAAATAGGGGTTTTATGATTGGGCATGCCATGGAAATGGTATGTCCTTTCCTTTGGTGAACTTGATTATTTGATGTTTTAGGCGTAAAATGGTAATAGAACAACCGCATTGAATCACCTGCGAAACGCGGCGTGAACCGAATATAACCAAGGAGATAGATTATGAAAAAGAATTTTACCATTAACCCGAACCTTAAGGTTGGCGGAACCGGAAGAACGGCCACCACCGCCGGCGCAGTAGGACTTGGCGCGACGCTGATTGTCCTAGGCGGACTAGTCATGCTGGGCAACAAGATTTTGGATGTGTTTAAAAGTGCAAAGGAATAGTAGAAAAGCAAGGCGCTAAAAAATGCGCCTCTTTTTTTACAAAAAAATATGAACCAATTGTGCACAGGGCAACAGTGTGCTATACTAGATTCACTATTATATTTGGGGGTATTATTATGATTAAAATTGCACGAGAAATCGCAATCATTGCGCACAAGGATCAGATTGACAAGGCAGGGAAGCCGTATGTTAAGCACCTTGAAGCGGTTGCGGCCAAAGTGATTGGCACAGAAGAAAAAACCGTGGCGTGGCTTCATGACATTTTTGAAGATACCGACTTTAGCCAAGACCAATTGTCTGTTTTCTTTCCAAGAAGCATCGTGGATGCCGTTGAGGCACTAACGAAACGCAAGGGAGAATCCTATGAGGATTATTTGAGAAGGATTGTAGAAAATCCTTTGGCGATTAAAGTGAAGATGGCTGACCTGGAACATAACACTGATATTACAAGGTTTGACTCGCCTTCCCACGCAGACAAGACCCGTGCCCAAAAGTATGTGCAAAGGCGGAATATGCTGGTGGAGTTGGTAAGAAGCAAAGGCCCAGAAGAGAGCTAAAGTCAATTGTAAGAGAAAATAAAAGCCCACCCTTGCCGGGTGGGCTTTTGCGTTTGCTATTTGGCATTTGATACTTAGCATTTAGCATTTGATATCTAGCGTTTGGTTAGACTTTACCCGAACAGGGAAAGCAATATCCCAGCTGCGACGGCTGATCCGATGACACCGGCCACATTGGGACCCATGGCATGCATAAGCAAGAAGTTCGAAGGACGGGCACGCTGCCCCTCTATCTGAGAAACCCGGGCGGCCATGGGTACTGCCGAGACACCGGCTGACCCAATCAGAGGATTGATCTTTCCACCGGAAAGCAGGCAAAGCAGTTTCCCAAAAATCAGACCACCTACGGTTGCAGCAGCAAAGGCAATGAGGCCCAGCGCAATAACCTTAAGAGTTTCCGGCCGCAGCACCTACCGTCAAGCCTAAAAAGATGGTTACGATATTAATCAGCGCATTTTGAGCGGTGGAAGACAACCGTTCCACAACACCTGATTCACGGAAAAGATTTCCTAACATCAGCATCCCAATCAGCGGCGCAACCGCCGGGAGCAGCAGGATGCAAAGGATGGAGACTAAAATCGGGAAACAAACTTTCTCAAGTTTGGAAACCTGACGAAGTTGAGCCATCTCAATCTGGCGCTCTTTTTTTGTGGTCAAAAGCCGCATAAGGGGCGGCTGGATTACCGGAATCAGAGCCATATACGAATAGGCGGCAATGGCGATGGATGGAAGCAGCTGTGGCGCTAGCTTAGCAGTCAAGAAGATGGCAGTCGGGCCATCCGCACCACCGATGATGCCGATGGAGGCCGCTTCCGCCGGAGCAAAGCCCAGGAAAATCGCCAGGACAAAGGCCACAGCGATGCCGATTTGGGCAGCCGCGCCTAAAAGCAAACTAATTGGGCGGGCAATCAGCGGACCAAAATCCGTCATGGCACCAACGCCCAGGAAGATTAAGGAAGGATAGATTCCCAACTTTACACCCTGATACAGGTAGTACAAAAGACCGCCGGGAGCACCGTCCACAGGACCATCCATCAACCCCGAAAGAGGCAGGTTGGCCAAAAGCACACCAAAGGCGATGGGTAACAACAGCAGCGGTTCGAATTTTTTTACAATAGCCAACAAGATAAGAATGCAAGCCACAAAAACCATGATGAGATTTTGATAGGTAAAGGCTGCAAACCCAGAGTCGGCAAATAGACTATAGAGAGCTTCTTGGAACATGAATATTTCTCCTTTTCATCAATGCCGACTATGCGACGGGTTTGGCAATTGCTTTTTCAACTACCTGAACCAAAAACGAAAACAGCTTAATGACAACATATAAGCAGATCAAGATTGTGAACACAACCATGATAATGAACAATGCGACCATAATACTTTCGCCAACGCTCATAACAGTTCCTCCTTTCGCGGCATACCGCAAGTTCCAAATGGGGATGGGATGTAGAGGGAAATAAAAAGAGAGCCTAATCCTAAGACTAAGCTCTCCACCCTGAAGCCAAAACTTGAAGCAGTTCCCTGCCCAAC
Source organism: Anaerovoracaceae bacterium (assembly GCA_041752735.1). Classification (GTDB taxonomy): domain Bacteria; phylum Bacillota; class Clostridia; order Peptostreptococcales; family Anaerovoracaceae; genus UBA1422. The sequence continues at coordinate 65,105 of JBGSVW010000034.1, read as the reverse complement.
CGGAAAATCTTGTATTAAATTTAATACAATTATACCAAGGATTCGGGGAAACGTCAACCGAGGGGGGTGACGATTGAATTGGTAAGGGGTTGATGAAAAATAATTGACACAGTGAAACAGCAGCAGTATAATAAATATGGGATATAACATATAAGGCAGTCTTAGATTATGCCAAGCAATGCAGAACAGATTATCTTCAAGAAAGGGGTGAAGCAAATGAGTGATTTTCAAAAATATTTAAAACAACATATGAAAGATCCAATGTTTGAGGCTGAATGGAAATCTTTGGAGCCTGAGTATCAGATTATGCGCGCAATTGTTGAAGCCCGAAGAAAAAGCCAACTCACACAAAAGCAGCTTTCGCAAGTAACAGGTATTAACCAGGCGGATATCAGTAAGATGGAGACTGGAAACTGCAACCCCTCCATACGAACATTAAACAGATTGGCAGATGGTATGGGGATGATACTTAGAGTGGAATTTGTTCCAATGAAAGAAAAAAAGGCATAGAGGCATTGAGAAATGGTCGGGAAACCGGCCATTTTTTTAGTTACTGTACCACTTATCGCATCTTCTCGAGCGCATAATAAGACTTGAGAGTACAAATGATTTGCTTGAAAAGATTAGAATAAAAGGGTAAAATTATTCTCAGAGGGCGGGATATATGAAATTGGGAAATCAGAAGAAATATCAAGTACAAATCAAGTGCATATGATATGAAATGAAGTTAGGCGAAATTCGCCTGACTTTGTTTTTTTGTAAATATGCTACCCAATACATAGCAAGCGCCCCTGCTTGCGCAGGAGCGCTTGACCCCAAGACTAAAAAACCGATTTGCTAAAAATCAGAAACACAGTTTTTAGCACATCGTTAGATTAAAGGGTATGAATATAATTGTCAACACCTATAAAAATAAAATCGTTTTACAGTCGTTTGAAGCGGTTTTATCGTCGTTTGGAGAGGAAAGTATTCATTGACGACAATGGCTCATTATCTAATGGAGGCTAAAAAATGGCTTATCAAGGGAACAAATTGAATTCATCAATAGCACTCAACGCCAATGAGCTTATTGATATTAGTTTTGACGTCAGAACAGATTCAGGGGGAAAAGACCCTGATTTTGCCAGCAAAACGTTGAGGCAATACCACAAATTATTATGGAGCAAGACGCTGCCAAATGGCGAACCTTTCATCCTTGATGATACGATAGAGGGAGCATATTTATATCATAAGTCACACCTTGGCGAATTCTATTTGGCAAGTGATTCTGTGATCCATACATATTTTTATTGGAAAAGAACCCAGCATATCATCGAACAAATTCCAATTGATGAGATGAATTACTTTTATGGTCTTGCTTATACCATAGGTGGAATCATGATTTTCCCGGGGAACCGAATTGATGGATTAAATACCATGAATCAAGAAAGAGGGATGAACAGAAAAATCAATGATAGGATAGACTTAACATTGGAATGCATACGAAGATATTATATAGGTGAAGATAGCCCACTGAAGAATACCATAGAAAGATATGATGATTTTTTCTCATTGTTTGAGGACTTTAAAGGCTATTGTGAATTTTTTCTGCTGCAAGATTTGGTAGAAGACAAAGAAATTAACAACTTCTCCAAAATCAAATTCTTTCTGCCGTTTCAAGGGTTCATCAGCAATCCATTGCCATTGACTGTTGAAGAGTATTTGGTGTATAAGAAAAACAATATTGAGTTTTTACATAATAGAAATAATAAAATCAAAAACTATTGCCAAGAAATTTGCAAGAAGGAGTATGAATGATCCACGAAGAGCACGACCGAGGCCACTGGGCACCAGACAAAAAGCGAGACTATTTAATCAAGACCCTGTCTCGTACCAAACGCAAAGATTATGAGAACTATATCATCAATGCAATATATCATAAGTTGAACAGACTGGAAATACAACCTGTCACCCAACAATATATCCGTCGGTCAGATGGAAAACATGCCTTGGTTGACTTGTATTTTCCTGCGTTAAACTATGGCGTAGAATGCGATGAGGCTTACCATATCAACAATCAAGAGTTGGACATCATAAGAGTTCTTACCATGGAAGACATGCTGAATGCGGTTGCCGAAACCAGCAATTTCATATTACGCAGAGTTCGGGCTTATGTATTAGTGGTTGGCAGAAGCCATACGAGCACGCTGACAGTGGGGGCCGAAGGCACTATTTTGGACTCAATCAAAGCCTCTAGCAGCTTCACAGTATCAAGAACATTTACTTGTTCTGTTGCAACCAAATTCGTCGCTGACAGTTCCAGATTTAGCAAGCTGGCCCACTACAGAGATTATAAACAATATAAAGCTTTAATAAAGTATTATGCTTGGCACTATGAGTACCCCAAGGACATATGGGACGGTACTTGTAACCGAACCTCAATCAGGAGCTTACAATTATGTTCGTTATCAGTAGCAACATTGATGAGGGCGGTGGAAATCACCGCCCTTGGATTACGGAGGAGCGTCATGACGAAAAATATGCGGACATTCGGTGTGATAGGGCTCATCGTCCTAATCGTTTCCGGAATTTTTTTAGCCCAAAACCTCACTTCAAATAAACAAGAGGGTTCAACCATTTTTTTTCTGCCGGCACAAGGGCAAATCCATACATCCACGGAGGCTGAAGTTCCCATAGATCTATTGTGTTTTGCAGCCACAAGCAAAATGGATTTTGCCAATGGTGGGCAGGAACTCAAAGTTTTTATAGATAACCCCAATTTGGAAATAACAGAATATACTATTGAGGCCGGGAGCCAGTATAAAGGCATGAGGCTCTACGCCATTTCCCTTATTGTTAAAGCAAATCAACTCGGCAAGCAAATTATCACTCAAGTAACGTTTGAGGACAAAGCAGGCAAGACTCAAAAATACAGTGTTGGCGAAATCGTCGTGAGCGTTGAGGAACCATCTACCGAAGACATCCTTGATATTTCAGGACATACCGCAGGTGCTGGTCTTGGGGAAACTTATGAGTTCTCGATTAGCAACAAAACCAATCAAACCTGCAATGTGACAGGGATCGACTTTGGAAGTCTGACTCCCTATCTAAAGACGATGAGTGTTTACATCGATAATAATCGTGTTGAAAACGAAGCAGCCATCATACTAAAAACCGGTGATGAGCTTACCGTCAAAGCGGAATTCAAAACAGATGCTGGCAAAGATGTTTACTATGTGTCACCCAAGATGATGTATAAGATTGAGGGCACAAACGCTGTTTCGTTTTATACTCTGCCCCATGCGCTTCTTGGGTTACCTGTGTCGGAGGATAAGGTCCAAGAAATTTATAATAACTATTTCATATAAATCTGAAATGATTAAATCGTAGCAATTCTTCGCGCAATTGAGTATAATAACAATATAAAATATCAATGAAAGTGAAGGAGAGCATCATGAAATCAAACACTTTAATTCGTGACAACATTCCTGCGATTATGTCTCAAAAGGGCAAGACTTGTCGCACTGCTCACTTGGACGACGATAAATATTTGCAGATGCTTAATGACCTTTTTATTGCAGAGGTCAAACGCTATGTGGAGCAGGATGCAATAGACAATAGAGATATCGAATGCCTGGCTGATGTCGGTGAAGTCATGCACGCCATCCTTGCATTTAAGGGGATTTCACTGGAAGAGTTTCAAAGGGTTCGCATGCAGCGATTCGAAGAGCTGGGCGGCTATTTAGATCGTGTCTTCCTCAAGGAAATTCTAGACTAATATTAATTACGAACCATATTATTAAAAGCCAGGCACCCCTGGCTTTTTCATTTCCCCTCATTTCTGCCTTTTTTACCAAACTTCCACAAAAAACCGCCCCTGGAATTGTATGAAAAACACAAAAAATTAATACGATAGTTGTTGACTTTACCCAACAAAAACCATAAAATATAAGGTGCATCAAAATGCGCCCGAGGCAGCTTCTGCAAGGATTCCAAAGGGAAATGCCTCGCCCAAAGACCGACGCATTTTATCGCATTTTTCTTACATACTCTGGAGGAACATCATGAGCAAAATCATCAAGACCATGGACGGAAACGAGGCTGCAGCCTATGTAGCTTATGCCTTTACTGAAGTAGCAGGCATCTACCCAATTACCCCCTCATCCCCCATGGCAGAAAAAACTGACGAGTGGGCCGCAGCCGGCAAAAAGAACATCTTTGGCCAACCGGTACACTTAGTCGAAATGCAGTCGGAAGCCGGCGCTGCCGGTGTCGTACACGGCGCACTGGAAGCAGGCACCCTGGCCACTTCCTACACATCATCCCAGGGACTGATGCTTATGATACCCACCATGCATAGAATATCCGGACAACGGCATCCGGGGGTTTTGCATGTGGCTGCCCGTACTGTGGGTACCCATGCTTTTTCAATTTTTGGAGATCACTCCGACGTGATGAACTCCAGGAGCACCGGCTTTGCCATGATCAGTACCGGTAGCGTCCAGGAAGTCATGGACCTAGCTGGGGTGGCCCATCTGGCCGCCATCGAATCTCGGATTCCCTTCATGCACTTTTTTGATGGATTCCGTACTTCCCATGAAATCCAAAAGATTGAATGTATAGATTACGACGACCTGGCTGAGCTGATGGACGAAAACGCCCTTTCCGCCTGGCGACGAAATGCCCTGAACCCGGATCACCCGGTGCTTCGCAGCACCGTCCAAAACCCGGACATCTATTTCCAGGTTCGTGAATCCAACAACGAAGATTACGAAGCGCTTCCCGACCTGGTCCAAAGCTACTTTGACGACATCACCCGGATTACCGGGCGCAAATATAAGCTGTTCCAATACTACGGTCCCAAAGATGCGGACCGGGTTGTAGTGGCCATGGGCTCCGTTTCAGGCACCATCGCAGAAACCGTAGACTACCTCAACAGCAAAGGCGAGAAAGTCGGCTTCATTCAGGTCCACTTGTATCGACCGTTTTCCACCAAGCACCTGCTCAAGGCCTTACCTAAATCTGTGACCAAAATCGCAGTGCTGGACAGGATGAAAGATGCAGGCGCCGACGGCGAACCTTTGTACAAAGACATCTGCGCAGCCTTCACCAACCGGGACAACGTCCCCAAGATTTATGGCGGACGCTATGGCCTTTCTTCCAAAGACACCAATCCCGCCCAAATCAAGGCGGTGTTTGACAACCTAAAATCCCCTCGTCCCAAGGACCATTTTACCATTGGCATCGATGATGACATCACCGGCCATTCCCTAATCCAGGGGGAGAACTTTTATGCAGGAGACCCCAAGACCATCAGCTGCAAATTCTGGGGGCTGGGCTCCGACGGCACCGTTGGCGCCAACAAGAACTCCATCAAGATTATCAGCGAATCCACAGACATGTATACCCAGGCATATTTTGAATACGACACCAAGAAGTCTTTTGGCATCACCAAGTCCCACCTGCGGTTTGGCACTTCGCCTATCCGCTCCACCTACCTGGTGAAATCCGCCAGCTTCATCGCGTGCCACAACCAGAACTTTCTCAGCAAGTACAGCATCGTTCCTGAACTGGAAAAGGGAGGCACCTTCCTTTTGAACTGCGACTGGACAGAAGAAGAGCTGGAACAAAACTTGCCCGCCGAAGTAAAAAAATATATCGCCAAAAACGACATCCAGTTCTATATCATCGACGCCAACCGGGTGTCCAACGAACTGGGTCTTGGCAACCGGGCCAACATGGTCCTCCAGTCGGCCTTCTTCAACCTGGCCAAAATCATCCCCGTCGAGAAGGCGGTGGAATACATGAAGGAAGCGGCTCAGACCACCTATGAGAAAAAGGGCAAGACCATTGTCAAAATGAATATGGCTGCCATCGACAGCGGCATCACCGCAGCAAAGAAAGTTGCCGTGCCTGCCAGCTGGGCCACCGCCAAGGACGTCAAAAAGAAAACCGGCAAGGACGAAACACCCCTTCCGAAGTTTATCAAGAACATACAGATTCCCATCAATGCCCAAGAAGGGGACAGCCTGCCTGTCAGCGCCTTCGTCGGCATGAAAGACGGGACCATGCCTCTTGGAACCTCCGCCTACGAAAAGCGGGGCATCGCCACGGACATTCCCATGTGGGTCAAAGACAACTGCATCCAGTGCAACCAATGCGCCCTGGTTTGCCCCCACGGTTGCATCCGGCCGTATTTGCTGGACAGCAAGGAAATCAAGAATGCACCCGCAGAATTTGAAACCATCGCCGCCAAAGGCAAAGACCTGGCGGATTATCGATACAGTCTTCAGATCAGCACCCAGGATTGCACCAGCTGCGGCTGTTGCGCTGTGACCTGTCCGGCCAAAGAAAAGGCACTGGTCATCCATCCCGCCGCGGAAGTGCCGGTGGGCAAAGAAAGCTGGGAGTACGGTCTGACCCTCAAAGAGAAAACCGGATCCTTCGACCCGGGGACCATCAAGGGAAGCCAGTTCAAACAGCCCCTCCTTGAGTTCTCAGGGGCCTGCGCCGGCTGTGGGGAAACTCCGTACATCAAACTTTTGACCCAGCTCTATGGGGACAAAATGTACTTTGCCAACGCCACCGGTTGCACCCAGGCCTGGGGATCCGCCATGCCTTGCGTGCCTTACACCACCAACAAAGAAGGGAAGGGGCCTGCCTGGTCCAACTCCCTGTTTGAAAATAACGCCGAGTTCAGTTACGGCATGTGCCTGGCTGTGAAACAGCAGCGTGAACTGGTCACCGGTTTAGCGACGGCCCTACTTGAAAAATCCAAAGAAAGCGACAAGCAGGGGCAAACCCTACCTGCGCCTTTAAAGACCGCCCTGAAGAAATGGTTCGATACCTGGGATGACCTGGAAGCCAGCACCCCTGCCAGCGACAAACTGGTGGCGGAACTGGAAGCCGCACTCAAAGCGCGAACCCTCAAGGGAGAAGCCAAAGACCTGGCCAAAAAAATCCTGGAGCGGAAAGACCAGCTTTCCAAGAAAACCATGTGGATGGTTGGCGGAGACGGTTGGGCCTACGACATTGGCTACGGCGGGCTGGACCACGTGTTCGCCATGGGCGAAGACGTCAACGTGCTGATTGTAGACACGGAAGTCTACTCCAACACCGGCGGGCAGTCTTCCAAGGCAACCACCATCGGTGCAGTGGCACAATTCCAGGCCTCCGGCAAGAAAACCAAGAAAAAAGACCTGGGCCTTCAGCTGATGACCTACGGAAACGTCTATGTGGCCAATGTGGCAATGGGCGCTGACCAAAACCAGCTGATCAAGGCTCTCAAAGAAGCGCAAGCCCACAAAGGACCTTCCATCGTTGTGGCCTACGCCCCCTGCATCAACCACGGCATCAAAGCCGGCATGAGCAACATGCTCATCGAGATGAAAGAGGCCGTCAATGCAGGATATTGGTTCTTGTATCGATACAACCCGGACACCAAAGGCCCGGATGGCAACCCGGGGGTTTTCACCCTGGATTCCAAAGAGCCCACCGTGCCTCTTCGTGAATTCTTCAAGAACGAAGTCCGCTACGCCTCCTTGGAAAAGAGTTTTCCAAAGAACGCCAAGGCACTCTTCGATGAAGCAGAAAAAGACGCTTTGGACCGCTACCGACAGTACAAAGGCATGGAAGACAAATAAAACAATGAAGACCGGTTACGAACCGATCCACAGCTTCTGACCGCAACATACCGCGGCAGTAGACCAACCCAGAAAGGAACCAAAATGTCAAAAGGAAGAGGAATCCTAAAATTTCAAATCGACAAGTGCAAGGGCTGCGAGTTATGCGTCCATGCTTGCCCGGCCAAGATTTTGGCCATTGACCTGACCGTGGTCAACAAAAAAGACTATCACCCTGTCACCTGCACAGACATGGATAAGTGCATTGCCTGTGGCAGCTGCGCGCTCATGTGCCCTGACGGGGTCATCAGCGTATACAAGGAGGAGGACTAGAATGGCAGACAGAAAGCTGATGAAGGGCAACGAAGCCCTGGCGCTTGCCGCAATCCGAGCAGGCTGCCGGTACTACTTCGGTTACCCCATTACACCACAAAATGAAATCACAGAATTCATGTCCCGGGAACTTCCCAAAGTGGGCGGGTCCTTTATACAGGCAGAAAGCGAACTGGCTTCCATCAACATGTGCTACGGCGCAGCGGCAGCCGGTGGACGAGTGCTGACCTCCTCATCCTCACCGGGGGTAGCCCTGATGCAGGAAGGACTTTCCGGCTTGGCCAACATCCAAGCTCCCATGGTCATCATCAACGTCATGCGCGCAGGCCCCGGCATCGGAGCCATTCAACCTGCCCAGGCAGACTATTTCCAGGCCACCCGTGGCGGCGGAAACGGCGACTACCACATATTTGTGTACGCCCCTGAAAGCATTCAGGAAGCCATGGACATGATGATCAAAGGCTTTGACGTGGCAGACGAATATCGGAACCCCGTCATGATTCTGGCCGACGGCATGCTGGGCCAGATGATGGAACCGGTCACCATTCCTCCGGCTCAAACGCCCATCATGGGCGACGACATTGCCAAAGCGAAACCTTGGGCCCTCACCGGCCATAAAAATAAACGGGAACGAAACGCCATCAACTCGGTATGGCTGGATCAAAATGCCTTCGCCGCGTATAGCGACAAGCTTTGGGAGAAATACATCAAGGCCGAGAAGGAACTTCCCGAATACGAAACCGTCAACCTGGAAAATGCCGACATTGTGTTTGCCGCCTACGGCACCACTGCCCGCATCGTCCGGGAATCCATGGACCAACTGGCCAAAAAGGGCATCAAAGCCGGACTGATTCGGCCCAAAACCCTATGGCCTTTCCCATACAAAGCCTTTGATGAAATCGACAAGAAAGCACCCAACGCAAAGCTGGTGATTTCTGCGGAACTTTCCCGTGGGCAACTGATTCAGGACGTCAAACTGGCGATCCTGGGCAAACGCCCTGTGGAGCTCATTGGACGGGCCTCCGGCATTTTGCTGACCCCTGACGAAATAACACAAGAAGCGGAAGCTTTATACAACGCCATCAACGGCCCGGCTCCTTGCTGCTGCGAATGTGGCTCCGGATGTGGTGCTGGAAGCGGACCTGCCTGTGAACCCGATTCTTCATGTGGCCCTGATTGTTGCACAGACAGCAATCCCAAAACCGGAAAGGAGGTGGAGGTTTGAAGACTGTATTTGAAGTCACCCCCGGCATGCGGGACGCAGAAACTCATTACTGCCCGGGTTGTACCCACGGCATCGCTCACCGCCTGATCATGGAAGTCCTGGAGGAATCCGGACGACTAGGAGACACCATTGGGGTTTCCCCCGTTGGTTGCTCCATTGTGGCCCACCGGTATTTGAATGTAGATATGATTGAAGCGGCCCACGGCCGTGCCCCTGCGGTGGCCTCGGCCATCAAACGGGTTCACCCGGGCAACCTGATATTCACCTACCAGGGAGATGGGGACTTAGCCTCCATCGGCACCGGAGAAATCATCCATGCCGCTCACCGTGGCGAGAAGATTTGCACGTTCTTTATTAACAACGCCATTTATGGCATGACCGGGGGACAGATGGCCCCCACCACCTTAATTGGCCAAAAGGCGACCACCGCCCAGGACGGCCGAAAAGCGGAAGACGCCGGCATGCCTCTGCGTGTGGCGGAAATGCTAGCCACCATCGATGGCGCCGTCTATGTGGAACGTGTGGCCTTAAACAGCCCGTCCCATGTGAGAGCAGCCAAAAGAGCCATTGCCCGGGCCTTCGACGTCCAGGCCAAAGGCGTGGGATTCGCCTTTGTAGAGCTGTTGTCAGCCTGTCCGGTCAACTGGGGCAAACCCCCCATCAAGGCCCTGGAATGGATTGACGAAGCCCTGATTCCATACTATCCGTTACAGCAATTCAAGTGTCCGGATGGGGTGAAATAAATGGCGACGAAACGAGTATTTATCGCCGGCTTCGGCGGACAAGGAATTTTACTGATTGGCCAGCTGCTGGCCTATACCGCAATGCTGGAAGGTCGGGAAGTATCCTGGATGCCGGCATACGGACCTGAGATGCGAGGCGGCACCGCCAACTGCACCGTGGTGATTTCGGACAAGCCCATCGCTTCGCCCATTGTCACCGCCGTAGACGTGCTATTGGCCATGAACGGCAGCTCCCTGGACAAATTCACCGATATGGTGGTCCCGGGTGGCACCATCATCGTCAACTCCGGCATCATTTCCAAAAAGGTGGAACGGACCGATGTGAAGGCCATCTATGTGGATTGCAATTCCATTGCCAGAGAAAACTTAGGGAACGAAAAAGTGGCCAATGTGGTCATGCTGGGCGCCCTGATTGGTTCCTCAGAAGTGGTGGATTTATCCCGGATTGAAGAGGTTTTTCAGGAAAACTTCAAAGGCGGCAAAGCCAAAATGATTGAACTGAACCTGAAGGCTGTCAACTACTGGAGCGAACACCAAACCGAATAAAATCTAGATATAACCGGAAAGAGTACCCAATGAATAATACCAATACCGATCGTATCATAGACCAACTGACTCGAGTCACCGCCCTGGTAGGACATTACGGCAGCGGGAAAACCGAACTGGCCGTGAATCTTGCCATGGATGCCAAAGCTCGGCTGGACCGGCTTCGCCTGGAAGAAAATTTTCCCGAAGACATTCTTCCCTTTTGCAAGGTAACCATATGCGACCTGGATATCGCCAACCCATATTTTCGAAGCCGGGAGCGAAAAAGCCTGTTCACCAAAAACGAGATCGACATCATCAGCAACACCTTTGAAATGGACATCACCGAAGACCTGCCGGCGGTTTCTCCCAGAATCATGGCGCCACTGCAGAACAACCGGTGCCGCACCATTTTGGATGTGGGCGGGAATAATACAGGAGCCATGCTCCTGATCCAGTACAAAAAATATCTGGTTGAAAAAGACAGTCAAATGCTTTGTGTGGTCAACGTCAACCGACCGGAAACCGACAACTTCAGAAATACGGTGGACCATATCAACAGCATCACCTTGGAGACGGGTATCCCGTTTGCCGGGCTAATCAACAACACCCATATGCTCAACGAAACCACTGTGGAAGATATCATCAAAGGCCATGCGCTTTGCAAAGAAATCAGCGAAGCCATGGGTGTCCCTCTCCTTTTTGACAGCTGCCGCCAAAACCTGGTGAAGCCGCTGACCGAAGAAGTGGAAAGACGGAACCTAAAGCTGAACATCTACCCCATTAAATTGTACATGCGGCCGACCTGGCTGCAGAGATAATTCCGAAGGAGGAAGCAATCATGAGTGCAGATTTTACAATCACAAAGACCACAAACCCCAAAAAAAGACCCGACGAAGATACGCTGAAGTTTGGTGTGGAATTCACCGACCATATGTTTATCATGGATTGGGAAACGGACAAAGGCTGGCATGATGCCAGAATTGTACCGTATGGTCCATTGTCTTTGGATCCGGCTACGGTGTGTTTCCATTACGCCCAGGTCATGTTCGAAGGCATGAAGGCCTACAAAACCCCGGACGGCAGAATCCTGTTGTTCCGCCCGGAAATGAATGCCCAAAGGTTAAACCGCAGTGCGGATCGCCTTTGCATGCCCACCATTCATCCACAGATGTATGTCAAAGCGGTGCAAGCCCTGGTTTCCATCGATAAAGAATGGATTCCACAAGCAGAAGGCACTTCCCTTTACATCCGTCCTTTCATGATTGCAGACGAACCTTTCGTAGGCGTTCGGCCCTCCAACCATTATCAATTCATCATCATCCTAAGTCCTGTGGGTCCTTACTATGCTTCAGGCCTGAAGCCCACCAAGATTTATGTGGAAGATAAATTTGTCCGTGCGGCCATCGGCGGCACCGGAGAAATCAAGTGCGGTGGCAACTATGCGGCCAGCCTCAAAGCCCAGGTGGTTGCAGCCAAAAAAGGCTATGACCAGGTGCTGTGGCTAGATGCGGTACAACGCAAATTCGTGGAAGAAATCGGTACGTCCAATGCATTCTTTGTCATTGACGGCGAAGTGGTTACCGCGCCTTTGGGCGGCACCATTCTCCCCGGTATCACAAGGAATTCCGTCATTGCCCTGCTGAAGAAAAAGGGAATCAAAGTCACCGAGCAAAGATTGTCAATTGACGATGTGTATACCGCAGCCAGAGCCGGCAGACTCAATGAAGTCTTTGCCTCAGGCACCGCAGCGGTCATCAGCCCAGTGGGCACCCTTTGCTACAACGACGAATGCGTCACCATCAACAACAACGAAGTCGGTCCCATCGCACAGGATTTATACGACACCCTTTATGGCATCCAAACCGGTAAGAACCCGGATGACATGCGCTGGACCGTCGAAGTCAAATAACAATCAGATGAATCAACCCATTGAAGGAATCAATCCGGAAAATGGCGAATCAATATTTTAAGGAGAATCTTTATGAGCGAAGTGAGAAATATCACTGTCGGCCAGATGTTTGAAGAAACCGTGCAAAAGTTTCCCATGCACCAGGCGGTGAAGTACATCGAAATGAAGTACGACAAAACCTATTATGAGCTGAACGTCAAAGTCGACCGGATTGCCAGGGGCCTTTTGGGCATGGGCATTAAGAAGGGCGACCATGTGGCAGTTTGGGCCACCAACTATCCCCAGTGGCTGGTGCTGCTTTTCGCCACCGCCAAAATCGGGGTGGTGCTGGTCACCGTCAACACCAACTACAAAGCCGCCGAGCTGGAATACCTGCTGAAGCAGTCAGACAGCAAAATGCTGTTTATCTGCGACGGCATCAAAGACGTGGACTGCGAGAAAATCATATATCAGGTTTGCCCGGAGCTGAATTTTTGTGAAAAAGGAAAGCTGGAATCCGACAACCTGCCTCATCTGAAGGCAGTGGTTTCCTTTGACAACTGGTACACCGGGATGTACCACTGGAATGAGATCAAACACTTCGGCATTTTAATTTCCGACAAAGAATACCAGCACGCCAAGGATGCTTGCCATCCCGATGACGTCATCAACATGCAATACACTTCCGGCACCACCGGATTTCCAAAAGGCGTTATGCTGACCCACAAGAACATCGTCAACAACGGCATTTCCATTGGCGACTGCATGCGGTTCACCGAAGAAGATCGGCTGTGCATTCCTGTGCCTTTCTTCCATTGCTTTGGTCTGGTGCTGGCCATTTTGGCCGCTGTGTCCCACGGCGCCACCATGTTGCCTTTGCTTTGGTACACCCCCATGAAAGTCATGCATACCATTGAGTATGAACGGTGCACTGCAGTTCACGGCGTGCCCACCATGTTCATCGGCATGCTGGAACACCGGGACTTCGCCCTGTACGATTATTCCTCCCTGCGAACCGGCATCATGGCAGGATCTCCCTGTCCCATCAAGGTCATGCAGGACGTGGTAGATAAAATGAACATGAAAGAAATCACCATCGCCTTCGGGTTGACGGAAGCCGCACCGGTTTGCGCCCAGACCACCGTGGACGACAGCATCGAAAAACGGGTTCACACCGTTGGACGTACCTTGCCCAACATGGAAACCAAGGTGGTGGATGAAAATAACAATGAAGTACCCAATGGGGTTGCCGGCGAATTTTGCGTCCGAGGTTACAACATCATGAAGGGATACTACAAAAATCCAGACGCCACTGCGGCGGCCATTGACCGAGACGGCTGGCTCCACACCGGAGACCTGGCAGTTCGCGATGAAGATGGATACTACAAAATCACCGGACGGATCAAAGACACCATCATCCGTGGCGGCGAGAACCTTTTTCCCAAAGAAATCGAAGACCAGATTTATCGTCACCCGGCTGTCCGGGACGTTTCCGTGGTGGGTGTGCCCTCTCGGAAATATGGTGAGGAAGTCTGCGCCTTTGTCATTCTCAAGGATCGAATGGAAGTCCCTGAAGAGGAAATTACGAATTTTGTCAGCAACAACCTGGCTCGCCACAAGGCACCCAAATACGTTTTGTTCGTATCGGAGTTCCCCACCACGGCCAGTGGCAAAATCCAAAAGTACCTGCTAAGGCAGCAGGCCATCGAGTCCCTGAATTTGGCTGATGAAGCCAACATTGAAACGGCATAAGCCCTCCGGGCGCCCGTCTTAAACCGAGCACCCCGCCAACGCCGAACTTCCAAGCCATAGCAAAGCACATCCCACAAGGAGGAAATCAATGACCATCTCATCCGCCACATTACAGCGCCTTAAAGATATGAGAGAAGAACTGGGTATTTCCGTGGAGGAAATGGCCAAAACCACCGACACCACCGTTGCAGAATATCTTTCCATCGAAAACGGACTGGGAGATGTGGGCTTTACTTTTTTATACAACTGCGCCAAGAAATTTAAAATTGACTTGGCTGAACTGGTCACCGGCGAAGAACCTAGACTGACCAGTTACACCCTTTCCCGTGCGGGGGAAGGGATGCCCATCAAACGACGTGAAGGCTTCGAATACGACCATCTGGCATACCTGCTTCGTGATCGTCTGGCAGAGCCTTTCGTAGTCACTGCTAAGTACAGCAGAGAGCTGGAAAACACCCCCATCGAACTGACCCACCACGCCGGTCAGGAGTTCAACTACATTCTGGAAGGAATTTTGAAATTCCAGATCGAGGAGCACGTAGAAATCCTTAAGCCCGGTGACAGCCTTTTTTATGACGGCAGCAAAAAGCACGGCATGATTGCCCTGGGCGGAAACGACTGTAAATTCCTTTCCGTGGTCATCCAGGGAAATCTGGCGGAGCATGAAGACTATGTGCCCGATTACAAGCAAGAAAAAGAACAGGCCAAACGGGTTCGCAAGGCGGATACCCGGGTCTACAAAAAATACGTCAAAGAGACCTTGGACGAGCACAACTATCTCAAGGCCATTGACTTTGACATTCCCGACAACTTCAACTTCGGTTACGACTGCGTCGATGCGGTTGCTGCCAAAAAACCTGACAAGCTGGCCATGCTTTGGGTTTCCGGTTCCGGAGAAGAACGTCGGATCACTTTCGGAGAAATGGAGAAATACTCCAACAAAACCGCCAACTATTTTACCCGTCTCGGCATCAAAAAAGGGGACCGGGTTCTGGTGGTACTCCGCCGGCATTATCAATTCTGGTATACCATGGTTGCCCTTCATAAGCTTGGCGCCATTGCCATTCCCGCAACGGATCAGCTGGCCACCAAGGACTTCGAATACCGATTCGATGCCGCAGGGGTTTCAGCCATCATTTGCACCGGGTATGGCACCGCCGCAGAAATGGCGGAAGTCGCAGCCAAGACATCTCCAGACGTGAAGATTTTTAGCATCGCAAACGGCACTCGCAAAGGCTGGAGCAGTTTTGACGAAGGGATCGAAAAAGAATCCGACCAGTTGGAACGAGTCCTGACCAACAAGGACGACCCCATGCTGATGTTCTTTACCTCCGGCACCACCGGTTATCCCAAAATCGCCCAGCACAGCTATTGCTATGCACTGGGACACGTTGTGACTGCCAAGTGGTGGCACAACGTCATGGAAGACGGCATCCACTTTACCATTTCCGACACCGGATGGGGCAAAGCGGTCTGGGGAAAACTCTATGGACAATGGCTCTGTGAAGCTGCGGTATTTACCTGCGACTTCGAGCGGTTCAACCCGGTTGACCTGCTTCCCATGTTCAAGAAATACAACATCACCACCTTCTGCGCGCCGCCTACCATGTTCCGGTTCTTCATCAAAGAAGACCTGAGCAAGTATGACCTATCTTCCCTGAAGTACGTCACAACCGCCGGTGAAGCGCTGAATCCGGAAGTTTATAATCAGATTCTCCACACCACCGGGCTGAAGATTATGGAAGGCTTCGGACAAACCGAAACCACCCTGACCATCGCCAACCTGCTTGGTGCAGAAACCAAACCGGGGGCCATGGGCAAACCTACTCCGGGATATGACATCCGCCTGCTGGGTGCTGACGGCCAATCGGTCAACACCGGCGAAGTAGGCGAAATCGTGGTATCCACCAAAAACGGACACGCCAAAGGGCTGTTCTATGGGTACTATCGAGATCCCCAACGAACCCAGGAAGTTTGGCATGACGACTACTACCATTCCGGTGATATGGCATGGCAGGATGAAGACGGGTACTTCTGGTATGTGGGCCGGACCGATGATATCATCAAGTCCTCCGGCTACCGCATCGGACCCTTCGAAGTGGAAAGCGTTCTCATGGAAATCCCCAGCGTTCTGGAATGCGCCGTCACCGGCACCCCGGACCTGGAAGGAGAGCGGGGACAACTGGTGAAAGCCACCATCGTCCTGGCCAAAGGCTTTGCGCCGGCTGACGAAGTCGCAGCAGACATCCTGAAAAAAGAAATTCAGGACTACGTCAAAAGCCATACCGCACCTTACAAATATCCTCGCGTCATCGAATTTGTGGAAACCCTGCCCAAGACCATCAGTGGAAAAATCCGCCGGGTGGAAATTCGCCAGGCCGAGACAGGCGAAGTCGTCCACGTGCTGGAAGACTAGGGCGCTGTGGCGAAAGCATTCGGAATGACTCTAAATGAGAAATGATTTGAATTGAGTAATGATTTGAATTGAGTAATGATTTGAAATGAGCTTTAAACGGAATGCCCGGGCATCACGCCCGGGCTTCTTTATGGGAAAGTGGGAAATTGCTCTTGGCAAAGAGGAAAACCAGCTGAGAAACAGCAAAATACCAGATTTTGCCCATCATACCCCAAAATAGCACTTTAATATGCTAAAATTGACTCACAGCAACCTAAAAATAGGGGCATCATAGTGAAAATTCGGATGCCGCAACCCTATTTTCCCCTCATACCACAAAAAACACAATTTTTTTTGATTAAAGCCCTTGACACTTGGGCATAAATGATTAGAATAGTATTTAGCACTCTAGAAATAAGAGTGCTAATAATCCCTAAAGTCGGAACCGCCCATATCAATGAATTATGGGCAGGCCGAAATGGGAATGGGGCTACGGCCCCCTAAAGAAGTCTACTAAAAATTACAATATAACGGAGGTAAAGAAATGAGTTTTGGAATCAAGCCTTTAGGCGAAAAAGTAGTGATCAAAAGATTGGAAGCTGAGGAAAAAACCCAGAGCGGTATCGTCCTTCCCGGGCAGGCCAAAGAGAAACCCCAAATTGCTGAGGTGGTTGCAGTTGGCCCCGGAACAGAAGACGACAAAATGGAATTAAAAGTTGGCGATTTCGTCATCTTTAGCCAGTACGCCGGAACCCAGGTCAAATATCTGGGCGAAGAGTACACCATTCTGAGCCAGAAAGACGTTCTGGCCACAGTAGACCGGTAACCAGAGTTTGCCCCGCGAACTCGCCCGGCAAAACATGAGCCTGGATTTTCCGGGCAGCTCCCAACGAAACTGAACACAAACGAAAGAGAGGAACTATAAATGGCAAAAGACATTTACTTTGGCGAAGAAGCCAGAAAGAAACTATTGTCCGGCGTGGATCAGCTGGCCAACACAGTTAAAATCACATTGGGCCCCAAGGGCAGAAACGTATTATTGGAGAAAAAATTCGGCGGTCCGCTGATCACCAATGACGGCGTTACCATCGCAAAAGAAATCGAGCTGGCCGACCCTGCCGAAAACATGGGCGCGCAGCTGGTCAAAGAAGTGGCCACCAAAACCAATGACGTGGCCGGCGACGGAACCACCACCGCAACCCTGCTTGCACAGATCATCATCAGAGAAGGCTTCAAAAATGTAGCCGCTGGTGCAAACCCCATGGTCCTCAAAAGAGGAATCCAGGGTGCCGTTGAAGTAGCAGTCAACTACATCAAAGAAAGCGCTAAGATCGTCGAGAACAAAGAGAGCATTGCCCAGGTGGCAGCGGTTTCTTCCGCAGACGAAGCCATCGGCGACCTGATTGCAGAAGCCATGGAAAGAGTTGGCCGAGACGGCGTCATTTCCGTAGAAGAATCCAAATCCATGGGCACCACCCTGGAAGTGGTAGAAGGCATGCAGTTTGACCGCGGCTATCTTTCCGCTTACATGATCAATGACCCCGAAAAAATGGAAGCCGTTTTGGAAAATCCGTGCATCCTTTTGACCGACAAGAAAATTTCCAACATCCAGGAACTGTTGCCGCTGCTGGAGCAAGTCGTTCAGCAAGGTCGTAAGCTCTTGATTGTTGCAGAAGACATTGAAGGCGAAGCCCTGGCAACCATCGTTGTCAACAAGCTCCGCGGAACCTTTGACTGCGTAGCCGTCAAAGCACCGGGATTCGGCGAAAGAAGAAAGGCCATGATGGAAGATTTGGCTGTTCTTACAGGCGGAACCGTGATTTCTGAAGAAGTGGGCTATGACCTAAAAGAAGCGACCCTGGACATGCTAGGAACCGCTGCAAAGGTCAAAGTAAACAAGGAAACCACCACCATCGTTGATGGCGCTGGTCTGGCAGAAGACATTCACGCCAGAGTTGCTCAAATCAAGAAGATGCTGGAAGACACCACTTCTGAATTCGACAAAGAAAAACTTCAGGAAAGACTGGCCAAGCTGGCCGGCGGTGTTGCACTGATCAAAGTTGGTGCCGCTACCGAAACTGAATTAAAAGAAAGAAAGCACAGAATTGAAGATGCCCTCAACTCCACCAAAGCCGGTGTAGAAGAAGGAATCGTTCCGGGCGGCGGCGTGGCCCTGGCCAACGCCATCCCCGCAGTTGCCAAATATGTGAAGACTCTGTCCGGGGATGCCAAAACCGGTGCCATGATTATCATGAGAGCACTGGAAGAACCCGTCAGACAGATTGCAGAAAACGCCGGCTTCGAAGGAAGCGTCGTGATCGCAAGAGTCAAGAACAGCAAACCGGGCACCGGCTTTAACGCCGCCAACGAGCAGTACATGGATATGATTACTGCCGGTATTGTGGATCCGGCCAAAGTCACAAGATCTGCCTTACAAAATGCCGCCTCAGCATCAGCCATGTTGCTGACCACCGAGGCCGGCGTGGTTGATGCCAAGTCCGACGAGCCGGCCATGGGCATGCCTCCCGGCGGCATGGGCGGAATGGGAGGCATGGGCGGCATGATGTAATCATCCCCCAAGTCAACAAATCCAAACAACCAACCCAATCCGACCAAGCACAACCAAACTCAACCCAATCCAACCAAGCACAACCAAACTCAACCCAATCCAACCAACCCGATCCGACCAAGCACAACTCAACTCAACATAACAGTTATTAAGAGGGCATCTGCAAACACAGATGCCTTCTTGTTTTTTAATCAAATAATTAAGTAAAAAAAGGCTAAAATCTCAAAAGCCACAGAAATATTAGACATTAAAGACGCTACCTTAGAATATTTCAGTAAAAAACGACGAAAATCTCAAAAAGCCACAGAAATATTTAGTTTGCACCTACAAAACCACTATAATTTAAGATTTCCTGTGGCTTTTTGCTAAAAATACGACGATTTACCCAACTATTTGAATACAAAGCATCAATATCATATACTTTCTGTGGCTTTTTGAGTAAATCGGACATTTTTACTGAACTTTCGACAAATTTCACAGTAAAAGTCTCTTTTATTTAAGATGTGGGCATCTGCAAACACAGATGCCTTCTTTTTAAATATTAATACCATATTGGTTCTTCTTTTGACAACCAAAGTCACCATTATTTGTTCCCAGACCACAATTTATTGTTGGTATTTTTATAAAATATGTTATAATAGACAGAATCAAATTTTTTATTAAAACCATCGGACCGCAGACCCGCGGCTGGCATGAGCTTTGCGAATCGCAGCGCGCCACAAAGCGAATCGCAGCGCGCCACCGTAACTATGCGGTGCCGAAATCTTTAAGGAGGAAAAGGCATGAACGAAAAAAAATACAGACTCGACACCCAGTGCATTCATAGCGGCTACACAGCTGAGAACGGAGAGCCTCAGGTCATGCCGATAGTCCAAAGTACCACCTTCAGATACAATGAACCGGAGGACGTTGCAGCGCTGTTCAACCTGGAAAGCGCCGGGTATTTTTACTCGAGACTTGGCAACCCCACCGTAGGCAGCCTGGAAGCAAAGATGGCTGCACTTGAGGGAGGCGTTGCCGCAGTGGCAACTTCATCGGGCATGTCGGCAAGCCTGATGACCATGGTCAATTTGTGCGTTGCCGGCGACCATATCATATCATCAAAGACAATTTACGGAGGGACCTATAATCTCTTCGCTGTAACTCTTAAGAAAATGGGGATTGAGTGCACCTTCGTGAATCAGGACGATCCCACTGAAATCATTTTGCAGGCAGCCAGGCCAAACACCAAGGCTCTTTTCGCTGAATCTTTGGGCAACCCAAACCTAACAGTGCTGGACTTTGAGAAGTTTTCAACCATCGCCAAAAAAATCGGTGTACCTTTGATTGTTGACAATACCCTGGCGACACCAGCCCTTTGCAGACCTTTGGAGTTGGGGGCGAACATCGTAATCCATTCCACCAGCAAGTATGCAGACGGCCATGCCACCAGCTTGGGTGGTATGGTTGTGGACGGAGGAACCTTCAATTGGGAAACCGGCGGAAAATTCCCCGGGCTCACGGAACCGGAACCCAGCTATCACGGATTGCAATATAACAAAGCCTTTGGTGCTGCGGCTTTCGCAGTGAAGTTGCGAACTCAAGGTCTTCGGGATCTTGGCTGCGCAATGGCTCCATTCAACGCGTTTTTGACCATGCAGGGCCTACAAACCCTGTCCTTAAGAATGGAACGTCACAGCAAGAATGCCCTGGCGTTAGCGGAGTTTTTACAAAATCATCCCAAGGTGGACTGGGTGGTATACCCGGGACTCCAAGGCGACGAATATTATGAACTGGCCAAGAAGTATCTGCCCAATGGTCAAAGCGGTGTGTTGTCCTTTGGTATCAAAGGCGGTGCCCAGGCAGGCGAAAATTTCCTCCGTTCCATTGAACTGATCAGCTTGGTGGTTCATGTGGGGGACATTAGGACCTGCGCGCTGCATCCGGCCAGCTCAACCCACAGACAGCTTAGCGCTGAGGAACAGATGGCGGCCAACATCAGACCGGAAGCCATTCGCCTTTCCACAGGCTTAGAAGATATCCAAGATCTTATCGAAGATTTGGATACCGCATTGAATAAAGCGTAGGGGGGTGGGAAGATGCCAGTAATCATACCAAATAGACTCCCAGCGGGAGATACCTTAAAAAAAGAAAATATTTTCACCATGCGCAAAGCCCGGGCTCAAACACAGGACATCCGGCCACTACGTATAGTCATAGTCAACCTGATGCCCACCAAGATTGCCACAGAAACTCAGCTGGCCCGTGTGCTGGCCAACTCACCTTTGCAAGTGGAGTTGACGCTGGTGCATATGGATAGCCATGAAGCCAAGAACATTTCCCAGGGGCATTTGGACTCGTTTTACAAAACCATCGATGAAGTCAAACACGAAAAGTTTGACGGAATGATTCTCACCGGTGCGCCGGTGGAACAGATTCCTTTTGAGGACGTGGATTACTGGAACGAGTTGAAAGAAATCATGGAATGGTCCAAGACCAATGTGTACAGCACGGTGCATATTTGCTGGGGTGCTCAGGCAGCGCTTTATTATCACTATGGCGTACCCAAATATCCGGTGGACAAAAAAGTCTTTGGAATTTTTGAACAGCGGGTGATGCGGCCATTGAACCCGTTGATGCGTGGCTTCGATGAAGTGTTTTTTGCACCTCATTCCAGGCACACTACCATCAAAAAAGAGGATGTGCTCAAGCATAAGGACTTGCGGATTCTTGCAGAATCCCCTGAGTCCGGTTTGCATATTTTATCCAACGAAAACGGCAGGATGATATTCATTCTGGGACACCAGGAATACGACAAAGAAACCCTGGGGACCGAGTACTTCCGGGATGTGGATAAGGGCTTGCCCATCGACTTGCCCAAGAATTACTTCAAGGATGACGATCCTACCAAAGAACCTATTTTCCGATGGAGAGCGCATGCCAGCTTGCTTTTTACCAACTGGCTCAACTATTACGTCTATCAGGAGACCCCATTCGATTTGGAGAGTCTATAAGACACAATCAAATTGCATCGAGAATTCAAACAAGAAGCGAACAGAGAATTCAAAGAGAAAATTTACAACAAAGAAAAACCCCGACGTGCGTCGGGGTTTTTAGTATTATTAGTATTAGTAATGGTATAGGGGATTTTGTTCCTCCAGAAATTTAGGCTTAATGGAATCCTAACAGTGTTGGCAGGAACAGGGATAGTTCGGGGATATAGGTGGTGATTAACAAAGTTGGAATCCAAGCAAACAGAATCAACCACCCGGTTGGTTTTAGCATTTCGCCTATTGGCGCATTTCCTACGCGAGATCCAAGATACAGGAACGGTGCGCAGGGAGGGGTGACGCAGCCCAGGCCCAGGTTGACGCCCATGATGGCGGCATAGTGAACCGGATCGATGCCCAGTGCGATAGCAACAGGCAGGATGATGGGCGTGGTCAAAAGGATTGCACTGGTGTCATCCATAATCATTCCGATGATAATCAGGAACAAGTTAATCATCATGACTAGAATAATCGGATTGTCTGTGACTGCAGTCATTGCACCCAAAATCATCTGAGGTACGTTTTCCATAACATACAAACGAGACAACATCATAACGCAAAACAGCATAACCATAATAACGCCCGCAGTTGTTCCGGAGTAAATCAAGCTTTCTCTAAAAGTCTTGCGGTTGAGGCCTTTGTAGATGAAAAATCCAACAGGTGCCGCATAAACGATGGAGATGGCGGCTGCTTCCGTTGGGGTCATGATTCCACCATAGATGCCGCCCAAAATAATAACGGGGGCAATCATGGCTGGAATTGCATGGAATGTTTTTTTGGTGACGACTTTGACCTTTTCACCCTTAGGAATCGGAGGCGCAAGTCTGATATCCGGGCATTTCCTAAGCATCCATAGGTTGGTTCCGCTAAGCAAAATGACCAAAATGATACCGGGAATTATGGTAGCCAGGAAGCATGCCAAAACTGATTGCCCACCAATAAATGCAAAAATCAGCATGTTCAGGCTGGGTGGAATTAACAGTCCAAGTAATGATGCGCTGGAAATCAACGCTGCCGAGTGGCCTCTTGGATATCCGGCATCCCGCATTCTGGGAAGTAGAACGGATCCGATGCAAGAAAGAGTAGCCATACCGCTTCCGGAGATGGCACCAAACAGTGCACAGGAAACAACCATAACCACGCCCAGGCCGCCTTTGATTCGACCGACAAAGACTTCGGCCAGGCCGACAAGACTTTCGCCGATTCCACCTTTTTCCATCAAACTCCCCGCCAATATAAACAGGGGGATGGCCACAAGGACCGCCGAACTGGCTTTTGCATACCCATAGGGGACAAGGAACATGTAGTCATAGCCACCAAAGACGACTAAGACCAAACAGGATGCAAAGAATGAAAACGGAATAGGAACGCCAACTAGCAATAGAACAATCAACACTGCGATGGCAATTAATACGATACTCATACTACATCACCTCCGGGCTGCCGGTTTCTACGGCTGTTTTTGGGGTTCTCCGACGAATAATATATGCTTTGATGGCTTCATACATGTGAATGAAGTTATAGAAGTTGGTCAAGGCCAGCCCAATGACGATGGATGATTGACCAAGCGCAATTGGAAGACGGAATACCAATGTTTTTAATTCGTTTTCGAAACTCCATTGGACCAATGAAATCGCCCAAGTCATGAAAACGATACCTAATATGAATGTAAGAATCCAACGAATGACATAAATCGTTTCTTTGATAATGCCGTCTTTCATAACGACATCCAATATTTCTGCAGTGATATGGGATTTTTCGTACGCACCGTAGGCGCAACCAATCATGTAAAGATAAAAAACGACGATAATCAGCAATTCTTCATTGCCGGGAAAGTTAATGTTTAAAAAGCTGCTGAGAATGCTGGTGGCTGCCACAATCAAGGTGGTCAGGACACCCAGAATCATCAACATCCATTCTTGAATGCTTACAAGAATGGCCCAGAATTTGGAATTCTTGAGTCGATCCAACGTGTACACCTTCTTTCTAGTAATCATGGAAATCGGGGAGGATTTCGCCTCCCCGAACAGTTCCAATTGTTGAATGACCTGAGTTTAGGAGAGGTTACTCGTATTTCGCAACTTCTTCTCTAAACTTGTCGACCAAATCTTTTCCAAGTGATTCTTCAAGACCGGTCCAGGTTTCGCCTCTAACAAATTTTGCCATGGTCATCAGTTGCTCTTCAGTGAATTCAACAACTTCAACGCCGGCTTCAGTTAGCTTTTGCTTGTAAACTACTTCGTTGTCCTGTGCATTGTCAAAGCTCTTAGCACTTTGATCCAGGAAACACTGTTTAACGATTGCTTGATCTTCTTCTGTCATCTTGGCCAGTGAGGCATCGCTCAAAACGTAGCTTGTAGCTTCAGCATGAGCATAGTTGATGTACATGTATTTGATGGTGTCGCCTAACCAAGCATAGTTGATGTTCGGTGTTCCGCCAACCCAACCGTCGACACGACCCTGCTGAACAGCTACGGTTACTTCGCCGTAGGGGATTTCAGCAACGTTGTAGCCTAGGTTAACCTGTGCATCTTTGAACACGTTCATGCCCGGGACTCTGATTTTGATTCCTTTGTCAGTTCCGGGGGTGAATGGATCGTCAGCGTTCTTGACCAAAGCCATACCGATGAAACCTTCAAGAACGAATCCTAGGAATTCAACATCTTGGGTCTTAACGACTTCTGAGAAGAATTCGAACATGTAGGATTCGGGACCAAAGAGTTCTTTGCCCTGTTCGAAGCTCAAAGCGTACCAAGGCATGTAAGCTGCGCCAAGACGAGCGTCAAGTGCATCAGGAATGGTAATTTGAGCAGCATCGATGGTGCCCAGTTTTACTTCGTTGAAAACGGTGTTATAGTCGCCCAGTGAGCCGCCACCGAAATAATCAACAACGATTCTGCCTTCTGTTTTTTCTTCAATCATAGCACACAATTCTTCGTTTAGAACGGTTGCAATGTGCTCGGTTGGAGCATCAGATGCAAGTCGCAATTTGAGGGGATTGTCTGCACTGTAAGCTGCATCATCACCGCCGCCTCCACAGGCTGCGAAAGATGTCATAACTAGTGCGAGTACCAGGACCAAAGATAGTAGTTTGAATTTTCTCATAGTCTCCTCCTTTAAAATAGCGATTAATACATAACGTGCATCCATGAATAATTATGGATGCGCTTGCATTAAAAGTACCATCAATAGTCAGAAAAGTCAATTGGTTCAGTCTATTCAAAACACAAAAATTAATATTTATTTATATAAAATCGTACAATATATTAACTAGATATGCAATATCCATACACCGTCAAGAATTCGGTCTCAAATAAGTGAAATTTCGATTTGTATTCTGAGGCTTTTTAATATAAAATAAGGCAAAAGTATGAGAAACGAAAAGGAGTCAATCATGGCAGAATATTTTAATGAACCGTCAAGGACATTTAATGAATATTTATTAGTGCCGGGCTATTCGGCCAAGGGATGCACCGTAGACAATGTGGATCTATCCACACCGGTTGTAAAATTTAAAAAAGGCGAGGAACCTCCGATTTCCATGAAAGTACCCATGGTTTCAGCAATCATGCAGGCAGTTTCAGACGACAGGCTAGCTGTGGCACTGGCCAAGGAAGGTGGACTTTCTTTTATTTTCGGCTCTCAACCTATTGAAAACCAGGCGGCGATGATTAGACGAGTCAAAGGCCATAAGGCGGGATTTGTTACAAGTGACTCCAATGTGCGACCCGATCAGACCCTTGGGGACATTCTAAACCTTAAGGACAAAACAGGACATTCCACTGTTGCGGTAACAGAGGATGGCACTTCAGCGGGCAAAGTCGTGGGCATTGTCACCAGCCGGGATTACCGAATCAGTAGGATGCAAGCGGACACCAAGGTTTCCGAGTTCATGACACCCTTCGAAAAGATGATTTATGCTGAAGAGGGAATTTCCCTTTCTGAAGCCAATGATATTCTTTGGGACCATAAACTCAATGCACTACCTATTGTGGATAAACAGGGAAGACTTACTTGCTTTGTTTTCCGCAAGGACTATGATTCTCACAAGTCAAATCCCAATGAGCTGTTGGACAACCAAAAAAGATATATCGTCGGAGCCGGAATCAATACCCGGGATTTTTCAGAACGAATTCCTGCTTTGGTGGATGCCGGCGCAGATGTGCTTTGCATCGATTCCTCTGAAGGCTTTTCCGAATGGCAGGTGGACACTCTGAAATTCGCCCGTGACAATTACGGCGATACGGTAAAAATAGGAGCGGGAAATGTGGTGGATGGCGAAGGATTCAAATTCCTGGCCAAGGCAGGTGCGGATTTTGTCAAAGTCGGTATCGGTGGCGGTTCCATCTGTATCACCCGTGAACAAAAAGGCATTGGGCGTGGACAAGCCAGCGCAGTCATGGATGTGGCCCACGCGAGAAACGAATATTTCAAAGAAACCGGCATATACATTCCCATTTGCTCTGATGGCGGGATTGTGTATGACTACCATATGACCCTGGCCTTGGCCATGGGGGCGGACTTCCTGATGTTGGGCAGATACTTTGCCCGGTTCGACGAAAGTCCCGGCAGCAAGCTGAATGTCAACGGTAACTACGTCAAAGAATATTGGGGCGAAGGATCCAACCGTGCCCGGAACTGGCAGCGGTATGATATGGGTGGAGACACCAAGCTTTCCTTTGAAGAGGGCGTGGATTCCTATGTGCCTTATGCAGGTGGCCTGTCCGACAATGTAAGGCAGTCTTTGCAGAAAGTGAAATCTACCATGTGCAACTGTGGCGTGTTGAATTTGCAGGAGTTGCAGCACAACAGCAAACTGACCTTGGTTTCCGCCACCAGCATTGTGGAAGGTGGCGCCCACGACGTCATTCTCAAAGACCCATCCAACAACATGAACCGATAGGAGACTATAAATGCAAAGAGAATATATTTTGGTGCTGGATTTCGGCGGACAATACAATCAACTGATTGCCCGGCGTGTCAGGGAATGCAACGTGTATGCGGAAGTCAAACCTTACACCTATAGTATTGAAGAAATAAAAAAGCAAAACCCCAAAGGCATCATACTGACCGGAGGTCCCAATAGTGCCTATGGCCCCAACGCTTTGAAATACGATCCCCGAATATTTGACCTGGGGATTCCCATTTTAGGCATCTGTTACGGTGCCCAGCTGATGGCACAGGGATTAGGCGGAACTGTCCAGTCTGCGCCTGTCAGCGAGTACGGCAAAACCATGGTGAATATTGACCGGACCGGCAAACTCTTTAGCGATGTATCCGAAAAAACCATTGCCTGGATGAGTCACACCGACTATATCGCCGTAGCACCCCCGGGATTTAATGTTACAGCGCACACTGATGTCTGTCCCGTAGCAGCTATGGAAGACCCGACCAGAAAGTTTTATGCTACCCAGTTTCACCCGGAGGTTCAGCACACCGTTGAAGGAACTAAGATGTTGAATGCCTTTGTCATGGATATTTGTCAATGCTCCGGTGACTGGAAAATGGACGCCTTCGTGGAGACTTCCATCGCAACAATCCAAAAACAAGTTGGAGATGGTAGTGTTCTTTGCGCCTTGTCCGGCGGCGTGGATTCTTCAGTTGCAGCTGTCATGCTTTCCAAAGCGGTGGGAAAACAACTGACCTGCGTCTTTGTGGATCATGGTCTTCTACGAAAAGATGAAGGGGACCAGGTGGAACAGGTCTTCGGCCCTAACGGCCCATACGATCTGAACTTCATTCGGGTAGACGCCAAGGAACGATTCTATGAAAAACTGGCCGGCGTATCTGAACCCGAAAAGAAACGAAAAATCATCGGCGAGGAATTCATTCGTGTGTTTGAAGACGAAGCCAAAAAAATAGGGACGGTGGATTACCTGGTGCAGGGGACCATATACCCGGATGTCATTGAAAGCGGTCTGGGAGATTCCGCCACCATCAAATCTCACCACAACGTCGGTGGTTTGCCTGACTTTGTGGATTTCAAAGAAATCATCGAGCCTCTTCGGATGCTCTTTAAAGATGAAGTCCGAAAGGCCGGCCTTGAGCTGGGCCTGCCGGAGAATCTAGTGTACAGGCAACCTTTCCCGGGTCCGGGGCTGGCAGTCCGAATCATCGGCGACGTGACCCCACAAAAGGTCAAGATCGTTCAGGAGGCCGACGCCATCTATAGGGAAGAAATCGCCAATGCCGGCATCGACCGGGAGCTGGGTCAATACTTTGCAGCATTGACCAACATGCAGTCCGTCGGTGTCATGGGCGACTTTCGAACCTACGACTACGCCATTGCCCTGCGGGCCGTCACCACCTCCGACTTCATGACCGCCGAGGCGGCACAGCTCCCCTGGGACGTCCTTGAAAGAGTCACCACCAGAATCGTCAATGAAGTAGAACACGTGAACCGAGTTCTTTACGACTGCACCGGCAAACCACCGGGAACCATAGAGTTCGAGTAGGATCTTCAAATTCTACAGATTGGTTTCGATGTATTGAATATTATTTTAGTGTTTACACTAAATTATTCCTTAACCTATAAGGTTTCTTTGCATACTATTCTTTATTAATACGATATAACATTTCTCTATTGAAAAGGTCTTTTGAGATTTAACTAAGTTGTAGAATGCAGTGGAATTGTGATAGAATCTTTTTAATTGGATACTTTACCATAACTTTCATCTTCGAAATTACTATACCCCCAAGTATTTTAGTCAAACATCATTCGCTAAAAAAACTTTTCAGAACCTGTATGCCTAGTGGAATAAAATACTTAATCGTCTTTATCACAACTTTCTTCTGTGGTTGCCTGAACGGTATCGTTTTCTACAATGCGTTCACCTTCCGCAGCGCCGGTTTCGTCCCGGTCTGCCACAGGCACAATGGGATCACAGGCAATCTTCCCACAATTCCTTTTATTGTCGCTATTCTTTCGAACCACCAGATAAATCGCGATAATCACTATTATGGCAATTCCTGCATAAATAAAATCCATCTTTTCCCTCCGTTTCAATTCCGACTACTGCGGATTAAGGTACTTATTTATGCTTATAGTATACCCTTTTAGGCGAGATAAACCAACATTTCAAAGCAGCAAACTCAAAAATACTATTGTACAGACAAAAAAACACAGAATTATTTGTATTTATCAACAGTTTTCTTGCATTCTAGACCGCCAAATGATAGAATATCGCCGTTGTACATTATCGCAATTATTGAAACGAGGTATTTCATATGAGCACACAGTTACAAAAACGATACGGCCTTCTTACAGCCATGGCTATGGTTGTGGGCATTGTTATCGGATCTGGCGTATTCTTCAAAGCCGAAAAAATCCTGGTATCCACCGGAGGCGATTTGCCCATGGGTATCCTTGCATGGGTTATTGGCGGCATTATCATGGTGTCCTGCGCCTACACCTTCGCTATTCTAGCTACTAAATACGAAAAGGTTAACGGTATTGTAGACTACGCAGAAGCGGCAGTCGGCGAAACCTATGGCTACTATGTTGGTTGGTTCATGGCAACAATTTACTACCCAACACTGACATCTGTTCTGGCATGGGTTTCCGCAAGATTCGTCTGCGTACTCATCGGCTGGGATATTGTTGGAGCAGAGGCTATGGTTATCTCCTTGTTCTTCCTGGTGGGAAGTTATGCGCTCAATGCGTTGTCACCTATATGGGCCGGACACTTCCAGGTATCAGCAACCATCATCAAATTGGTACCGCTGGTATTAATGGCTATTGTCGGAACCGTTTTCGGTCTGATGAATGGCATGACGGTTGAGAATTTCACAACCGTTGTCAATCCTGTTGAAAGCCCCATGACCGCATTGTTCACCGCTGTTGTTGCAACTGCATTCGCCTATGAAGGTTGGATTATTGCTACAAGCATCAACGCAGAACTTCATGATGCTAAAAAGAACCTGCCCAAAGCATTGCTGGGTGGAACCATCATCGTTATGGTGGTTTACATCGCTTACTACATTGGTCTAGCAGGAACGGTTTCCAACGAAACCATGATGGCAGGCGGACAAGACGGCGCAAAGATCGCCTTCGAAATGGTCTTCTCCAAAGCGGCAGGAACTCTGTTGTTCGTATTCGTTATCATCTCTTGTCTGGGCACATTGAACGGACTGATGCTGGGTTGCACCCGTGGTCTTTATGCTGTTGCAGCCAGAGGCAGAGGCCCCCGTCCGGAACTGATGTCACAGATTGATGAAAAAACCAACATGCCCACCAGCTCCGCTATCGTCGGATTGCTGCTTTGCGCATTCTGGTTTGTCTTCTTCTATGGCGCAAACCTGACAGCTCCCTGGTTCGGTCCTTTGGGATTTGACACATCTGAACTGCCGATTGTTGCTACTTATTTCTTGTACATCCCCATCTTCGTGATGATGATTGTTAAAGAAAAGGATCTTGGCACATTCAAAGGCAAGGTGATGCCTACGCTGGCTATTCTAGGTAGCATCTTTATGGTGGTTGCCGCAATTGTTTCACACAAATGGGCCGTTGTGTCTTTCCTTGTTTTGTTCGTAGTCTTCATGTTCCCAGGTCTGATGACCGCAAAGAAGAAGTTCTAGGAATAATCCAAAAACAAAAATCATTAAAACCGCAGTGCCGAAAGGCGTCTGCGGTTTTTTGTTGCAAAAGGAATCGGTTTCGGTTATCATGAAACAAGGGTGAACCGATATAGAATCACCCGAAAGGAGCGATGCTTTTTATGAGTCAAGAGTACGGAATGGACAGGGTGATGGAACCTAGGCAAGTTTTTCCAACCACCGCCTGGCGCCTTGATAATAACAGAGAAATTTCATCAGACGAGATGCGGGTTGCCATCAAGAGAATTCATATTGAGGGCACCAGCTTCCGTCAGATTTGCCAGGAATCCAATGATAACGACGATACCATACGCCAAAAGCTGATAGATATTGTCATCCGCCGTGGGAAACTGCACAATCCGGTCACCGATACCGGTGGGCTTTTATACGGAATCGTGGAAGAAATCGGCAAGGATTATGTCAGTGATAAAAACCTAAAGGTGGGCGACGAGGTGATTTGCAATACTTCCCTTGCATCCATACCTATTTACATCAGCAAAATTATGGGGATCGACCGTGCCTATAATCAGGTGGATGCGGAAGGATATGCCATCATCTATAATCCGATTCCAATTGTACGCAAAACCCAGGGATTGCCTGTGGACTTGTTGCTCTATACCTTAAATGAATCCGGCACGCTTTACAGTGTCAGCAAAGCAGCAGCTACCCAAAAAAATTTCCTGGTAGTGGGCAATAACCTGATGCTAAACTTGCTGTTCGGACATACCATCCGCAAAGCAGCAGGAGCGGATGCCAAAATCGTCAATGTCATTGATAAAATGACCAATACTATCATCCAAGGAGATCAAGTGGATCAGCTAGTCCAAAAGACATTTAATGAAACCCATTATGTGAACATTTTACGTCCCATGGAAGGAATAAAGAGCCTGAAAGCCGAGGGACACTTTGATGTCACCGTTAACTGCGCGGATATACCTGGTGCCGAGACCCTGAATATCCTGGCCACCCGGGAGGGGGGTACTGTTTTTTTCACTAACCTGATCAACAACTACAATATTGCCTTATATATTACTGAGACCATTGCCAGGCAGTTGGATATAAAATGCGCCGATGGTTACCTGGAAAAGTACGATGAGTTCGACCTTGAACTGGTCAACGAACTGGCTCCGTTTTTTGAAGGGGCAACCATTGAGAAGCGACGGGAAAAAACCGATGCCTTCCGTGTTACGATGCCACCGGGGGGTGAAAGCCTTTTGGTTGAAGATTTTATAACCGTCAGCCATGCCATGGCGCTGGTCATGGAAGAAATTATGGGGGTTGCCAAGTATGATTGCAACGTACTGATTTCCGGAGACACGGGTGTAGGCAAGGAGAAAGTCGCCAATATTATACAAAAGAACAGCAGCCGTAAGATGCAACCCTTTGTGAAAATCAACTGTGCATCCATACCCGCCAATCTTATGGAGTCGGAATTCTTCGGGTATGAACCCGGATCCTTTACCGGAGCCAACACCTCAGGCAAAAAAGGGTATTTTGAAGTGGCCGACAATGGAATTGTTTTTCTGGATGAGGTGGGAGAACTTCCCCCTGAAATTCAAGCAAAACTTTTGCGGGTAATCCAGGATGGTGAATTTTTCCGGGTGGGTGGAACCCTCCCTGTCAAAACCAACGTACGAATCATCTCGGCGACCAATCGGGATTTGGAGGACTTCATCGAGAACAAGACCTTCCGTCGCGACTTATACTACAGACTCAACGTTTTCCCCGTTAAGGTGCCATCCCTCAGCGAAAGGCGGGATGACATTCCGCCGTTGGTGGATCACTTTGTTCAGAAGTACGGGAAAAAATTTGGGATGACGCGAGGCATCGATGAAAATGCGGTAGAATACCTGGCGCATAGAGAATGGAAGGGAAACATCCGGGAACTGGAGAACGTGGTGCAACGCTTGCTCATCAATGCTAAAGGAGAGAACATTGCCATCATCGACGTAATGCGGGAACTTCATGGGCAAATTTTCGACAAACCACTGATGGATTTGCCCGAACAAATGAACGGAGAAATTGAAAGGGGGCTTGAGCTGGAAGCCATGGTGCACGATTTCGAAAAGCAAATTATCCGGCAAGCCTGCGACAAGTACGGCTCCACCCGGAAAGTAGCCTCCGCCATTGGCATCAGCCAAACCCAATTGGTACGCAAAAAGAAAAAATACGGAATTCAATAGTTATAAGAGCCGATTTCTGTTCGTGCCATAAACGGGTTGAACAGATATCGGTTCACTTGTTTTTTGCGCAGGTATCGGAGCTATGCATTTCCAACGCTTTACGATAATTCTCCCTCTGTCATGGTTTGGCACAAGAATTGCTATTATATTAGGTATGATAATTTCTTATTTCCGACACGCTGGTGAAGCGCCATAGAATAAGATTTGCAGACGAACGTAGCCCTTCCGAAAGCCCTTCCGAATGGCGAAAAAAATATCCCTAATAATCAATAGAATGTGAAGGAGAAGAAAATGGCAATTAGAAATTGGAAAGACATTCCCTTGTGGAAAGATGTTACCGATGAACAGTGGAATGATTGGGTATGGCAGATTAGCCACCGCTTGACCACTGTTGAAGAAATCGGCCAGGTTGTCAACTTGACTGCCAAAGAAAAAGAAGATATCGAAAAGGTAATGGACGGATTCCGCGTTGGAATCACACCTTACTACGCATCCTTGATGGATCCGGATGACCCCAGATGCCCGGTTAGAATGCAGGCGGTTCCAGTCCTCAACGAAACGTTCCGCTATGAAGAAGATATGGCCGATCCCCTTCACGAAGACGAGGATTCTCCGGCTCCGGGTCTGACCCACAGATATCCTGATCGGGTTCTTTTCCTGATTACCGACCAATGCTCCATGTACTGCAGACATTGCACCAGAAGAAGACTGGCCGGCGAAAAAGATGGAGCCAGAAGCCGAGAAGACATTATGCAGTGTATCGAATACATCAAGAAGACTCCGCAAGTTCGTGACGTATTGTTGTCCGGTGGCGACTGTCTATGCGTATCCGATGACACATTGGAATTCATCATCAGCGAACTTCGCAAGATTCCCCATGTAGAAATTGTTCGACTGGGCTCCAGAACTCCTGTTGTTATGCCCATGAGAATAACCGATGACCTGGTGAACATGCTAAAGAAATATCATCCCATTTGGCTGAACACACATTTCAACCATCCCAAAGAAATGACACCGGAAGCGGCAGAAGCTTGCGCAAAGATTGCCAATGCTGGGATTCCTCTAGGCAACCAGTCCGTATTACTAAGAGGCGTCAATGACTGCCCTCATATCATGAGAGATTTGGTTCACGTTCTTGTTAAGAACCGTGTAAGACCTTACTACATTTATCAGTGCGACCTTTCCCTGGGCATTGCCCACTTCAGAACACCGGTATCCAAGGGTATCGAAATCATCGAAGGCCTGCGTGGCCATACCTCGGGATATGCAGTTCCGACATTCGTCGTGGATGCACCGGGAGGCGGCGGCAAGATTCCTGTCATGCCGCAGTACATGATTTCACAGTCACCGGGCAAGGTGGTCCTACGAAATTACGAAGGTGTTATCACAACATATTCAGAGCCTTCCCACCAGGAAGAATTGGAATGTACCTGTGATTATTGCACCGACAAAAAAGAGTATCATTATGAAGGCGTGGAAGGACTGCTTCGTGGAGAACGTATGTCCATGGAACCCATGCATTTGCTGAGACACGAAAGAAATAAAAAATAACATTAGACACTACTATAAAAATCCCCCGGAAAACTTTTCCGGGGGATTTTTTATTCGCCTTGCGGCTTTGGTGAGAAATGGCTTTGAGGTGTTTAGAATCCGTTTTTCTTTTCGACCAAGGTCAGTACGCCATCCAGACGTTCTACGATTTTGTCGATTTCGGCTTCGGATACCACGAAGGCAGGTGCCAGCATCAGTGTGTCGCCGGATTGGCCTTTGTTGCAGCCTGCACTGGATTCGATGAGCATGTTTTGTCTGAGGCACTCGTCAGCAACCTGGCCGGAGTAACCTACTGAAGGTGGGAAACTTTCTTTGGTGGCTTTGTCTTTGACCAGCTCGATGCCGATCATCAGGCCCATGCCCCGGACGTCGCCGATGGTGGGATGGACAGCCTTTAGACCTTCCAGCTTTGCCTTAAGGTATTCACCTCTGGCTGCGCATTGTTCAATCAGTTTGTGATCCTTTAGGTAATTCAGCGCGGCGATACCGACAGCTGCGCCCAAAGGACTTGCGGACCAAGAGAAGCCCGGTGGGAAGTTGCCACCGTTTTCATCCATGGATTTGTACATTGCTTCGGAAATACCTACGGCTGCCAGTGGGAAGTATCCACCACTGAGGGCTTTGCCCATGGTGACCACGTCGGGTTTGATGCCATATCGCTGATAAGCGAAGGGAACGCCGGTTCTACCCACACCTGACATGACTTCGTCCATCATCAAGAGGACATCATATTTGTCACAGATTCTTCGGATTTCTTTGAAGTAACCTGCGGGAGGTGCTGCTGCGCAGAGGGACATGCCGGAAACCGGTTCCATGATGAATGCTGCGACGGCATCCGGACCCTGGTTGAGAATTTCATTCTCGAGGGCTTGGGCACATTCAAAGTTACAGCTGCCTTCTTCTTTGCCAAACCAGCATCTGTAGCAATATGCCGGAGCGATGTGGCCATATTCATGAAGGTATGGCTCGTAACCTGCACGTCTTTTGGCGAATCCGCTAACGGAAAGAGCACCATTGGTCATGCCGTGGTAGCTCTGCCATCTGCCGATAATCTTGTATTTGCTGGGCTTGCCCCTCAGAATCTGGTATTTACGAACCAGTTTGATGGCAATTTCGTTGGCTTCTGAACCACCGCAGACTTCGAAGATTCGACCCATGTCATTGTTGGTCAAATCGGCAACCATTCTGCAATGTTGCTCCAGAACCTCGGAGGTGCAGTCGTCCCGGTGGGCGTAGGCGATTTTGAGCGCTTGCTCTTTGAGAACTTCCGCCATTTCAGGAACACCATGGCCTAGGCTGGCAAGAACCGGGCCGCTGGCGCCGTCAATCAGCTCGACGCCGTCTTCGGTGTACATATAAATACCTTTGCCATAGGCGACTTTCGGGTACTTCTTGTGGAAGTCCAGGCTTAAAACGTTTTTTTCACTCATGATATTGCCTTTCTGTTTTATGAGCCTGAAATCGATGGTTGATGTTCAAGCCCATGGTTGATTTTCAAGATTCAAGTTATGGTCTTTCAAACATCGCTGCAGCACCTTCGCCGCCACCGATGCACATGGTAACGATTGCATATTTGCGCTCGCTGTTTTTCATTGCGTAAGCTGCCTTTGTGGTCAGCACCGCTCCGGTTGCGCCTAATGCGTGGCCAAGGGCGATTGCACCGCCATTGGGGTTGACTCTGGCCGGATCAAGACCCAGCTCTTCGATACAACCGATGGATTGAGAAGCAAATGCTTCGTTTAGTTCAATCATTTCTACTTCGTCCAGGGAAATACCGGTTTTCTTGAGTAGTTTGTTCACTGCGCCAATGGGACCGAAGCCCATAACGGCTGGGTCTAGACCAACTGTAGCGAATCCTTTGACCTTCAGCAAAACGGGGATTCCAAGCTCGTCGGCCTTTTCTTTGCTCATAATGACAACTGCTGCAGCGCCATCGTTCATGGGACAGCTGTTGCCTGCCGTGACGGAACCGTCTTTCACGAAGATTGGCTTTAATTTGGCCATCTGTTCTAGACTGGCATCAGCACGTGGGGATTCGTCGGTGTCGACGGTGACTTCGTTTCGACCGACCTTGGTCAGAATCGGAACGATTTGTTCTTTAAATACACCAGCTTCAATGGCCTTGATTGCCTTTTGATGGCTTTCAAAGGCAAACTGATCCATAGCCTCGCGGGTCACGGGATGCACTTCGAGAACATTTTCTGCTGTGACACCCATGTCCGGATTACCGGCCTTGGGAGGCGACATCATAACGTAATTAAAGGAAGGGGGCGCATAGCTATATGCTTTTGATGATTTGGAAAGAAAATACGGGTTGTTGGTCATGCTTTCTGCACCACCGGCCACATATACATCTCCATGTCCACTTTCGATCATGGCAGCTGCAACGCAAATGGTTTCTAGGCCGGAAGCGCACTGTCTGTCAAATTGCATACCGGGGATGGATACGGGCAAGTCTGCTTCCAATGCTGCGACACGACCCAGGTTCCCTGGAGCGCCTTCTGCATTACCCATATATACGTCTTCAATCAGGTTGGGGTCGATCCCCGCGCGGCGGACGGCCTCTTTGACCACAATCCCTGCAAGCTGATACCCTTCCAGTCTGGAAAGAACGCCTGCGTATTTACCGATGGGGGTTCTGACTGCAGATACAATTACTGCTTCTCTCATATTGATTCCTCCTTATAAGGTTAAGGTTTATTTGGCACTTTCTCTTGAATTTGCTACTGATTACTCATAGGAAATGACGCGGATTGGTTCCTCAACGATGAGCTTCGCGCCGGTCTTGCTGATAACATCTTCAATGGTGTTGCCTTCAAAGATCTCTTTGAGGACCAGTCCACGCTTCTCTACTTTGATGACTGCGATGTCCGTAATAATCAAAGAAACACAAGCGGTGGCGGTCAAAGGCAGTTCGCAACGTTCTTTAATTTTGGGGTTGCCTTTTTTGTCGGTGTGGGTTGTGACGGCGATGACCTTTCGGGCATGTCTTGCCAAATCCATTGCACCGCCCATGCCGGGAACGATTGCACCGGGGACGATCCAGTTGGCCAGGTCACCGTTTTCGGCAACTTCCAAAGCGCCCAAGATGGTGATGTCCAATTTGCCGCTTCTTACCAAAGCGAACGAGTTGGCACTGTCAAAATAGCTAGCTCCGGGAACCACGGTGATGGGCACGCAACCGGCATCAACCAGGTCAGCGTCTTCTTTGCCTTTTTCGGCAGGACCACCGGCTCCAAGTACACCGTTTTCAGCGTGGAAAAATACAGTTTTGTCTTCGGAAATATATGCGGCTGCAGCCTGTGGAATACCGAAACCCAAGTTTACGATGTTACCGTTTTCGATTTCTTCGGCAGCTCTTCTCGCCATTTGTTCTCTTATTGCCATCCCCATGTCCAGTCACCTCCTCCATGTACTATAACTTCAACAAAAGCACCCGGTGTGACGACATCTTCAGGATCAATCGCACCAAGGGGAACAATCTCTTTTGCATCAACAATGGTCATATCTGCGGCCATTGCCATAAGCGGATTCAGACCTCTAGCGGTTTTGCTGTAAACCAGGTTGCCAAAGGAGTCTGCTTTTTCTGCCAGAATAATGGCAACGTCAGCACGGAGTGCGGATTCAACCAGGAATGTCTTTCCGTTTACTACGACTTGCTGTTTGCCTTCTTCAACCATCGTCCCAAGACCGACATCGGTTAGGATGCCTCCAAGGCCTACGCCACCGGCTCTGATTCTTTCGGACAGGGTGCCCTGAGGAGAGAATTCAACCTCCAGTTTGCCTTCGTTCATCAACTGCCCGGTTGTTGGGGTTGCGCCGATGTGGCTTGTAATGAGTTTTTTGACTTGCTCGTTTTGGATGATATGATCTGGGCCAACGTTGGGATCGCCTGCATCGATTGAAATCAAAGTCAAGTTCTTGACATTCTTCTTGATGATTTCATTCACCAGACGGTACGATGAGCCTACGCCACCAAATCCAGCAATCATGATTGTCATGCCATCCTGGATATATTCCATGGCTTCTTCGACGGTTTTGATTTTTCCAAATTTGTTTTCTACTTCCATTTTCTCACCAACCTTTCATAAAATTAATTATTTTTCTCTTGTGCTTTGCCGATATTGTTTTGCGAAAAACCAAGAGAGTAATCATACCGTATATAATTGCAATTTCTGTGCCACATCTGTTGCATCGTGAATTCGCTGAAATTTCAAGGGTGAGACCGTAAGTCACCAACCCAAAAATCAACAAAATCGGTTCAAATAATTTTGTTTGAACCGATTTTGTAGCATCACATGTTTATTCGTTAGAGATCAGCTGGAAAATACTCTTGCCAATTGTTTTTAATGGTGCACTGGACAGATTGCTACACAGGATGACGAAGAGGTCAAGTTTCGGACAAATCCAAAAGCTAGAGCGGAAGCCCACGTCAGCACCTTCGTGACCGTAAAGCCGAAATCCATTTTGCTCCCTGGAAAACCAACTTAGACAGATGTTTTCTCCATTGTTTGGTACGGTGGAAAAGGCCTCCCAAACCAATTGATATGTTTCAGGACAGAGCACTTGCTTGTTTAAATGTGCCGTTGCCCACTTTGCAGTGTCATAAATATTTGAGGTCAGGGTTGAGCTGGGTGCATGTATCCGGTTATACGGATAATGAAGAAGAGGCACAGTTTCTTTCTCGTTATTTTTTTCGTGAGGCGAGCAGATGGCTTCCATATCACGATCCGGAGTAAAAAAGGTGGAGTCGGTCATATCCAATGGCTTGAATATGTGTTCATCCATATATGCTTCAAATGTTTGGCCTGAGATTTCGGCAATGATTAAGCCTAAAATATCATACCCGATATTACTGTAAGAAAATTTCTTTTCTTCCGGTGACCACAATAATCTGTCACGAGAAAGCTCTTCGGATTGAATGTAATTGCGCAATGCATCTGGTCTGGTCTGTGGCTGATCCCAATGATAATCCTGGACATCCGGCATGCCGGAGGTATGGGTCAAAAGTTGTCTGACCGTAATCTCCTTTGCTCTGGAATCTCCCATTTGGAACCAGTCTAAATAACGGAGAATCGGCGCATCTAAATCCAACAAGCCTTTTTCCCATAACTGCATAATTCCTGTGCCGGTAAATAACTTGGCAAGAGATGCCATGTGGAAAATGTCCTTTGGTTTAAGGGGTTCGCCTGTTACTACATTTTTTTTGCCAAAGGATTTAACATACTCCAAGCCCTTTTGACCGGAGCCGATCCCCGCCACAATACCCGGCAAATCGTAGTAATAATATGCGTCAAATATTTTCTCTTCCAAAATCTGATGAGGAACTTTAAAAGTCACTTAGGTTACCTCCATGTATAGTGCTATTTCATTGGATTATTTCATAGTATTAATCTAATGGGGGTTATGCTCCTTGATCAAGGGCAGCATGTCCGCTAAAAGATCTGTCAAGTGATAGCATCCTTGTGGACCGCCCACCAAGGAGACCACTTGTTTTCGGGTGAGAGAATAAATATCTTTGCCGATGAAAGACGTTCCATGGCCAGTCGTTTCAAGGCAGCTACTGCCAGGTGCGCGAAACATGGAAAGACTGCATTCGGTAATGATTCCGGTCACCTGATCAAAGCGGATTTCTCCCGCCATTTCATGGTAACTATCGTGGAATGTGCCTTGAAGGGTCAAGTCGTTACCGTGAATGGAGAGCTGGTAGCTTTTGCATCGGTTGAAAAGATTGCCGGACCTTTGATAAGGACCCACATGCTCAAACCAACCAGAGGTGTCTTGTTCAGGGTGGGTGTAAAACCGGCAACCGTTGCTTTCTTTATCCATCCAATAGGCTTCATAGGCGGCTTCGCTGGGATATCCTCTTTCACGAAAAAGGTAGGTTTCTGCCTGCATCAAGCCTTTCACACATTCAAAAATTAGGGATTTGATCAAAGTGCCCCCATTGGCTTCGGTTAGATGAATGAGCGCGCTGCCAATACCTGTGTTTGCTTTGACACCCATGGCATCGGTTGCGATGCCTTTGCCCAAGGGAATATTCGCAGGGGCTTTGCTGATTTCCCAATCAGCTTCCTTGATTATATAATCCGCGACGCCAACGGCAAGCCATGCCGAGGCCTCAAAGTCCTTGCTTAAAATGATTGCTTTTGCATAAACCATATTCTCGTTTTTGTCTATGGTGCAAAAGACATTCCGTTGTCCGATGATTGACATTCCTTAACTCCTTCAAATAATTCTTTGACGCCCTTAAATAATTCTTTGATGCTTAAAAAAGATATTCCCTAGCGTAGATGTTTTTCCAACAGGTCAATGAAGAGCTCCGGATAATCCGGTTTGCTGAAGATGATTCGCGAGGAGGTGGGGTTTCCGCCGCCTTTGCCGTTATAAATATCCACATGATCCTTGACCAGCTTCCCACAATCGGGTTTGCCGTCAGAAAATAAAAACAGGGTATGGGTTGTGGGGTAGTGCAGAATCAATAGCCCCTTGAATTTGCCGGTCATGCCACGGCCGATGGCCAGCAGATCGTCTACAGGCAGGTCGTCATAGACCCGCACTATCATGGGCACCTTGGGTAGTGGTGGCGTGGCAGCAAGCATTTGTTCCGCGGCCTGGGTGATTTCGGCCAACCGGCTTTGAATCACCGATTGCCGGAGTTTATGAAACTCGGCCCGAACTTCACTGTTTTTTGCTTCCCGTGCGTCCATCTTTTCCAACAAATCATCCACACCGGCGGAGTATTTTTTGCCCAGCGTTGAGATAAGCTGACTTTTGGATTGATAGTCCAATAGCGCACGACTGCCGGCTTCGAAATAAATCCGAAACATACCTTTATAGTTTTCTACCTTATATATCTTTAATAAACCCACCTGACCCGAGGTACTTGGGTGGGTGCCGCAACAAGCCACACAATCGCTGGGATTGTCCGGGCTACCCACGCATACAATTGAAATATCTTCTTCAATTTCAAGTGCTTTGCGAAGAGGGATGCCGGCTGCTGCTTCTTTGCTGTCATAGCGCCGGGTGATGACCGGTAAATCTTGCCATATGATTTGATTTGCTTCCGTTTCAGCCTGGCAAGCCATGTCCCAGGTGATGGTATCATAATCCGGATTTTGTTCTAGGCTGATGTCGATGGTCATGTATTCGTCGCCCATATGAAAACCACGATTCACGCCCCCAAAGTCTCGGAAAAATACGCCGGATAATATGTGTTCGCCACAGTGGCGCTGCATATGGTCAAATCGTCTCTCCCAATCCAGGACCAATCGGACCGGCTGACCGGGTGCAAACATGACCGACGCGGATTTTGCCGACGCGGATTCCGAGGTTCGCATGGCATCCGATTCCAGCAGATGATATACTTCTCCGTCGGTCTCCACCACCCCGGTCAGGGCAACCCCATTTACGGTCCCCAAGTCCCAGGGTTGCCCCCCGCCCTCAGGAAAGAAAATAGTCTCAGCAAGCACAAGGGCGGGCCGGTCTAAAACCCGATCCATGCGGATTACGGTGGTATCCAGACTTCTTAAATTCACATCATCCTCGTATCGTTTTTTTGTGGTCATATCTCTGTCGCCTCCTGCTGAAATTATTATAGCACAATTGCACAAAATTGTTATATAATGTTGAACACGAAGTACTAGTTTGCGGTTCGACCAAAACGAACAAAAAGAAACGGGTGAAATAAAAAACGAACAGCCTGTGGATAGAATTGTTTGTCATGTATCATAAAAATCAATAAAACGTTGAAATGACTAGACTGGCATGAAAATACTTATACACAGGCACCCTTGGATAGAATTGTATACAATTCTGGTAGCCCTGTGGACAAATAGCATAAATGCCGAAAAATAAACATTCTTGCTTGTTGATATTCCCATCAGGCGCCCACGAACAAAAGTTTACATAATACCGAAATAGGAGTGAGGACCATGCTGAAAGAACGGATCATTTTCCGGGACAATTTGCCCATCAATTTACTGGTGGCAGACATTGACAGTTACCCCATACACTTCCATGATGAACTGGAAGTCGTATTCGTTTTAAAAGGTCAAATACTCTTGCGAAACGGATACTATACTTACCAACTCAAACCCGGTGACATTTTTATTTTGAATGACCGTGAGCTTCATAGTTATAACCGCGTTGGGGACGAAGAGAATATGGTCATGATGTTCCAATTGGACTTGACCTATTTTTCCAGATACTACGAAAATCTGAATAACAATTTTTTTGTCACCGATATGGACGATGACGATGATGAAAGCCTGGACGTTCTTCGCAAACTGCTATCGAGAATCCTGATTGATATTTTGGAAAAGGGCAGTCGCTATGAACAGCGGGTCATCGAAAGCACCCACAACTTAATCGCCAGCCTTCAGGCAGATTTCCACTATTTTGTCATGGAAGACGGGAAGTTTGTAAACGAAACGAAAAACAAGGCAAACAAAATATTGGCAGCACGGCTGAATCGAATTACGGATTTTATGTATGACAATTACTATCGTAAGCTTACGCTGAGCGAAATAGCCAAACGCGAACATCTTAGCATCTATTATCTTTCCCATGTCATCAAAGAGGCCTCCGGTCTAAGCTTCCAAGAATTGTTGAATTTCATCCGCGTGGAAGAATCAGAAAAGCTGCTTTTGGGATCCAACAAGAAGTTGGGCACCATTGCTGAAGAAAG
The DNA here is from genome assembly GCA_041752735.1 of Anaerovoracaceae bacterium. Taxonomy (GTDB): domain Bacteria; phylum Bacillota; class Clostridia; order Peptostreptococcales; family Anaerovoracaceae; genus UBA1422. Next base: position 22,024 of record JBGSVW010000034.1, on the reverse strand, counting down.
TGGGTTTTCTGCGCTTCGATATTACATTAAACACTTTGAACTATGGTTTCATATGCACCCAAGTCAGTACCGCAAAGAGTTCACCGGTAAAGTTAGCGGACGGGAAAGCAAAGCGGTACTCAATCGCTGTAACCCCGACGAAATTCAAGCTGCCCTTCGGCAGTTGGTACCAGGCATATCGGGCAAATATATTTCAAACAAAACAACCGGACCCACACTGGTTCATTTGGTCGGCGATGTACTCCATGAAACTGAAGCCGGGATTGGTCTGCCAGACCATTTCATGACCCTGGAGGGGCTGGGAGAAATCTGTGTGATTTATCGAACCTTAATGGGACTGGGAGAAAAAAGGGTGGCCGTGGGAGAACAGTATATCATCACTGCCAAGGGAACCCATATGGCCGGCGTGGAAGCCGCTTCGGTTTTGATTATCAATATAAACCCGGAGCTCATGGCCAAACTGGAAGAGACGGATTCCATAGAACAACTCTACGACATTGTTGCAGAAAATCAAGAAGATTTGGAATTCCTGCTGCGGTGGGATGGCCTATCGGGCAAATATCAAATTACCCGGTATAAAATGTCACGGGAAAATTGTCTTCAAGTTCTTCAAACGGCCGGGGAGAAAGGCAGGAAACGTTCTGCCAGAGAGAATCTAATTGGCCGGCTATCATCTATGGCGACTGTTGAATTCGACGAGTTGAATTGTGCGGAGACCATTAGTCTACGTACGACGTTGAAAGGGTTCTCCTGGGAACTGATTCTCATCGACAAGAAAACGGCAAACTAATACATAAAAACAGCAAAGTAATAATTGTACAATGAGATTTTCATGATAAACTTAATCCATACAGATGAAATCCTGTTAGGCCGAATATTTGGATTTGACTTTCAGGGTGAGGAATCAATCAAGGAGGATTAAATGAAAATTTTGATTATCGGTGCCGGAGGTGTCGGTACATCCATGGCGACCATTATCAAGCGAGCCGGGGAAGACGCCAACTGGGCAACCAAGATCGTTATGGCAGACTACAATTTGGAACGTGCCAAAGAAGTGGCTGAACATATTTGTGGCGGCGGACGCTTTATTGCCGAAAAAATCAACGCAAGAGACGCAGCAAATATCGAAGATGTCATCAAAAAACACGAAATCGACTTTGTTATGAATGCAGTTGAACCTCTGTTCAACGAATGCATATTTGACACATGCTATAAAACCGGGGTCAAATATATGGACGCAGCAATGACCCTGTCCTATCCGGATCCCGAAAAGCCTTTTGAAAAAGCCGGAATCAAGTTGGGTGACTATCAGTTTGACAGACATGAAGATTGGGCTAAATCCGGGAATTTGGCATTGGTTGGTATGGGCGTGGAACCCGGTATGGCAAACGTGTTTGCAAAATTCGCAGCAGATCATTTGTTTGATGTGATCGATGAAGTCAATATCCGTGACGGCGACAACTATACTGGCGACGATGTTGGATATTTTGGATTCTCCGTTTGGACAACCATCGAGGAATGCCTGAATCCACCGGTTATATATGAAAAGGGAAAAGGATGGTTCACCACCGAAAACTTCTCAGAACCGGAAATCTTCAACTTCCCCGGCGGCATTGGTGATGTAGAAGTCATCAACGTAGAGCACGAAGAAGTATTGCTGGTTCCCAGAGTCATCGACTGTAACCGAGTTACCTTCAAGTACGGTGTACCTAAAGAAACAAGAGAAATGCTCCTGTTCCTCAGAGACCTGGGACTGTCTGACAAAGACACCAAAGTCAAGGTTGGCGACAGCGAAATTACCCCAAGAGATTTCTTGGTAAAAGTTATTCCAAACCCTGTTGAATCAACCATGAAGATGACTGGAAAAGGTTGTGCCGGCGCATGGGTAACCGGAACCAAAGATGGAATGAAAAGATCAGTGTATCTGTATCAGATCGCCGATAATCAGGATTGCATCAAGAAATACACCACCAACGCAGTTGTTGCGCAAACAGCAGTCGGACCCGTTATCGGAATGGAACTAGTTGCCAAAGGCCTGTGGGGCGGCTCCGGCGTATTAGGTCCGGAAAGTTTCCCGCCTGATGTTTTTGTAGAACGTCTTGCAAAATATGAATTCCCTGCCGGTATCCGGGAGATGGATTCGGAATATGCGGACCACCTTAACGAAAAGGCATTCGCGGATGCTGTAAAATAGGGGTTTTTATACACTTCCTTCTTAAAAAGGGCTGTCTCAAAATGATTTTTAAAATCACATTGAGACAGCCCTTTTGTTTGATTACATTTTTTGGATAAGAAACCTTTTCGGCATACCCTATTATTCGGCCAGGTCGCCGACGCATGGTTTGCCTTCAAATATCATGGAGCCTTCACTCATGATTTTACTGATGGGCAGGTGTTGGGGACAAAGACCTTCACACACCTTGCATCCGGTACAAAGGGAAGGCTTGTATTTAGGGAACCACCATTCGAAGTTCACCATGACTTTGGGATTTTGTTCATAGACATGCCATTCGTTGTATAATTCGATGAAGGTAGGAATGTCAATTTTTTGTGGGCAGGGCATACAATATTTGCAGGCAGTGCAAGAGTATGGAATCAATTCATTATATAGTTTTGAAGCCTTGTCAATCCGCTGATGCTCTTCCTCGGTGAGTAACGGCTTGACCATACTTGAGAAAATACTCAAATTTTCATCCAGCTGAGACTCGGCACTCATCCCACTTAATATGGTTAAAATCCCGGGCAAGTCTGCAACCCATCGAAAGGCCCAATCTGCGGGGGAACGTTTGATAGGCGCTTCATCCCAGATTGTTTGGATGACCGGAGGAACCTGATCCGTCAGCTTTCCGCCTTTGAGAGGCTCCATGACAATCACAGGAATCCCCTTGGACTCAGCGTAGAGCAGACCTTCCAGACCGGCCTGGTATTTCTTGTCCATGTAGTTTAATTGAATCTGGCAAAAATCCCAGGGATAAGCATCAATCAGCTCCTTAAAAAATGGAAGCTCATCATGGAAAGAAAAACCAATGTGATGAATTTTTCCAAGACGTTGTTGTTCTTCCAAGAATTCCAGCAAACCAAACTTCTGACACCTTTCCCAGATGGAAACAGTCAGATTATGAATCAGATACATATCAATGACCGTGGTATCCAGCCTTTGCAGTTGTGTTTCAAAAAGGGTGGTCATACCCTCTGGATCTTTTGCCATCCAAATAGGCATTTTGTCTGCCAGTAGAACCTTTTCACGGTACCCATCCTTGAGGGCTTTGCCGGTAATGACTTCACTGATTCCATCGTGGTACATGTATGCCGTATCCACATAATTCACGCCATTGTCTATGGCTTTGCGTATCAGTGAGATGGCTACGGCTTCATCCACTTTGCCATCGGAAGTCTGGGGTAGACGCATGGTGCCCATACCCAGCAAAGAAATCTGTTGTCCGGTTTTTTCGAATGTTGTATATTCCATAATATTCTCCTTAAGTCCTCTTGTGGATTGAGATAATCAACTAGTCCTCTTCTGGATTGAGATAATCAACAAATTCATCGAAGTCATCGAAATCGCTTTGTATAAACTCATAAAGCACCGGTTCTTTGAATTCGAACTTGGAACCGGGGATTAAAATGTGCCCCAAGGGGCTTTTTAATATTTTGCTTTCCATGGATTGAATATTCTTCAGTGTTGACGCAGACAAAATCAGTTGCCCGAAGTCGGTGACGAAAAAAAGGCCGAACACATCATCGCTTAGACGGAAGACCTGCTTGTTGACGTGGTTGTTGTTGGTATTGAAGGATAAAAACAATTTGCCATTGTCGTGGATGGTCACCATGGTGCTAAGGGACAAGTCCCAACTTTTTTCATCGAATTCTTCCGGGTCTACAATGATTTCGTAAACTGAAACATACTCAGGCCGAGATAACATCATTGCGGCTTCTGCAGGACTGATGTCCATGGTGGAAACCAATTGACAATCGGTTATTTTTAAATCCTCCACCAGCAATCTCGTAACTACGATGGTATATTTTTTGTCGTTTTCTATGAGAGACTCGCATAGGTAAGACAGGTCATCAGCTTCTTCGATGGTGTTTCTGCAAAATGTGGCAGCCAACTTGTTTGGGACCCAAGCCAGCTGAGCTGCAGGAGTTTTTTCTGGAGCATCAGGATTCTTTTGAATCAGAAAATCGGCACCTTCTTGGTCCCGGCCAAAACATCGCATCAGATAGTAATTGATGACATGATAATCGGATTTCAGCGTGGTGCAAATTTTGGCTTGGAGAGATTTTTTTTCTGCTTCGCTGAGGTTTGGCGGGTTGTTTAGGATAAATGCATACTCGGATTCTTTTTCGGGCATGGGTAAGGCGTGGGTAATGTTCCAGGCGGCGTATTTGCATACCAGATACAATGCTTGCTTTTGGGACAATTCCTTTTTCTTTCCCCCAAGGCCACCCATCAGCGCCTGCTCCATGATCAATACTTCTTCTTCGTCTTCTCCCCAGACACTGCGGTAGGTTTCAAACCCAAATTCTTCATCGTCAAAATAAAAAAATTGGTGAAAATTTTCTGCATCGGGGCATGACAACAGTTGCCAGTGAATGTACATGGCGGTGGCACCCATCAACCTGGTGTCGGTGATGGTAGCAGAGACAAATTGCTTCTCGGCTTTCTCTTTTTCAACAAGTCCACCTGCAATTAGGCGGAGGGTTGGTTTGTCCATAGAATATTCTCCCAAAATAAGGGGAAAAACCCCTTGAAAATACTGATTTTTTTGTGGTTTCGGTGTAGAATAAGTATAACACATGCAAGCGAGGTGAAACAAGTTGAATCCATATCGAAAAACTTGCATAGTGGATTAAAAAACTATATAATATAGCGAACAAATTATAAGAAACATTGATGACAACCAGACCTCTTCTTGTAACTGGAAGGGGTTTTCTATAAAAGTCATTAGCAGGAAAGGAAAAAATAATGAAAAAACTGTTTACTTCAGAGTCCGTCACCGAAGGACATCCTGACAAAATATGCGACCAGATTTCCGACGCAATTGTTGACGCCATTCTGGCGCAGGATCCCAAGGGTCGTGTAGCCGCAGAAACAACGGTGAACACCGGCTATGCAATGGTAATGGGAGAAATCACCACCAAGTGTTATGTGGACATTCCCAAGCTTGTCCGCGAAGTCATAACTGATATCGGCTATACAAAAAGCGATTATGGATTTGATGGTCATACCTGCGCTGTCATGACCGCCATTGATGAACAATCTCCTGACATTGCCATGGGCGTAGATCCGGGCGGTGCAGGCGACCAGGGCATTATGTTCGGCTTCGCGTGCGATGAAACAGAAGAACTGATGCCTCTGCCCATTACCCTTGCACATAAGCTTGCAATGCAGCTGGCGAAGGTGCGCAAAAGCAAAAAACTAAAATATCTACGGCCGGACGGGAAGACCCAGGTTACCGTAGAATATGACGGAGACAAAATCAAGCGAGTTGACACAGTTCTGATTTCCACCCAACATGATCCCGATGTGGAGATTGAAACCATCCGTGAAGATTTGATTCAGTATGTTATCAAACCGATTATCCCCAAACATCTATTAGACGATGAGACAAAAATACTTGTGAATCCCACCGGGCGTTTCGTTGTAGGCGGACCTCACGGGGATTCCGGACTTACCGGTCGAAAAATCATCGTTGACACTTACGGTGGATACGGACATCACGGTGGCGGTTGCTTTAGTGGCAAAGACCCCACAAAGGTTGACCGATCCGCAGCCTATGCAGCTCGTCACGCAGCCAAGAATTTAGTGGCCGCAGGACTTGCAACAAAATGCGAAATCCAACTGGCCTATGCCATCGGGGTTGCAGAACCGGTTTCTATCATGGTTGACAGCTTTGGAACTGGGATTATGTCTGACGAACAGTTGGCCAAAATTGTCCACAAGCATTTTGACCTGCACCCGGCAGCCATCATTCGAAATCTGCATCTAAGAAGACCGATTTATCGGCAGGTTGCAGCTTACGGCCACTTTGGCCGAAATGATTTAGATTTGCCGTGGGAAAAGACCGACATGGTGGAAGTTCTTAAAAAAGAAATCAAATAAATTTGAAAGGTTAAATTGGAGAAAAGATTGGGCGTTATAGTAGCTAAATTCGGAGGAACCTCTTTGGCAGATCATATCCAGATTGCCAAAGCTGTCGACATTGTCAAAGCTGACGATCGAAGGAAATATGTAGTGGTCTCGGCTCCGGGGAGACGGTTTGACAAAGACAACAAGATCACGGACTTGTTGTATTCCTGCAGAACTCATAAAGAGCACAACCTCCCGTACGAGCAACTGTTTCAAGCAATATGCGATCGGTTCGGTTCCATTGAAATGCACTTAGGTGTTGATGTGGGTCTTAAGGAAGAGTTGGATAGAATCAAACTGCAGCTGGAGAGTGGTGCTTCTTATGATTATATTGCAAGCCGTGGGGAGTATTTGAACGGAAAACTCATAGCGGCTTATATGGGATATGATTTCGTGGATGCCACAAACATCATCAAATTTGACAAAAACGGTCGCTTGTTGGAAGAAGAAACCGATGAAGCCATAGCAGCCGAGCTTGCCAATCATCCACAGGCAGTGATACCGGGTTTTTATGGATCCAAACCAGACGGTGAGGTGAAGACCTTTTCCCGCGGTGGTTCCGACGTGACCGGGTCGTTGATTGCGCGGGCAATTAATGCGGAAGTCTACGAGAACTGGACCGATGTGTCCGGCTTCCTGGTTGCAGACCCCAGAGTTATACCGGGGGCCATGCCAATCAATACCATCTCATACAAAGAACTCCGGGAATTGTCATACATGGGGGCTTCGGTACTCCATGAAGATGCAATTTTCCCTGCTCGGGCATCCAACATTCCCATCAATATTCGCAACACCAACGAGCCCGAAAACCCGGGGACCATGATTACCGCAGAACCTACTGAAGAGGGAATGAACCGCGTGGTTACCGGAATTGCAGGACGCAAAGACTTTGTGGTCATTGCCATTTACAAGAATCATCTGGCTACAGAACGGGGATTTGTTCGTAAACTGGCGGCCATTCTTGAAGAACATGATATCCCACTGGAACACATTCCAAGTGGTATAGATACATTGTCGGTGGTAGTTTCAAAAGAAACCATCGACGGGAAATTGGATGAAGTGCTGGAAGAAATTCAGGTACAGCTGCATCCGGACACCATAGAGGTAGCAGAAAATATGGCTCTGATTGCCACAGTAGGATGTGGCATGTCCTTCCGTCCCGGTGTTTCAGCCAGGCTGTTTACAGCATTGGCAGGTGCCGGTGTCAATATTCGGATGATTGACCAGGGCTCCAGCGAAATGAACATCATTGTAGGCGTCCACAACAAGGATTTCGAAAAATCAATCCAGGCTATTTACAACGCTTTTTTTGACTGATTCCCGAGGAGGAAGAAAAACCAATGAACAAAAGAAAATGCAGGAACAACCTGTACAGTCCTGTACCCGTCAAGGACATCCGAGAAATTATCAGCGTTGCACGGGAAAACCACCCGAGAACACCGGCCTTTTTGGTCAAGGACAATCCGGGTGAAGAGTTCCATCCCATTTCCTTTCAACAATTTGACGAAGACATCAATGCCCTGGGCACTGCTTTTATGAAGATGGGTCTGGGTGGCAAAAAAATAGCCATTATAGGTGAAAACAGCTACACTTGGTTGGTTGCCTATTTTGCAACCGTAAACGGAACGGGCGTGGTGGTTCCCTTAGATCGGGACCTTCAGCCACGGGAAGTAGCCAATTTGGCCAAGATGGCCGAAATTTCAGCCATCGTTTATGCAGGAAAATTTAATGATACCGTGGATGAAGTTATGACTGCGGTGCCCGGCATCATTTATGCCATTGATATGGCAGCAAAAGAAGACAGGGCAGGCAGATTGTCGTACAACAAGATATTGGAGATGGGCAAAGAAGAATTGGCTAAGGGAAACATGGACTTTGTCAATGCGAAGGTTGACTCTGAAGATGTCTGCTCCATTTTGTTTACATCCGGAACCACCGGAATCGCCAAGGGTGTCATGCTTACTCACAACAACATCGCAGCAAATGTGTACAACCTGACTAAGTTTGTTCGAATTGCACCTGAAAGCATCGGTTTATCCGTGCTTCCCATGCACCATACCTATGAAATGACCTGTCACATTTTGGCAGGGCTTTATCAGGGAGAAACGGTTGCCATCTGTGAAGGACTGAAGCACATCGCCAAAAATCTGCAGGAAGTTCACGCAAATATTATGCTCAGTGTACCCCTGATTTTTGAAACCATGCACAAAAAAATCTGGGCCGCTGCAGAAGCCAAGGGTTCCGCAGACAAAATGCGAACCATGATCAAGCTATCCCGCGCCCTTAAGCTTTACAATCATCCGGATTTGGTCAAGAAAATTTTCAAACCCATCCATGAGACCACCGGTGGCGGAATTACCCAATTGGTATCAGGAGGTGCAGGAATCAACCCGAAAGTCATTGAGGACTTTGAGGCCATGGGACTTCCCATGCTTCAGGGATATGGTATGACAGAAAACGCACCGATTATCGCGGCAAATCGTGACTGCTACAGCAAGGCAGCTTCCGTGGGACAACCTTTACCTTTGACAGAAGTCAAAATCTCAAACCCGGATGAAACCGGCGTGGGAGAAATCATCTGCAAAGGACCTTCCGTTATGAAAGGCTATTACAAAAATCAAGAAGAAACCGACAAGGTGTTGATTGATGGATGGCTTTACACCGGAGACTATGGGTATCTTGATGATGAAGGCTACTTATATATTTCCGGACGTAAAAAGAATGTTATCATCGCCAAAAACGGCAAAAATATTTTCCCGGAAGAGCTGGAATACTATTTGGCTGAAAGCGGATACATTCTAGAATCCATTGTCCATGAAGAGGCTTCGGACAAAGACGACGACATTGTGGTCAAGGCGCAGATCTATCCGGATTTAGAAAAAATCTTGGCGGAAAAAGGTCAGTTGGACGAGGCGCAACTACGGGCATTCATTGGTGGCATTGTGGATCAAATCAATGACAAACTACCCTTATACAAAAGAATAAAACGGTTTGCAATCCGCCACGAAGAGTTTGAGAAAACCACAACTCGAAAGATCAAGCGCCATAGCGCAACCAATTATGTACAGCAATAGAACATTCTGTAGTGCATTCTGTATATCTACCCGGTTGGTATAGCCTTCGGGGCATGAAAGAGGAGGAACGAGTATGTTGAGTAATGATGAGTATAAAAAGCGCAAAGCCGAAGACATGGAATTTGCATTGGAACTGGCCGCAATAATCCAGAACAGTAAAGATCCCGCAGTAAAATACAAAGACAGCAGACCCATCATGGACTTGAAGCATATGCTTGAAACAAGCGCCAGTGAAGAATGGTATTCCGACCATGTGGCGTTTTACCAGAAGATGAAACCCGGTGCGGAATACGAAACCGTTTCTTATCAGCAGACACTTGCAGATGTAAATGCCCTGGGCACAGCGTTGATTGATGCCGGCCTCAAGGGCAAAAAGATTGCCATCATTGGCGAAAACAGTTATTGGTGGGCAGTTTCTTATCTGGCGGTCGTGTGCGGAACCGGTATTGCCGTTCCCCTTGACAAAGAATTAAGCGCAAAAGATGTGGAAGGACTTGTAGCACAGGCGGAAGTTGCCTGCGCAATCATGACAGACAAACACGCCAAAACCTTTGAACCACTATACAAATCCGGCGAAACTTGCCTTAAGTTGCTGGTCAATATGGATGCGGACAACGATACAACATTAGCACTTTCCTGGAAAGAACTGGTCGCAAAAGGGCATCGTTTGATAGCCGAAGGCAACCGGGAATTCTTGGACGCCCAAATTTTAACAGACGAAATGAGTGTTTTACTCTTTACCTCGGGCACCACAGGGTTATCCAAAGGCGTTATGCTTTCCCAACGTAACCTAGTAACAGACCTGATGGTGGCACCGACCGTGCTGAAGGTTCATGACTGGGATATTTTCTTCTCAGTACTGCCTATCCATCACACCTATGAATGCACATGTGGCTTCTTAATGCCTCTCTACAAAGGCGCAGCCATCGCATATTGCGAAGGCTTGAAGCATATTACTAAGAACCTTGCCGAAGTGCGGCCCACCATGTTCCTGGGGGTTCCCCTGATTATGGAAAGCCTTTACAAAAAAATCTGGCAAAATGTCCGAAAGAAGGGTAAGGAAGATTTACTCCGAAAGATTATTAGGATCAACAGAAAGACCAAAAAAGTCGGCATCAATCTAGGGAATATCTTTTTCAAAGACATCCTGGCCGTGTTTGGCGGTAGAATGCGGATTATGATTGTTGGTGGTGCTGCGATCAACCCTGAGGTACTGGAAGGCATTCAAGACTTTGGTATTCAGGCACTGCAAGGCTACGGGCTGACAGAGTGTGCCCCCATGGCGGCACTAAACCCTGACACCGCACCGAATGCACGTTCCGTAGGACGTCCTTTCCCGGGCATTGACCTAAAAATCGACAATCCCGATGAAGAAGGAACCGGAGAAATTTGCGTCAGAGGCGGAAACGTGATGATGGGATATTATAATATGCCTGAGGCCACAGCGGAGGTCATCTATGACGGTTGGCTACACACCGGCGACCTGGGGCATAAGGACGATAAGGGCTACTATTTCATCACCGGCCGTAAGAAGAACGTCATTATCACCAAAAACGGCAAAAATGTATATCCGGAAGAATTGGAGTACATGATAAACAAGTCACCATTCATCTTGGAATCCATGGTCTTTGCAGAAGAATCATCCGACTATGAAGACACACTCATTGTGGCTTCTGTGGTTATGGATGAAGAGGAACTGACCCAGGCATTTGAGAATCCACTGAGCGTCGAAGAACGAACCAAGCTGGTTTGGGAAGCGGTTGATAAAATAAATGATGATTCTCCATTCTACAGAAGAATCAAGCGGGTCATTCTCCGAGATGAAGAATTAGAAAAAAATACATCCAAAAAAATCAAAAGGTTTGCGGAAGGCAATCGGCTTTAACAGCCGATTGTCCCCTTCCCGAATGTTTATTATGTATCGTAACCAAAATTATGGAGGCCTGAAATGTATCCCAGAGTAGAAATCAACCTAAAAAAATTAAGGAGCAATATTGATCAGATGGTATCCCGCTGTAATACGCAAGGTATCGACTTGGCCGGTGTCATCAAAGGATGCACCGGAATTCCGGAATGTGCCAAGCAGTTCGAAGAAGGCGGATGCAAATTTATTGCCTCCTCAAGATTGGAACAACTTCAGGATGCCAAGGACTTTGGCGTCAAGCTACCACTGATGTTAATCCGTGTGCCAATGCTCAGCGAGGTGACAGACGTCATCAAACTAACGGACATCAGTCTTAACAGTGAAGAAGTCGTGCTAAAAGCCTTAAATGATGAAGCCATCATCCAGGGCAAAATTCATCAGGTCATTTTAATGGCTGACTTGGGTGACCTTCGGGAAGGATTCTGGGACAAAGAAGAATTGTTGAATGCTGCCATTCAGATTGAAAACCAAATGGCCGGACTTGAACTGGCCGGAATCGGCACAAACTTGGGTTGTTATGGCTCTATCAATGCTACACCGGAGAAGCTAAAGGAACTGGTAGACATGGCAGAATTGATTGAAAAGCGCATCGGGCGAACCCTCAAATACATTTCCGGGGGTGCCACCACCTCTTTGCCCAGAGTGCTGGAAGGAAACATGCCCAAGCGGGTCAACCTGCTGCGGGTAGGCGAAGGCATTTTGCTGGCCAAGGACCTGAAAGATCTCTGGGGGTTGGACATGAGCTTTATGTATCAGGATGTGTTTGTCCTGAAAGCTGAAGTGATTGAAGTCAAGGATAAACCCAGCCATCCGGTGGGTGAAATTATGTTTGACGCCTTTGGGTTCAAACAGGAATACACAGACAGAGGCATCCGCCGCAGAGCGCTGCTGGCCTTGGGGAAAGTCGATTATGCATTTCCTGACATGATTTACCCAAGGGACAAAGGAATTGAAATTCTTGGCGCTTCCAGCGACCACACCATCGTGGACATCCAAGATGCCGAGAGGGATTTCAAGGTAGGAGACATTATGACCTTTGATCTGTGCTACGCAACAATTGTATATGTGACCAACTGCAGAAACGTGAAACAAATATTTGTATAAGGATAAGAAAGCAGTTTAACCGATTTTGACAAAAGCGGGTTTATCCTTTATAATATGCCATTAGTTTTTTACTAAAAATAAAGGGCTGAATCTCAACGTTTTTGTTGAAGTTTCAACCCTTTTTTCATTTTAGTGATACATAATTATACTTAATTATTTTACGGTATGTATCAAGCATGTTACAAAATCGATAGCTTGTTCATCTCTTTTTTGAGGTCTGTCACGTCTTTTGAGATGTAGACTTCCTCTGTCAGGTCTTTCAATTTATGCCCTAAGATTCTCTTTACCATTGTCTTATCCATTCCAGACTTGTCCGCAAATGTGGCAAAGGTCCGCCTAGTGTCGTGTATCGTATGCCCAAGGATTTCCAACTTCTCCATTTCTGGAAGAAACACCTTGTTTTTGAAGTCCGCATACTTCACCGGGAACCGACCCGTGAGCCTCTGGGTTAGCTTGTCAGCGATTATTTCATGGATTGGCACTATCCGGACAGCCGAGGCGGTTTTCGTGCCCTGAACGTAGATACACCCATCCTTGACATCCCATAACATGAGTGACAAATATTCGCTGATCCGCAATCCAGTATAGCACAGAATCAATAAATCGTCCGAGAACAGTTTAATCTGCTCAATGGTAAACGGTTCTTTCTTCCGTGGCTCAAAATCCGAATAGAATTTGACGTATTGGGAGTAGTCTTTTTCGATGATGTCATTTTCCATGGCATACTTGAAGATTAGATTCCACAGAATCCGAACCTGTGCCTGGGTGGATATTGAGTTTCCAGAAAGCGAATCGGCTATCTTTTGAAGATGTGGCTTTTTGATTTCGCGTATTTTCATCTGCTTAACTGGCTTGCACTTTCCAAAAGCTGTAACCAGCGCCCTCTTTGTCTGCGATTTCATCCGGGAAGTATCTAAGAGTTTATAGATGTCCGCAAAGGTGGTGTCTCTGGAAAGGTCAAATGGGGTTTTGTTATAGTCCGCAAGAAGTAGCATGGCCTCTTCCCGGGTTGACGTATATCCAACAGTCTTTTGTTCTTGCTTCATCTTTCCGTCAACCAAAATTCGCCCTGTGGTAATTACTACCTGAAAGGGCTTTCTTCTTTTACCTTTTAATTTTCGGATTCCTCCGTAACCATTCGGACTTCTGATCGCGCTCGCCTCCTAAAGAATTGCCTCTGCCATTAGTTTATCAAATCTCCTTACGTCAATTCCTTTTTTCAAACTAATCTTGATATGGCCAGCAAGGGTCCACAGCTCGACTTCGGTGTTGAAGTCCAACATTCCGCCGGCATTTTCGGACGACCACATCTTTATGGACGAATAGGGTAGGGAATAGATTTCAACTTTCTTTCCGGTGATACCTTGGGAGTCCCGGACTATCAATCTTTTGTTTGTAAAAATTGCAATGTCTCTGACTGTCTTATATGCAGCCTTTACTTCTTCCCCGGATACCAGCAAGTCCACAACATCTGACGGGGCTTGCCCTTCTTGGAAAAATGTCCACTGTAACAAATTCAATTCATTAGCCATAACGAATACCTCCTTATACGATATAAAAACAACACAGCAAAGATGCCATGCGCCTATCTCCCAATCGACTTATAAAAGTCGGACACTCTAAATCTCAATACGCTTTCAAGTTTGTATATATTGGTGAAGGGTATGTCTCTGCTCCCTCGTTCATAATGTGCATAACTGCTGCGCTCAATGCCTGTCAACTCTGCAACCACTGCCTGTGTCATGTTCATGGCGTTTCGTCGCTCTTTTAGCATTTTGCCAAATGCCTTCTTCATTTCTTCATCGGGCATCATATTACTGTACCTCCAATCCCTTGATTTTTACTTTGATTGCATTATAATACCGTTATGTGATTAAAAGCAACAAAAAAAGACAAAATAAATTAAAAAAAACACAAATACGGTATTGACATTGTGATTATCACGCACTATACTTTGGATTGTGGGGATAGGAAAATCCCATAGAAAGGAGCAAAAATGTACAAGATCAACCAAGAGTTCATAGACAAAAGGATTGCCGAAAAGGGGCTTAAAAAGCAATATATAGCAAAAGAATTAGGCATGACGGCGCAAACCTTTTCAAACAAGAAAAGTGGAAAATCCGACTGGACTTTAACGGAAGTCGGTAAATTAGTAAACGTACTCGATTGTGATTTTAGCGAACTATTTGGAGGGTAAGTTTCTTTTTTTAACCATAATGTGCGTAAAAATCACACAATATCAACCAAAACAAGCCAACTATTCACGAAAGGAAGGAATGAAAAATGATTAAACATCACATCACAAAATACAAATCGGACGGCAAGCAATTTGCTTGTGCATGGTTGCGGATTAACCTGTTCGGTAAAGAAATCTGCTTTTCCACAAAGACAATCGAGTTCGAAAAAGGAACGACAGAGGTGGTAATTGATTCGGGGGAATTGACTAAAAAGATGTCCGGACCCATGACTTCTGAATTAAACAAACTGGCTGCCCCCAATTTCAGCAAGGAAGACTTTCTAGAAACAACAAAACCTTATGACTTTGTAGCAAAAGCAAAAGACCAGTTTGAGCTAGAAAAGCGGCTCACCCTGGTCAGTGCAAATGCGGTAAAGGTTGGGGTTAAAAATTTCCGGACGATTTATAAGAGTTATTCGAGATCAAACATGGGTGAGCCATCGTCATCAAGATAGGCTTTCTCGATTCCGTCCATCCAGCTAGCGGTTACAGGGATGGCGGATATGTAAAGCTCGACCAATTTACTTACATCTGTTGGGTAGTATCGCTCTTTCACATCAACACGATTGCAAAATTCTTCAAACTGCTGCTTGGCATAGACAAGCGCGAGGTCGTGAACTATCTGATATTCATTAACCATAAAACACACCTCCTTTCTAGGAGGATTCTACCACAAACAAGGAGGTGGCGACAAATCTATGGACAAAACGGCAATGACAAGGGCGGAGAAAATAAAGGCTCTGGCGGAACTATACGAAGTATCAATACAGACCATCCGCCTGATGATTGAGCAAAACCTAATTGAAGGGGCATATGCAATCAGGCATCCAAGAAAATGTACTTTTGTAATAGGCCCGGAGCTAACCAAAACAATTGAAGGGAGGAAGAAACCATGAAAGATATTAAGCACGGCGACGTAGTAATTGACGGGCAGACAATCCATTGCGGAAGCTATCCACAAGAACCGGCGCAGGCCGAGACAATCAAAAGCAATATCCAACCACAAAACAATATCCCACCATACAAATTAGCCTACATGATGAAAATCACATATCAGATTGTAGACAAGCTCGCCAATGTACCCATGTTCATGATGACCTATTCGGATATTGAGTTTGTTCTGGAAACCATAATGGATGCAGTCAAAAAGGCAAAGGCGGTGCGGGGATGAGCGAAACATCAATTTGTGTCCTTGTAATATGGACACTCGCTGCAACCGGATATGTACTGGCGGTCTACTTCGCTGGGAGAAGGTAGGAGGTAACGGAATGAGTGATAACAAATATCTTCAAGACCAAATGGATCAGATTATGGAAGGTGCAGAAATTGAACTAGGTAGAATATGGCTTGTAAATTTGATTAAAGAGGTATCTGAAATAACCGGAGTGAAAGGATGGGGCTAATATGAACTATGAAAATCTATGGACACGACTAAAAGCCACAATTGGAACGTCACTCGAAATGATGGGCAACACTGAAATCGCAGGTGCATATAAATTAATCCTAATCATCATGCTCAATATGGAAACGGAGATGGAAGAGGAGGAAAGCAAATGAAAGAAGACATTTTCAAAATGATATTTATTGGATTCATGGCCGGAATCTTAGTGGCCTTACTGATTACCAACATCCACATTGCCGGACTTGAAAAACAAAGCAACGAGATATTAAACAGAGTGCTACTAATACAGGCGGAGGTTTACGATGAAACACTATAAAACTAATACAAGATGGGCGATTGTCATGACATTGATAATCACGGCACTATGCCAAGCCGGAGGATATTTCGAGCGAGGATACTTCACATTTGACGGTGGCTGCGTCCTGGGGATTCTACTACTAATCGCCACTACGGTTTACTACCAAACGGAAAAAGAGAAGGCGGAAAAATTTCACGCCATCCATTAAAGCAAAAAGCACCCGAAGGCGCTCAATCGAATTAACACTTATATTCTGCGCCCATTCGGGGGAAATGTCAAGGAGGACGAAGTGAAAGAAATAATTAAAAATGTTGAGAAAGTGCACGGCCTAAAACTTGGAGTAACAGGCGCACTTAATGGAACGAACGGCTCAAGATTAGGAATGACAGGCATGATATCTGGGTTGTGCGGATATGACCAATATGACGGATACAAGATTGAATCAGACCAAAATGTCTATTTGGTACTAATTGATAACGGCCAATCATGTTGTGAATCCTGGGGATATTTTTCCAGCGAGGACGACTTCCAAAAGTTTACTGGCAAAGAGCTCAAAGAAGTTAGGTTAACCGACACAGCTCTCAACCAAAAATTACTAGAAGATAATAATTGCGAATATGGTTTTGACCAGGGCGGGATACAGTTTGTTGATTTTGTAATGGCTGATGGATATGTATTGCAGTTTGCCGTTTATAACGGGCACAACGGATATTACGGTCACAGTATTCTCATTGCTAAAAACAATGAAATCATGTTGTCCGACACGTTATAGGGAGGTACACAAATGAAGGACTTTGAACTGCTCTACCTTGAGAAAATGGAAGATTTCTCCCGCGTCGCTAAAATCATCAAATTTGAAACGGCCATAGGGAAGATGCTCCGGGACGCTCACTACCGATACGAAATTCTACAACGGAAGGACGACCCATCAAAACAATACGTCAATGAGTGGCTCGAAATCAAAGCGAACGGCCATGAGTACAAAATCAATGTTTGCGCCAATTCACAACTGGCCAACGAGAAACAATTATTTGCGGTCCTATGTTTCCCTGGGGATATCTGCGGACTGATCAGTAAGGAGGAATACTAAAAATGGCACAGACACACTGGAAAAAACTAAACAACCCGGACTTCTTGGGAGCATATGCCCTGGAGCCCGGTGAGGATCTAATCGCTACCATCAAGAGTGCTGCCAAGGAAACCTTTATCGGAACAGCAGGGAAAAAAGATGAGGGATTGGTTGTTCACTTTATGGAACCCGACATCAAGCCCATGATTATGAACGTAACCAACGCAAAGGCAGTAGAAAAATTGCTTGGAACTCCATATATCGAAGAGTGGTCGGGTCACAAAATCCAATTGTTCTCCTCGGAAGTATCAGCATTCGGCGAAACAGTCGATGCGCTCCGGGTTAGGCCGTTCCCGCCAAAAACAGATGAGTACAAATGTATCGACTGTGGAGCTATGGTCGAACCGTATTCAGCAAATGGCAAGGACTACACCGCTCGGCAAATGGCTGAGACTGCCCGAACCAAATTCGGACGCGTGCTCTGTATGGACTGTGCAAAAGCAGCCGGCGAAAAGAAAAAAGCCGAAGAAGTAAAGGGGGACGTACTCAATGAAGATAACTAAAATTAAGATCCGCAATCTGTTCGGTATCGCAGAAATGGAATTGGACGGACGCAACGTAGAAATCACCGGGGCGAACGGAACCGGGAAAACGTCCGCAATTGACAGCCTCAGATATGCTCTGACCAATCGCTCCGAACGAGACATCATCATTCGCCAGGGAGAAGCTGAGGGCGAAATCATTGTTGAAACGGATACCGGGCTTTCAATCGACCGAAAAAAGCGAACCACCAAAGCAGACTACGCCATGGTCAAAGATGGGCGGGCCACAGTAGGCGGTCCCGAATCACTGCTGAGAACCCTGTTTACTCCGCTTCAACTCAATCCTGTGGAGTTCACTCAAATGACCAAGCAGGAGCAGAACCGAGCCATCCTAGACCTTATTGAGTTTGATTGGGACCTTGAATGGATCAAGTCAAAGTTTGGTGAACTGCCTGCTGGTATCAATTATGACCAAAACATTCTGCAAGTGCTCAATGATATCCAGGCAGAGAACGGAGCATATTTCCAAACTCGGCAAGATTTGAACAGAGACATCCGGAACAACAAGGCTTTCGTTGAAGAAATCGCCAAAGATATTCCGGCAAACTATACATCCGAAAAATGGGAGTCATACGATTTGGGTGACACTTATCGCAAAATCGAAAAAATCAAAGAAGAAAACAGCCGAATCGAACGCGCCAAAGTGTTCCAGGACAGCTACGACAATAAGGTTCGTGGTTATGAAGCCGAAAAGCAGATGCAGGTTGCAGCTGAGGAAAAGGCAATCGCTTCTGAGAGAGAAAATCTGACGTCAACAATCGAACGGCTCAAAGCGGAAATCAAAGCAGCTGAGGACAGACTCGGAACCCTTGGAGACAAACTGGCCGACAAAGTCAAAATTGCAGAGAGCCAATACGCTGAAAAGGTGGCAAAGCTGGATTCTGATATGCAGGTCGCCAAGGAATATGTCGGCAAGGAACCGGTTGATTGTACCGAAATGGTTGAAGAAGTGGCCATCGCTGAGCAGATGAAGAAGCACCTGAATGAGTTCAAACGCATGGTTGGGTTGCAGCGTGAGACTGAAAAGTTGGTTGCAGAGTCGGACGAACTGACTCGCAAAATTGAGCTGGCTAGAACCCTTCCGGGAGTGATTCTCGAAACCGCCACGCTTCCAATCGAAGGGCTGACTGTTAAGGACGGCATCCCACTAATTCATGAATTACCGATATCCAATCTGTCTGACGGCGAAAAGCTGAATCTGTGCGTAGATATCACCCTGAGCAGGCCAAACAGTCTGCAGATCATCTTGATAGATGGAGTGGAAAGACTGGCCGATGATAACCGCGAAAAACTGTATGACAAGTGCCGAGAAAAAGGGCTGCAGTTTATCGCAACCAGGACAACCAATTCAGACGAGTTGGAGGTGCGCTACCTATGATAACCAACGAAAATTATTTCAGCAAAGAAAACCAGATGAAATACTTCGGTTCCTCGCAGTTTAAATCCTTTATGGACTGCGAGGCGGCCACCATGGCGGAGATCAATGGCGAATATATCAGAGAAAAAACCGTTTCGCTCCTGGTTGGTTCGTATGTAGATGCTCACTTCGAAGGGACGCTGGATATCTTTTCGGCACAGAACCCAGAGATATTCACTGGCAAAGGTGAGCTCCGGAGCAACTTCTCTCAGGCGAACGAAATAATCGCACGAATTGAGCGGGATGAAATGTTCATGAGATACCTTTCCGGAGAGCATCAGGTCATCAAGACCGGCGAACTGTTCGGGTATCCGTGGAAGATTAAGATTGACAGTTATCACCCTGGGAAAGCTATTGTGGATCTAAAAATCATGAAAGACTTTGAGCCGGTCTGGGTGAGTGGCCACGGGAAGGTTCACTTCATCGATGCGTGGCGGTATGACCTTCAGGGAGCAATCTATGCAGCTGTTGAAGGAAATGGATTGCCGTTTTATATCGCTGCAGCCACCAAGGAAACGAATGGCGCCGATATTGAGATATTCCACATTCCACAACAAAAGCTAGACACCGCGCTCAAAATCGTGGAGGCATACATTGACCGATTTGCAGACATCAAGGCAGGCAAGATTGAACCGGCTCGGTGCGGTCGATGTCCTTACTGCAAAGCAACTAAAGTTTTAACATCCGTAACGGAATATAGGGAGGCAGCAGATGAATAGTATTTTTGTACATGGCCGGTTGGTCAGGGATCCAGAACTCAAATCATACACCAATGCCAAGGGAGAATCCGGTAGCGTCTGCAACATCACGGTCGCTGTGGATAGAAGAATTGGAGAGGAAACAGATTTTTTCAACTGTAAATGCTACGGCAAGCGAGCTGACGCAATCAATAAATTCTTTTCCAAAGGCAAAGAGATTCTCCTATCTGGTGAAATGCAATGCCGAAAGTACCAGGCAAAAGACGGAACGAACCGGTACGCATGGGAAGTGACATTCGACCAGTTCGACTTCTGCGGGAAGAAGGATGGAGACACACCGGTTGACAAATATCCAGAAGGAATGACCCCCATCGATGACGATGATATCCCGTTCTAAGGAGATGAAATGAGACAACTTATGAAATATCCCGGAAGCAAATGGAGTTTATCAAAATGGATTATCAGTTTTTTCCCAGAGCATCATAGCTACCTTGAGCCGTTCTTTGGAAGTGGTGCCGTCTTATTCAATAAAGAACCGTCTAGGATTGAAACTGTTAATGATTTAGACGGGGAAGTGGTAAACCTCTTTCACTGCATTAAATCCGATTCGGATAAGTTGATGCGATTATCAGAACTAACACCATATGCGATAGACGTATTTGAAAACGCATTTGCGGCCAAGTGTACAGAGGAACCATACCAACGAGCCTTGGAATTCTTAGTCAGGTGTGACATGGGCCATGGCTTCCGGACAAACGGAGAAAAAACGGGATTCAAGATGGATATTCAAGGTCGTGAAGCTGCATATGCCGTAAGACATTGGAATCAGGTACCGGACATTATCGCTCAGTGTGCTGTGAGGTTAAAGGGAGTACAAGTTGAAAATCGTCCAGCTGTGGATGTTATAAAAAGATTCAATCATCCAAACGTGTTGATTTACGCTGACCCTCCTTATCTTTTGGAAACGCGCCATGGCAAACAATATAGGTGTGAGATGGAAGAATCAGAGCACATCGAACTGTGTGAAACTCTAAGTAATCATAAAGGCCCTGCAATCGTTTCGGGTTACGAATCCGAGCTATATGACAATTACTTGAAAGGGTGGCACAAAGAGTATCACATAAGCAGAAATCAAAGAAATAAAACCGTGAAAGAGACTTTATGGATGAATTTCGAACCAAACATACAGCAAACATTCTAAGGAGGCGAAATGGACAAGATATTTATTGATTCCAGAGAAAAAGCCAGGGCAATTTTAAAGATTCAAGCTGAATTAGATCACTGCGGAATTAAGCATTTTTCCACAAAGCTATTTGTTGGAGATTACATGAACCCTGAGAAACCATTGCTCTTCGTTGATAGGAAACAGAACATTGCAGAAATAGCGGCCAACGCAACAAGCGGGTATGCCAGGGTGAAGCGAGAACTGAACCGGTTGGATGAAATTGGTGGCAAGATGTACTTCCTCATTGAGCAAGACAGCATCGATGGAAAGCCGATTGAGTGCCTGGAGGACATTATCCTCTGGGCGCCAAGATACGGCGAGATTGTGGGGGAGAGAGTCTACAAGGTTTTAACCGCATGGACATACAAGCACAACGTCGAATTTGTCTTCTGCTGCAAGAAAGATACCGGCAAGGAGATTATACGGCTCCTGGGTGGCTCAAATGGGTAAGATGGCTACACAAATATGCAGTGAATTAAAAATCAAAGACGTGCTGACGTTTTACGGAATCGTTTTCAATCAAAAAGGATATGCCAATTGCCCGTTCCACAATGAAAAGACACCGAGCTTAAAGACCCATGACAATCACTATAAATGTTTCGGCTGCGGGGCATCTGGCGGAGTAATCGATTTCGTAATGGCATATTACAGCCTAACCTTTAAGCAGGCAATTGTTCGGTTGGATAGCGACTTTCATCTTGGGTTGACTCAGACTAAACCGAATTACAGAGAGCGCGTTCAGATGGTGGAAAATAGACGAATTGAGGTGGCTTTTCAGAACTGGCAGGAAAACCTTCAACAAGACTATAAAACTCTCTGTCAGGTTCATTCCATTCTCTTCCGCC